>JBDKGM010000054.1:0-83108 GCA_039798185.1 Bacteroidota bacterium
ATGATTAGTAATGCAAAAACAACATTATACCACAAACCAAAAATGTTACTGAAAGCACCAGCAATGGATTGTGACGTATCTGATTTTGACAAACCTGCCACAACACCAGGAATGAACATAATTGCCTGAGCAAAGATGATTGGCATAACTCCAGATGCATTAAGTTTCAATGGAATCCATTGTCTATTGCCACCTGTAGCATCCTGTTCAAATTCACCAGCAGTTGTTCTACGAGCGTATTGTACAGGAATTTTTCTAACGGCCATTACTAACAGTACACAAGCGATAATTACCAACAACCAAACAACAATTTCTAAAACCAAAAGCATTGGTCCGCCATTATTATTTGTCACACGAGATGAGAACTCTTGAATAAGAGCTTGTGGTAATCGGGCTAAAATTCCGACCATGATTAACAGGGAGATACCATTTCCAATTCCTTTATCTGTAATTTTTTCTCCTAACCACATGGCAAAAATTGTACCTGTTGTCAAGATTAACACAGAAGAAAATAAGAATGCAAATGAATCAAAACCTAATAAAAAGGCACTTGAAGGAATGGTTTGGTATAGGTTATAGATGTAACCAGGTCCTTGTAACAAGGTAATACCGATGGTTAACCAGCGGGTAATCTGATTTAACTTCTTTCTCCCGCTTTCACCATCCTTCTGTAACTTTTGAAGATAAGGAATTGCAATCCCCATTAATTGAACTACAATTGACGCAGAGATGTAAGGCATGATACCTAATGCAAAAACAGAAGCTTTTGAGAAGGCTCCACCCGTAAACATGTCAAGGATAGATCCAAGACCTTTATCAGTTTGGCCCGCCAAGCTTGCTAATTGATTTGCGTCGATACCGGGAAGAGTTACGTGAGCACCAAAACGATACACTAATAGTAAACCTAAAGTGAATACGATACGGTTTTTCAACTCTTCGATTCTCCAAACACTCTTAATTGATTCAATAAAATTCTTCATAAAGTCAGAATATTATAAAGTTACAGCTTCTCCACCAGCCGCTTCGATAGCCGCTTTAGCAGTTGCAGTAAATTTGTGTGCAGTTACTTTTAATTTTGCTTTCAATTCACCTCTACCTAGAACTTTTACAAGTTCATTTTTAGTAGCCAAACGATTTTCTACCAACACTGTAAAATCTACAGTATCCGTAACTATTCCGTTATCTACCAAAGCTTGAAGTGTATCAAGATTTACACCTTGATATTCTACTCTGTTGATGTTTTTGAAACCAAACTTAGGAACACGTCTTTGAAGCGGCATCTGACCACCTTCAAAACCAATTTTCTTAGAGTAACCTGAACGTGACTTAGCTCCTTTGTGACCTCTTGTAGAAGTACCTCCTTTTCCGGAACCTTCACCACGACCAACTCTTTTGTTTTGGTTATGCGTAGAACCTGCAGCAGGTTGTAAGTTACTTAAATTCATAACGTATCGTGTTATTTAACTTCCTCAACGGAAACTAAGTGTTTAACTTTATTTATCATTCCAAGGATAGCTGGGTTAGACTCATGCTCCACAACTTGTCCTATTCTACGAAGACCTAAAGCAACTAAACCTCTTTTTTGAGATTGAGGGCAGTTGATCTGACTTCTTACTTGTTTTACTAATAACTTTGCCATAGCGAATTATCCTTTAAAAACTTTATCCAAAGATACACCTCTTTGCTTCGCTACAGTAGCTGCGCTTCTCATTTGTAATAAAGCATCAAAAGTTGCTTTTACTACATTGTGAGGATTGGATGATCCTTGGGACTTAGACAATACATCGTGAATACCTACAGATTCTAATACGGCACGAACAGCACCACCGGCAATAACTCCGGTACCGTGAGATGCAGGCATTAAATAAACGCGAGCTCCACCAAATTTACCTTTCTGTTCGTGTGGTACAGATTGACCACTCAAAGGAATTCTAACTAAGTTTTTCTTTGCATCTTCTACTGCTTTTGCAATAGCTTCAGAAACATCTTTAGATTTTCCTAATCCGTGTCCTACCACGCCGTTTTCGTCACCAACTACTACGATAGCAGAGAAACCAAATGCTCTACCTCCTTTAGTAACTTTAGTTACACGATTAACACTTACCAAACGGTCTTTCAACTCTAGTCCGCTGGGTTTTACTAGTTCGATATTTTTGTACTTGTACATAAATTAGAATTTTAGTCCAGCAGCTCTAGCGCCTTCTGCTAATGATTTAACACGTCCATGGTATAAATAACCTCCACGATCGAAAGTTATCGTATCGATTCCGGCTTTCAACGCTTTTTCACCAACTAGTTTTCCAACTTGTTCAGCGATCTCAACGTTAGTACCTTTAATATCTACTCCCTTATCTCTAGATGAAGCAGCTAATAAAGTAACACCATTTACATCGTCTATGAGCTGTGCATAGATTTCTTTATTACTTCTGAATACAGAAAGTCGTGGTTGGGTAGCAGTACCTTTCACAATCTTTCTGATTCTGAACTGAATTCTTTGTCTTCTTTCAGATTTTGATAATGACATAACCTTTATTTTTAAGCTGATTTACCTGCTTTTCTTCTTAATACTTCACCTACAAACTTGATACCTTTTCCTTTGTATGGTTCTGGTTTGCGGAATCCACGGATTTTCGCAGTAACCTGACCTAAAAGTTGTTTATCAAAAGAAGTAAGTTTTACGATAGGGTTTTTACCTTTTTCAGAGATTGTTTCAACTACCACCTCTGGAGCGATATCTAAAACAATATTGTGAGAGTATCCTAACGCTAAGTCTAATTTTTGACCTGTGTTAGAAGCTCTATATCCAACCCCTACTAGTTCCAATTCATTGGTAAAACCGGTAGATACACCTGTAACCATGTTACTGATTAATGCGCGGTATAAACCGTGTTTTGATCTTTGATCTTTGTAGTCAGATGATCTTTCAACTGTGATTTGATCACCTTCAACTTTTACAGTTACGTCTGAAAACTCCTGTGTAAGTTGACCTAATTTTCCTTTTACTGTAATCACACCTTCGCCTAGAGTTACCTCTACACCCGCTGGGATTGTAATTGGGCTTTTACCTATTCTTGACATCGTTTCCCCTTTTTATTAGTATACGTAACAAATAACTTCTCCACCAACATTAAGCTGTCTAGCTTGTTTACCTGTCATCAAACCTTTTGATGTAGAAACAATAGCAATACCTAAACCATTTAAGATTCGAGGTAATTTAGCAGCACCGGCATATTTACGTAAACCTGGTTTACTAATTCTTTGGATATCTCTAATTACGGACTCTTTAGTGTCTTTGTCATACTTAAGAGCGATTTTGATGGTACCCTGAACGGTATTGTCCTCAAATTTGTAACTAAGGATATATCCTTGATCAAATAAAATTTTTGTGATTTCTTTCTTCATATTAGAAGCAGGAATCTCAACCACTTTGTGATTGGCCTTTGCTGCATTTCTAATTCTCGTAAGAAAATCGGCAATTGGATCTGTATACATATTGATTTATTTGTGGTTATGGTTTTCGCTGAACCCTCAGTCCAGCGAACCTTTAACCCATTAAACTATTTTTTACCAACTAGCTTTTTTCACCCCTGGAATTAATCCTTGGTTGGCCATTTCACGGAAAGTTACACGTGAAATACCGAATTGACGCATATACCCTCTTGGACGACCTGTTAATTTACAACGATTGTGTAAACGTACAGGTGACGCGTTTTTAGGTAACTTTTGCAATCCTTCATAATCGCCAGCTTCCAAAAGAGCTTTTCTTTTCTCAGCATATTTCGCAACGGTTTTTTGTCTTTTTACCTCGCGGGCTTTCATTGATTCTTTAGCCATATCTTAATTCTTTTTAAAAGGTAAACCTAATTCAGCTAGTAATGATTTTGCTTCTTTATCTGTAGCAGCAGAAGTTACAAAGGTAATATCCATACCTGCAATTTTGTTTACTTTATCAATATCAATTTCAGGGAAAATGATTTGTTCAGTAACACCTAAATTGTAATTTCCTCTTCCGTCGAATCCGTTAGCTTTAATTCCGTTAAAGTCACGTACACGTGGTAATGCAGAAGTGATCAAACGATCTAAAAATTCATACATTCTTTCTCCACGTAAAGTTACTTTAGCACCAATTGGCATACCTTTTCTCAATTTGAAAGAAGCAACGTCTTTCTTAGAGATAGTAGCTAATGCCTTTTGGCCAGTAATTTTTGTTAACTCTTCAACAGCGTGATCTACTAATTTTTTATCAGATACAGCTGCACCTACTCCACGGCTTACAACAATCTTTTCAAGTTTTGGAACTTGCATAACATTTTTGTAACCGAATTCTTCTTTAAGAGCAGCGACTACGCGACTCTTATATTCTTGTTTTAGTCTTGGAATATATGCCATAACTATAATACTTGATTAGATTTTTTTGAAAATCTTACTTTCTTATCTCCTTCAGCTTTGAATCCAACTTTTGTAGCTTCTTTTGATTTTGGATCAACCAAAGCTAAGTTAGAAATGTGAATAGGAGCTTCTTTCTTAACAATACCGCCTTGAGGATTATTAGCACTTGGTTTAGTGTGTTTGGAAACCATATTCACACCTTCCACGATAGCTTTATTATCTTCACGGATTACACGTACTACTTTACCTTCAGCACCTTTATGGTCACCTGCGATAACTTTTACTACGTCTCCTGATTTAATTTTAATCTTTGTCATCATCAATCGAATTAAAGCACTTCAGGTGCCAATGATACAATTTTCATGAATTGCTTCTCACGAAGCTCTCTGGCAACCGGACCAAAAACACGCGTACCTCTCATTTCTCCAGCAGCATTTAACAATACACATGCGTTATCGTCAAATCTGATGTAAGAACCATCGGCTCTGCGTACTTCTTTTTTGGTACGTACAACAACTGCAGTAGAAACCGCACCTTTTTTCACGTTACCGTTTGGTGTGGCGTCTTTGATAGAAACTACAATTTTATCTCCAACAGAGGCATAACGACGTTTCGTTCCTCCTAACACGCGGATGGTTAGCACTTCTTTAGCGCCTGTGTTATCCGCAACTTTTAATCTACTTTCCTGTTGTACCATGATTACTTCGCTCTTTCAATGATTTCAACTAATCTCCAACATTTGGTTTTACTTAATGGACGAGTCTCCATGATTCGTACTGTATCACCAATGTTACAGTCATTTTTTTCGTCGTGTGCAACATATTTCTTTGTCTTTAACACGAACTTACCATATAAAGGGTGTTTTACTTTTTTTGTCTCAGCAACTACAATGGATTTCGCCATTTTGTTGCTAGTAACTACACCAACTCTTTCTTTTCTTAAATTTCTTTTTTCCATCGTTCAGCGGATATTACAATTATTGTAACTCTCTTTTGCTTAATTCAGTTGCCAATCTTGCCACAGCTCTTCGCATAGAACGAATTTGAAGTGGATTTTGGATTGGAGAAATAGCGTGTGCTATTCTTAAATCAGCATAAGACTTTTTCAATTCACCAAGTTTTGTTTGCAACTCAGCTGTAGACAGATTGATAATTTCTGATTGTTTCATAATAATTACTTGATTATGCTTCGAAATCTCTTGCAACAACAAACTTAGTTTTCACAGGAAGTTTCTGAGCAGCTAAACGTAAAGCTTCTTTGGCTACTGACAGAGGCACCCCTCCTACTTCAAACATGATTCTGCCTGGTTTTACAACGGCAGCCCAGTATTCAACGGCACCTTTACCTTTACCCATACGTACTTCAAGTGGTTTTTTGGTAATTGGTTTATCCGGGAAGATCTTAATCCATAACTGTCCTTCACGCTTCATGTAACGGGTAGCAGCGATACGGGCAGCCTCGATTTGACGGGATGTTAAAAATGCTGAATCCATAGATTTGATACCAAACATTCCGTTAGAAAGTACGTGACCTCTTTGAGATACCCCTTTCATTTTACCTTTCTGTACCTTACGGTATTTTGTTCTTTTAGGCTGTAACATTTTTCTTTAGTTTAAAAAATTACTTTCTTTTACGGGCACCTCCCGATTTACCTGACTTACCATTTCTTGGTGCATCACCTTTACCACCAGCAGCTTGTTTTTTGTCCATGCCTACTAATGGAGATAAATCGCGTTTTCCGTAAACTTCACCTTTCATGATCCATACTTTGATACCCATTCTACCGTAAGTAGTGTGAGATTCAGCCAAAGCATAATCAATATCGGCTCTGAAAGTGGATAGAGGAATACGTCCTTCTTTGAAATTTTCTGAACGCGCCATTTCAGCACCATTCAAACGACCTGAAATCATTACTTTGATTCCTTCCGCATTCATACGCATTGCAGCGGCAATAGCCATCTTGATCGCTCTACGGTATGAAATACGACTCTCGATTTGACGAGCGATACTAGAAGCTACTAAGAAAGCATCTAGCTCAGGTCTTTTAATTTCAAAGATGTTAATTTGAACCTCTTTATCCGTAATTTTCTTAAGTTCTTCTTTTAACTTGTCTACCTCTTGACCGCCTTTACCAATAATGATACCTGGGCGAGCCGTAGTGATAGTAACGGTTACAAGCTTTAAAGTTCTCTCGATGATTACTTTTGATACACTAGCTTTTGATAAACGAGCGTGGATATACTTTCTGATTTTATAATCTTCAGCGATTTTATCGCCGTAATCATTTCCACCATACCAGTTTGAATCCCATCCTCTGATGATACCAAGGCGATTTCCAATTGGATTTGTCTTTTGTCCCATACTGTTTATTAATTACTTTGTGTGTTATCTACTTGTCCTAACACGATAGTTACGTGGTTTGAACGTTTTCTGATTCTGTGTGCGCGACCTTGTGGAGCTGGACGTAATCTTTTCAACATTACACCACCGTCAACTTTGATCTCTTTTACAAATAAGCCTGCTTCAGCAACATTGCCTTCACTGTTTTTCTGCTCCCAGTTATTGATTGCAGATAATAACAATTTTTCCAATTTTCTTGAAGCTTCTTTTGAGCTAAATCTTAGGATACTAAGTGCTCTTTCCACTTTCTGACCTCTTACCAAGTCTGCTACTAAGCGCATTTTTCTAGGTGAAGTAGGGCAGTTATTTAACTTAGCAAATGCCAAAGACTTATTCGCCTCTTTTCTTGCGTCTGCTGTATTTCTTTTACGAACTCCCATTTCTTCTTATTTTTTACCTTTATTTTTAGCTCCAGCATGACCTCTAAAAGATCTTGTTGGTGAAAATTCTCCTAACTTATGACCTACCATGTTCTCAGTTACATAAACTGGAACGAACTGGCGACCATTGTGAACTGCGATTGTTTGTCCAACGAAGTCTGGGGTAATCATTGAGGCTCTAGACCAAGTCTTAACCACATTTTTATTCCCGTTCTCAGCGTTTTCTAAAACTTTCTTTTCTAATTTATAGTGAACGTAAGGTCCTTTCTTTAATGAACGTGCCATGTCTATCTAATTATTTCTTTCTGCGTTCAACAATATACTTGTTACTTGGATTAACTAAAGAACGTGTTCTATATCCTTTAGCTGGTAGACCTTTTCTAGAACGTGGGTGACCTCCTGAAGAACGTCCTTCACCACCTCCCATTGGGTGATCAACTGGGTTCATCGCTACTGGTCTTGTTCTTGGTCTTCTACCTAACCATCTGCTTCTACCTGCTTTACCAGATACGATCAATTGGTGGTCAGAGTTAGAAACTGCTCCAATAGTAGCCATACATGTTAACAGTATTAAACGTGTTTCACCTGAAGGCATTTTAATGGTCGCATACTTACCGTCTCTCGCCATTAATTGAGCGAAAGTACCCGCTGAACGAGCAATGATAGCTCCTTGACCTGGACGTAATTCAATACATGAAATTACAGTTCCCAAAGGAATTTTGCTTAACGGTAAAGTGTTTCCGATTTCAGGAGCAGCATTTTCTCCTGAAGTTACTGTCTGACCTACTTGAAGACCATTTTGAGCAATGATGTAGGTTTTTTCTCCATCAGCATAAGCTAATAATGCGATAAAGGCAGTTCGGTTTGGATCATACTCAATCGACTTAACGGTTGCAGGGATACCAAACTTGCTTCTTTTGAAATCGATAATACGATATCTTTGTTTGTGACCACCGCCTGTATAACGCATGGTCATTTTTCCTTGACTATTTCTACCACCTGAGCTTTTTTTCGGTGCGAGTAATGAACGCTCCGGCTTATCAGTTGTGATGGCGTCAAAACCATTCACGACTCTAAAACGCTGGCCAGGGGTAATAGGTTTTAATTTTCTAACTGACATTGTTTAATTAGATATTAGAATAAAAATCAATTGTTTCTCCTTCTTGTACTTGAACGATAGCTTTCTTGTAAGAAGCTGTTTTTCCTTGAATCAATCCACTTTTTGTATATTTAGTAGAACGATCAGGACGTACATTCATCGTATTTACTTCAACAACGGTAACGCCATAAGCAGCCTCAACAGCCTTTTTAATTTCAACTTTGTTGGCTCTCTTATCTACAACGAAACCAAAACGATTAAAAAGTTCACCATCTTTGGTCACTTTTTCGGTAATAATAGGTTTAATTATGATACTCATGGCTCTGTTATTTACTTAAATTTTCAACAATTCCCTCTACAGAACCTTCAGTAAGCACTAAATTATTAGCGTTTAAAATGCTATAAGTACTTAATTCTGAGGATGTTACAACCTTAGAGGCTTTTAAATTGCGTGACGACAAATATACATTTTTATTTGTATCACCCAACACGAATAAGGATTTTTTACCTTCTAACCCTAAAGCACTCAATACACTAAGGAAATTTTTAGTGCTTGGTGTATCAAAGTTGAAATCCTCAATAACGATCAAATTCGATTCTTTAGCCTTTAAAGATAAAGCCGATTTACGAGCTAATCTTTTTAAACCTTTATTCAATTTGAACGAATAACTTCTTGGTCTTGGTCCGAAGATAGTACCTCCCCCAACAAAAACTGGAGATTTAGCACTACCTGCACGAGCCGTACCTGTACCTTTTTGTTTTTTAATTTTGCGTGTACTTCCAGCAACCTCATTACGCTCTTTCGCTTTGTGAGTTCCCTGTCTTTGGTTAGCAAGGTATTGCTTAACATCAAGATATACCGCATGATTGTTTGGCTCAACACCAAATACAGCGTCAGAAAGTTGCACTTTTCTGCCTGTATCTTTTCCGTTAATATCTAAAACTTTTACTTCCATTACTTCTGAATGATTACATACGAGTTTTTGTGTCCAGGAATAGCACCTTTAACCACCAATAGGTTTTTGTCAGCTACGACTTTCAAAACTCTAAGATTTTGTACTTTAACATTTTGACCACCCATTCTTCCTGCCATACGCATACCTTTAAATACACGTGATGGATACGAAGATGCACCCACAGAACCTGGCGCTCTTAAACGGTTGTGCTGCCCGTGTGTAGCTTGACCTACCCCACCGAATCCATGACGTTTTACAACACCTTGGAATCCTTTTCCTTTAGACACTCCCTGTACATCCACAAATTCTCCTTCGCTGAATACATCAACAGTGATGTTGTCACCAAGTTTGTACTCTGTTTCGAAACCTTGGAATTCAACGACTTTTTTCTTAGCAGAAGTTCCCGCTTTTTTAAAGTGACCTACAGCCGCTTTAGTTGCGTGTTTTTCTGTTTTGTCATCGAAACCAAGTTGTAACGCTTCATACCCGTCAACCTCTTTGGTTCTGACTTGGGTAACGACACATGGTCCAGCTTCGATTACAGTACAAGGAATGTTCTTCCCGTTCTCGTCGAAGATGCTGGTCATGCCGATTTTTCTTCCAATTAACCCAGACATAAAATTTATTAATTAATTAAACATTGTTTAGCAATGGCAATTAGCCATTTTTTTGAGCGTGCAAATATAGAGATTAGAATCCATCAATCAAAATAATCTAAGTAATTATTTTTCAGGAAGTAATCCACAATTTCACATCCCTACTTTTATTTTAATTTTGGAACCAAATGGCTTTACGAAAAAACCAGTCATAGCAATGGTTAACAACATTTTTCATGATTCCAAACAACGGAATAAACCTTTAGTTTTTAAACCAAATAGTTATTAACAAAATGTGCCTTTGGAATTTACTGCGGTTTTTCAAGCCTAAAAAAAACGTCGTGAAAGAGATGGTATACTAAAAAAAATGACCGACTCAAGAGCCGGTCATTTGTTACTTTAGAAGTGAACCTATCACACTTTGATTTCAACTTCAACACCACTAGGTAATTCTAACTTCATTAAAGCATCAATAGTTTTAGATGAAGAACTATAGATATCTAATAAACGTTTGTATGAACTTACCTCGAACTGCTCACGTGATTTTTTGTTTACGTGAGGAGAACGCAATACGGTGAAGATTTTCTTGTGAGTAGGAAGTGGAATTGGACCCGTTACTACAGCACCTGTGCTTTTCACTGTTTTTACGATCTTCTCAGCAGACTTGTCTACCAACATGTGATCGTAAGATTTCAATTTTATTCTGATTTTTTGACTCATTTTTTCTAAGATTAAGCGTTACCTTTTGCTTTTTTGATTACCTCTTCAGAGATGTTAGAAGGAGTTTGCTCGTAGTGAGAGAACTCCATAGTAGAAGTTGCTCTACCCGAAGACAACGTTCTCAAAGTAGTTACATAACCAAACATTTCTGAAAGTGGTACGTGTGCTTTGATAACTTTAGATCCTGCACGGTCACCCATGTCATTCACTTGTCCTCTTCTACGGTTAAGGTCACCAACGATGTCACCCATGTTTTCTTCTGGAGTGATCACCTCGATTTTCATAATCGGCTCAAGGATTACTGCTCCAGCTGCCTTCGCAACCTCTTTGTAACCTAACTTTGCTGCCATTTCGAATGACAATGCATCCGAGTCAACAGGGTGGTAAGAACCATCCAATAAAGTTACTTTCAAGCTATCAACTGTGTAACCTGCTAAAGGCCCTTGTTTCATCGCTTCTTTGAATCCTTTTTCAACAGCAGGAATATACTCTTTCGGTACGTTACCTCCTTTTACTTCGTTCACAAACTGTAGTCCCACGAAACCTTCTTCGGCTGGCTCCAAACGGAAAACGATGTCCCCGAATTTACCACGACCCCCAGATTGTTTCTTGTACACTTCACGGTGTTGTGCCGTTTTAGTATAAGCTTCTTTGTACTCTACTTGAGGCTCTCCTTGGTTTACTTCAACCTTGAACTCACGTTTCATACGATCCACTAAGATATCCAAGTGCAACTCACCCATACCAGAGATAATCGTTTGTCCAGAAGCTTCGTCTGTACGTACAGTAAACGTTGGATCTTCTTCAGCCAATTTAGCCAAAGCCATACCCATTTTATCTACGTCAGCCTTAGTTTTAGGCTCAATAGCGATACCAATTACTGGATCAGGGAATTTCATCGATTCAAGAATAATTGGGTGTTTTTCATCACACATCGTGTCACCTGTCTTGATATCTTTGAAACCTACTGCCGCTCCAATATCACCTGCCTCGATATATTCGATTGGGTTTTGTTTGTTCGCGTGCATTTGGTAGATACGAGAGATACGCTCTTTATTACCTGAACGCGTGTTCAAAATATAAGAACCTGCATCCAAACGACCTGAATAGGCTCTAAAGAAAGCTAAACGACCTACATAAGGATCGGTTGCAATTTTAAATGCTAAAGCCGCGAAAGGCTCAGTTACATCAGGACGACGTGTAATTTTTGTTTGCTCTTCTTCTGGAAGATCAGCATCATCAGGGTGAATCCCTTGAATACCGTCTTTATCCACTGGAGATGGCAAGTACTTACATACTGCATCTAACATGAATTGTACTCCTTTATTTTTGAATGAAGATCCACACATCATTGGGATGATAGCCATATCAATGGTAGCAGCACGCAACGCGTTGTTGATTTCATCCTCTGTAATAGAGTTTTCATCTTCCATATATTTGTCAAGTAGATTCTCATCATACTCGGCAACTGCTTCAATCAAAGTTGAACGGTACTGACGTACTTCATCAACCATATCAGCAGGAATATCAATGATATCGAAAGTAGCTCCTTGTGACTCTTCATGCCATACAATAGCTTGATTTTTCACTAAATCAACTACTCCTTTGAAATCAGCTTCTTCACCAATTGGTAAAGTAATTGCAACTGCATTTGATTTCAACATATCGCGAACTTGCTGACAAACTGCCAAGAAGTTTGAACCTTGACGGTCCATTTTATTCACGAATCCCATACGAGGAACACGGTATTGATCTGCTAATCTCCAGTTAGTTTCAGATTGAGGTTCAACCCCATCAACCGCAGAGAATAAGAAAACCAATCCATCCAATACACGTAACGAACGGTTTACCTCTACGGTAAAGTCAACGTGTCCGGGAGTATCGATGATATTAAAGTGATATCCTTTAGTATCTGCTAAGTTCTTACCTTGTTCTGTTGGAAAGTTCCATGTACAAGTTGTCGCAGCAGAAGTAATGGTAATACCACGCTCTTGCTCTTGCGCCATCCAGTCCATAGTTGCTGCTCCATCGTGTACCTCACCAATTTTGTGTGATTTACCGGTATAGAACAAAATACGTTCTGTAGTTGTCGTTTTTCCAGCGTCAATGTGCGCTGCAATTCCGATATTTCTGGTGTATTTTAAATCTCTTGCCATCGCTTAAAAATTAAAATCTAAAGTGAGAGAATGCTTTGTTAGCTTCTGCCATTTTGTGAGTATCCATTCTCTTTTTCACTGCTGCACCTTCTTCTTTAGCTGCTGCTAAGATTTCAGACGCTAATTTACCAGCCATAGATTTTTCATTTCTTTTGCGAGCGTAAAGGATTAACCATTTCATCGCCATAGAAATTTTACGGTCTGGACGAATTTGCATTGGGATTTGGAAGGTAGCTCCACCCACACGACGTGAACGAACTTCTACGTGAGGCATAACATTTGTTAATGCATCTTTCCAAATTTCTAAAGCAGATTTCTCTGCATCTTGTTTCTTAGTTTCTACGATGTCTAAAGCAGCGTAAAAAACGTTGAAAGCAATTGATTTTTTACCATCCCACATTAAGTTGTTCACAAAACGTGTTACCAATTGATCATTGAATTTTGGATCTGGTAAAAGAGGTCTTTTTTTGGCCTGTCTTTTTCTCATTTCTTCTGATTAAAAGTTCTTAATTACTTTTTGTCTTTTGGGCGTTTAGCACCGTACTTAGATCTTCTTTGTAGACGACCGTTAACACCAGCCGTGTCTAATGCACCACGTACAATGTGGTATCTAACTCCCGGTAAATCTTTTACCCTTCCACCTCTCACTAATACTATCGAGTGCTCTTGTAGGTTGTGTCCTTCTCCTGGGATGTATGCATTCACCTCATTACCATTTGTCAAACGTACACGCGCAACTTTACGCATTGCAGAGTTTGGTTTTTTTGGTGTAGTGGTGTAAACACGCGTACAAACCCCTCTTCTTTGAGGACAAGAATCCAAAGCAGCCGATTTACTCTTCTTAGTGATTTTGGCTCTTCCAGTTCTTACTAATTGTTGAATTGTTGGCATAATTTAAATAATAAATTTACTTATGTTTACTTTTACCCGCATTTTACGGGGTTGCAAATGTACTAATTAATTTCAATAAAAAAAATGTTGATAAATTATTTTTTGCACGGATTAATTTACTGACTGTTAACCGACTATCACACTCAATAATTTTACTCTTTTTTCAACGTTCTAGACTTTTATAAAATGCTGAATTTTATTTTTTTCCGCTACTTTTACATCAAATCCAAACTATGAATAAGCTGTTAATGCTTTTTTTCGGACTTACTTTCTTCTTGTCTAATGGACAAGAATGGCATCTCAATGTGGAAGGAAGCACTCCAACAGACCAACAACTTTTGCTTAATTTCCCCCTCAAAAAATCATTTGAAACAGAAAAGGAACTGCTCCTCTATTCCCAAGATTATCTGCTTCAAATTCAACAAGCCGGATTTACAGCAGCCTATTACCTATCGTATCAAAAAAACAACTCGAAAAGCTACACTTGCCAACTTCATTTTGGAAGCCCAATTCATCACCTATATATAAAGGAGTTCAAATCGAATTCAACAACCTCTTTTCCCTTTATCCCAAAAAGAGAAATCATCCCTTTCACCAAAAGCGAACGCTATCTTAATCAATTAATGCAAGCCTTTGAAAAAGCAGGATATGCCTTTGCTAAAATTCAATTAACAAACCTAGAAATTCGAAATGACACTTTATATGCTTTATTGAATTACGATCCGGGCCAAAAAAGAAAGGTAAACGCCATTGTTATTAACGGGTATGAAAAATTTCCACTTAGCCACAAAAAAGAGCTTGAACGCCTATTTCGCAATACTACATTCAATCAAGAAAACATAGAAAAACTTCACAGAACTCTCAATCAATTTCGTTTTGTTCGTTCTGTAAAGTATCCAGAAATTTTATTTACAAAAGATGAAACACAAATATATACGTATGTCGAAAAAGTAAAAGCTAATAGTTTTGATGGTTATATTGGATTTGCCAATAATGAAAATGGAAAATTAATCTTTAATGGATACATAGACGGAAGTCTTCTAAACGCTTTAAACCATGGTGAAAAAATTGCCATAACTTGGAAAAGTAACGGGCAATCACAACGAACATTTAATTTACTTTGGGACCAACCTTATATTTTTAAATCTCCTTTAGCTTTAAAAGCACAACTTAATATTTTTAAACAAGACAGCACTTTTCAGAACACACAAACCAACTTTGATTTAGGATATTGTATTAATTTCAATTCACGAGTCTATTTAGGCTACCAAGCTGCAGAATCTAGTGACATCAAAAATAGCAACACAAATCAATTAAAAGATTTCAAGAATAGCTTCGTAACCGCGCAATGGAATTGGGATGTAAAAAACAATGAAGCTGATGCGCTTTTGTTTCCAGATCGTTCCAATTGTAACATAAAAATTGGTGCCGGCAAACGAAAAACTAGCGATCTTTCTAACAATCAATTTTTTGCCCAACTTACAATCAAACATCAATTATACCTCAACAAACGCAATAGCATTCAGTTGAAAAATCAATCGTATTTACTTCAAAGCGAAAAATACCTGACCAATGAACTTCTGCGATTTGGTGGCATCAATTCTATACGCGGCTTTAACGAGAACACACTTCAAGCTAATCTTCTTTCTGTACTATGCTCAGAATATCGTTACACTCTTGCTGACAACCTCTATTTACACAGCGTTTTAGACTACGGATATTTCCAAGACCAAACGACACAATCTTCTGGAAACTTGCTTGGACTTGGATTTGGGTTCGGACTTTTAAACAAAAATGGGTTGCTCAATTTTATTTATGCCAATGGATCTACAAACAATCAAGCCATTAAACTTTCGAATTCTATTATCCAAATAAGTTTAAAAACAACCTTTTAAAATTCTTTTAACCTTTTTTACAATAATATCTTTCTCAAGAAAGTTCATTTATTCTTTATCTTTGCCCCATGGAAAAAGAAAACCAAATCTTCGGCATCCGTGCCGTTATTGAGGCCATTCACGCCGGAAAAGAAATCGATAAAATTTTTGTACATAAAGAAGGGCAAGGCGATTTGATGCGCGAACTCATGAAAACGCTAAAAGCCAACAACCTGCCGTTCACTTATGTACCTGTTGAAAAACTAAATCGCCTTACCCACCTTAACCACCAAGGTGTAGTGGCTACCATTGCTCCTATCAAATTCCAATCCTTGGAAACTATGGTGGAAAGTGTTTTGGAATCGGGTAAAAAACCGCTGTTTCTTATTTTAGACCAAATCAGTGATGCCCGTAATTTTGGTGCCATCATCCGCACCGCAGAATGTACAGGTGTAGACGGAATAATCATCTCCAAAACGGGTGCTGCTCCTGTAAATGGCGATACAGTAAAAACCTCTGCAGGCGCCGTATTTAACGTACCTATTTGTAAAGTAGATCATATCAAAGATGCGGTGTTTTATCTACAAGGCAGCGGAATCAAAACCGTAGCAGCCACTGAAAAAAGTGAGGATAACCTTTATGCTGTTGACTTTTCAGAACCCGTAGCCATTATCATGGGGAGTGAAGATCGAGGTATCAATCCATCGGTATTAAAAATTGTTGATGCGAAAGCCAAATTACCGCTTTTTGGAACCATCGGCTCGCTTAATGTTTCTGTAGCTTGTGGAGCATTTTTATACGAAGCTGTGCGTCAACGTCAATAAATATAAGTCTTTCCCTAATGTCGTGATACGATAATTGATACGATTCAAATAAAAAACGCCGAAGGTTTATTCTTCGGCGTTTTTATATATATAATTGATTTGAATTGGAACTAAATTCGAACCCAATTCTTCTTCATATTCAACCAAAATTTCCTCAGGTTTCGGCGGATTAACAAATTGGCCATTCGCATCAAACCGTCGCATAAAAGGATCTGACTCTGGATCAAAATCAGGATGCTCCCAATCATATCGGTATTCAGAAACATAATCGGGTGTCTTAAAAAGAAAGGCGAAAACCATTCCGGCTAAAAAACCACCCAAATGCCCTTCCCAAGAAATTTTTGGATCTACTTCAGGAAACACATACCAAACCATACCGCCGTACACAATCACCACGGCAAATGAAAGCGCCATGAGTCGATAATACCCCGTTCGTAATCCTTTGAAAAAAATAAACGAAACCAAAACGTAAATCAAACCACTCGCACCAATGTGTATACTCGATCGACCAATTACCCATGTAAACAACCCTGAAATCAAGACGCCATAAACCAATACTTTTAATGACAATTCCCTGTAGAAATATACTAACGCCATCGTCAACACAAACAAAGGCACACTATTATTCGCCAAATGCTGCCAATCAGCATGTAAAAAAGGACTAAATAAAACACCTTGTAAACCTGAGAAAGTACGCGGCACAATACCATGCTTGTTCCAGTAAAAATGGCCAAAAAGTTGTATTAAAAATACCGCCCATACTCCACTCAATAGTAGTGTAGGAACAAGCCAAACAGTAGGCGAATATTTAAATAATTGTGCGTCTTTCATAATTGCATGTACACAAATATATGACCAAAGTTGGTTTTCTGCTAAAATGGCAGATGCGAATTAAAGTTTCCCGAATTCAAACTTCTTATTTTCCACTTCCTTCCTTTTTTTTACCTTTAACCCTCAAAACAAACTTCATGGAAGCACCTTTAGCCGAACGCGTTCGCCCGCACTCTTTAGAAGACTACATCAGTCAGCTGCACTTGGTGGGTCCAAACGGTTCGCTTACCCAACAAATCGCGCGTGGAGTTATACCCTCCATGATCTTTTGGGGATCTCCGGGAACAGGCAAAACCACTTTAGCTCAAATCATCGCACGGCAAAGTGACCGCCCTTTTTATGAGTTGAGCGCGATTAATTCAGGGGTTAAGGAGGTGCGTGAGGTGATTGACAAAGCGAAACAAAGTGGCGGAATTTTTACAGCAAAAAACCCAATCCTATTCATTGATGAAATTCATCGTTTTAGTAAATCGCAACAAGACTCACTATTGGGTGCGGTCGAAAAAGGTTGGGTAACATTAATAGGCGCAACCACTGAAAATCCGAGTTTTGAAGTAATTCCCGCGCTTTTGTCACGTTGTCAGGTCTATGTGCTCAATCCGTTTACCAAAGAAGATTTGTTAGCACTTTTGGATCGGGCCATAAAAATTGATCCACAATTATCACAACGAAAAATTACCATTGAGGAACATGAAGCCTTACTGCGTTTATCTGGTGGTGATGGACGAAAGTTATTGAATATCTTCGAACTTGTAGTCAATGCCACTCCTGGTGATGAAGTGATTGTAACCAACACTAAAGTACTGGAATTGGTCCAACAAAACACCGTTTTGTATGACAAAACCGGAGAGCAACATTACGATATCATTTCCGCTTTTATCAAATCAATTCGCGGTAGTGACCCCAATGGTGCCGTGTATTGGTTAGCCCGAATGCTCGAAGGCGGTGAAGATGTAAAATTCATTGCCCGAAGAATGCTTATTTTAGCTAGTGAAGATATTGGAAATGCCAACCCTACGGCATTAATTATGGCAAACAATACCTTTCAAGCGGTAACTGCAATCGGCTATCCTGAGAGTCGGATTATTTTGAGCCAATGTGCTATTTATTTGGCCACTTCGGCAAAAAGCAACGCAAGTTATATAGCTATTGGGGAAGCACAAGCATTAGTGAAACAAACAGGTGACTTACCCATTCCTTTACATTTACGAAATGCACCCACTAAATTGATGAAAGAATTGGGTTATGGTGAAGACTATGCCTATGCCCATAATTATTCCAACAATTTTGTGGATCAAGAGTATTTACCAGACGCCATTCAAGAAACTAAATTCTATGAACCGGGTAACAATGCCCGCGAAAACGAATTGCGTAAATTTTTACAAAACCGTTGGAAAGACAAATACGGCTATTAATTACAAACCTTTGATAAATTGCTCATTCGAAATTAATCGGTTGTTGTCATAATACTCCCAGTACCATTTTTGATTTTGATACAATAGTACACCATTCATTTTCCCTTGGATTTCTACTAAAAAACAATCCCTCGAACTGGTTTTATACAGCACAAATGCGGGTGAAGTCCCATTATTTCTATACAATCCAATAGAAACATCAGAGATCGTACGCGCTTGTAAAAAAACATCGTTTTCTGTAACCATTGCTGTGGTTTCAACAACAACTTCAGTAGACAAGGGCTCTTGTACTTTCACTGGCTTAGTGGTTACTTCATTTTGTGCCATTACTAACGTCTGATTTTTAAATGCAGTAAATTGATCCATCGCATTACGCAAAGCGTTAATATAAGCCATACGTGTATTTTTATCACGGTCGCTACCCTCTGGTGAACTTGCTATTATTGTGCCGTGACAATCCATAAATTGCACGGTTACTTTGGTCACAAACATATTACTTTTAGTGAGTAATTTCACCCCCCATTCATCACAATGTAATGCTTTTGGAAAAGCTTCTTCTTTAACTCCTACTTTCATTTCTGATGTATAATGGTATTTTTCCATATACATTTGAAGTAGCGTTCCTAATCCATACAGATTGGGTTCCCGCATGAAGGTAAACTGTTCGGGAATGATGATCTTGGGTTGATTTTGAGCGTACCCAACCGTGAAAACAAGAAAAAATAAGAGTATGCGTTTCATGTTAAAAGATGTTTTTTAATTGTGATAAATGTGTAACCGCTCTAATTCCTTGAGGAACTTCCACCTCAAATTCGTTAAAAAAAATGGCATCCATTCCTGCATCTAATGCTCCTTGAACATCAGCTTCTAAACAATCCCCAATCATCACTGAATGTTGAGCTATTGTACCCGCTTTTTCTAAGGCTTTTTCAAA
This sequence comes from Bacteroidota bacterium, assembly GCA_039798185.1. Lineage (GTDB taxonomy): Bacteria > Bacteroidota > Bacteroidia > Flavobacteriales > Flavobacteriaceae > Flavobacterium. The sequence continues at coordinate 19,466 of JBDKGM010000054.1, forward strand.
AATTAAAGGATGAGGCTTCTTAACACCTGCCGTTTCTGAATTGGTAATGGAATGGAAAAATTCCCCAATTCCAGAGTTTTTTAATTTACCATCTTGAACCGACTGAAATCCATTTGTGATGATATGCAAGCGGTATTTGGGCTGAAGATAGGTCAAGAGGTCAATCGCTCCTTCATACAAATGATTGTTCAAAGGTAACTCTAGGATATATTCTTCAGACAATTGATCGATTAAATCATCAGAAATCGCAATGTTCAAGCGATCAAAAGTGGTTTTCAATCGACCGTAACGCAGTTCTGCTTGGGTAACTTCATCCTTTCGGTATTTTTCCCAATACCATTTGTTTAAAGGAATATAATGTGTTAAAAAATCAGCTAAGGGAACAGCAATCGAATGTCGACTTAAAAGCTTTTCAAAAGCCAAAGCCGAATTGCGTTCAAAGTCCCACAGGGTATGATCTAAATCAAAAAAAAGGTCAGTTTTAGTAGTCACTTTTAAAGTATTCCTTCGTCAGCAAAACTGTAATAACCGGTTTCTGTAATGATAATATGATCTAAAACCAAAATATCCAATTGATTACCGGCTAATTTCAAGCGTTGAGTTATTGTGCGATCGGCTTCACTCGCTTGTAATTTTCCTGACGGATGATTATGTGTCAAAATTAGGGAAGTTGCTTTGTATTCCAACGCGGATTTGAAAATTAAACGAATATCAACCAATGTACCCGTCATTCCGCCTTTGGACAATTGCTCTTTTCCCAATATTTTATTAGAATTATTCAAAAATAAAACCCAAAATTCTTCATGAGGCAACTCTCCAATAATAGGTTGCATCAAATCAAAAACAGATTTACTCGAACTAATCTTAATCCGATCCTGAGTTTCCTCTATACGGCGGCGGCGACCAAGTTCGAGTGCTGCAGCAATTGTTATGGCTTTGGCTTCACCCACTCCTTTAAAAGTCATCAATTGAGCAAGTGTTTGCTTTCCGAGTTCGTTAAGATTATTTTGCGATTGGCCTAAAATACGTTGTGCTAACTGAACTGCACTTTCATTTCTAGAACCCGAACCGAGTAGAATAGCTAATAATTCCGCATCTGAAAGTGCGGTTTTCCCTTTTAATAAAAACTTTTCACGTGGGCGATCATCTTCGGCCCATTGAGGAATTGGTGTATACATAATAGACTGGCTTATAAAACAATACGAAGTAACCGATTTTTTTTATTCCTTCAAAATAAACTAATTAACAATAGCGTTTCTCATTAAAACCAACCGCATGCACTATTCACTCCTATTGGCTCTATTTTTTATTTCGTGTCAGCAAAAGTCGGCTCAACCTGATAAAGCAATTTCGTTTAACTCTCCAAAAAAGCTAGAGATTCCTTTGCTTCCAAACCCTAAAAACTTTGGTGAGCAATTGTCTAATGCTGCTTTACTAGTCATTGATTCCACTGTAGTTTATACCCCTGCTTATGTCTCTATTCCTTACCCAATGGGCGATGTGCCAGCCAAAACAGGAGTTTGTACTGATGTGGTAATTCGGGCCTTTCGGAAATGTAACATTGATTTACAAAAAGAAGTCCATGTGGATTTAAAAGCCCATTTTAGTTCGTATCCCAATTTAAAAAAATGGGGACTTCGCACAGCTGATAAAAATATTGATCATCGTCGGGTTCCCAATCTTGAAGTTTTTTTTGAACGAAAAGGAAAAAAATTAAGCAACAGCACCCATAGCGCAGATTACCAACCTGGCGATATTGTAACGTGGATGATTAATGGGAAATTACCTCATATAGGCATTGTTACTCACATCAAAAAAGACGGTGTCCCCATGGTGGTTCATAATGTTGGCGGCGGTCAAATTATCGAAGATTTTTTGTTTAATTATCCAATGGTGGGACATTACCGCTATATTCCATAAAAAACTCCGGCTGTAAACCGGAGCTTTTCTTACTTTATTAAGTCTTTCACTTCATCAAAATGGAGTCCGCCATAATTCCCTGAACTCATGAGTAATAACGCCGTATTTTCAAGGTTATAGGAAAACAAAAACGATTTGAATTCTTCTGGATTGGTATAAATAATTAAATCATCACGTTTAAACGCTTTTGCAATTTGGTCGTAGGTCACTTCCTCCAATTGTTTAATTTTTACTGCATCGGGTGAATAAAACACAACAGCCACATCGGCAGCATCGAGTGCTCCTTCATATTCTTTTAAGAAGGCTGCATTCAAACTACTGTAGGTATGCAATTCTAAACAAGCTAAAAGAGTGCGTTCAGGATATTGATTTTTTACTGCTTTGGTGGTCGCGGCCACTTTGCTCGGAGAATGTGCGAAATCTTTGTAAGCAACTTTATTCGAACTCTCCGCTATTTTTTCTAAACGTTTGGATGCTCCTTTAAACGTAGCAATCGCTTCGTAGAAATCCGCTTCATCGACACCCATACATTGGCACACCCATTTGGCTCCTGCTAAATTGTTTAGGTTATGTGCACCAAACACTTCGATTGGCATGGCGCCTTCCGGTGTTTCTAATAATGTAGTTCCGTTCTCAACGGTATATTCAGCCGTTTGATACGGAATTTTACGAATGGTATTTTCACTTGATTCTGCAACGTTTTTAACCGTTGCATCTTCTTCATTATAAATCAAAATTCCGCCTTTGGTAATTTGATCCACAAAAATTTCAAATTGACTCACGTAATTTTCAAATGTAGGAAACACATTGATATGATCCCAAGCAATTCCAGAAAGTAGCGCGATATTGGGCTGATATAAATGGAATTTAGGTCGGCGATCAATGGGTGAAGACAAGTATTCATCGCCTTCTAAAACGATGAAATCATTTTCCTCGGTAAGATGAACCATGGTATCAAACCCTTCTAATTGTGCTCCTACCATATAATCCACTTGAATGTTATGAAAATGCATCACATGAAGAATCATTGAAGTAATGGTCGTTTTTCCGTGGGAACCACCAATAACAACACGGGTTTTATTCTTGGATTGTTCGTATAAGAATTCGGGATAGGAATAAATTTGCAACCCCAATTCCTGAGCGCGTAACAATTCAGGGTTATCGGCTTTGGCATGCATTCCGAGAATTACAGCGTCAATATCTACAGTGATTTTCTCCGGAAACCAACCCATTTCTATGGGCAATAACCCATGTTTTTGTAAACGCGACAAAGACGGTTCAAAAATCGCATCATCGCTTCCTGTAACTTGATATCCTTTATGATGTAATGCCAATGCTAAATTATGCATGGCTGCGCCCCCGATGGCGATAAAATGTGTTCGCATATTATGATTCTTTTCCTTCAAAAGCTTCTTTTAATTTACGTGCTTTCTCGGTATTTTTTAATTTAGACGAATAGAGATTGTATAATTTTTGATAGGTTGTTTTGGAATTCCCTAGTTCATGGGCTTTGATGTAATTGGCTTCTGCTTTGGCATAGCGTTTAAAATATTCATCGATATAGCCTTTGGATAAATACCCATCGATTTTGGATAACACCATCAATTCGGTAGCATATTTCTGCGCTTTGGTTTCACTACCTCCCAAAATTCCTGGCAATTCGAGATACAACATTACTAAAGCCCAGCGTGCATCAATGTGCTTTGGATCCAACTGAGCTGCTCTTAAAAAAGCACTTTCAACATCATCTATTAATCCTAAGGCTTTGAATTTATTCACCGATTTGGCTTTCATCCCTAAAGCGCCACCGTATTTATACCAATAGGTCGCATTGCCATTTTGAAGCGTTTTTAATTGACTGTAGTATTTAATGGCTTCATCCCAGTTTTTTTGATGCCCGGCAATATCGCCTAGACATTCTAAAATATGGGTGTTGTTTGGTTTTTCTTTCAAGCATTTTTCAAAAAACGGTTTGGCTTGTTCCCATCGTTGAGCTTTAAAATACTGGTCTGCTTTTTCAATATCGGATTGTGCCGATAAGGAAAAAGAAAAAAACAACAGTAAAAGCAATGTCCACTTCATGATACATGTTTATCCTTCAAAAATAAAAAAACTCCGGCGATTGACCGGAGTTTTTTAAATAGGATTATGATAAAATTATTTTACCAAAGTCATTTCATCCACAATATGCTTGGCCCCTGAGAAATTCTCAATCACCCACAACACATAACGGATGTCTACGTTGATCGTGCGTTGTAATTTTTTATCAAAAATAACATCACCTGCCATCGCTTCAATATTTCCATCGAATGCTAATCCGATTAATTCTCCTTTACCGTTTAATACCGGTGAACCTGAGTTCCCACCCGTAATATCATTATCGGTTAAGAAGTTTACGTGTAACGAACCGTCTTTATCGGCATAACGACCGAAGTCTTTCTTCGCATTCATTTCCAATACACGGCTTGGTAAATCAAATTCATGATCTCCTTTTTTGTATTTTTTTACCTGACCCGCTAAAGTTGTGTAGTTGTTGATGGCTACCTCATTGCGTTTATCTGCAGGTAATGAACGAACTTTTCCGTAAGTTAAACGTAACGTTGAGTTGGCATCTGGATATTTGATTGAACCGATTTTTGATTCGCGTAAACCTTCCACCAATAAACGGAAAGCGGCTCCAAAATCATTTTGCGCTTTGGCAACTTCATCTGATTTTGAATTCATGTGTGTAATTAAATCACTTGATAAAGCATACAATGGATCGTTTGTCAATTGTCCTTCTGAAGGCACTACCAAGAACGCTTTTACGCGCTCTGGCGAACTAAACATTGACAAATCAAAAGCTGCATTTACATAGCCTGCAAATTCATTATTGTTTGCATCGCCAATTTTTTTCACTGCTGGAGCGATATTGTATCCTACTGATTTTGTAGCATACAATTTCAATTGAGCGGCTAAAATATCTTTTTCAGCAGGAATGTGCATTTCTTTGTACATTTCATCAATCATCTCATTCAATTGTGGCAACATTTGCGCACGTTTTGAAGCATCTGCTTTGGCATAAGCTTCCAATTGACGACCTAATGAACGAGAGATCGTACCCATCGCAGATGTACGTAACAACTGTTGTAAATAGTTATCGTGACGTGATTTTTCATTGGTCAAAGCGTAGAATTTGTTGATTGTCTCAACAACAGTTCCATACTTCGCTTTATTTTCTGGCTTGTTGGCCCATTTATTAAACTTAGCTTCTTGTGCTGCTTTAGTTTTAGCCGTTTCGAATTTAGTCAACGCATCAATCATACCTTGACGGTTTTTCCAATAATTCGCTGTAGAAGCGTATTTTGAAGCATATACTAAGTTCAAAGCATCACTTTGATCCATATATTTCTTCATATTATCCATACCTGTTTTAGCACCTTCTACCCATGCTGGATAAGCAAATTTTACGTTTTGCTCAATTCCTCCAGCTGGCATCCAACGGTTTGTACGACCTGGATAACCTAAAATCATAGCAAAATCATTTTCTTTCACACCGCCTAAGTTTACAGGCAAGTAGTGTTTTGGGTGTAGAGGAACATTTTTATCTGAATAATCCGCTGGATTTCCGTTAGCATCTGCATAAATACGGAACATAGAGAAATCGGCTGTATGACGAGGCCATTCCCAGTTATCGGTATCTCCACCAAATTTTCCTAAGCTTTCTGGAGGAGTTCCTACTAAACGAACATCTTTATAATCTTGATAAACAAAGTAGTAGTATTCATTTCCTTGAAAAAAAGAACGAACAGAAACTACATATTTACCACCTTCATTATTTTCTTTTTCAATTTTAGCGATTTCAGCAGCGATTGCTTTATCACGTTCTGCTTCCGTCATTTTATCGTTTACAACGCCCAAGATACGTTTTGAACAATCGTCCATACGCACAAAGAAACGTACAAATAAACTAGAAGGTTTTAATTCGCCTTTCTTATCGGCAGCCCAATAACCATCTTTTAAATAATTTTTTTCAGCAGATGACAATTCAGCGATGGCATCATACCCACAGTGGTGATTGGTTAAAACCAAACCGTCTTTAGAAATTAATTCTGCAGTACATCCACCATTGAATTGCACGATAGCATCTTTCAAGCTGTGGTTGTTGATACTGTAAATTTCTTCTGCAGTCAATTGAAGTCCCATTTTCTGCATATCACGGTGGTTCAAACGCTCGATAAACATTAAGAACCACATTCCTTCATCGGCCTTCATGGTGAAAGGCATTAATAGCACTGCGGATACCAGTGTAATTACAATTTTTCTCATTGTTGTTTGCTTGTTTTAATCTATATAAAAAAAGAATTGTAAATAAACGGATTTACTTACAATTCTTCAATGCTTTTTCGAAAATATTATTCTACAATTACTTTCTTAGTCACAATACCTTCTTGGGTACGAAGTGTCACAAAATACACTCCGCGTTGTGCTGCTGGCAATTGAATATTCTTAACTAATTCTGTATTAGCCGCATTTTCTTCATCTACAAGTACGCGACCGGTAGAATCATACACTTGGAATGCGTAGTTGGCAACTGGATTTGCAAATTGAATTGCGAATGAACCTTTGTTAGGATTGGGTGCAATGGCAAATTGATTTTTCAAAATCTCTTCGTTCCCTAATGTATTCATATTGAACTGTGAGGAAATTGTATTATACCAAGCTTGCATGCGTGTGGCTTGACCCGCTGTAAACATATACATACATACATCTTGAACATAATCCATGTAGTTCATGGTTAGTTGAGAATTGCCTGTACAGTTACTAGCAACGGTACCTGCAGGGTCACAATTGTAATAAGGAGTACTTGTTGGTTCTGTATCACACACTCGGTCGCCTGAAGTTAAACAATTCGCTCCATCACAGGCTTGAAATGTATGGTATAAGTTAAAAAAGTGACCTAATTCATGTGTTAAAGTACGACCCAAATTATACGGTGCTCCTGGTGCATAACCTGAACAAGTAGCAGGAGTAGTTGTCATGTTTTTACCAAATGCATTGTTGTCAATTACTACAGTCATACCTGCTGAAGGTGAACCTCCAAGTGGTGAATATCCTAAAATACCTCCAGAGATATTACGTACAACTAAGTTCATATAACCTGACCATGTTGTATCCGTATCTGCATTGCTTAAATAATCCGTACCAAAAGTCACCGCCATATCTCCATTAACTAATCCTGTTCCAGCAGGATGGTTTTGTGTAGCAATAATGAATTGCACGTCCATCATCCCTGTATTTGTTCCAGGATAATATTGACTATCCGATGCCCAGTTTGAAATATCGGCATTTGTACCATTATAATCTGCATTCAATATGTTTACTTGTGTTTGTGCTAACGATCGTAAACAATCTTTAAGTGAAGCTGATGAAGAAGTTGCTACTGAAGGATAGTGCACTGCAACAGGAATACGAATAGTTACGTTTGGAGAAGCTGTGGTAGCCTGACCTGAACGCGCTTCCAATTGATTAGTAACCAATCGGCGTAATTCGTTTTCAAATTTTTCTTGTTGCTCCATGTACTGTTGTTTCATCATGGGATTCTCCATGATTTTTGCCATATAAGCATCTACACCACACGTTCTCTGTTGTGCCCATCCCAATTGAGCAATACATAAAGCGATAAGTAATCTTAATTTCATAAGTGTTTAATTTAGTTTTTTTTCAAAATTAATAGCGAATGGCAAATTTATTCTATTTTTCTTTAAATCAAAGCAATATGAATAAATGTTTACCAAATCATTACGTATTTAACATCGACCACAAGCGATCTTTTAATTCTTGAATTCCTTGTTGTGCCACGGATGAAATAAATAAGTACGAAATTCCTTTAAATTCTTTATCCAAAAGCACTTTCATTTCCGCCTTTAGTTCGTCATCCAACATATCGCTTTTGGAAATCACCAATAATCGGTCTTTATCTAACAATTCCGGATTGTAGCGACGTAATTCGTCCAATAAAATATCGTATTCTTTTTTAATATCATCGGCATCGGCTGGCACAAGGAACAGCAGAGTAGAATTGCGTTCAATATGACGTAAAAAGTAATGTCCCAATCCTTTTCCTTCGGCTGCACCTTCAATGATACCCGGGATATCAGCCATTACAAATGATTGAAAATCACGATAAGAGACAATACCTAAATTCGGTTTTAAAGTGGTAAACGGATAATCTGCAATTTTAGGTTTGGCAGAGGTCATTACGGACAATAATGTTGATTTACCCGCATTGGGAAACCCCACTAAGCCCACATCGGCCAAAACTTTTAATTCCAAGATCACATCCACTTCTTCGGATGGCATACCGGGTTGGGAATACCGTGGTGTTTGGTTGGTAGCACTACGAAAATGCCAGTTCCCTAACCCTCCTTTTCCACCGCGCGCAACGATTTTTTCTTCGCCGTGTTCGGTAATTTCGAATAAAATCTCTTCTGTTTCTTGGTCTTTTACGACAGTTCCTAGTGGCACTTCGATGATTTTATCTTCACCATCGTGACCGGTACTACGGCTACTCCCACCGTCACCACCGTGACCTGCTTTCACGTGTTTGGTAAACTTTAAATGAAAAAGTGTCCATAGGTTTTTATTTCCACGAAGTACCACGTGACCCCCTCGGCCACCGTCACCACCGTCGGGACCGCCTTTTTCAATAAATTTTTCGCGATGTAAATGCGTAGACCCTTTCCCTCCTTTACCGGAGCATACATAAATCTTTACATAGTCTACAAAATTTCCTTCTGTCATGATTGTATTCTTTAGCAAGTTGCCTTGCACTCGTTTTTATTTGTTGTGGCCGGATGTTTTGAACATTGGCACTTGATATTTAGCCCCGATAGAGCCGGTATCCCCGAATTTATGAGGGATAAAGGCGAAAGCGGGAAGGCACGTTTTTAAAGCACCTAACGCTTGCTCCTAATTTTCACTTTGATAGGGAGCCACTTTTACTTTTTCCACTTTTGCGCCTGCAGTTTCCAAAATGGTAAACCGCATTTTATTCCAAATGAGTTCTTCGCCTTTTTTAGGAATGTAGCCCATTTCTGTGGTTATCAATCCGCTGACTGTTGTCACTTCATAATCCCCAATTAAATCATCCATGTCAAAGTAGGTCAAGAAATCGTGTAACGAATACTGTCCGTCAACGGTCCATGAACCATCTTCTTCAGCGACCAACTGGTATTCATCTTCATCAAAATCGGATGCATCGCCCACCAACGCTTCCAAAATATCATTCAAGGTAATAATTCCTTGAAAAATACCGTGTTCGTCAACAATCAAGGCTTGGTGATTTTTGGTGGATTTAAAATTTTCCAACGCTTTGTAAGCCGATGTATGTTCGATTAAATACGAAGCTTCCCTTGTAATTTCGGCCAATTTAAAATCTTTTTGTTCAAAACCAGCGAACAAATCTTTCAGTAAAACAATTCCGGTCACTTCATCCAAATTGTCTTGACATACAGGATAAACAGAATGCATATCCTTTAAAATTTTGGCTTTGATTTCGTCGAAAGAATCTTCTTGTGTCAGATACACCACATCATTCCGGTGGGTCATTAAGGAGTTTACCTTACGGTCACCGATATGAAACACGCGTTCTACGATATCTTGTTCTATTTCTTGTACCTCACCGACTTCCGTTCCTTCTTTAATAATGGCTTTGATTTCTTCTTCGGTCACTTTACCGTCGGCGGTGGGTTTGATTTGGAATAATTTCAAAAGTCCTTCCGTAGAAATGGTCAACAACCAAATGAAGGGCATGGTGATTTTGGAAACCACTTTCATAGGCACGGCCACTGCTTTGGCAATCCCTTCTGGAAAATTGAGTCCGATGCGTTTAGGCAACAATTCTCCCAACACTAAGGAAAAAAAGGTCAATACCACAACGACGATTCCGGTTGCTAATGAATCTGCATAGGGTTTTAAGACCGGAAATCCAGCCACAAAATCTTGCACATCTTGGGTGACTTTTTCTCCGGAGTAAATACCCGTTAAAATTCCGATTAGGGTGATTCCAATTTGTACTGTAGAAAGAAATTCATTGGGCGAATTGGCCAAATCTAGTGCGGCTTTCGCATTGGCATTTCCTTTTTTTGCAGCGGTTTCTAAACGGTTTTTACGTGCGGATATCAATGCGATTTCAGACATTGAAAACACACCATTTAGCAAAATCAATAATAAAATAATCAGTATTTCCATGGGATTGTGTACAAAAAAAGAGCCCTCATCCCGTAGTCCGAAAATGCTCTTTTCTGGTGTGCAAATATCTTAAAAAATATTGAATAACGCCTACATTTCAGACGTTTCCTTCTTAAAAAGTATCTAAAACTGCGTTTAATCGCGCGGTTACTTCTTCAATAGTTCCGATTCCGTCCACGGCATAAAACTTACCTTGACCTTCATAATACGCCATTAAAGGAGCCGTTTTTTCGTTGTATTCTTGGTAACGGTTACGGATTTTCTCTTCATCTTGATCATCTGGGCGACCCGAAGTTTTGCCACGTTCTAACAAACGCGCTACAAGAATTTCATCATCCGCTTCTAAAGCCACGGTAGCACGAATTGATTCTCCTTTGGATGCTAAAAAAGCGTCCAAGGCCTCAGCTTGCGCAATTGTACGTGGAAAACCATCAAATAAGAAACCTGCTGAATCTTGATTTTTATCCACTTCGCTTTGCAACATCTGAATGGTAACCTCATCCGGTACTAAATCACCTTTATCCATATAGGTTTTGGCTAATTTCCCCAGTTCCGTTTCATTCTTAATATTGTAGCGAAAAATATCACCCGTTGACAAATGCGTCAAATTGTATTTTGCTTTTAAAAATTCGGCTTGGGTTCCTTTCCCTGCTCCAGGTTTCCCAAAAAGAACGATGTTAATCATTATGATTTTAGAATTTAGATTTTAGAATTTAGAATTTAGAATTTAGATTTTAGTCGTTGGACTTTAGACTTTAGACTTTGGACTTTAGACTTTAGACTTTGGACTTTATACTTTAGACTACTAATTGATATACATCCGGTAGATTACGACCCAATCCGTCATAATCCAAACCGTATCCCACAATAAATTTATTTGGTATACGAATACCTACATAATCAATTTTCACATCGTGTTTATAGGCTTCGGGCTTAAAAAACAACGTAGCGATTTTCAAATGCTTTACCTTTTGTTGTTTCAAAAGTTGTTTCAGCTCCACAATGGTATTTCCTGTATCAATAATATCTTCCACAATAACAACGGTACGACCCTCTAAATTTTCATTAATACCGATCAAATGTTTGATTTCGTTAGTGGTTTGCGTACCTTCATAGGAAGCCACTTTGATAAAACTCACTTCACACATGCCACGGTAGGCTTTCATCAAGTCGCCCATAACCATGAAAGACCCGTTAAGAACACCAATAAATATAAGGGTTTCGTCAAAAAAATCGTCAGCCATTTGTTTGGCCATATTTTGAATGGCAAAGTCGATTTCCTCCGAAGAGATAAACGGCTCAAACGTTTTGTCGTGTAAATGAATCATGTAGTGTTGTGTTGGAAATAAAGGTGCAAATTTAACAACTAAAACCTATTAAAAATCAAGTCGTTCGGAAAATTTGCAAATTTGATATATTTACAACATGAATTCGGAACATTATGCACAAATAGCCCACATTAAAGCGTATCGAAAAACGCGAGACCATTACAAAGAACTCGCTTTTGCAGATGCCGAATTTCTTTCGAGTTTGATTCTTGTAGGTTGTAATCCCAACGACAAAAACCACTATAAAGCCTTATGGATTTTGGAATTGGTCGCCGAAGAACAGCTTGGTCTTTTGCTGCCTCATTTGGATATTTTTTGTTCGCATTTAAACCAATTTACTCTAGATCCGGCTGTGCGACCAGCCGCAAAAATATGTTTGTTTTTAGTTTCCAAAAAAGATGTGGTTTTGAGTGCATTTCAAGAAGAAAAAATCATTGAAGGCTGTTTGGACTTTATCATTCGCGAAGCTAAAGTTGCCACCGTTGCTTATGCGTTGCGCGCTTTGTTTCGCTTGGGCCAGAAATATCCGTGGGTACATGACGAGTTGCGAATATTACTTTCTCGTGAATTAGAAAATCCGTCACCCGGGATGAAATTTGTAGTGAAAGAGACGTTATTGCATTTGAAAAAATCCCTACCCTAAGTCAAGGGTTGACGATTCTACCTTTTTCTCTTTCAATAAAATTCTATCTTTGCACCACAAACAACACAACCCATGAATTATTTCTCTTCTGATTTCCGTTTGGGAATCTTAGGTGGCGGTCAATTGGGCAAAATGCTCCTGACCGATACACGCAAATTTGACATTCAAACTTTTGTTTTAGATCCAAGTGCTGAAGCGCCTTCGCGTTTTGGGTGCCATGCCTTTTACCAAGGGAGTTTATTGGATTATGATACCGTATACAAATTTGGCAAAATGGTTAATGTGTTGACGATTGAAATTGAAAACGTCAATTTGGAAGCGCTTGAACAACTGGAATCTGAAGGGCTTCCTGTTTTTCCTTCACCGAAAACCTTACGATTAATTCAAAACAAAGGCAAACAGAAAGATTATTACGTACAACACGGCATTCCTACTTCTGCGCATCAACGCTTTGTAGGATTGGACGCTTTGAATACCGCATTGGCCGACGACGCCTTGAATTTTCCTTTTGTTTGGAAAGCCGCAACGGGTGGTTATGATGGCAATGGTGTGAAAATTTGCCGCTCTACTATGGATTTACAAAACCTTCCAGACGTAGAATGTGTCGCAGAGGAAATGGTGGCATTTAAAAATGAATTGGCTGTTATCGTGGCGCGATCCGTAAGTGGTGAAATCAAGACTTATCCTGTGGTCGAAATGGAGTTTCATCCCGAAGCCAATCAAGTAGAATATGTGATTTGTCCCGCACGAATAGAGGAAACCGTCGCTCAAAAAGCACAAGAAGTGGCCTTAAAAGTTTCAGAAGCCTTTCAACATGTGGGCTTATTGGCGGTGGAAATGTTTCAAACCCAAGACGATCAGATTTTGGTCAATGAAGTAGCTCCACGCCCGCATAATTCGGGACATTACAGCATTGAAGCCAGTTATACTTCCCAATTTGAAAATCATTTGCGTGCCATTTTAAATTTACCTTTAGGAACGACAGACAGTAAAGTTGCCGGAATTATGGTGAACTTAGTGGGTGCAGAAGGCTATTCCGGTCAAGTGGTGTATGAAAACATCGAAAAAATCATGGCAATTGAAGGTGTGACGCCACATATTTATGGTAAACGCGAAACCCGTCCGTTCCGAAAAATGGGTCATGTGACGATTGTGAATGAAGATATGGCAACAGCCCGACGCATTGCGGAAGAAGTGAAAAACAGTATTCGGGTGATTAGTGTTCAGTAGACAGTGTTCAGTAGACAGTGTTCAGTGTTCAGTAAACAGTGTTCAATAAACAGTGTTCAGTGGGCAGTGGGGAGTTGTTTGGTTAATAGGGCAACAATTCCATTCCGTTTTCGTTTCTAAATCCATGAAGAAAATTATATCCCTATTCACATTTCTGGCAGTTGGAATCCTTTTTGCGCAAGAAAAAACTTTTATCCCTGAGGGACAAATTGCGTTGGATCGAACAACGTATTTCGAATTTGTTCAAAAAAAACGTCCTAAAACCCAACTCTTCTTACCCGATGGGAAAGAATTGCCGTTGAAAAAGTTGGATTCACTGAATAAAACGATTCACGACCAACCCTTCACAACCCTTTTTTATGCCGATACCATTCAAAACAAGGCTTCTTTAGTTTTAAAATACCTTTCAAAAGAAGAGGTCAAATTACGCAACGACCAATTTCGGCAACAGCAAAAAGACTTTGAAAAAAACCGCCGAAAGTTGATTGGGTCGACCCTTACCGAATTGTCCTTAACTGACCTAGACGGGAAAACGTACACGTTGGAAGAACTAAAAGGCAAAGCGATTTTCCTCAACTTTTGGTTTACCCAATGCAAACCGTGTATCGAAGAAATGCCTGAATTGAATAAGCTTAAAGAGCAGTACAAAGATCAAAATGTAGTTTTCTTTGCCGTGACATATAACGAGAAAAAGTTGATTCAAGATTTTTTAAAACGAACATCTCTAGAACTCACCATCATTCCCAACGACCGCAAAACGATTGATCAATTTCAGATTGCATTTTACCCCACCAATATTTTAATTGACACGGAAGGCAAAGTGCTTTTTATTAACGAACTCATGAGCGGGAATGGATTAAAAGAAATCAAAAAATTATTGCGCAAAATGTTTCCCGATTAGTGACGCAAAGTCTTTTATCATTTGGCTAATAAATTGTACCTTCGTAACCTATCCTTCAAAATTTAATTTTTAGCATTTATACTCGTATGAAAGTAGCCGTTGTTATGGGAAGTAAAAGCGACTTGCCGGTTATGCAAGAAGCCATTGATATTCTACAATCCTTTGGAATTTCGACTGAAGTGGATATTGTATCAGCGCATCGCACTCCTGAAAAATTGGTCGATTTTAGTTCGAATGCTCACTTACGTGGCATCAATGTGATCATTGCGGGTGCAGGTGGAGCAGCGCATTTACCCGGAATGGTGGCTGCTATGAGTCCGCTGCCCGTGATTGGCGTACCTGTTAAATCCAGCAATTCAATTGATGGCTGGGATTCTGTGCTTTCTATTTTACAAATGCCCGGCGGTGTTCCTGTAGCGACCGTTGCCTTAAACGGCGCGAAAAATGCAGGAATTCTTGCTGCACAAATTTTAGGTAGCCAAAATCCGGAAATTCTTGAGAAAATCGTAGCCTACAAAAACGAATTGAAAGAAGTGGTTTTGAAAGCGGCTGAGACACTTAGATATTGAGCTACTTAGACGCTGAGATGCTGAGCTACTGAGTTTTCTCTTCCTACTAAAAATTTTATTACAATACCATAATAAAGCACTTCGTTACGGAAGCAAGTGCGGATGCTTTATCTTTTAGAAAAGAAAAAATGTTTACTGAAAAATTCAATACCCCCTATACGGCAGCGCCTTTTAGCCAAATCCAACTGGAAGACTACGTGCCTGCTTTTGAACAAACCATTGCACAAGCGCGAGCTGAAGTCGATGCCATTGTAAATAATCCCGAAGCGCCTACTTTTGAAAATACCCTGGAAGCTTTGGAATTTTCGGGTCAGGCTTTGGATCGATTGTCGTCGATTTTCTTTAATTTGAATTCGGCCGAAACCAATGACACGCTCCAAAAAATTGCCCAAGAAGTGTCGCCTAAATTGACGGCGTTTGGCAATGACATTGCGCTCAATGAAACCTTATTCCAACGGGTAAAAGCGGTTTATGACCAACGCGATTCTTTATCGCTTTCGCCCGAACAGTTGATGTTATTGGAAAAAAAATACAAAGGATTCAGTCGGAACGGTGCTTTATTGGCTGATGACCAAAAAAACCGCTTACGCGAAATCGACACTGATTTAGCGCAATTAAAATTAACGTTTGGCGAAAATGTTTTGGCCGAAACGAATAGTTATTTCAAACACGTAACTAATTCTGAAGATTTGGCCGGTTTACCCGAAGGAGCGAAGGAAGCTGCCGCGGCATTAGCCCAATCCAAAGGACTAGAAGGCTGGGTTTTTACCTTAGATTTTCCAAGTTATATGCCGTTGATCACCTATGCTGACAACCGCGAATTACGCAAAGAAATAGCGATTGCCTTTGGAAAAAAAGCCTTTCAAGACAATAGTCATAACAACACTGAAATCCTCAAAAAAATAGTCGCTTTACGTCATGAACGTGCGCAATTATTGGGATATGCTTCCCATGCCCATTTTGTTTTGGAAGAACGCATGGCACAAAATCCGGAAACGGTAAAAACCTTTTTGAATGATTTATTAGCCAAAGCCAAACCCGCTGCCCAACGTGAATTTGCGCAATTATCGGCTTTCGCCAAAGACAAAGATGGATTGGATCATTTGGAAAAATGGGATGGCGCCTATTATTCAGAAAAATTAAAACAAGAATTATTTGATTTGGATGACGAACTCTTGAAACCTTATTTCCAATTGGAAAAGGTATTGCAAGGGGCATTTACAGTGGCCGAAAAGTTATTCGGACTCACTTTTCATGAAATTGACACCATTGACAAATACCATCCTGATGTTCAAACCTATGAAGTTCGGGGTGAAGCCAATGAATTGGTAGCGATATTTTATGCCGATTTCTTTCCACGCCCGGGTAAACGCCCGGGGGCATGGATGACTTCTTTTAAATCACAATACATTCAAAACGGAGTCAACGATCGTCCGCATGTGTCGATTGTGTGTAATTTTACACCGCCTACGCCTTCAAAACCTTCTTTGTTAACCTTCAATGAAGTAACCACCTTATTCCATGAATTTGGACATGCGCTACACGGAATGTTGGCCAATACAACGTACCCAAGTTTGTCGGGAACCTCAGTGTATTGGGACTTTGTTGAATTACCAAGCCAAGTGATGGAGAACTGGTGTTACGAACCCGAAGCGTTGGCCTTGTTTGCCCATCATTATGAAACGGGCGAAGTGATTCCGCAAACCTATGTCGACAAAATCAAAGAAAGTGCAAGTTTCTTGGAAGGGATGGCAACGGTACGCCAATTGAGTTTTGGCTTATTAGATATGGCATATCATGCACAAATTCCCGTTATTGATGATGTTAAAGCCTTTGAAGTTAAAGCTATGCGCGAGACTGCCTTATATCCCGATGTATTGGATAATTGTATGAGTCCGTCGTTTTCCCATATTTTCCAAGGCGGTTATTCTTCAGGCTATTACAGTTACAAATGGGCTGAAGTATTGGATGCCGATGCCTTTGCGTATTTCCAAGAAAAAGGTATTTTCAATAAGGAAGTCGCTACACAATTCAAAGAAAACGTACTTTCCAAAGGCGGGACAGCATTGCCTATGGAATTGTATAAAAAATTCCGGGGTCAAGAGCCCAAACCCGAGGCGTTATTAAAGCGTGCAGGGTTATTGTAGTTATGAGTTATGAATTATGAATTGAGAGTCGTGAATGCGGCTCTTTTTTATACACATAAAAATATCTTTCAATTTTTTTTGAAAGTTTAGAAATTAGTTATACCTTTGACCTATCAAAAAGAAAACTTCCACAATGGAATACCGTGAAGCTAAATCGAAATTTATACAAACCTGGGGCGCTCTTGGGAGTCAATGGGGCATCAACAAAACCATGGCGCAGATCCATGCCTTGTTGATGGTATCTTCGGAGGCGGTTTCAATGGAAGACATTATGGAAGAACTACAAATTTCCCGAGGCAATGCCAGTATGAATTTACGCGCCTTAATGGATTGGGGAATTGTGTATAAAGAACTGAAACCGGGGGAACGCCGTGAGTTTTTTACTGCAGAAAAAGACTTGGATGAATTGGCGGTTAAGATTTCCCGTGAACGCAGCCGCCGCGAAATTAAGCCTGCTTTAAAAGTTTTAAAAGAAGTCTCCTCCATCGAAGGTGGGCAATCTTCTGAAGAAAAACATTTTGTGGATCAAACCACAAAACTGTATGACTTTGTGTTAAAAGCAGACAATGTTTTGGATAAAATTACAGAATATAAAGACAACTGGCTCACACAACTTTTGATGAAATTCATCAAATAATTTTTTAACCAAATGTTTCATTTTTTTCTGAAACTTTAAAAATTACAATATCATGAAACGATTTATTCACTATTGCAATGCCTTACTTACACTAATTACCACTGGAATGGCAATTTTCACTGGAGAAGGAGCATTGATGGGGTATGTTATATTAGGACTTTTCCAATTGTTCGTTGGATTTATTTACATTTTCCAAACTCTATTCGTTGCACCTCAATTTGCATCTAAAGTTTTACTCTACTGGTTAACCGTTATTACCTATTTTGGAGTAGTCCGCTATTTTCACCCCCACACTTTTATTTTTCTATCGCTGCCCCTATGCATAGCGAGTTATCATTGCTATCTCACCTATTTAATTAGCGATCAACCAAAGGCTTTGATCAATTGGTACCAACGAAAATTTGCCCACTCATGAACCTGAATATCCTCGGTTACCTACTCTATCTGCTCCTCACCGTATGGATTATTATTCGGGTAGGTCACCAATTGTACCACAATGGAATCGTGTTTGTCAATCATTTGTATCCTCATCACGAAAGTCTTTGTTTGCAAACCAATAAAATTCTATTAACTGGCTATTATTTAGTGAATTTAGGCTATGCTACTCTCACACTTTCCCAATGGCAAACCATAGTCAACAGCACCCAACTTATTGAAACTATCGCCTATCGTACAGCAATCATCCTTAGCATACTGACGGTTTTGCACTATGGCAACCTCATCACATTATCCCTTTATTTTAAAAAACAATTATAAAAAATAGAAATTATGGACACTACACACGTATTAATCGCGTATTGTATTTATTTACCCATCGCATTATTGTTAACCTATTATGTTTCTCGAACTTTATTCAAAAACAGTTTGATCTACATGATGGATATTTTCAAAAAAAGAGAAGAAATTGCTTTAGCAACCAATACCCTTTTTGAAACCGGATTTTATCTTTTGAATCTTGGATATGCCTTACTCATTCTGAGAATTGACACGGAAATTTTTACAGCGCAAGGACTCATCGAAGTACTCAGTAAAAAAATTGGAGGTTTTGCCATTTATCTCGGCATTATGCTTTTTCTAAACCTGTACTTGTTCTTCCGAGGAAAACGCAAAGCAGCCACACCTGCTCCAATCACTGTTAATGAATACAAACTATAATCATGAAACTATTTGATATTTTCATTATAATCAGCGGATTAGGCCAAATCTTCACGGCTTTGGTCTATCCGTATATTCGTCATCGTGTTTTCGATTGGTATAATGATGTAAAAAAATTAAAACCCTTAAACCAAGAAATCGCCAAAACCTATGGACGTTATATTCAAGGTCTCAACTTTGGGTTTGGGCTCATCGCTTTAACCTGCACAGAAGATTTACAAAATGGAAGTCGGCTGGCTATCGCCCTCACCGGACTTATGGCAGCGTATTGGGTAGGAAAAGTGGCTACACAAATTGCTTATTATCCGATGTATGACATTCCGAAAAAAGCAATTTTCAGATGGGGTGGTTACGGAATGAATCTTTTATTTGTAGGGTTTGCCATAACCAATACCATTTTGGTTATCCTTAATTTAAACCAATTTTTTAATTTATAGTTTATTCTTTTATTATAAAAATAAAAACAATCCAACCCAAAGCCACGGCAAGGCTTCAACCCAAAATGATGTATACCAATGCGACTGGTTGATTTTTGTAAAATGAATTGCTACTGCTACTCCCATTGCCATTCCACAATTGGGCAGAAAATGAATAGGATCCACACACAAAAACTGCAGTAGTGTAAAACCAAAAAGCAACGTATATCCAATGCGTTTGGCTGTACTAATACCATATTTTTGAGGTAAAGTTTGTAAGGCACGGGCATCTGTAACACTATCGTGAATTTCGAAAGGAATCATCAAAGCACTGACCATCAAGAATTGAAGCAACACAATTTTCAAATCGGGCACAAGCAATTGTGACATAAAAGAAAGCATTACTGTACAATAGGTAACCACGGCACTAACCCAAAATAGTTTGAAAACACCGAAAGGACGTAACCATGGATAAATTCCGACACCCACCATTCCTACCAGCCAAGCGTATTGTGTTTTTACATTTTGTTGCCAAAACAAATACACATAACCCATTGCAGCAACTAGTGAAATGATAATAATAAGTATGATTTTCAAATTCAGTTTTTGTTTATAGCGTAAAACAGCACTGTATTTTAAGGCATTGTAGGCAACTACAGTCCCAAAAAAAAGCTGTACTACTTGAACAGGAAGAATTTCTTTGGCTTGCAAGTGTTGGCCCACCCAAAATAATGCACATATCGCTAATCCGATATGCAGCGAAGCCGCTACATAAAACTGAAGACATTGCTTTATAAATCGGAACAAGATGTTCAACATGGGCCAAGTTTGAATTCCGAAACTTACAAAAAAAGAAAAGGAGTCTTTCATTCAAAACTCCTTTTCTTTTACTTTCTATAAATACTTATTTTTTGATAATTTTCTTGGTCTCTACTTTTCCATCTGTCGCTAAAGCCAACAAATACATTCCGTTGGGTAGTGAACTCAAATCGAGCGATTGATTGTACAAATTACCAGCCAATAATAAGCGGCCATCCATAGTATACAATTGGTAAGTTACCGACTCATACGCATGCACAACATGCAATTCAGAACTCGTTGGATTTGGAAAAATTGTAAAATGTACTACCGCTTCATCATCATTAGCCAATGTAATCGGCACTCCACGCACACTGAAATTATTAAATGTCACACGATTTCCTGCATCTACGGTCAAATTAGTTCCCGAAAAACGAATTCGAATTTTAAAATTTGGATTGTTATTTGCCGCAGGTATGCTTCCGAAATTAACTTCATACAACTGGTAGGCTGCCGTCAATGCTAAATTGGTTGCTGGCAAACCAAGATTGGTCCATGTTGCTCCATCTATGGAATAGTCAACAATTAATCCATCCGCGGCGAGTTCATTTTTTGCTGCAAAACCAAAAACTATATTTTTATAACCCTGAGTTGAAAAGGTAAATACCATTTTGTTTTCTTGACCTTGCGCTTGAAAAGGCTGTTTAATCTGTATTCCGCGCATATTAGACGACGCAAATGGAATTGCATTATTCGCTTCAGGAAGATAATTAATGTCAGTCGGACTGTTTCTTCGTTCCATAGAAGCTTTACGCCAATTGGGGTGCGAACTTGTAAACGGATATCCTGTAAGACATGATGTATAATGGATTACTCCATCACCCACGCCTTCATAAGTTGCATTAATGCTGGTTAAAGGCACATTATTATCCAATGCATCATCGGCCATCCAGAAATAGATAGGCAATGTAGTTTCCCCTTGAGTAATGGGAATAAAATGAGCCACTGCTGTAAAATCAGCGGTTGGCGTATACGTGATTTCTGCATTAGTTCCAGAAACGGAACCACTCCAATGGCTAAAGGTATATCCCGCTAATGGAATCGCTTTGATAGTTACTGGAATATTGTGAAAATAGATTCCTTGCCAAGGATATGGATTCGCGGAAACACCCGGCGTTGCTGCCGTAATGTCTATTGTATTCATTTTTATAAACCCGTGTGATGCATCATCCACATCTAAAGTTGCTTGTACATCGGAGGAAATTCCAAACTTCTGACGAATATGCTCCCGTTGGTATCCCGGACGCTCATTGGCAAAATTACCTATAACTTCTTGACTGTGTACCCACCATGCGTAATCATAAGGCGCATTCCAACGGGCAATTTGTTCACTGATTTCTGGTTCGATTCGCGCAGCAAATTGACCTGATACCCCCACTACTCTACTGGGTAAAAAGTAGGTATTCATCATGTCTGCAAAGCGATTGATAAAACTTAATTTGAAGGAATCATTTTCTAACAATCGTCGAAGGATCAAAGTAGACCATTCGGGATTTGGCCAATCGGGTCCGCCCAAAGCGGTTGCAAATTCTAACGTATTGTGATCATTGACATCCAACATCAAACTAAAACCAGCATCTGTGTCCTTAATCGCTGTGCGCCAACGCCCATCATTTCCATAAGGTGCATTGGGAGTATACGCTGTATTTTTTCTCCAGAAATAGGTATTCCATCCTGGCCAGTCGGTATTTTGAATGAAAATATTGGTAATAAAATAATCCCGGAAATTATCGACATCCATTTGAGTTTTTATATAATCAAAATTGGTATCTGCCACCAATGAATTATTTTGAAAGTAAGAAAATAAGGCTTGGAAATGGGCATCTGAACCCGCTTGAACATAATAACCATCCCCGATAATTTCAATGTCATTTTCTCCAATTCCATAATGTTGGTTAAAATAATTCCAATCATAACGCGGACGAATGTTCAACATCCCCCAATATTCTCCATTCAAAAACACAATCGACGGTTGGTAAGCTTGGGTATCCAATCCTGTACCTCGAACTAGTTCGTGAGTAAATGCATCTTTGTAATAGGTATTCACATAATCACTCCCTGAATTTCGTAATAT
This sequence comes from Bacteroidota bacterium, assembly GCA_039798185.1. Taxonomy (GTDB): domain Bacteria; phylum Bacteroidota; class Bacteroidia; order Flavobacteriales; family Flavobacteriaceae; genus Flavobacterium. The sequence continues at coordinate 41,576 of JBDKGM010000054.1, forward strand.
CAAACGTTTGTAATCGGTAAAATTTTCAGTAGTAAAGAATGGATAATTAAAGGTAGAAGCTCCGTATTCAGAACGGGCATACAAGCGTAACGATTTATTTGGAAATTGACGAGTTCCTCCACCATTAATGCGAACCCCCAATCGTTGATTTAGGACTTCATTTCCATTGACAAAATAATTGACATGGCCTTCTTGCTCATAAGCATCACCTGAACGATCGTAATTACAAGAGAAAGAATAAGCAGCATCTTCGTTAGGATTATTCAAACGCCAAGTATCAAAATCTACTCCAGCGACATAAATTCCATCATTGTAATCAAATAATTTTTTCTCGGGCACACTAATTGAAAGTACCGGAATTGTAAACCGGTTAACACCTTGTGGCGAAACAAAATAGGATTGTGTTACTATGGTACTCGACCATGCTCCTACTTTGAAAGCACGTGCTCGAACAACTGTACCTTTAAACACATTGAAATTGGGAATATAATATGATGGATCACTATCAAAAGTGGATGAGATCATGGATATATCATTGGGAGCACTTGTACGATTAGCTAGAGTCAACGGACTTGTGTAAGTACTTGAACTAAATGAGTTGGTTAAAAAAATAGGTGAAGGAAGAGTTCCCGGACTAAAAGGATAGGTGTTTTTATACGAATAAGTAGTTCCACCTAAATTAGCAATATCAGGTTCTGATCCATCCAAGGTATACACTATGGTTACTCCCGGATCAGGATGACTTAATGTTAAGCTGACTGGATTGGTAAAAAATCCCCCTGCCGTCGAAAAAGTAGGTGGATTGAGAATTTCAGAAAACCCTTGCACGGTTTGGTTCGGATCACCCGGAGTTGCTGCCGCAAAAAAGACTTTGGTTGGCGCACCATCTGACTGACGACCATAGGAAAAATCGGTAGGTATTACCATTGGAGTATACGAATCCTGTATAGTCCCATCCGGACGTGTAAGCGTGATGGTTTCACCACTCGAACTTAGTTTGAAATTCGTGTGTAAAGGATAGTTAATATCCAATCGATTTTTCCCCGAACACCAAATAAGTAGATGATCCCCTGGTTCAATCCAATATTCTGGAAATACCCATTGGTAGGGATTCGCAGGCAAATCAGACAAACCGTATCCTTCTAAATTAAAGGCTATTGATCCCGTATAATAAATCTCAATCCAATCTTCAAAACTATCGTCATCATCTGCAATCGTTGAAGCATTGGATGTCATCACTTCGTTGATGTATAAATTTTGAGCTTTAGATGAATATAAACTAAGACATAAAAGTAGTAGTACTATTTTTTTCACGTGTTTTTGTTTTTTAGAGTATTCAAGTGTACAATAATTCGTTAACCCTAGAAAACAAAGTCGTTATCACGCATTTATTTCTCGTTTAAAGGATTTTTTTTAAAAAATAAACGCATCATTTGACTACTTGTAAATTGTTGATAAACCTTCTTTTCAGTTGAAAAATTCTCAAAATATTAGCAAATGTGCGTTATAAAAATAGAAGTTTAATAAGTACTTTTGTTAGCGATTTTCAATATTTGAAAAAAGTACAACACAACAAGCAAAACAGACTAATTTACCCAACTTTAATGAGAACCGATTTATTTGCATCCCGTCACATTGGGCCGAGAGAATCCGACCTAACGCACATGTACCAAACTATTGGAGTATCGGACATGGAGCAATTGATTTATGAAACTATCCCAGACGATATTCGCTTGAAACAACCCCTACAGTTGGATGCAGCGCTTTCTGAATACGAATACCTTACCCATATCACTGAATTGGGTAAAAAGAATAAAGTTTTCCAATCCTATATTGGTTTAGGCTACCACCCTACTGTAATCCCAGCGGTAATTCAACGTAATATCTTTGAAAACCCAGGATGGTATACGGCATATACGCCTTATCAAGCGGAGATTGCTCAAGGTCGTTTGGAAGCGATTTTGAATTTCCAAACTACAGTGATCGAACTTACAGGAATGGAAATTGCCAATGCCTCACTTCTTGATGAAGGTACGGCTGCCGCTGAAGCTATGGCGCTTTTATTTGATGTACGTACTCGTGATCAAAAGAAAAATAATGCAAATAAATTCTTCGTTTCTGAAGATATATTACCCCAAACCCTTTCGGTTTTACAAACACGTTCGACACCTATCGGAGTGGAATTGGTTGTTGGAAATCATGAAACGGTAAATTTAACGGCTGACTTTTTTGGAGCGATTGTGCAATATCCAGGCAAATATGGTCAGATTTATGATTATACCGGATTTATTGCCAATGCCAAAGCAATGGACATCAAAGTTGCCGTTGCTGCAGATATTTTATCCCTAGCTAAATTAACGCCTCCAGGTGAAATGGGTGCTGATGTTGTAGTAGGAACTACACAACGTTTCGGTATTCCAATGGGCTATGGCGGTCCACACGCTGGATACTTTGCAACAAAAGAAGAATACAAACGTTCGATGCCAGGTCGTATCATCGGGGTAACTATTGACACCAATGGTAACCGCGCCTTACGTATGGCATTGCAAACACGTGAACAACATATTAAACGTGAAAAAGCGACATCAAACATCTGTACAGCTCAAGTTTTATTGGCTGTTATGGCGGGAATGTATGCGGTTTATCACGGTCCGAAAGGTTTACAATACATTGCAAATAAAGTACATGCTTCTGCTGTAACCTTGACCGATGCTTTAAATCAATTAGGTGTTTATCAAACTAACACCGCTTTCTTCGATACTATCGTAGTGAAAGCAGACGCTGCTAAAGTGCGACCTATAGCAGAACAACACGAAATGAATTTCTTCTACATCGATAGTGAAACCCTTTCCATCGCCTTAAACGAAACAACCTCTTTGGCCCATTTGAACCAAATTGTAACCGTTTTCGCCACTGCCTTAGGAAAAACACCTGTTACGATTGCTGAATTAAGTGCGCAATCGCAAGTGCCAGCCTCTATGGAGCGTCAATCGGCATTTTTACAACATGAGGTATTCAACAGTCACCATTCGGAAAGTCAATTAATGCGTTATATCAAAAAATTAGAACGTAAAGACTTATCCTTGAATCATTCGATGATTTCGTTGGGTTCATGTACCATGAAATTAAATGCCGCAGCTGAAATGTTGCCTTTATCCATGCCTAACTGGAATAGCATTCACCCGTTTGCTCCGATTGAACAAGCCGAAGGCTACCAAATCATGTTGAAGCAATTGGAACACCAATTGAATATTGTAACTGGCTTTGCCGGAACAACGTTGCAACCTAACTCAGGTGCGCAAGGAGAATATGCCGGTTTAATGGCCATTCGCGCGTATCACTTATCGCGTGGCGACAATCACCGTACGGTTTGCTTGATTCCTTCATCGGCTCACGGAACGAATCCCGCATCAGCAGCGATGGCAGGAATGGAAATCATTGTAACTAAAACTACTCCTGAAGGAAATATTGACGTAGAAGATTTGCGTGCACGCGCTATCGAACACAAAGATCGTTTATCAGCATTGATGGTTACTTATCCCTCTACGCATGGCGTGTTTGAAAGTTCGATCATCGAAATCACTAATATTATTCATGAAAATGGTGGTTTAGTCTATATGGATGGTGCCAACATGAATGCACAAGTAGGATTAACAAATCCTGCTACGATTGGAGCGGATGTTTGTCACTTAAACTTACACAAAACCTTCTCGATTCCTCACGGTGGTGGCGGACCTGGAGTGGGCCCAATTTGTGTGAATGAAAAGTTAGTTCCGTTCTTACCTACTAACCCAATTATCCCAACGGGAGGTGCACAAGCCATTACTGCTATTTCAGCAGCACCTTACGGTTCGGCTTTGGTATGTTTAATTTCTTATGGCTACATCATGATGATGGGGTCAGAAGGTTTGACCAATGCTACAAAATATGCCATTTTGAATGCCAACTATATGAAAGCTCGCTTGGAGAGCCACTATCCTGTTTTATATTCAGGAGAATGTGGACGTGCGGCTCACGAAATGATTTTGGATTGTCGTGAATTTAAACAAAAAGGCATCGAAGTAACCGATATCGCTAAACGTTTGATGGATTATGGTTTCCATGCGCCAACTGTTTCCTTCCCTGTTGCAGGAACGTTAATGGTTGAACCTACTGAGTCGGAAGATTTGGCAGAATTAGATCGTTTTTGTGATGCCATGATTGCTATTCGTAAAGAGATTGAAGCGGCAAGTGCTGACGAACCGAACAATGTTTTGAAAAATGCTCCGCATACCTTAGCGATGTTAACAGCAAACGATTGGAACTTTCCGTATTCACGTGAAGCAGCCGCTTTCCCATTGGAGTATTTGAGCGAAAACAAATTCTGGCCAAGTGTTCGTCGTGTAGATGATGCGTATGGCGACCGAAATTTGGTTTGCTCCTGCGCGCCGATTGAAGCGTATATGTAAGCTGATGAAAAGTGACTAGTAACTAGTGATTCGACTTTCGACTTTATAAAAAAAACCGCTTTTTAAGAGCGGTTTTTTTTATAATTATAATTTAGAATTCAATGTATCAAAATAGGACTTCAATTCCATTTGGCTAGCTTTATCAACCCAATTAATATCGATGACGATTGTGTTATCTAGAGAAGTTATGGTATGATCGCCTGCGAAATAGTTATAAGCAGTTATTTCATTCACAAGAATCGTTTTCTTCTTCAAAAATCCATAGTACGAAATAGATTCATTCGTAAGTTCGATCAACACTTTATTTTTGGTATAAAAATAGTGAAGAATATAAACCACACCTAGCCCGCCTAGTCCTACTAAATACTGACTGGCGGTTGTGAACAACGAGCCAAATCCTATGATTACGTTCCCAAGTCCAAGAAGCAATATTCGTTTTAACTGACTTTGATTATGTAGAATTTTCATGATACAAATTTTTTTAAAATGCGATTTACTTCAACCGCTCAAGTTGGCCTTTTCGCTTGACAATATTCTTATAATCCCATTGAATGTTCCGTGCTTTTTCCAACCACCGTTCTAATTGGATTGCATTAATTTGTGACGAATGTGTGTAAAAAATAGAGGCATCTTTAAATTTTTCTCCGTGCACATTTAATTCGGATTCATCAAAATCTTTTCCACTCCAAAATAGTAATCGGATTCCTGGTTTTTGTTTGCTATACCCGACTATTGGATTTCCTTCCAAAAACCAAACGGGATGGGCGTGCCAAATTTTTCCTTCAGCTTCGGGTAAAAAAATCGATATTAGTTCCGCGAGTTGCTCACAAATCGTACGAAACTCTCCTTCTTGATTGGCATTATATTCTGATGTAAATGCTTTTCCCATTCATTTTTTTTAAAAAATAAATATATAAAATAATTCGTCTTAAATTATTTAATCGTAATATTGCAATATAATTATAAAAGAGATGGGCGTAACGAAAACTGAACACTTTACGGATTCGCAAAATGAAATTGCAATCAAAATCAAAGCCTTGGGACACCCTGCACGTGTTGCCATAATGGAATATTTGAGTCGCGTAAACCGCTGCATTTGTGGCGATATAGTAAATGAATTGCCTTTATCCCAACCTACGATTTCACAGCATTTAAAAGAGTTAAAAAATGCAGGACTTATCAAAGGAACCGTGGAAGGAACGGCAATTTGTTATTGCATTGATGAAAAAGGGATAGAGCAATTGCAAACCTATTTCAACCAATTTGCAGCCCGTCTTCAAGACAAAAACCAATGTTGTTAACGAAAAATCATTTGTTATGAAACTTTCTGTTTTACTGAGCCATTTGGAAGGACTCACCGAAATTCAATTTCAATTAACCCAAGGTGACTTTGTCCCTGCGCACTTCCACATTACAGAGGCCGGACTCACAACCAAACGTTTTATTGACTGTGGAGGTACTTTTCGAACCGAGAAAACGATAACACTCCAAGTTTGGGTTGCCCATGATACGGATCATCGTTTATCGCCAAACAAATTAATTGGGATTTTAAAAAAAGCGGAGCCCTTGTATCAAGAAGAAGATTTAGAGGTCGAAGTAGAATACCAAAACACTACCATCAGTCGGTATGGACTCGCTTTTAATGGAAATCATTTTGTTTTCGAACCCAAGTTTACGGATTGTTTAGCTAAAGATCATTGTGGTATCCCTACTTCTCAACTTCCTTCAACAACCAAAACTTCCGAGACCAATTGTTGTACCCTAGGAGGTGGCTGTTGTCAATCTAAATTTTGAAAAAATGTTGCTCTTCCCTGCATTAAAAGCATACCTCGACGAACTGGATGTGACGGCAATTTCAAAGGATCGTTTGGCACTGCTTGACACCCTAGTTGTTGCCTTTCAAAATCAATTAGACAAGGGCGAACCGATACTTTTGAATTGTATTTGTACCCACAATTCACGTCGCAGTCATCTGACCCAATTGTGGTCGCAAGCAATCGCCTACTACTTCGAAATCCCATCGGTTTATACCTATTCGGGAGGAACAGAGGCTACAGCTATTTATCCCGAAATCATAAAAACGGTTGAAGCTACTGGCATGGAAGCCATTCTTATACAATCATCAGACAATCCAATTTACGGCTTTCGAATGGGTCCGAACACCCCACCAAGCATTGGCTTTTCAAAAGAATACGACCATCCTTTTAATCCATCCAATGACTATTTTGCATTGATGACATGTACCAATGCAGAAGAAGCGTGTCCCATTGTTCAGGGAGCTTTGCAACGGTTTTCATTACGTTATGAAGACCCGAAAATATTTGACGAAACGGATCAAAAAGCTGAAAAATATGAGGAACGAAGTAGGCAAATTGCAACCGAGATGAAATACATTATGTCCCAATTAAAACCCTAATTTATGGCAATACCACATTGTACTCCAGCAGTTGAACGCAAACGTTTAGGCTTTCTTGATCGCTACCTTACGCTTTGGATTTTTTTGGGAATGGGGATCGGCATTGGATTGGGAAACTTTTTCCCTTGGTTTAGTGAGCATATTCAAAAAGCGACTCATGGAACAACCAATATCCCTTTGGCTATAGGATTAATCGTTATGATGTATCCGCCATTAGCAAAAGTGAATTATGGGCAAATGGGTCGGGTTTTTAGTAATCTCAAAGTACTGACCACTTCGTTAGTATTGAATTGGATTATTGGGCCCTTACTTATGTTTTTCTTAGCGATTTGGCTTTTGCCTGATTTACCTGCTTACCGAAATGGACTAATACTTATTGGACTAGCACGTTGTATCGCTATGGTAGTGGTTTGGAATGATCTTGCTGAAGGCGACCGAGAATATGGAGCGGGTTTGATTGCATTAAATAGTATTTTCCAAGTTGTTTTTTACAGTTTCTATGCCTATTTATTTTTGACCGTTTTACCCGAATACTTCGGCATCAAAGGAATTCAAGTCAACATAACCATTGGGCAAATTGCAGAAAGCGTGGGCATCTATTTGGGAATTCCTTTTGTTTTAGGCATTACTTCGCACTATTTTCTCATTGCTACAAAAGGCAAACAATGGTTTCAAGAGCGATTTATTCCTTTTGTATCACCCCTCACGCTGATTGCTTTATTGGCTACTATTATTGTAATGTTCAGCATAAAAGGACAACTCATTGTAGCCATTCCCATGGATGTTGCGCGGATTGCTTTACCCTTGGTGATTTATTTCTTGGTTATGTTTGTCGCTAGTTTTGGTATTGGTCATTATTTTGGCGCGAACTATTCCCAAGCTACAGCTATTGCGTTTACAGCAACTGGCAACAATTTTGAGTTGGCCATTGCAGTGGCTATTGGCGTTTTCGGTCTTCAAAGTGGCGAAGCTTTTGCAGGAGTCATCGGCCCCTTGGTTGAAGTGCCTGCATTGATTGCATTAGTCAATTTAGCTTTTTGGTTTCGTAAAAAAGGGAAACTATCCTAATACGATCAACCGTATATTTGTAAAAAAAATCAAATGAACGATTTACAAACCCAAGAGGACATTTATCGCATTGTCTCTGAATTTTATAAAAAACTTTTTGCTGATGAGCGCATCAGCTCTATTTTCACTGAAGTTATTCCGGTTCATGAAAAACTAGAGGAGCATTTGCAAATTTTAGTCAAATTTTGGTCGCAATCCCTTTTGGGAACTGGTGGTTATTTCAATAATCTTACTCAAATTCATTTGGATGTGGACACCCTTTCGGCACTTACCAAAAACCATTTTGATATTTGGCTAGAGCATTTTGAAGCGGCTATCAATGAAAACTTTGAAGGGTTTAATTGTGAGCGAATGAAAAACATGGCACATAATTTATCGACCATCATGCAAATCAAAATCAAACAGAAGAATGGGTGATTTTTTTTATGATTTCTCAATTTTAATTCGCGTCCTTTAACAAATCTACAATTCGATTAGGAAACTCTTCCCGCATTGATTTATATGTTATTTTAATGATTAACTTCGTTGTAAATCAATAGGATTATGCAAATTAAAATCACCGGTTCAGGAAGCTATATTCCCACAGAAGTAGTAACTAATCTTGACTTTGCCCGACATGAATTTTTAAATGAAGACGGCACGCCTTTCCCTTATTCTAATGAAATAGTCGCTGAAAAGTTTTTAGAAATCACTGGGATTCAAGAACGGAGGTATGTTACTGAAAATTTACTCACTTCAGATATTGCCGCAATCGCAGCAAAAAAAGCCATTGAAGACTCAGGTATTGATCCTGAAACTTTAGACTATATCATCTTTGCGCACAATTTTGGAAATGTAAAACAAGGCGCCATACAAACAGATATATTACCGAGTTTAGCGACACGAGTTAAATATGATTTAAAAATCAAAAACCCGAAATGTGTTGCTTATGACATTCTTTTCGGATGTCCCGGATGGGTAGAAGGCGTAATTCAAGCCTATGCCTTTATCAAAGCGGGAATGGCTAAAAAATGTTTAGTTATTGGTGCTGAAACTTTATCTCGGGTAGTCGATATTCACGACCGTGATTCCATGATTTATTCTGATGGCGCTGGAGCAACAATTATTGAGGCTACAGAAGCTCCGGGCGGAATCTTGGCCCATGAGTCGGCGACCTTTGCTTATGACGAAGCCTATTATTTGTATTTTGGCAATTCCTTCAACAAAGATCACGACCCTGATGTTCGATATATCAAAATGTATGGTCGTAAAATCTATGAATTTGCGCTGAGTAATGTGCCCAAAGCCATGGTATCCTGTTTAGAAAAGAGTGGAATTGATATTAGTCAGGTTAAAAAAGTATTGATCCATCAAGCCAATGAAAAAATGGACGAAGCGATAATTCATCGTTTTTTCAAACTCTATAAACAAACTCCCCCAGAAGGAATTATGCCGATGAGTATTCATAAATTAGGAAATAGCAGTGTGGCAACCGTACCTACTTTGTATGACTTGTTGGTCAAAGGTGAAATTGAAAATCAAGAATTACATCCGGGCGATGTTGTCTTATTTGCTTCGGTAGGCGCTGGGATGAATATCAATGCTTTTGTCTATAAAATGTAAAACGAGGACCCCAATCCTCGTTTTTTTTGTTATTTAAAAATTAATACACCAACACCAAAAAGTCCGGCGTATAAAATAAATAGTGTGATTTCTAAACGGTATTTTTGAATCATATTATTTTGTTTAATAGCTAAATTTACAAAGAACATTTGAATTGCCATGTTAAAATTCATGAATACTCCTTTTCAATTTGTGAATCGTGGTGCTGGATGAGAATTTGAATATCTCCTCTAGAATTTGATATCTAACTTTGAAATAATTCCTAATTTTGTGCAACTTCAAAAAAAGTGAAGTAACTAATCATGTACGAGAAAACTTATCCTTCCAAACGCTTCCGAATTACTTTGGATTTTTTGAAAAAACATATTGCAACCGATCAATCCATTTTTGATTTAGGGGTTCCGAATCCTTTTTCTAAAATCATGGAAGAAAATGGGTATTCGGTGCAAAATACCCAAGGAGAGGATATTGACAATGATCAGTCAGCACTTCAAAATGCGAACTATGAAGTGTTCACCGCTTTTGAAATATTTGAACATTTATTAAATCCTTATACCGTTTTAAAAAATGTTAAAGCGGATAAAGTACTCATTTCGATTCCGCTTCGTTTATGGTTTTCTCCAGCTTATCGCAGTAAGACAGATCCATGGGACCGTCACTATCATGAGTTTGAAGATTGGCAATTGGATTGGCTTTTAGAAAAAGCTGGGTTTCAAATTATCGATCGTGTACAATTTACCCACCCTGTAAAGAAATTAGGCATCCGTCCTTTATTACGTTGGTTTACTCCTCGTTATTATTTAGTTTATGCTGAAAGGAAATAAATTAAAACGTATTAAAAAGTCACCCTTGTGGTGATTTTTTTTGCTTTAAACCAAATTCAAAACGGCTTATAGAGGTTCGAAATCTTAAATTCTTACAGATTTCGCATAAATTCTTACAATTTTTACAATCCCATTTCATTTCTCTTAATCCCTTAACATAAAAAGAAAAAAACCATCAAAGGATGTTTTGTAATCCTTTACTTGCTTTTTAGAGTATTTTTAGTCTTTTTTATGCATTTCATCGATTTTTTTTGTCACTTTGTCGAGCATCGTTGTATGTTTGACCCGAAGTTAAACTCAACTCTAAATCTACTATTATTATGAAAAAATTAGTTACCCTAACATTGACTATGGCAGTATCCACTACATTTGCACAAAAATTATTTATTGTTAAATCTGATGAGAAATTTGGTATCATCAGCGAATCTGGAATTGAAATCGTTCCACCAAAGTACACATCAATTGAAGAATACGACAAGCTACATGTAAATTGGGCTAAAATTGAATCCAATGGTTTATTTGGTTTCGTAGACAAAAACGGTAAAATTGTTGTGGAAACTAAGTACCAATCGGTTGGTAATTATGATGTATACAACCAAGGTTGGTCTTTAATTGAAAAAGATGGGAAATTTGGATTTATGAATGCCGCTGGGAAAGAAATCGTACCTCCAGTTTATGACAAAATTGGATCTTTTGGAGAGTTCTCTAAAGAATGGGCTATGGTTGAATCGCAAGGCTTGAAAGGTTTTATCGATCGTGAAGGAAACATTGTTGTTCCTGTAAAATACGTCGATGTAGCTAAGTTTGACGACGTTCGTAAAAACTGGGCTCTAGTAAAAGACCGTAAAGAAAAATTAGGCTTTATTGACAAAACTGGTAAAGAAGTTATTCCAGTTGTTTACGACAATATTGAAGCATTTGAGAAAAAGAAAACTTCACAAATTGCTGATGCCGATTAATTCAGCAACCCCTTAAACTAGTCTATAACTTTAAAAGGATTTCCGAAATGGAAATCCTTTTTTTTTATCATGAAATGTTACTTTTGTAGTGAAATATCAATTCATGAACTATTCGGTTATTATCCCAACCTATAACGAGGAAGCTTTTATTCGGCTTACCCTAGAATCCTTGGTTAACCAAACGGTTATACCCGCGCAAATTATTGTAGTGAATGACAATTCAACCGATAATACCGCTGCAATAGTCGATGAATTTGTGAAAAATTACCCTTTTATTCTTCAAGTCCATAAACAATCGAATACGATTCATTTGCCCGGAAGTAAAGTAATCCAAGCATTTCATGAAGGGGAAAAACAATGCAATCCCAACGTTGACATTCTCGTAAAAGCGGATGCAGACTTAATTTTTCCATCCCACTATTTTGAGACGATTATCAATCATTTCAAAAGCGATCCAACTATTGGAATGGCTGGTGGATTTTGTTACATTGAAAAAAATGGCGAATGGGTATTAGAAAATTTAACGGACAAAGACCATATTCGCGGCGCTCTTAAAGCGTATCGAAAATCAACATACGAACAAATTGGCGGATTACAACCGCATATGGGTTGGGACACTGTTGACGAACTCCTCTGTAAATATTACGGATGGAAAATAAAAACCGATGAATCCTTAAAAGTAAAGCACCTTAAACCGACAGGTGCTAGTTATAATCAAGCGGCACGTTATAAACAAGGGGAAGCTTTCTACCGACTTGGTTACGGTTTTTGGATTACAGCGATTGCCGCTTTTAAGTTGGCTTCACGCAAAAAGAAACCTCTGTTAATGTTTGATTATCTACGTGGGTTTTGGAAGGCAAAGCGCGAACAGAAACCCTTGTTGGTCACTCCCGAACAAGCTAAATTTATTCGCAACTACCGTTGGCAAAAAATGAAATCTAAATTGCTTCCGTTTTAACAGTTTCCATTTTTTGATGGGGTTGAAAACCGTTGCTGTATTCAAAAATAAGCCCTACTTTTGCGCTTATACTTTACTATGATTTTACTGCGCTACCTTACTCATATCGGACGCTACTTTTTGATGATTCGAGAAGTATTTGTAAAACCAACCAAATGGTCGGTGATGCGCGGTTTAATTTTTAAAGAAATTGACGATTTAGTAATTGATTCCTTAGGAATTGTTTGCTTTATTTCCTTTTTCGTGGGTGGCGTTGTTTCCATTCAAACAGCATTAAACTTAACCAACCCGTTAATTCCAAAATACCTCATCGGTTTTGCCACGCGTCAATCTGTGATTCTAGAATTTGCACCTACATTTATCTCGATCATTATGGCGGGTAAAATGGGGTCGTTTATTACGTCTAGCATTGGTACTATGCGGGTTACAGAACAAATTGATGCATTGGAAGTGATGGGAGTAAATTCGCTAAATTACCTTGTATTCCCGAAAATGGTCGCGTTAATTCTCTATCCTTTTGTTATTGGAATATCTATGTTTCTAGGAATTCTAGGTGGCTGGATGGGTGGCGTTTATGGCGGTTTTACAACGAGTGCACAATTTATTCAAGGTATACAAACGGAGTTTATTCCCTATCATATCGCCTATGCATTTATCAAAACGGTAATGTTTGCCTTTTTATTAGCAACGATACCGTCTTACCACGGGTATTATATGAAAGGTGGCGCTTTAGAAGTAGGAAAAGCAAGTACCGTTTCCTTTGTATGGACCTCTGTGGTTGTGATTTTATCTAATTATATCCTAACCCAATTACTTTTGGCATGATCGAAGTTCGCAATGTTGAGAAATCATTTGGCACAGCCAAAGTATTAAAAGGGATTACGACCACATTTGATACAGGTAAAACCAATTTAATTATTGGGCAAAGTGGTTCTGGTAAAACAGTTCTGCTTAAATCATTATTGGGAATCCATACCCCCGATGCTGGAATTATTTCTTTTGACGGACGTGTACTTTCTCAAATGAATACCGATGAACGTCGGGAGCTTCGGACTGAAATTGGAATGGTTTTTCAAGGAAGTGCATTATTTGACAGCATGACCGTTGAAGAAAATGTTGCTTTCCCTCTAAAAATGTTTACCCAAAAAACAGCTGCTGAAATTAAAGAACGTGTTGATTTTGTAATTGACCGGGTAAACCTAGTAAATGCGCATCATAAAAAACCCTCAGAACTTTCCGGTGGAATGCAAAAACGAGTGGCCATTGCTCGGGCAATTGTAAACAATCCTCGTTATTTATTTTGTGATGAACCCAACTCAGGATTGGACCCAAAAACATCGATTGTAATTGATAATCTGATCCATGAAATTACATTAGAATACAATATAACTACCGTCATCAATACCCATGACATGAATTCTGTTATGGAAATTGGAGATAAAATTGTGTTTTTAAAAGAAGGTATTTTGGCTTGGGAAGGTACTCGGAAAGACATTTTCAAAACCGATAATGAAGCCGTTACTGACTTTGTTTATTCTTCCAATTTGTTTAAAAAAATTCGGAAGGCTCAAAATCGAGAAGACATTTAATACTGCATTTGAACCAGTACCCAACCTTGTTTGGTTTGCCCATCTCTTAACGTCAGTATATAATAATACACCCCATCTGGTAAAGATTCTTCTTTTTGATTTTGTCCGTGCCATTCATTGGTATACTTTCTTTTTTCATATACCTTTCTACCCCAACGGTTATAAACTTCAAAGGCATCAACATCCAACCCAGACAGGTCAAAACTATCATTTGCTCCATCTTGATTTGGGGTTATCACATTAGGAATTTCACACATTGTTGTTATTACCTGAAATGGCTGTGTCGAAGAACAACCGAAAGTATCTGTAACTGTAACTTGATAATCCCCTTCTTGTTGTTGTTCCAAAATTATTGGATTCCCGGTAAAATTAGCACCTGATGATCCACTCCAACTATAATCAACAGCATTGGGATCAAACGAAGACTGTATGGGAATCACCTCAACTTGATAGCGTCCACCATTGCAACCTTGTACAAGAGTAAATTCAGGCAGAGGCTGAACCATTAACTCAACCATAGTAGAACGTTGACAACCATTTCGCGTAACGGTAAGTTGATACGTACCGGAATCAATCGGCATAGGTGATGTAAAATAAGGTTGCTGAACTGTTGATGTATATCCATTTGGACCCGTCCAGGCATAATTTGCATTAGGCACAGAAGTCATCGTAAATGTTGTAGGCACACCAGCACAAATGGTAATTGCAGTATCTCCCACTAAAGCTGGAATTGGTTCTTTGAGAACAATGGTTACGTGTGACTCATCAACGGTGGCACAGTTACCATCCACATGATACGTAAATGTGTAAGTACCATAAGACGCCGAAGAAGCATTCCAAACCGAACCTGTCAAATTCCCATTCCCCATATTTGCTGTCCATTGCCCACCCAAATCAAAATTACCTTGTAAAAGGGTACTCAAATCAATGGATGTAATTGCTTCACAAAGCTCCAAATACCCATCATTACCCGCATTTGGCATTTGCAATGGTGCTACAGTAAAGGTAAACTGTTGACCTGTACAAGTATTTGGCAGCGTAGTATTTAGCTCAACCACATAGGTTCCTGGAGAAGTAGTATTTGAAAATGGATTTAAATTTAAAACGTTCGTAGTACTAAGAATGACCGATGGATCTGTCGTTTTCCACCATTTATACGTATAAAAACTTAGTAAATCTATGGTTAATTGACCCGCCTGACCCGGACATAAATTTTGAGCTGTAATTGTTGGCGGCACTAATTCACTTATATCGTATTCGCGGTTTACAATATTTCCACAAATATCTTCGACCCGAAAATTATAAATACCGGGCTGTAATCCGACAAATTCGTTACTTGTTCCATTATTAAAAACAAATGGAATTCCATTGAATGAAGTGATAGAATAATTCAAAGGAGGCACACCTTGCGCAAAAATTTTAACCACAGAATTTCCATTCACACAATTAACACCAATAGCATTGACAATATATAAGTCATCGGTATAGTCGAACTCTTTTGTAGTTTGATAACATTTGAGATTGGAAAGAACTCCAAAATTATAATACTCAAAAACCGAAAGAATCCGAAAATGTCCCTCCGACATAATATTCGGATTTAACCCAACATGCAACTGAAGTGAATTGGTTGAATTAGGGTTAGTTCCCACCGGGTAAACTGAACTAGTTAAAGGATGCACCCATTGATTGGTTAATGGATTCCACTTTTGCAACCAATAATGGTGTGGTGTGGGGTTATTATCTGTAATTTGAAGTTCTAACGAAAAGGAATTACATTGGGGGATAATTTGACATTGTTCTGTGTAATGATAACCGTCAAAATGGTAATGCTCTTCCCTTAGGACGCCACATTGATCAATTGTTTTTATGGTATAATCTCCTTCTGGAATTTGATTTAAATAGACCACCCCATTTGTAGCGATTCCAGCACTTAAATCATGGGGTAATGAATACGGATAAGTGGATGGCGCTGCAATAATCTCGCAAGAGAGATATCGAACATTTGGCGAAGTTAATTTTAATGACATATACCCTTCTCCACATCCCGTTAATTTTGCGATAAACGATGGCCCTGTGTTGATAGCAGTACTTAAAGTGACTGTCTTTGTTGTACTATTTCCACAACTATCAGTAATGATAAAAGTATACGTACCAAAGGGTACATCTTCAATTTGTGCGATGATTGCATCGGGAAGTTGAATCGTTGAAGAATAATCAAATGGCAATGGATTGGGGTAATTCGGAGGTGCGCTAACCAATTGGATGGTTTGTAATGTTGCACTTGGTTCCATACTAATTTTTATATCTCCAATACCTTGATTTCCACATCCGTTTAAATTCAAGGGAAAAACACTAATACTTGGTAAAATCGGTGAAATCTGGAATGAAAATGAAAAAACAACACCACAGCTATTCACTCCAGTAAATGTATATTCTCCAACTGGTAAATTGGCATTAAAATACCCCCCAACAATGAATGCCGACAAATCCAAAGGTACTGTCGGCGTAAATGTTGGAGGTGCTTCAGTAACGACGATTGAGCCACCCTGAGCATTTGTCCCCAAATCTAAAATGAAATCAGCAATGGTTTGACAGTTAATAATAGCCGTAGAATTTGTAAATGTAGGTATATTAAAATGTAAGTTTAAAGTCTTAATATCTACCCGACCACATGCATCAGTAACTCGAATGGAATAATCCCCCAAAGGAATACTATTGTTTGCATTGGAAGCATATACCACAATTGAATCTACAAAAGGTCCGGGATGACTACTATTAAACAATACCGGATTAAAACCCGATGGAGCTTGTAAAAACTCTATGGTATAAGGTGGTTTAAAATTACAAACATTAACACTCAATGACGGCAAACAACCATCGAAATTCTGGGCAAAAGAAGCCGTAAACTTGGTATTTAAAATATAATTTACCGACTCATGTACAACACCACAAGCATCAGTTATAACAAATGAATATTGGTATTGTTGATTGTTGTAAAACGGCATCTGAATAGGAATGAATAAATCATGGTCATCACCCGAAGATACCGTTGTTGTAATCGTCGTTGCTACACCAGTAGTAGGTTCCAAAACAATGGTTTGAACCGTCAACGGATAACGAAAAAAATCCGTATTTGACAGCGTTTGAACATACAGTTGACCTGAAATCACGTCACACGCAAACAATTCACATTCGGTAGTAAAATTCAAAAAATTAATATTGGGTGGATTATCAAAATCAATAGTAAACGATTGAACCAAACCTTCGCCGCAATTATCGACCACCCGAACATTATAAACGCCTGGTGGTAAATTGTAAAAACTATTGGAAGCTTGAGGTGGAACTGTTAGCGGACCTGAAATCAACGCATAGGATACTGGTACTCCCGCAGCAACATTTATGGAAACATCCCCATTGAAACAACCATTTCTAGTGATATCAATCGAGTAATTCAAGGGATTAAGTTGGTTAGCTATATTTACAAATACTTGTTGAGAATTAGACAATCCTCCTAAACTCTGTGTTGCAACAACCCAATATCCACCCGATGTTAGTCCGCCAAAATTATTTTGTGAGGTAACCGCAATTGGTGTTGTAGTATTCGGCAATTGATAGATAGCATATGTAAAAGTTGCTCCCGTAGTAGCGTTATTAACTACAAATTCTAACGAACCATTTCCGGTACAGGCCTCTGCTGTTGGATTTACAGAAAACCCAAAAGTATTCAACTGACCTATGGCATTATTCCATAGCATCAACAAACAAGTGAAAATTATATATGTAGGCAAACGTAACGGCATGTAAGAAATTTATTACTCAAATGTAGTGATAAATTCAATTAAAAAGAAGTAAAAAGGCAACTACTTTCATCTTAAACGAATCTATTGATTTAAATACCAATCTATTAAAACAAAAAATAAGAATATTCAACTAGATTCTAAAACACCACTAAAATCCACCCCTGTTTATGTTGATCATTCGGCAATTCCAAATGATAAAAATAAACGCCATCTGGCAACGATTCCCCTTGTTGATTTTGTCCCTCCCATTCATTGATATAGGCACTCTTCTCGTATACTTTTCTTCCCCAACGGTTATAAATTTCTAACAACTTAACATCAAATCCTAGTAAATCAAAACTATCATTTGCTCCATCTTGATTCGGAGTAATTACATTGGGAATTGCACACATCGTTTCATTCACTTGAAAAGGAATTTGGGTCGAACACCCTAAATCATTAACAACCGTTACTTCATAACTCCCTGCCGGTTCTTGTAATAAGTAAATTGGATTTTCATTGGCTATAAAATTGAACGGTCCCGTCCAAGAATAAGCTACACTTGTTGGGTCAAATGAATTATTTAAAGGAATCACTTCCATTTTATAACGCCCTCCATAACATTCTTGTTCAATAGTAAATTCAGGTAACGGATTTACAACGACATCGATCACACCCGTTTTTTGACATCCATTACGCGTAACCGTTAAAGTATACACACCCGCATCTGTACTCGTTACCGCTGGAAATAAAGGCTCTTGAATCGAACTGCTAAATCCATTCGGACCCACCCATGAATAGGCCGCATTAGCAATGAATGGTGCTCCCAGCTGAATAGAAGTACCTGAACATGCTGTTATCGTTCCGGTCAAATTCAAATTAGGCAGCGGTTCTTTGAGTACAATTGTCACCTGCGATTCATCAAATGCACCACATAGTCCATCCACCCGATAATTAAAAACATACGTACCGTACGAAACATTCGTTGTATCCCAAATACTTCCAGACAAACCACTAGAAACCGATGTTGAAGACCAAACCCCACCTGACGCATAATTTCCTTGTAAAACAGTATATAAATCAATTTGAGTAATTTGTTCACAGGATTCCAAAAGTCCATCTCCTCCTGCATTGGGCGCCGGATTTGAAGGAATTACATAGGTAAATTGTTGATCTGCACACGATGAATTTAAGGACGAATGCAGTTGCACCACATAAGTTCCCGGTGAAGTACTATTTGAAAAAGGAGTAAAAGTTAAAACATTACTCGTACTCAAAATCACACTTGGATTGGCGGCATTCCACCATTGATACGAATACGAATTTACTAAATCAATCGAAAGCTGCCCTACTTGTCCATCACAAAAATTTTGCCCTGTAATCGTAGGTGGAGTCAACAATCCTATGTCAAAATCGCGATTGACTATATTGCCACAATTATCTTCTACAGTAAAATTATACAATCCTGGTGCCAACCCAATAAAAACACTATTTGTACCATTGTTCACTAAATAAGGACTTCCATTTAAAGTAGTGATGGAATACTGTAAGGGAGGAATTCCATTTGCATCTATAATCACTTGCGTTCCTGCATTGGGACAATTAATTAAATAAGCCGCATCAATAGACACTACATCCGAAAAATCAAATTCTTTGACCGACTGAATACATTGTAAATTTGTATTATTGGCTTGATTGTAGGATTCAAATACAGATAATACACGAAAATGACCTTCACTTCCAATGTTATTGTTAATTCCTAAACTTAAAGAATATGAAGATAAAATATTGGGAATAGTACCAGTTATATAATCAAAACCTGTAATTGGATGCTCCCAAACACCCGCCAAAGGATTCCATTTTTGCAACCAAAAAGTATGAATTGACGAATTGTTATCACTATACACAACATCCAATGAATACGAATTACAAGCAGGTATCACTTGAATTTGTTCTTGAAAATGAAATCCTACAAGCGCAACATCTTCATTACGCTCTACCCCACAAGCATCGATTGTGTGAATAGTATAGAGTCCTTCTGGTAAATTGGGTACAAACAAACGTCCGCTTGTATCAATATATGTATTCAAATTGAACGGCAAGTTACTGCTGAATGCCGGAGGAGCAGCAGTTATAGAAGCGCTGGAGATTGCCCCGTTTGGAGAAGTCATTTTAAAAGAACCGAACCCAATATCACAGCCCGATAATTGTAATAAATTATTTGGACCAGTATTGACTTCTTTGTTTAAAATAATAATTTTTTGATAGGTATTACCGCAAGTATCGGTTACTGTGAACGTATAAATACCAAAGGGTAAATTCAACAACAGCGCAGCTATCGCATTGGGTTGTTGAATATTTGACGAAAAATCATACGGCAAGGGCTGGGTAAAGTTAGCCGTTGTACTAGTCAAAATAATGGACTGTAATCGGGTGCCTTGCGCCAAAAATCGTATGGTTCCCGAGCCCGAATTTGCACATCCCACTAGATTTAAAGCTTCCGTGGTCACATTTGGATTGAGCGGTGGCACAAAAAACGAATAACTAAAGGGCAACCCACAAACATCGAATCCAGAAATGGTGTAATTCCCGGTAGGCAAAGTCAATTGAATGGAACCTGAATTAATTTGGGAACTTACATTTAAAGGCAAAGTTGTGGTATAGGTGGGTGGTGCATTTTCAACAATAACCTGAGCCACTTGGGTACCATTTCCTAAAGGCATCATGTAATTATAAACCGATGCACATTCTTGCGAACTCGGAGATAATAAAAAACCTGGTTCGGCAGGAAGTACTGTTGTGGTTATTGTACTTGTTCTTCCGCAAGCATCAGTTATTTTAATCGAATAATTCCCTAAAGGCAATGTATTCGAAGTTGAAGACGAATAATTAATTGTCGCCGTGTTAAATGGTCCGGGATGATTAGGATTAAAAAGAACCGGATTAAATCCCGCAGGAGCACTTAAAAACTGAACTTGAAGTGGGAATTTAAAAGTACATGCGGTCAAGGATAAGTTTCGAAAACAACCTACAGTACTCGTTGACACATTGACCGTAAATGCCTGATTTAATGTTGAAGGCGCACTGTTATAAACGTTACCACACGCATCAGTTACAATAAAACTATAGGTATAACTTTGTCCGTGGTAAAAGGGAACTTGCACGTTGAGTGTGCTATTCAACAAACCTCCGCTAGAAATAACCTGCGAATAGGTTACCGGAGCTCCGCCACCTGGTGGATTTGCCACAGCTTGCACCGTTAGCGGATACCGTATAGGCGAATTTAACAGGGTAGAATTAATAAATAATTCTCCTGAAATTCGATCACATGATATCAATTCACATGTTGGGGTAAACGAACCTATTGCTAAATTCGGCGGATTCTGATAACTCACGGTATACGATTGTGCGACTCCTTCCCCACAAGCATCATTCACCCGAATAGTGTAGGTTCCCGGTCCGAGATTAGGGAAATAATTGGAGGATTGAGGGGGAAAAAGTTGGGGTCCCGCTATTATTTCATAACTCACAGCCGTTCCAGAAGTAACTTGAACTGTTACATTGGCATTGACACAATTCACTTGTTGCCCGAGAATTTGAAAGGTAACGACAGTAGTTAAGTCTGTGATTTGAACATTTGCAAATTGCGTATTTGACAAAGGTCCGAGGGTTTGTGTAGCAATAACCTGATAATTTCCTGCACTCAAGCCACCATACGATGGCAAACTAGTAATTGCTATCGGTGTTGTCGTGTTTGGTAATTGATAAATGGCGTAAGTAAATGTTGCGCCAGCTGTTGTATTGGTAACTGTGAAAGCTAACGAACCGTTTCCAGTACAAGTTTCTGCAGTAGGGGTAACCGTAAAAGTAAAATTAGTGAGCTGTCCTTGAGCGCTGAGAAAACTTAAAAACAAGCCGATTAGCAATAGCGTATTCTTTATTTTGGTTGGCATAGATTCCTTATTTAGATTCTAAAAATAAGAAAAAAAAGCAGTACTTGCTTTCGCAATTACTCATTGAAAACAGCCAAATAAAAAAAGTCTACTCTAAATTTTGAGCTAAAGCGGTAATGCGTTTAATATCCTGTTCCTTACCTTTTGGATAAATCAATAAAACATCGTCTTTGTCTACGATAATAAAATCATCAAGTCCATCTACGATTACTAACTTTTTACCCTCTGCACGAATGATATTATTGGAAGCATTTTCCAAAATAACAGTAGCATTCACAACCGCATTGTTTTGACCGTCTTTATCCAATTTTTCGTGTAAAGAGCCCCATGTTCCAAGATCATTCCAATCAAAAGTTGCCGGTAAGACATACACATTAGTCGCTTTTTCTAAGATGGCATAATCAATGGAAATGTTTTCCGCTTTGGGATAATTTTCTTGTATAAAAGAAGCTTCACCTGATGAATTATACACGGATTGCCCTTGTAAAAACAAGGTGTTCATAGCGGGTTGAAATTGTGCAAATGCCGAAATAATCGCTTGTACACTCCAAATAAATATCCCTCCATTCCACAAGAAATTCCCTTGTTCAAGAAAATGCTTAGCCGTTTCATAGTCGGGTTTTTCACGGAATTGATTCACTTTTTTCACCTTATTCGAATCCGCTTTATCGTATTCAATATACCCAAATCCTGTATTGGGGAAAGTCGGTTGTATCCCCAATGTCATCAACGCATTTTCCTTTTCACAAAAATCAAAACACTGTTGCAAATTTTGAGTAAACGCTTGTTCATCTTCAATCCAATGATCGCTTGGCGCCACCACCATTACGGCATTGGGATTCTTTTTTTGAATTTTTAATGAAGCATATAAAATACATGGCGCTGTATTACGCATAGCGGGTTCCAAAACTACTTGCTCCGGTTGAACTTGTGGCAATTGCTCCAAAACCAAATGATTGTATCGTTCATTGGTGAGAATTAAAATATTCTCTGCGGGAATTAATTGAGACAAACGACTGAATGTCTTTTGAATCAACGTTTCTCCTGACCCTAACATATCGTGAAATTGCTTCGGAAACTCAGATGTACTCACAGGCCAAAAACGGGAGCCAACTCCACCAGCCATTAAAATTGCGTAATAATTGGAATTCATGTATTGATTATTTCATTAATTACCTTGTGAAGGCAATTCGTGCAAATATATTTAATCCCGATAGGATTTGTATTAAATTGACTATAAAAAGAATAAATAGTATTAGGAATTATCCTCCCGGTACGATTTCAACTTCTGCATTGGCATTGAATAAAAACAACTTTCCAGAAGCTACTTCTTGGCAAATGTAACGCTTTACCCGCAATCCTTGCTTTTGAAAAACCTTTCCGTTTTTAATTCTAAAAAAAGCTCCATTGGGCACTTCATGAATAAAAAACACATCTGATTTTCGTTCGTCAAATTGTTTTAAAGCAAAAGCCAATCGGGCATCTGTATCACTAGAAGCTGTGGGATTTCGAAAATGTTGGGCTACCAAAGGCAACACCGAATGTGGAAAAATTTCTGGGCGAATAAAGGGCACCATCAACCGTTGAAACGTCATTTTCCATTCTACACCGTGCGGTTTTATCTGCCTTCCAAATTGTTCAAAGGCCACTAAATGCGCAATCTCATGAACCAGTGTAATCAAAAAGCGGTATTTATTCAAACTCGCATTCACCGTAATTTCATGCTTTCCATTCAAAGCTTTTCGGTAATCACCATGACGGGTTTGACGTTCATTCACGATTTTCAAATGCACTGAATTCGCTTTGATTAACTCAAAACAAGGCAGTACAGCATGCTCGGGTAGGTATTTAGCGAGAACTTCCAATACTTAATTATGAATTATAAGTTATGAGTTATGAATTGATTTTTAAATTTCGCTTTGTAGTCAAAATTATACTTCGCAATATCCGAAAAACTTCGTCACATTCATTATGCAAGTTTACATACTCAAGTTCAGAAATTCGTTGAGAAGCAAACATCAGCTCTAACCAATATTGCGTTTCTGCACATTCTTTTTGAGCAATGTGTAATTTACTGATAAAATCTAATTTTGATTGTGCATTACATGCCTCTCTAACATTAGCTCCTACCGAAGTAACTGATTTCAAAAACTGACGTTCCGTGACAAAATCGCGATTTTTTGATAACACTTGGTTGTAAAATTGAATTCCACTTAATGCTAATTGAAAACTCTTTTCGGCGATAATACTACTTTTCATGGCTACTATACTCTTTGATCATTAATTCTTACTCCAACTCATAATTCATACTTCATAACTCATAACTATCTTAAGGAGTCGAAGACGAAACCTGAATAATCTTCCCATTGTGAAAAGCATTCCCTTTTAAAGTAAAATCATATATATAATCGGCCATTTCAGTTGCTGAAACGGGTGCTTGATACCCAGGAAAAGCTTCTTCCAACATTTCGGTTTGTACCGCTCCTAAAGCCAACACATTAAATGCGATACCACGCTCTTTGTATTCTTCAGCTAAGAGTTCTGACAATGTGATTACAGCACCTTTGCTCGAACTGTAGGCGGCCAAGCCCGGGAATTTCATGCTTCCTTGGATGCCGCCCATCGAACTCACGCTAACGACATGACTGCCGGCTTGCATAAACGGCAAACAAACTTGGGTTAATAGCGCAACCCCAAAAACATTCACTTTGTAAACGCGTTCAAAATCATCCAAACGCAATTGTTCAAATGGTTTATTGACCAAACTCCCCGCGTTGTGCACGATACGATCTACTTTTTTCCATGTGGAAGCTAAAAATTCAGCTACCTGATTCAAATCGTCTTCAATGGTTAAGTCCAACGAAAAACAGGTTACATTGGCATGTTCCATTAACTCTTGCGGTACTTTTCGGGATAAAGCCAAAACCTGATGCCCATTGTTCGCACATTGAAGCGCCAATTGTAGTCCGATACCGCGGGAAGTTCCCGTAATGATTATATTCATGGAATAGATTTTAATTGAAACAAAGATAATTAAAATCGAAGGACTAAATCGGAAGTCTATTTACGATATAGACGCACAGCTTGAAGTACACCAAGACTACAAAATAGGATGGGCAATACGGCTTTGTATAGATAATTTCGAAGCAAATCAAAAGAAGATGCTGCTTGATTCAGTAGAAAAATTAATAGGATCATCCCTAAAAAAGTACCCATTCCACATCCAAACAAATAACTAAAAATTGGACTCCCTTTGGCCTGAATACGTTTATTGATGAGTAAATTTAAATTCCAACCTGTCCAAAATGGAATTTGTGCAATGTTGAAACAACTCAAGATGAACCCTGTAAATATTGGAGCACCATAATATTTAAATGAAATGGGCCTTCCTACATCTGAATTACTAAAGATTATGGCAGCAATGGCAAACATAAATAGCATCGAAAAAAAAGAAATCACATGCATTAATTTTTTGTTTTGTACCAAGGGTATGGCTAATCGTAATGTGGTGTAAATAACAATGACCTCAACTCCTATTACTCCCAAGCAAAATTGAAACGTGGCATTCCAACCGATTTGTGTCAAAATATTATGTCCAACAAGATTTAAATATCCCAACGGCAAAGAACCAAGAAAACTTATCACAAATCCGATGCCCCAATGATTTAATACTTTTTTCAAAGGGTAAAAATTTTCAAAGAATGTTCTCGGTGTAATCGAAATTGCTCCATCCCTTTTTTGAACGACAAAAAAGCATAACCATTTTGGTAATTTATATTACTTATCGCATGCATCATCTTTTGATGTCGAAACAATTCTTTCCATGCAAAAAATAGTGAATGTTTAGGATCATAAATGTGCGTAGGCTCACTAGCCGCACCATTTAGTTCGACAATACTAAAATTCTTCCCCTCTTCAAGATCGGCCCAATTGGCATACATTACATCCAATCGACCAAAATAAAAACCATCAATTTGTTGGCATATCTTATCAAAGGTAGCGGTCAACTCAGGAGTAATTCGATTACTAAAATCAAGAAATTTAGCTCCCCGAGCATGATTCCCATAAGGCACTAATGTCCTTGAAACATTTAAAGGTAAAATCTCGTTCAATTGATTGCCCAATTCTTTTCTTAAGATTGGCAACTGTAATGCATATCTAGGATTCTTTAATAATAGTACTTCCAGTGTAGAGACACCATCTCCAATTACCTTTAGGAATTCTTTCGCTACAATCCCCGTTATTCGTCCATGCTGTTCCTGTGGATATCGCACATAAAACAATCCGATTTCATGATTATACGGAATATATTCTTGTAATAAAAAATCAAAGTTAGCTTTCGCATGGTATTGCTTCAATTCTTCAAAATTGGTTATTTTTTTTACCGAAGCACCCCGCAATCCAATATCTGGTTTGGCTATAATAGGAAATTGGAGAGTCGAATTTTCTAAAAAACCCTTCAACTTTTCCCAAGTCATTGCTGAAGAAATCAATTCAGTTTTCGGGTAATACTGTTGTGGAATTAAATCATAAATCGATTTTTTACTTTCCATAAAAAACCCACCATTTTGTAATGAAGGATTACAGGCATTGAAATAAAATAAAGACCGTGACCGAATCGCAAAAAACAACCACTGAAAATAAATTGGAAAATACAGAATTTGAAACGGCCAATATTCCCAATGAAAAAGTTTATGTAAAAATAGACGTATTGACATTTTACTTAAATTGAAATAAAATTATGTTGGAAAGTTTGATCAGACAACAAATCTGCGTAATGCATTTGTCCACGGTTTTTCTCCAAAACCACTTGCGTGATACTTACTGTTTTGTATATCGAATCACGATTAATTACAAGTCCGTTCTCTGAATCCGAATTTTCGGTATACCGATGAAAAAAAAACATATCATCAGCATCTATTTCAGGATGATCATTAAGGTAATGCTCAAACCAAATAGTGCGTAACTCGCGTATTTCTTTTGTATACAACGTTGAAGAAGACCAAATATATTGCTGTGAAGTATCTAACTCGGACGAGTTTTTTTTCATGCCATCCCATTGCAATTGATATAAATGATCACCTTCATAGAGAACCAAAGTAAAAGGTTCAATCGAATGTAAATCAATTTTAACCCATTGTTTTATAGGTGAAACACCACTCATTATATCTAAAACAATTAATCCTCTACTTTTTCGGTAATTTTCTTGTCGCACATGGTTCTCTGAAGCACCATTTAGCAACACACCAACATTAGATCGTGAATCAACTACAAACCATGTCCCTCCTGCTTTTGTATCTTTTGGAAATAGAAGATTCTTTTGTTGAACAGTATACTGCTGCGGTGGGATTGCAGCTGTACGAATGGTTTTCTCATCCCGATTTGAGGTAATGACAATTTTACCATTAATTGGAACAAAACTTACTGTGCACATTGTTTTCGATAGTCTAAAGTGGAACGCGCAACACCAAAAGTAGCATCTACTTCTAAAGCTTCAAATTGCAATAAGGCTACTTTTATCAAGGCTTGATGATGCACACAATGTTCTAAATTATATAATAACTCTCTATGAAAATTTGTCGCAATAGAAATTGTTTTCCCCTCAAATGATTGTCTAAGTAAAAGCGACTTATTGGGTAATACAAGTTGTTCTAAAATTCTTTGTAAAGAGCGTTGTGCTACCTTACTATCAGTTTGGATACGCTTGTCCCGTTTACGTAAATCATAATCGATTACTCCAGTATCATACTGATCGAGTAAGCATTGAAACATTTCAATAATATGACGTGTATGTTCGCCAATCGTTGACTGACTCAAAGCCTCGCAAGGTTGCACAAAGAATGGATCATCAAGCTGTATTATGACTTGTTCTAATCCAGATAATGTTGTTTTGATAGTTTGAATAAACATAAAATCCAATTAAAATTAAACTCGCGTTGGTTTGCTAAAAAAAATGACCCAATGATTCCGTTCATAAAACAGAACTATACTGCTACAAATCAACGTAATCATGGCTAAAACAAACAAAGTTCCTCCATCATTTTGAACCTCAATGCCCAATATGAAAATATGGGAAAACAACGCACCAATCATCGATCCAGTAGCTAACAAAGCACCTAACCAGGCCTTTTTTGGAAGCATTAAAAATACTCCAGCTATAAGCTCAACGATTCCTGAACCAATACGACCATAAGGTTCAATTCCTAAGGATTGAAAAATAAAAATACTCTCTGAAGCTCCAGAAAATTTAAAAAATAATGTTTGCAATAAAATTATTGCTGCAGTCAATTTTATTATCCAATATACCCATTGCTTTTTCATAAAGTCAGTATTTAATTGATAAATTTTTTCCAATTTGTATCCGCTTTTTTATTCAAATTAACCTCATCTTTATTCCATGATTTTAAGGTGTTATTGAAAAAAGCATTGTAGAAAAGAAACAACTTTCCATTGACAACCTTAAAGGTTTCCGGATCAACTTCCACTTTTTCACCATTGGCTCCCATAGCATAAGCACACCATCCTCCATATTGTGGTTCATAGCTGCTCGGATTTTTAGCAAATAACTCTTTATCATTTTGGGTTGCGAAATAATACAGTACTCCTTCATGAATAAGCGAAATTTCTTTCTTCCCCTTAACCGCTTTTTTTTGGACAAAATAGGCCACAGGATCATAACCCTGAAGCGCTAGTCTATTTTCAAGATTAAACTCTTTTAGACGTTTGGCTTGATTTTGTGCTTGAATGGTGAGAACTACCATAAATAGCAGTGCTACAGTAATTATTTTTTTCATTGTTTTAAATCATTTAATTAGGTGGGTACAAAGTAAAATCACCTACAACCACACGTTTGTCTGCTACCTTACATTTGCAACTAATTTGTTATTTTGTTTGCAACGATTTCCAATTTTTTTCCGCATTTTGAATGCGTTCCTCTTTATTTTTCATCCATTCTACACGAACTTCAAGGTTATAATTAAGATATAATTTTTCATTATAAATTGTAAATGCTTCGGGTTGAACAGCGGCTTTATAGCCTTTGGACATTCCATAAGCACAATACCCGCCAAATTGTGGTTCATAATAGGATGGATTTTTCTCAAAAGTGACTTTATGCGCTTCTGAAGTAAAATAATACCATGCTCCATTGTGTTGTACTTTGTAAGCATCACTCCCTTTCTCAGCTGTTAATTTTTCAAAATAGGAAACAGGATCATACCCTTGCAAGGCAATACCATTTTTAACATTGACTTGAGCCATTCCGATTGTCGCAATAAAAAAAGCGAATAGACTTAATTTAAATTTCATAGGATTAAGAGTTAAAAAGAATAATTGTATTGAAGGGCAAAAACCAAACTTCGGGTTAAACCATCGGGGCGAACTTCACGCACAGCGAAGGGAGTTGCCAAAGTGCACTCGATCTGTTGGTTTTTTTGAAAAGAATACACCGCATTAATAACCCCATTTACGGTCAATCCCGAAGAACCTTCCAGTGCAACTTGTTGATTAAAAATATTCGTAAAGGAATCTTCACCCAAATGATATACCGCCAAAAGGCTGGGAGTAAGACTGAATTTTTGGGGAATGATAGCATAGCGATATCCAACTTTCAGCAAAGCATCCGGTTGCCGTTTAAATAAATTTGTGGAGGGAAAGTCAGTTGTTCCACTGTATTCGGCGAAATACGAATTTTTGTTTAAATTGACGAAAGGGACTTGTAAAATACTTTCCACATTCCAATTTTTATTCCGCCAATTTCCGCCAATAAAAACATCTATAGTACCCAAACTCGATTGATAATCCAAAGGAAGTGAATAGCCATTAATTTTTAAATTGGACGCTGTAAATGGAAATTTCAATCCTAAAATTGTTCCCCATTGCGACTTCTTTTTTGTTTTAAAAAGATAATTCCCTACTAAGAAAGCATCACCAAATTGGGTACGTGTTCCAAAACTTCCTTTTGCGGTTGACAGGGTAACTTTTGCAGAAAATGAAAATTGTGGATTCCATTGTTTCGTGTAGGCTAAAAAATGGGAAACATAAAACACATCCGATTCCCCTTTCCCCAATATGGCTGAATATGACAAAGTGTTTGTATACAAATTCGCCTCTTTACTATTTAATGCATTAGCCGTACAAACACCTGCATCACTGCAGCCTTGAGCACTTGTAATAAAAATACTCAGCACACAAACTATTAAACTTAGACACTTTCTCATAGCTGTGGAATGAGTTGTCCATAAGCAAACAAATGATTGTATTGCTGGCAGTGAATAAGAACATATTTATGTGTAGCAAAATTTATATTGGCAGGTAGAAGATAAATTTGCTGTGGTTCGAGATTCCCTAAATTGATGAAATTATTAGGTTCACTCGATTGAGAAAGGTAAACTTTTAAGTCGGGCCCCTCTTGAATAGTGTAATCAACTAATTTTAATTTATATCTACCTTCATCCAAATAAATTGATGCTTTACCACTCCCTGAAATAAAATCTGTTGTTGTAAAGGTAGTCTGATACCGTAACTGCGCATTGGAAGTAAGTTCGGTTCCAACAGGACGGTTTTGTGTTAATACCCCTTCTTCTTGACACGATAGTAAAAGAAGGGATAATAACAACACTAGGATTTTTGAGTGCATTTTCATACTTTTTTTATTCAAAAGTAGAACGCATCTATCCAAGGAAATGTCATGAAGCTGACATTCGCATTAAAATTCTTGAAATTTTTGGAGATTTTCTATGATTATTTCTTTCCTACTGTAATAAAGCAAACCATTATTTTCCAATTCCGTAAGTAGTTGAACTGCTGTTTGACGTGAAGTACAAATGATTTGTGCGATATCATTTTGGGTAAGATAATTTTCTAAATGTATACGTCCTTCGACTAATGTCCCTTCACGTTCAGCCCATTCTTTAAAAAAAGAAATCAATCGTGATCTGGCATCTTTGGAAATCAAATTATTATAATTGTTACGTAATCGTTTCATTTTCAATCCAACGAATTTCGTGTAGGACAATGCCAAATCAGGATGTTTCAACATGAGTTGCTCAAAATCAGATTGCAAAAAACTACAAATTGAAACTTCAGGTGTCAGGGCTTTGGCATATTCATTTCGTTCATCACCTTCATCCAACTCCAAATGACCAAATAAATCGCCTTTTTGGATGACATCTTTGACTACTTCATTCCCTTCTTCATCCAATGAAACAATTTTGATACTTCCTTTTTTTAGTAAATAAATTCTTGGCATTTCATTGGTTCCGAAATAAATCACATCCCCTTTTTGTGCTTTTTTAAAACCCGTAATGATACACAATTGTTTTATTTGAGACATACTTAATGTCCTAAACAACTTATGATCACGCAAATACCAATATTTAAGTTCGTCAAACATATTGCTAAGGTATAAACTTTTTGACACAAAAAAACCTCCACTGAGGGAGGTCTTTTCAATATACATATAAAAATTAAGTAATGAGTCCGCGGGAAATAACAATACGCTGAATCTCAGATGTACCCTCATAAATTTGGGTAATTTTTGAATCACGCATCATTCGCTCCACGTGGTATTCGGCTACATATCCGTTACCACCGTGAATTTGAACCGCATCATTGGCTACCTCTAAAGCTACCTCTGAAGCATATAATTTTGCCATTGCACCACTGTGTGCAATGTCTTTTCCTTCATCTTTTTCTACGGCTGCTTTCATAACTAACATTTTGGCTGCAGTAGTTTTTACATACATATCGGCCAATTTGAAAGCAATCGCTTGGTGTTTGAAAATTTCTTTTCCAAAAGCTTTACGCTCTTGTGAATATTTTAAGGCTAATTCGTAGGCACCATAGGCTATCCCTAATGCTTGAGAAGCAATTCCAATACGTCCCCCGTTCAATACATTCATAGCAAAAGAAAAACCAAATCCGTCTGCACCAATGCGGTTTTCTTTGGGAACTTTTACGTCAGAAAACATCAACGAATGCGTGTCTGATCCACGAATTCCCATTTTCTTTTCTTTGGGTCCGATTTCAAAACCTTCCCATCCGCGTTCCACAATAAATGCATTGATTCCTTTATGTCCTTTTTCCACATCGGTTTGTGCAATCACTAAATAAGTAGATGCAGTCGAACCGTTGGTAATCCAGTTTTTAGTACCATTCAATAGGTAATAATCTCCCATATCAATGGCCGTAGTTTTTTGTGAAGTGGCATCCGAACCCGCTTCAGGTTCTGACAAACAGAAAGCACCAATGACTTCCCCTTTGGCCAAAGGCACCAAATATTTCATTTTTTGTTCTTCACTACAGTATTTTTCCATACCGGCACATACCAAGGAATTGTTCACCGACATGATAACCGCTGCAGAAGCATCCACTTTTGCAATTTCAGTCATCGCCAAAACATAGGAAACACTGTCCAAGCCTGCACCACCGTATTTTGGGTCAACCATCATGCCCATAAATCCGAGCTCACCCATCATTTTCACTTGTTCTGTGGGGAATTTCGAATGTTCGTCACGCTCGATAACGCCTGGTAACAATTCGTTTTGAGCAAAATCACGCGCCGCCTGCTGAATCATCAAATGCTCTTCGGTAAGATTAAAATCCATAAAAAATCGTGTTTGTTAAATCGTAAATTTTAATTTTGGTTTCCAAATGTATAATATTAAAAGCGAAACTTCAAACGTTTTCGTAATTTTAGAAAATGTCTAAACAAACCTATCATATCCTCGGCGTCATGTCGGGCACATCCCTCGACGGCATTGACTTGGCCGAACTATTTTTCACTTTTGAAAACGGGCATTGGACCTACGAAATCGGACAGGCTGAAACCTTTCCTTATCCTGCAAATTGGGTTACTCAATTGAAGAAAGCCATAACATTTTCAGAAAAGGAACTTCAACAAATAAATCAGGACTATACCGCGTATCTAGGAACTGTAATTTTTGATTTTATTCAGGAAAAGTCGATTACAAATTTAGACGCTGTTTGCTCTCATGGCCATACCATATTACATCAACCCCACAATGGATTCACCTTGCAAATTGGTAACCTACCCGAAATCGCTAATCGTGTTAAACAAACTGTGGTTTGCGACTTTCGTGTACAAGATGTAGCGTTGGGCGGACAAGGAGCGCCATTAGTCCCCATTGGCGATCGCACATTGTTTGCAGCGTACACCTATTGCTTAAACCTCGGCGGATTTTCCAATGTATCGTTTGAACACCAAGGGCAACGCTTAGCTTTTGACATTTCGCCCGTGAATACGGTATTGAATTTTTATGCGAATAAACTCGGACTTCAATATGACGAAAGTGGGAAAATAGCGGCATCTGGAAAAATTATCCCCGAACTTCTCGAAACTCTTAATGCATTCGATTACTACCAGCAATCTTTTCCAAAATCGTTAGGATTTGAATTCGTTCGTGAAAAAGTGCTCCCTACCATGGAAAAGTTTACGACTTCTCCCGCTGATGCTATGCACACATTTATCGAACATATAGCCTTTCAAACAGCAAAAGCCTTACCAACAAAAAAAGGAAAACTACTGGCAACTGGCGGCGGAGCCTACAATACTTTTTTAATCGAACGCATACATTCCTATTTACCCGAAATGGAATTAATTATACCCGATGCAAAAACCTTAGAATTCAAAGAAGCCTTGATTTTTGGACTACTGGGCGTTTTGCGTTTACGCAATGAAATAAATGTTTTGTCGAGTGTGACGGGAGCGAAACAGGATCATTGTAGTGGATACATACATTATCCCATTTAATTTTTCACTTTGGGTTTATCATTTACAATCTTCATGAAAGCATCTTTTTTCATTACCGTTAACTTAGATGTTTTACAATTCCAAATGGAAACGTATTCTGAAGACATTACCATATAACTTTCTAGTGATGTAAATCGTTGATAAAGCAGTAAGTTACAAATATCTGTTGCCGTCATTAGTAAACCTGTAGTATCCAAATGCGTATGTATACCACTTGTAATTATTTTATCATCACTTTTGAATTCAAAAGGAATTAAACTTTTGTGAATTTTCTTTTTTGTCAATAAGTTAAACTCTTTATCAAAATCTAAGACATAATCATTCCCAAATAAAATGACGCCACTATTTTGCGGACCGGTAATGACATAAACCCGTCGCATGTTTTCATTTATTACGGGAATTAAATTAAGATTCGAATTTTTATAATGTGAAAACAATGTATCTTTTTGGATTTCCGCTTTGGCTTTGACACGGAGTGTGACATATTCTTTTTCTAATTCACTCAATTGACGCTCAATATATACCTGCAAAGCCGATTTTACAGAAAAAGTAGAATCGAATGAAATTGTACCTAAAACTTTGGGATCTGATGCATTGGAATAAAAAATACAACGAGTCTCATCGCCTTCTGGATATGAAACATAGCCTCCAATAACCGATGTGTTATTTTTAAATGTTTCCATAAACAAATCGGATCCATACCATGAAGCCATTTCGGACCGGTATAGCATTTTACCTTCCGCTTCAATTTCTGTGGCTTGTTTTAAAATTTTTTTACTTTGAGCGAATAAAGAAAGTGATAAAAATAAAGAGAAGAGAACAATTTTGGCTTTCATAAAAACAGGAATTGAAATTTATCTTGTGAAAGTAAAAATTTAAGTTGAATTTATGCTCCTATTTATACCAAAAATAAATTCAATACGTTAACTTTAGTAAATAATCAAAATCAAGAAACCATGAAAAAAGTACTTGCATCGCTATTGTTGGCCGCAACGTTCACTTTTAGTGCGGTAGCGCAACAATCGGCTAAAAAAGAAGACAAAGTCAAAAAAGAAGTCAAACAAACCAAAGGAAAAGCGAAGGGAAAAGAAACACCTCCACCACCTCCACCACCTGCTCCTAAATTGAAAAAAGACGGAACGCCGGACAAAAGATTTAAAGAAAATAAAAAACCGGAAGCTCCCCTAAAGAAAGACGGAACGCCAGATATGCGCTACAAAGCCAATAAAGATAAGGCTGCCAAAAAGAAATAAGTCCAAATAAAACGCCACAGTATTGCGGCGTTTTTTTATTGGCATATCGCTTATGAATCCGTATTTTTGCCCCACAAACAAACCACAATGAAAGACTTACTTAAAAAATTTGAAAATAAACAACCTGAAATTGTATTTAACTGGAAAGATAGCGAAACCGATGCCGAAGGATGGACGGTGATTAACTCGCTTCGTGGCGGTGCTGCAGGCGGAGGAACGCGTATGCGTAAAGGACTCGACATGAATGAAGTACTTTCATTAGCCAAAACCATGGAAGTGAAGTTCACTGTTTCTGGCCCTGCTATTGGTGGTGCGAAATCTGGAATCAACTTTGACCCCAACGACCCCCGCAAAAAAGACGTCTTGAAACGTTGGTACAAGGCGGTTTCTCCCCTTTTAAAAAGTTATTACGGCACGGGTGGCGATTTAAATGTAGACGAAATCCACGAAGTAATCCCGATGACGGAAGAATGTGGCGTTTGGCATCCGCAAGAAGGTGTTTTCAATGGTCATTTCAAACCCACAGAAGCCGACAAAATCAACCGCATTGGTCAATTGCGTCAAGGGGTAATCAAAGTCATTGAAAACCCTAAATTCTCCCCTGACGTTTTACGCAAATATACTGTTGCCGATATGATTACAGGCTACGGAGTTGCCGAAGCAGTTCGTCATTATTACACTACTTATGGCGGTGACTACCACGGTAAAAAAGCAATCGTTCAAGGTTTTGGAAACGTAGGTTCGGCCGCTGCATTTTACCTTGCTGAAATGGGTGTGAAAGTGATTGGTATTATCGATCGCGATGGCGGTGTAATCAATGAAAACGGTTTCAGTTATGAAGATATCAAACGTTTGTTCTTAAACAAAGACGGCAACAAATTAGTGGCCGAAAACATGATTCCTTTCGAAGAAATTAATACAAAAATTTGGTCCATCGGTGCGCATATTTTTGCGCCTTGTGCAGCATCGCGTTTGGTGACGCAAGATCAAGTAGATGCGATGATTGGCAGCGGACTAGAAGTTATCACTTGTGGGGCGAACGTCCCTTTTGCCGATAAAGAAATTTTCTTTGGACCAATTATGGAACATGTTGATAGTCGCGTGAGTTTGATTCCTGACTTCATTTCCAATTGCGGAATGGCACGCGTGTTTGCCTATTTCATGGAGAAAAAAGTACAAATGACAGACGAAGCTATCTTTTACGATACTTCAGAAACCATCAAAAAAGCAATCGAACGCGTACATGACCGAAAAGCAGCGCAGCAGAATATCAGTGCTACGGCTTTTGAAATCGCGTTACAACAACTGGTGTAAATGCAAATAACCAAATTATTTACTTCCTTTTTTGAAAGTGAAAAAGCCGGCGGACTGGTGCTTGTCATCTGTACCGCCGTTTCGCTTATTTTAGCCAATTCCAGTTGGTCAGAATCCTACTTGCATCTTTGGCATACCCAAATTGGAAGTCAACCTGCTGAATATTGGATTAACGATGGATTAATGGCAATTTTCTTTTTGCTCATTGGACTTGAATTGGAGCGGGAAGTATATATTGGTGAATTATCAAAATTGAAAGATGCGGCACTTCCCTTAGCGGGTGCTTTGGGCGGAATGCTTGTACCTGCCTTGTTATTTACACTTTTCAATCACAACACCCCTACTCATAAAGGCTATGGAATTCCTATGGCTACCGATATTGCTTTTGCCATCGGAATACTGTCGCTTTTAGGCAAACGTGTGCCGCCTGCGCTTAAAGTCTTTTTGACAGCACTTGCTGTAATCGATGACTTGGGCGCCATCATTATGATTGCACTATTTTATACCGACGATATTAATTTACTCAACCTTGGAATAGCATTAGGTATCTTTGGCCTCCTACTAATTTTAAATCGACTCAAAGTAAACAATCTGTTATGGTACCTTATCGGTGGAATCTTTATGTGGTATTTTATGCTCCATTCGGGTGTTCATGCTTCGATTACAGGCGTACTTTTAGCATTTGCTATTCCCTTTCAAAATGGTGGACGCCATACGATTTCTTACCAACTTCAACATTGGCTTCACCACCCAGTAGCTTTTCTTATCATTCCAATTTTCGCTCTTTGTAATACAGCCGTTGTGATTGAAGGTGATTTTGCAAAAACCCTTTCACAACCTTACAGTTTAGGAATTTTATTCGGATTAGTTTTAGGAAAACCTTTGGGTATCTTTTTAATGAGTTGGTTAACCGTCAAACTAAATATCAGTCAACTACCTGAGGGAATCACTTGGAAGCGATTAATTGGACTCGGAATGTTGGGGGGTATCGGATTTACCATGTCCATTTTCATTACACTCTTGGCTTTTGCAGATATTGAAATCATCAATAATAGCAAATTCGTGATTGTTATTGCATCCACACTTTCTGGTATTTTGGGTTACTTTTGGCTACAACAATCACTTCCGAAGGCTCAATAGCTAGAACTATTATAATTTTTCGTATTTTTCGACGTTTAAAAACAAATTGCGACCTATGAGCAAAATTGGTATTTTCAAAAGTCTGTTCAAGTTTTTACCGTTACCTGTTTTTTTGTTGGTACTCTTTCCAGCGCTTTTTATTGTGCTCTATCAGTTTTTACAAAAAACACAACTCACAGATAAAAACAAATCCCGCATACTGAGTACTTACTGTACTGTTGCCTTTTTATTGTTCTTGCGATCCATAACTTTTTGGCCTCCATCCGATGCTGAATTGGCAGCCATGATTGCTGGTGGCGGTGGCGGTGGCGGTGTTACCGTAAATTTTGGAGATAGTGATTTTGGATCAGGTTCCAATTACCAAAGTGAGGAACTCAATGTGTCCAATACGGCAAAAGCAACTCCCACTGCGGCTCCCGAGGAAAGTATTATTGCTGAAGAAAGTGATGGCGATAAAACAGATGTGGTGGTTCCAAAAAATGAACCTATCAAAAAACCAACGACTCCAGTAACACAACCCGTTAAAACAACTAAACCTGTCGAAGTAAAGCAACCTGTTCGTAAAGTGGACGATGCCTTAGCCAATATCTTAAAAGGAAATAAAAAAGGAGGCGATGGTGACGATGCTGCGGGAGGCAATAAAGGAAAAACCAACGGAAGTTTGGGTTCGAATGGCTACTATGGAAGTGGTGGTTCAGGTGGCGGAACGGGCGGTGGTAATGGACCGGGCAATGGAACAGGAACAGGACCTGGCAGCGGAAGTGGTT
Organism: Bacteroidota bacterium; assembly: GCA_039798185.1. Classification (GTDB taxonomy): domain Bacteria; phylum Bacteroidota; class Bacteroidia; order Flavobacteriales; family Flavobacteriaceae; genus Flavobacterium. The sequence continues at coordinate 79,419 of JBDKGM010000054.1, forward strand.
CTGGCGGCGGTAATGGAAGTGGTCACGGACCGGGCAATGGACCGGGTTACTTTTTAAATGGTCGCAAAGCATTGAACAAACCACAACCTGCTTACACCTGTAATGAATCGGGCTTAGTTGCTGTACAAATTACTGTAGATAAAAACGGAAATGTTATTGAAGCAAAACCGGGTGCTCGAGGTACAACCAACCCCGCATCGTGTTTAGCCACTCAGGCAAAAATCGCAGCAATGCAAACCAAATGGTCGGCCAGTCCTGATGGGGCCGAACGACAAGTAGGTACAATAGTCTATAATTTCAAATTAACCGAATAAATCAAAAGCTCCCATACAACGGAGCTTTTTTATTTTCCATTTTTAGCCTCAATCCACTTGGCTAAATAACGTGTGCTCTGCAAGGTATGATGCTGCAATAATTGGCCAATTATATTTTCTGAGCGACGTTGTTGCAAACTAGCTAAACTTGCTTCCCATGGACCCCAAAAATCGGGTACTGTTTTTTCCTTTGAAAATTCAATTTCGAGTAAAGTAAAACCATTTTGTTGGGCTTGATTCCAAACTTCTTGGTTTGTGTACAATTGCACTGCCTGATTTGCAAATTCACTCCAATCGTCTGCAATTACACCATTCCATAGTTCATTATGATGCATTCCTTCTGCACCTATTGAGGTAGTCACAGATGGCGTCCCTACTTGCATCGCTTCGAGAAGTTTTCCTTTAATTCCGGCACCAAAACGCAATGGTGCGAGAAGAACTTTTGCATTTGAAAGTACGGCAAGCGCCTCTTCTGCACGGCCTTTTATTAAAAATCCGCTTTGAGGATGATGCAACTGTGTTACTTTATCGGTTGCATAAGCTCCATAAATATGCAATTGTGCTTGAGGAAGTTGTTTGCGAATGTTTGGCCAAATTTCTTGCTTTAGAATCTTGACGGCATCCCAGTTGGGTTCGTGCATAAAATTTCCAATAAAGACAAAATCAGCACGAACTTCATACGGCACTATTACTGTTGCTTTTTCTCCAAACAACGGCAAATACAATAATTGCGATGGAGGAAAATGCCACTCATTTTGTAGCCATTCGTATTCAAACTTTGAAATCACCAATACCCAATCACAGCGGTAATAGGAAGCTAGTTCCCGCTTAGCCGTATCGGATAGCATCAGATTTCGCGTCATGGATAAATTTTTCTTCACAGCCTCTTGACGAGCTATTCGCAAAAAATGAACATCAATAGTATCCAATAGCGTCAATGCATTAGGGCAATTTTCGCGTACGCGCCACCCAAATTGTTCTTCCGTAATAAACCGATCAAAAAGCACAACATCGGGTTGCAATTCGTTGACCCATGAATCAAAGGCTGGATCATTAATCGCAATGGGGTGAAAGGAGAAACCTGAATCCGTTTGGGGTTCTGAAAATTCAAGATTTTGAGCTGCTGAAGCTACTGTGATAGCATATCCTTTCTCTTGAAACAAAGTCAATAATTGCAATGAACGCGTGCCCGCAGCTGAAGATTTAGGCTCAGGCCATACGAGTCCGATAAAAAGTAGCTTTTTCTGTTCCATTACTACAAAGAAAACATTTAATTTTGTGGCATCAAAATGCAATCATTATGCTCGGATTACAATTGGCTACTGACCCACGTTGGGTAAACATCGTAGAAACAAATATCGAAGAAATCTTGACGGATCATGCTTGGTGCGAACAAAAAGCAGCATCGAATGCGATTTACATCATCGTCAACAATTCGGAGAAGGTAGATTTGGTAACCGAAATGTTACGTATAGCACGCGAGGAATTGGAACATTTTGAAATGGTCCATGAGGTGATTAAAAAACGTGGACTCGTTTTAGGTCGCGAACGAAAAGACGATTATGTGGGTGATTTGGTGAAATTTATGAAAAAAGATGGAAGTCGAAATGATGCCTTGATTGAACGTCTCCTTTTTGCTGCCATGATTGAAGCCCGAAGTTGTGAGCGATTTAAGGTTTTATCCAATAATATTAAAGACCCTGAATTGGCACAATTCTATCGCGAACTCATGATTAGTGAAGCGGGGCATTATACTACTTTTTTAAATTTCGCACGTCAATATGCTGAAAAAACGGATGTTGAAAAACGTTGGAAAGAATGGATTGCTTATGAAACTTCGATTATTTCTAGATATGGAAATAAAGAGACGGTGCATGGGTAACCTTTTATTGAAAAAATAAATGACTTTACTTTGGTTTTCATACCTAGTCGCTTACAATAAATCATCAGCAGCTTCATCATTGACGCGACTCAATCGTCGCTCCATTAAGATATAAATTAATAAAGAACCCGGTAAAAGTAGCGCTAATATCCACACACTATCATATTCTTTAGTTTCCAAAAAACAATTTAGACCAAAAGACAAACCATACAACACCATCAAATAATTGGGAGCTACAGCTTGGGCTACTTTCCAGTGAGCCTTACTTAGTTTAGCACTTCCCAATTGATAACCGTAAAAATAATTCGGTTTAGAAGCGGGAAATATCTTGAGTACAATAGAAAAAACAACTAAGAAGACTAATAGAGTTGACATAATAACTGTTATTTAAAGCATTCGACATGAACATTCATGATATTCCTGGATATAAGCAATGGTTTCTTGACAAAGTTGACGCAAAATTGTAAGTTGAATATCTGCTAACTTTTTAACATAAATACACGCTTTACTTTTTTTAAATGTTCCCAATTGAGGTAAGAGTTCTTCACTCTTGGGGGTATGGGAATAAAGGTATAGCGTTAATGCATTCTTTCGAGGAGAAAATGATAAAACGGGAGCTTCTCCTTCGTGCCCACTGGCATACTTGTAGTGGTAATTTCCGAAACCAATAATACTTGGTCCCCACATACGCGGTTCTTCTCCGGTCCATTCTTTTAACAATGTTATTAATGCAAAACTATCGTTCCGTTTTTGTTCATTCTCTACAAAATCATGAATGAATGCCGTTACATCTTGCCCCGTGTAGGTTGTTTTGTTTTTTGCCATACTACTTAGTGAATTACCCAATAATAAATAAAAATCCAAACTCCAAAAAAGAACAAACCTGGCAATACTTCAGTTCTCCATTTTTGACGAAATGTTTTTTGAATAAAGGCAATATAAAATAGGTAGCCCATAAATAATACAGCAAGGAGTAAAGGAATATAGAGTCGCATAATCTATACGTTTATTTAAAGATACGACTTTCTTTAAAACAAAAAAAACTCCAACGGAAGGGTTGGAGTTTAAGTGGGTCATACGGGAATCGAACCTGTGACTTCTACCCTGTCAAGGTAGCACTCTGAACCGCTGAGTTAATGACCCAAAAGGTATAATACTAAAAAACTCCTACATTTCTGAAGGAGTTTTTGTGGGCGATGAGGGGTTCGAACCCCCGACCCCCTCGGTGTAAACGAGGTGCTCTGAACCAGCTGAGCTAATCGCCCGTAATAGGTTTGCAATCAAAGCTACTTTTGGATAAAAAAAGCAAGCCTTTTCGACTTGCTTTTTAGTGGGCGATGAGGGGTTCGAACCCCCGACCCCCTCGGTGTAAACGAGGTGCTCTGAACCAGCTGAGCTAATCGCCCGATTAGTGCTTGATTGCGGATGCAAATATAAGACTGTTTTTTGTTTCTGCAAGGAAATTTTTAAAAAAAATCAAAAAAGTTCGGCCAC
>JBDKGM010000055.1:0-46919 GCA_039798185.1 Bacteroidota bacterium
TCGGATTCGTAGCATTAAAAGGTCATTTTCTTGATGACCAATTGGTGGGAGAATTGTATGATGAAGTACGCAACTTCTTCAATCTTCCATTGGAAACCAAAGCAAAATATGAAATCCCAGGTATTGGCGGTCAGCGTGGTTATGTATCTTTTGGAAAAGAACATGCTAAAGGACGCTCTGCGGGAGATTTAAAAGAATTTTGGCACTTTGGCCAATATGTGGGTGAAGGCTCCAAATGGGAAGGTGAATATCCCGACAATGTAATGGTAGATGAATTACCTAAATTCAATAGTGTTGGTAAACAAGCCTACCAAATGTTAGAAAAAACAGGAGTCTATGTATTACGCGCTTTGGCGTTACATATCGGACTTGATGAATTCTATTTTGACAATTACATCAAAGACGGAAACAGCATTTTACGTCCGATCCACTACCCTCCTATCACAGACGAACCTAAAGACGGTGCGGTACGTGCTGCAGCACATGGTGATATCAATTTGATTACCTTATTAATGGGTGCTCAAGGCAAAGGTTTACAAGTTCAAAATCATGAAGGTCAATGGATTGATGCCATTGCACAAGACGATGAATTGATGATTAATGTAGGCGATATGTTATCACGTCACACGAACAATAAATTAAAATCAACGATTCACCAAGTGGTTAATCCACCAAGAGAATTATGGGGAACTTCACGATTTTCAATTCCATTTTTCATGCACCCTGTGAGTGATATGAAATTGGATTGTTTGCCCCAATGTATTGATGAAAACAATCCGAAATTATATGAGGACATCACGGCAGGCGACTTTTTAAATGAGCGTTTGGTGGAATTAGGATTGATCAAAAAATAAGGAAATTTAAAAATTCCGAAACTAAAAATTCCAAATTCCAATGTACTGTTGGGATTTGGAATTTAGTTTTTTAAACCTTGATTTTTCAAAAATAAAATTAACAAAAGTAGGCTCCCATGAGTAACTTAGAAGACCAATTAAAAAAACTTTTTCCAGATCACGTTGCGGCTGATCCCGAACCAGAAGAAGAAAAAGCACACGAATTATTCGTTCAAAAAGAACCGATGATTTGTAAATATGAAAAGCGGAAAGGAAAACCCACTACGATTATTGAAGGTTATGAAGGCAAAGATGAAGATTTTAAAATCTTAGCCAAAGAAATCAAAACCAAATTAAGTGTGGGAGGCAGCTTTAAAGACGGTGCAATTATCATTCAAGGCGACTACCGCGATAAAATCATGAATTTGTTAAAAGACAAAGGTTTTAAAGTAAAACGCGTGGGAGGATGATGGAAAGAAATTATGAATTTTGAATTTTGAATTATGAGTTAATAAATAAGCATAATGTAAGTAGTTCAATTTTTCAAACCTTCAACTTCCAAACTCTAGTCACTAGTCACTAATCACTATTCACTAGTCACTAATCACTATTCACTAACCTGCCTGCCGGCATAGGCAGGTCACTAATCACAATAACCGATGATTGCTTCATCTGAATTAATACTCAATCCCGACGGTAGTGTTTACCATTTAAACCTACTTCCCGAACATATTGCACACGATATCATCTTTGTTGGTGATCAAAATCGTGTCGAAAAAATTACCCAACATTTCGATCGCATCGAATATTCTCAACAAAAGCGAGAATTCAAAACCCAAACAGGTTATTTCAAAGGCAAACGAATGACGGTGATGTCCACCGGTATCGGGCCGGACAACATTGACATTGTCATGAACGAATTGGATGCCTTGGTCAATATTGATTTGGCTACACGAACTGTGAAAGAAGAACTTACTTCATTAAATATTATTCGAATTGGAACTTCCGGCTCTTTGCAAGAAGACATTCCTGTGGATAGTTTTGTCATGAGCAAATTTGGTCTGGGCTTGGATAACATGCTTCGCTCCTATTTAATTGATGAAATCTCTGAAAAAGCGATGGAAGATGCCTTTATTCAACAAACCAATTGGGACTTACGAAAAGGTCGCCCCTATGTAATAAAAGGTTCAGAAACATTGGAACAGCGAATAGAAAGTGACCAAATCCACAAAGGTTTTACAGGTACGGCTGGCGGATTTTACGGACCCCAAGGAAGAGTTGTACGCTTACCCATTCAAGATCCTGCCTTGAATTCAAAAATGGATTCATTTGAATTTGAAGGTATAAAAATGACCAATTTAGAAATGGAAACTGGAGCTATTTATGGCTTAGGCAAATTATTGGGCCATGAATGTTTGTCCCTTAATGCTATTATTGCCAATCGTGCTACAGGAACATTTAGTGAAGATCCCTACAAAGCAGTAGACGCTTTAATTGAATACACCTTGAATAAATTGGCGCAATCCTAATTTGGAGCTATTTCCCGCTTTCGCCTTTATCTCTCCGCTAAAGCTACGAGGATACCGGCTCTATCGGGGCTAAAAACTTCCTAATGATACAGTATTTAGAAACCGACAGATTGTATATGCGTCCGTTTAAATCCACGGATGCAGCCTCTTTATTCGCTATGGATTCCAATCCAAATGTGCACACCTATTTGTGGCAACAACCGGTTCAACATATCGAGGAATGCTATAAAATTATTAGCGCATTGGAAGCCCAATACGAGCGCAATCATATTGGCCGATTTGCAACTTTCCTCAAAGAAACTGATGAGTTTATTGGCTGGACAGGTATCAAATACATTGATGATCATGTGGAAAACGGTAACACCAATTTCTTCGACTATGGCTACCGACTTATGGAATCCCATTGGGGAAAAGGATATGCAACAGAAGCCTCCCAAAAATGGTTAGCACATGGATTTCAGGAAATGCAAATTCCTGAAATCCATGCGTATACACACAGTCAAAATGGGGCTTCTAATCATATTTTACAAAAAATCGGAATGCAGTTTAAAGAAACCTATCCAGACGAATCCGGAATTCTTTGGAATTGGTATCTTCTTGTTAACCCACATTTAAAACCATGAAAACAATCAAAATAGTAGGTGTCCCCGAACATTTTAACATGCCTTGGTATCAAGCTTTGGAATCCAATCGTTTTGAAGCTAACGGAATTGATCTACAATGGACAGACATTCCCGAAGGAACTGGGAAAATGTGTCAAATGTTACGGGAAGGTACTGCAGATATTGCTGTAATTCTCACTGAAGGAATCATCAAAGATATCGAAGCTGGAAATCCCTCCTCAATTGTTCAAATTTATGTAGAATCACCATTGATTTGGGGAATTCATGTGGCAGCCAATTCGTTGTATCAGTCGCTTTCTGATTTACAAAATACAAAAGCAGCGATCTCACGTTTTGGTTCGGGATCGCATTTGATGGCTTATATCAATGCCCAACAGCAACATTGGAATACTGATTCACTAGATTTTCATATTGTCAATACCATCGATGGAGCCATTGAATCTCTGGATCGAGGCACAGCTGACTATTTTATGTGGGAACGTTTTATGACGCAACCCTTGGTAGACCGCGGGATCTTTCGTCGCGTAGGTGAATGTCCGACACCTTGGCCTTGTTTTGTAATTGCGGTTCGAAATAAACTTTTAGACAATGACCGATCGACAGTACAAAAACTGTTATCCATTATAAATTCGGTGAGTAGTCAATTTAAAAATCAACCGAATACTATAGAAACTTTGGCAAAGCGTTTCCACCAAAAGGAAAATGATCTCAAAGAATGGTTAACCCGCACAACATGGAGTCAGACCAATTTGACGGAACTACAGTTAATGAAAATACAAAATCAACTTTTTGAACTCAACATTATCGATAAAAAAAGTAATTTTGAATCCATAGTTTCCGTTATATAGTCCAACTCCCTTTACCGAATGGTTGTTATTGCAAAAAATTCATTACAACTTTTACAAGACCGGCTTCGCATTCCTAAACCATGGGATCGATTGCTTATTTTGGTATTGAATGTTTTAATAACGGTCCCTTTATTTATCATTATTCATCAAAACATTCCTGTTTTAAATTGGCCCTTTGGAATCGATCGAATTCTTTTATTTATACTGTTACTTGTAGTACTTCAAGTGTTATTGGTGCTCATGCGCCGCATTACATTTGTGAGTATAACATTGTATCTACTTTTCTTAATTTGGGGGACATTGATTGGGGATTATGGATTTCAAGAAGTGTATTCCGATTATGAATCGATGATTTATACGATGCAGGATAATCCGTATCCGCAAGATATTGTGGTGGATAAATTATTACCGTTTCCCAATAAAACAAAAATTACCAAAGGAATCACTTTCGACCATCCCAAGGTGCGTAATTTTGCTTTAATGGCTGTAAACCATCATTTTAAAGACATTAAAAATTATCCCGAATACAATACACTTATCCAATGTTTTGCGGTTTTTAAAGAAATCAATTCCCGATGGAATTATGTCAAAGATCCGGTTGGACATGAATACATTGCTACCGCTGACGAATCTTTAAATTATTTATCTGGAGATTGTGACGATCATTCAATTGTAATGGCGGCAGCGGTTAAATCAATCGGCGGTATTCCGCGACTTATTCATACCCAAGGTCATATTTATCCCGAACTTTATGTGGGGAAACAAAAAGACATGGAAACAATTAATTATTTGATTAAAAAAGTGTTATTTCCAAGAGAAAGTAAACACAAAGCAGTACATTATCATATTGATGAACGCGGGAATATTTGGTTAAATCTCGATTACACTGCCAAATATCCAGGTGGCCCTTTTATGAAAGAAGAAATTTTGAGCGCTTTGACGTTAAATTAAAATCTCAGTAAAATAAATTACTATATTAGCCAAGCTAATTAATATACCATGAAAAAAACTGTATTACTCTGTTGCGTTTTTCTGCTTTCATTAAGTATGGCAGCACAGCAAAGTACCGCCAGCGGCATTGAATCCAAGAAAAATGAATTTCGTGTAGATGTGCTACAAGCCATTGCCTATGGAAAAATAGGTTTGAGTTATGAACGGTTCTTTGAAGGCAGTTTTTCTGTGGGAATAAACGCAAATTTTTCAAACAGTTCAAAGTTTGAGGAAGATTTCAATAACGGATTCCGAAACAATATTCCTCGTTACGAATTCAATCCGTATATCCGTTATGCTTTATCAAAAAGTAAAGCGCGTTATTATTTTGCTGAAATCTTTGGATCGGCAAATGGTGGTGATTTTAAAGAAATTATTCGCCAAACCGACAATGGCGTTGGTTATTATACTATCAAACAAAGTAAGTATTCGGATTATGCGTTGGGCGGAAGCTTAGGATATAAAATGTATATAAAAAATGCGCTTGCCATCGAATTCTTAGTTGGATTTGGATCAAATCTAACAAACAAAGAAAAAAGTCCTGATGTAATTTCTCGAGTTGGATTAAATCTAGGCTATCGTTTTTAATATTGAATCACTATGAAAAAAATAATCGCACTTTTCGTTTTAGCCACTTCAACTTTTTTTCAAAGTTGTGATACCAATGATGATGATTTTTACAATACTGAATACGTTCGAGTAAACAATCTTATTCAGGTAGAAACTCAATCGGCGTATAATGTTGGAGACAAATTGTATATTAACTGTGAAGCGGATCGATTAGTTTCGGAAGTGGGTCAAACCAATCCTCTCGATATTCGTAAAACCACCAATAATGCTCCATCGTTAAGTTTTTCCTATGTACTTGAAAAACAAACGAGTCCAACAGAATGGGCAACAGTTTCTGTACCCAATAATCAAATTGATTTAACAGCTGGAAGTATAGAAAGTGTTGGGTTTTATATGGCAACTGCCAATTATAATGGCCTTACAGATTCGTACCAATTTCGCGCAGGAATTCCTTTGTTGAGTGCGGGTACTTATAAATTATCGTATGGTTATAACAGTTCTGCAACCGATATTGTAGAATTGCGTTCTAATAGCGTTTCGTCTGCCATTACCTTGATGATCTATACAACATCAAATGCGGTAAACAGTGAAGGTAATTATATTTTTACTGTAAATTAATTACCAGGCTATGGGTTCTTGCCCATTAGCAAAAAGATATGAATTGGTTTGAGAAAAATGTTGGTTACCAAACCACAATCCCCTGTTGGCGCTTAAAGGCGATGGATGTCCTGTTTCCAAAACAAGATGTTTTGTTCGGTCAATTTTAGCCCCTTTCTTTTTGGCAAAACCGCCCCAAAGTAAGAAGACAAGCCCCGATTTTTCCTCGGAAAGTTTTGCAATTACAGCATCAGTAAATTGTTCCCAACCCTTGTTTTGATGACTCCCGGCTTGATTTTCTTCAACGGTCAATGTGGAATTTAACAACAAAACTCCTTGTGAAGCCCAACGTTCAAGATTGCCCGAAATAGCAATTGGAATAGCACAATCGGATGCTAATTCTTTAAAAATATTGATTAATGACGGTGGAAACTGAACGCCATCATTGACAGAAAAGGCTAATCCATTGGCTTGGCCAAATCCATGGTACGGGTCTTGTCCAAGAATAACCACTTTAACTTGATCCAAGGGACATTGTTCAAAAGCATTAAAAATCAACTCTTTTGGAGGATAACAGCGTGTATTTTGGTAAGCATCATTTACAAAATGAGCTAATTCAATACCATACGGTTTATTCAATTCCTCTTGTAAAGCGTGCTTCCATTTTGGTTCATTAATCATCAACATCTCATAATTTTTTATCAAAAATATAAAAACGAATAGTAGGAAGCACAAATAGGTTTGTAACTTTGACTAGGAAATAAAAAGTATGATTTCAATTACTGATAAAACACTCAAGGATTTAGAATTTTCAACCGTTTTAGAGACGATTGCTTCGTATTGTGTAACCGAATTAGGACATGACAAAGCGATGGCTATCAGTCCGTTTAAAAACCAAGAAGAGTTACTTCCTATCTTACATCAAACCTCCGAATACCTTTCTTCTTATTCAAATAACAATGCTATCCCTAATCATGGTTTTGAAACCATTACCCAGGATCTAAAAATGTTAAACCTAGAAGATAGTTTCCTTGAAGTAGCTTCTTTCCGAAAATTTGCAACTATCTCTGATACTGTGAACGTTCAGCTATTATTTTTTAAAAAATTTAAAGAGTATTATCCTGAACTGTTTAACAAGTCCAACTCTATTGAATATACTAAAATAATTATTCAGAAAATTGAAGAAGTTATTGATAAACATGGGGTAATAAAAGATAATGCATCCCCTGACCTTGTTGATATTCGACGAAATATAAATGCAGTTCGCGGCAAAGTCAATCAAAGTTTTGGTCAAGCACTTACCCACTACAACAGTTTGGGTTATTTGGATGATATCCGAGAATCTGTAGTTGAAAACCGTAGGGTTTTAGCGGTTTTAGCGATGTATCGCCGTAAAGTGAAAGGATCTATTTTAGGTAGTTCAAAGACTGGAAGTATAGCGTATATCGAACCGGAAGCGGCATTGAAATACAGCCGTGAGTTGCAACATTATGAATACGAAGAGCGTGAAGAAATCATCCGTATTTTACGACGATTGACTAATGAAATTCGTCCATTTCACAGTTTACTTTCGGAGTATCAAGAGTATTTAAGTGCTATCGATGTGGTTCATGCGAAAGCACGTTATGCCTTAGCAATTAAAGGGTTATTACCCAAAATCACGACGAAAAAGAAAATGTTTCTTCGAGAAGCCTACCACCCTATTTTATATTTAACGAATCAACAAAAGGGTGAAGTAACATTTCCCCAAACAATCGAGTTGAATCAGGACAATCGAATTATTGTTATTTCAGGTCCGAATGCGGGAGGAAAAACCATTTCTCTAAAAACCGTAGGGTTGTTACAATTAATGCTTCAGTGTGGGATATTAATTCCGGTTCATGAACGCAGCGAAACCTTCCTTTTTGACCGAATTCTCACGGATATTGGAGACAACCAATCCATTGAAAATCATTTAAGCACGTACAGCTATCGTTTAAAAAACATGAATTACTTTCTCAAGAAATGTAATGCAAAAACTTTGTTTTTAATTGACGAATTTGGTACGGGATCTGACCCCGACTTAGGAGGAGCACTAGCGGAAGTCTTTTTGGAGGAATTTTATCATCGAGAAGCATTTGGAATTATCACAACCCATTATACCAATTTAAAAATACTAGCCAACGAACTGCCGTACGCCAACAATGCCAATATGCTCTTTGATGAAAAGTCTTTAGAACCTATGTTCAAATTGCATTTGGGTCAAGCAGGAAGTTCATTTACATTTGAAGTAGCGCAAAAAAATGGAATTCCCTACGGATTAATCAACCGAGCAAAGAAAAAAGTCGAGGGTGAAAAAGTTCGATTTGATAAAACAATTGCCCGTCTTCAAAAAGAACGTTCAAAATTGGAAAAAACCTCTGAAACATTGAAAGAGGAAGAGGTTAAAGCGCGTGAAGAAAGTAAAAAAATGGAGCTGATCAACGCCAAAATTCAAGATAAATTAGAACGCTATCAAGAATTGTATGATGCCAATCAACGATTGATATATATGGGGCAAAAAATAGATGATATTGCTGAAAAATATTTCAACAATAAAGACAAGAAAGTGTTGATTGGTGAGTTTTTAAAAATGATAGAAATTGAAAACTCGAAACGAAAAAAACTTTCTGCTAAAGAAAAAAAGCAACAAGAAGTTGTTCAACAAAAAGTAGTTGAAGAAGTCAAAGTTAAAGTAGAAGCTATTCGAAAAGAGAAAAAAGAGAAGAAAATAAAAGCGATTCAACAAGAACTGGAGAAACCGAAAGTTGAAATGAAAATTGGTGACCGTGTCCGCATGATTGAGGGAAAGGCTATTGGTACATTGGATGTGATTGAAAAGAATAAAGCGGTTGTAAATTACGGTTTATTTACATCAAAAGTAAGTTTGGATCAATTGGAATTTGTTGAACGTCCTAAGAAATGATCACAGTTCCTGAAGAGAAGCAAATCATTCTTTTTGATGGCGTTTGTAATTTATGCAATGGGCTTGTACAAAAGATAATCCGTTATGATCGAAAAGCTGTTTTTCGTTTTGTTTCTATTCAATCTGATTTAGGAAAAGAAATTCTTGAACATCTTCAATGCGAAAGGGTGGATAGCATAATTTTATGGCATCCTAAAAAAGGATATTATATCAAATCGGAAGCGGTTTTAAAAATAACAAAAGTACTATCGGGACGGTTTGCGCTTTTACAAGTGCTTTACATGTTACCAAAATTTCTTCGAGATAAAATCTATGATTATGTTGCGCGTAATCGATATTCTTGGTTTGGACAAAGTGAATCCTGTTTACTTCCTTCAAAGGAAACAGAAAGTCGCTTTTTATGATAATTATCATTCATCATAAAAAAGGTTCGGTTTACATTTGAGTTAACTTTAAACCAATTATTATGATAAATCGAATACTGCCCTTATACTCTTGGAATAATGGAGCCTTTGTAATGATTATTATCTTCGGACTAGTGATTTTGGGATTAATAGGTGCCATCTATTTAATGGCTTCGGGCGATAAGAAAAATAAAAAAGACTAAGCTTTCGCTTAGTCTTTTTCATTAAATGCAATAGGTAATTAATAAATTATTGCTTGATAACTTTACGAACAGCTGTTCCGTTTTCAGAAACAACTTTCACTGTATACATACCTGGAGCTAAATCAGCTACATTGATAGTAGCATCAGTTGCGCTAGTGTAAGCGATATTTTTAACAATTCTTCCGTTTAAGTCATACACTTCAACTGCATTGAATGAAGTATTTGCTGCTGATTGTACAGCAATTACATCTACAGCTGGATTTGGAGATACTGTAAAACTAGCATCCACAAAATCATTGTTAGCCAATACAGAAGTAATACTTACTGTATCTAGACGCAAAGAAGTTGCAGTAGTAATAATTGGAGTAGCATTATTGAAGGCGAAATAATAAGTTCCTGCTGCAGTTGCAGTATAGGTAACTGTTTGCAATGCATAAGTAGTCCCTGAAACTGTAATATTTCCTCCTAATTGAGTAGCACCTGTTAACGATTTTGTATTATTCACATATACTTTCAACGTTTGAGCTGAACCTGCAGCGGCACCTAAACGTGTGTAGAAAGTCATTGTTACTTGCTCATTAGCTTGTAAAGAAATTGCTCTAGAATATAAAGTGGCATTTGTAGCTGCAGTTGTACTAGAGTTTACAAAATAATAAATTGTACCACTTTGAGCTGCTCCAGTTGTATTTCCTAAGCCCCAAGTTGAACTAGTAAATCCATCTGTATAATCTGCAGTGTCATCAAAGTTGTTTGTATAAGGACAAGTTGCTGCAAGATACAATGCGAATGGACCAACCCATGCGCTTTGTGTTGCACCACAATTTGCTCTTACATAATAATCTAAATCGCCTGAAACTGGAGTAATACCTGTTAAGTTAATCGAAGTACCATTAGCTACAGCAGTAGTACCAGCACCTTGAGTGAAACCAGTTGCACCGTATTCTACGTCATAAGCATTAGGACTGCTTAATGAAGCTGCCCAAGACAATGTTGCAGATTCAACAGTAACATCTGTTGCTGCATTTACATTCGTTGTATTCAAACGAATACAAGAAACGGCTTCAAAGGTTACATCAAAATCAAATTGTAAATCTGACCAACGGTCATCCCATACAATATAATACGTTGTACCAGCAGTAACAGGGATTGTCAAAGTAGACAAATAATTTACATCATCCACATCATCATTTCCAGAATAACAAGCTAATGTTGTACAAGTTCCTGTAATTACAGAAACACGTGTGTCATCACTATTCGTTACACCATCATTTTGAGGTAAATCTGAAGTAATGGTTAACTCACCATTAGCAGTTGCAGTGTACACATACCAAATTGCATTTGGGGTTGTAGCCGCAGTTCCACCTGTACAGTTACCTAAATACGTACCTGTAATTTGTGGACATGTAGTAGTTGATCCAGCAGTAACAGGTAAAGCAGTAGCACAAGTTAACTGTGCATTAGCTACCATTCCTCCTAAAGCAAAAATTGAAAGTAATAGTTTTTTCATATGAAATAATTAAAATTTTGTCGATACCAAAAATATTAATAATCTCTGATTAAAAAAAACAACTTATCATAAAATTATTCTTTTTCCCACTTTCCTACGACACTTGTAGCCAATGCATTACCTAAAACATTGGTTGCACTGCGAAACATATCGCAAAAATGATCGATGGGTAAAATTAAAGCAATGCCTTCTACAGGAATTTTAAACATCCCGCAAGTTGCGGCTACAACTACTAAACTGGCTCTTGGAACACCTGCAATTCCTTTACTAGTCAACATTAAAACCAAAAGCATTGTAAATTGTGTAGGCATACTTAAATGATGTCCTGAAGCTTGTGCAATAAATATACTCGCAAAGGTCATGTACATCATACTTCCATCTAAATTAAAAGAATATCCTAAGGGCAACATAAAGGAAACAATACGGTCTTTAATTCCAAATCGTTCGAGTTCTTCTGTTAATTTTGGAAAAACCGCCTCCGAACTTGTTGTTCCAAAAGCAATAGCTAAAGGAGATACAATATGATGCAATAATGTTTTCAATCGATTTTTTAAGAAAAGATAACCCACCAATAACAATACCAACCACAACGATCCGATTCCCACTAAAAAAGCACCTAGGAATTTGGTATACGTCAGCAGTAAATCGCTTAAATCTTTAGTAGCAAAGACAGCTACAATTGCACCAAAAACACCATAAGGAGCAAACTTCATCACATAGTTTACCATTTTTAAAATGATATGTGAAATTTTGTCCAAAACTTTAATCACTGGATCTGCATAACTCCCCATAGAGGCCGCTGCCAATCCAAAAAAGATAGAAAACACTACAATTTGTAGGATTTCATTGGCCGACATCGCTTCAAAAATACTCTTCGGAATAATGTGTTCTACAAAATGTTGTGCCGAAAAATCTTCGGTTTTCTCGGTAACTTCTTTCGCTATAGACGGATCAACATCTATCAATTGTAATCCCACTCCTGGCTCGAAAAAATTCACCCAAAACATTCCAATTAAAAGGGAAATAAAGGAAGCGGTAAAAAACCATCCTAAAGCCCTTCCCCCTATGCGTCCAACGGACTTTATATCGCCCAATTTAGCAATACCTACCACCAATGTGGTGAATACTAATGGCGCAATAATCATTTGCACTAAACGAATAAAGAGCGTTGCCAAAAGTTTAGTATACGTACTAAATTCTGCTGCAAATTCTTTGGTTGTATTATCATGAATAAAAACACCAATTGCCAATCCTAGTAGAAGTGCAATAAAAATTTGTACTGTTAGATTTGAACTAATTGATTTCTTAGATTGCTCCATGCTTCGTTATAATTTGTTTGTTTTTTCTAATAAATAAAAATCTGCCATTACTAAGGCAGCCATTGCCTCAACTATTGGAACCGCTCTCGGAACTACACAGGGATCATGCCTCCCTTTGCCTTGTTGTTTAACGATTTTACCATCTGCAGTCAATACTTCTTGCTCTTGAATTAATGTTGCAACCGGTTTAAATGCAACCCTAAAGTATATATCCATACCGTTGGAAATTCCGCCTTGAATTCCGCCCGAAAGATTGGTTCGCGTGGTACCATCTTCATGGTATAAATCATTATGCTCACTACCTTTCATCTGTGCGCCACAAAATCCGCTACCGTATTCAAATCCTTTCACTGCATTAATCGATAACATTGCTTTACCCAACTGAGCGTGCAATTTGTCAAAAACGGGTTCGCCCCATCCAACAGGCACATTTTGAATGACACAAGTAATGGTTCCACCAACGGTATCGCCTTCTTTTCGAACCTCCCGAATCAAATTTTCCATTTTTAGCGCCGTTTCTGGGTCGGGACAACGAACAGGATTGGATTCAATAGCATTAAAATCTACCGCTTGATAGGGTTTTTCCATAAAAATAGGCCCTACAGAAGACACAAAGGCATTGATTTTCAACTGACTTACAACTTGTTTTGCTATAGCTCCTGCTACTACGCGACAAGCCGTTTCCCGTGCAGAAGATCTTCCTCCACCACGATAATCGCGAATTCCGTATTTTTTTTCATACACATAATCGGCATGACTTGGACGATATGTTTCCTTGAGGTGATTGTAGTCGTCCGATTTCTGGTTGGTATTTTCAATCAAAAAACCAATGGGTGTTCCAGTTGTTTTTCCTTCAAAAATTCCAGATAAAAATTTAACTGCATCGTCTTCTTTACGTTGGGTAACAATAGCCGACTGACCGGGCTTTCTTCGGGTTAATTCCGATTGAATGGCATTAAAATCAAGTGGTAACCCTGCTGGACACCCATCGATAATTCCGCCCAAAGCTTCACCGTGAGATTCTCCAAATGTGGTTAATTTAAAAAGTGTTCCAAAACTATTTCCTGCCATATCCTGTAGTTTCAACAAATATAAAGTTTAATTTTATGGAACCGAACGTTGGTAACTGTAAATATTATAATACCTGTCAAAAATTATATAACAAATTTGAATCAAATCCGTTCTACCTTTGTAAGGTAAATAAACTTGAAACTATTTTTAAACTTAAATGAATTCGTATGAAGAAACTAATTTTAACCCTATCGTTTTTAGGATGTGCATTTTTCGCTCAAGCCCAAGACATTTCTAAAAACGCACTTGGTCTTCGTCTAGGCGATAATGATGGTTTTGGTGGAGAAATCTCCTACCAACGTGGCTTATCAAAATCAAACCGTTTGGAATTGGATTTAGGATGGCGTAATAGTAATGAAGTTGATGCTTTTAAATTAGCCGGTTTGTACCAATGGGTATGGAATATTGACGGCGGTTTTAATTGGTATGCTGGAGTCGGTGGAGGTTTAGGCAGCTGGAGCTACAGCAAAAATGGTATTTCTGACAACGGTACTTTTGTTTTTGCAGCAGGAGATATCGGTATTGAATACAATTTTGACATTCCGCTACAACTATCATTAGACTTCCGTCCTGAGATTTACTCCAATTCGGACAGTTTTAGAGATAATGGATTTGGACCCGATATCGCATTAGGTATTCGATACAGATTCTAACTAATAAATCCCGGTTAACTGCCGGGATTTATTATTTCTATAGGTTTCTTACTTTTTATTTTTATTACAAAATTAGGAGTAGTTAAAGCTGTGGTAGCCATTCCTTTGGGCGGAATTTCTTTTATAACTACTTCCACTTTATCTTTCAGAATTTTTACCTTTTCCACTTTAATAGACCATCCCCCTGTGGGTTTTTCCCCAAGATTGACGAGTATAAAATTACATGTCGCAATATCCTCTTTTTTCAAATAGGGACTAATGATGGGATCATTCAAAAGCATTTTATATTCGCTTTCTTCAGAGATGATTTCATAAAATTGAAAACGACCTCCATCTTGTTCTCTGCTGAATAAAACATCATAAGAGGTATAACTCGATTCCGGTGGTTTTACTGATGAACAGGCATAGAGAACAACAGCAATACAGCTTATTAGAATTTTTTTCATGTATTGGAATTTAATGCATTTTGATACAACATTTCATACATAGGCAAAATTTCAGAGATATCAAATCGTTTAGCCACAGTTAACGCATTGTTCTTAAACGTAGCTAATGTTTCATTATTGTCTAAAATGGAAAGTGCTCTTTGGGCCATTTGATCTATATCACCTACATTCGCCAAATATCCCGACACTCCTTCTTCATTAACTTCAGGCAAACCTCCCGAATTACTAGAAATGACTGGAACACTCCATGCCATCGCTTCCAAAGCTGCTAAACCAAAACTTTCTGTTTCTGACGGCAGAAGAAATAAATCGGAATAGGATAATATACTATCGATTTCATTACTATTTCCGAAGAAAATAACTTTATCTGAAATCCCTAATTCTTCACATAAATACTCGGCTTTTACCCGTTCGGGTCCGTCACCAACCATCATTAATTTTGCGGGGATTTTTTGTTGAATTTTATAGAAGATTTTGACCACATCAGGGATTCGTTTTACCTTTCTAAAATTACTAATGTGGGTGATAATACGCTCTTCTTTTTTTGCCATAACAGAACGTTGACAATCGATATGGAATTCATTTCTATTTTTATCTAATTCAATAAAATTTGGAATCACATGGATGTCTTTTTTAATATCAAAAAGACGGTACGTTTCCTCTTTTAAATCATTTGAAACGGCTGTAACCACATCGGAATGGTTGATGCTAAAACTTACAGCGGTTTTGTAATTGGGATGATTACCCACCAAAGTAATGTCGGTACCGTGTAATGTGGTAACCATAGGAATATCGATCCCTTGTTCTTTCAACATCTGTTTCGCCATATATCCTGCATAGGCGTGCGGAATGGCATAATGCACATGAAGTAATTCAATTTTATACAATTTTACGGTATCCACCAATTTACTTGACAAAGCCAATTCATAGGGTTGGTAATGAAAAAGAGGATATTCAGGTACATTTACTTCATGGTAATGTACATTAGAATTTAATAATGCCAACCGTACAGGCTGACGATAGGTTATAAAATGGATTTCATGACCACGGTGTGCGAGTTCTAAACCCAACTCCGTAGCGACAACACCACTTCCCCCAAATGTGGGATAACAAACAATTGCAATTTTCATAGTTTTTTCTCTACCGACAAGATTAACATCCTTGGAATAACTCAAAAACAATGACTTTCAGCTCATTATATTTTGAATTTCAAAAACGTATCGGCTTAACGAATGTAAGGAAAAAAGTGGTTGAAAATAAGTGTTCCAAAAAATTAACTAGCGGTCTAAAATCGCCTCTTGAATTATTTTTTGAATATCTTCCCGAATGTTCTCTTTGGATAATTTATTGGGCAAATTGGAATCTGGGAATGTTCGATTGGATAGAAAAACATAGACAATTTCGGTATCGGGATCGGCCCAAGCTATAGTTCCTGTAAATCCGGTATGTCCGAAACTTCGCATGGACACACAGCCACAAGTCGGACCTTCTTTTCCCAATTGCGGTTTATCAAATCCCAAACCACGACGATTTCCTTCTCCGCAATAATGGCACGCATTGAAAACATCAAAGGTTTCAGGTTTGAAATACTGAATGCCACCATAATTTCCTTTTTGCAAATACAATTGCATCATCTTGGCCACATCCATGCTGTTGGAAAAAACACCCGCATGTCCGCCTACTCCACCCATCATTGCTGCAGCCATATCATGAACATAGCCCCGAATCCATAGGTTTCTGAAATAGGAATCAATTTCTGTAGGCACTACGGTACTCGCTTCTTTTCTCACCAAAGGATTAAAGAGTGTATTGTTCATTCCCATGGTTTGATAGAAACGTTCGTCTACCAATTTATCCAAGGATTTTCCTAGTTTTTTCTCTAAATATTGTTTTAAAATAATAAAGGTGAAATCACTGTACTTGTATTCTTTTTTATCTAATAATTTACTGTTGACGATTTGTTTAAAAATTGAATCTTTATAATCGTCGCGCAAATACAAATTCTCAGCTACACGCGTAGTGAATCCCTCTTTTTGCCCCCAACTGTAATACGCTGATTTGGGACAATTTTCAGCGTCAACCGTTTTTTTATAAAAAGGAATCCAAGCTTGTAGTCGGGCATAATGCGACAGTAACTCTTTAAATGTAATGTCTTGTTTATCGGTGTCTTTGAAATCGGAAAGCATGTCACCCAACTTGGATTCTAAGTTCACATTCCCTTGATCAAATTCTTGGATTACAACGGGTAAAGTTCCTATCATTTTAGTTACGGAAGCAACATCATATAAGTCTGAATTCTGGATTTTAGCCTGCTTTTCATAGGTTTGGTATCCAAATGATTTTTGATAAATCACTTTTCCTCTTCGCGCAACTAACACTTGAATACCCGGAGTCATTCCACCGTCGATTGCTTTTTGTGCCACTTGATCAATACGGGACAAGGTTTTGGGACTCATTCCAACATTTTCTGGAGCTGTAAAACCTAAACGGTTGAGTTTTTCAAAATTAAATCCGTGACCTTCGTGAAATTCTTCATTAATTGTTACGGGCAATTTCCCTTTGGGTTCGACCGCTCCAAAAAGAATTTCAGCAGACACAATTTGAGCGATGTCACTATTTTGATAGGAAACCAAAACCGCTTCTACATCGGCAAAAGAAGGAATCGCAGAAAGTGCATACGGTTTCACAAATCCATCTAAAATGACTTTATGATTTTTTGAAATTTGAGCAATTAAAGCCAATTCATTTTCAGAAAAATCATGTTTTTTCCAAGCCCGATCGGATTTATGATAGCCTAAAATAACCAAATCATAGTTTTTCAAACAAACATCTAAGGAATCAATATTGGATTCATTAACTTCTGAGATTTGGGTATATTTTTTAAGTGTAGTAACAAAACTTGAATTCGAATCATCTCCTAATTTCACATAGGCGATTTTTTGACGTAAATCCTTAATTGGCAAAATCTCATTGTCATTTTTAACCAAGGTTATCGCATTTTCATACACTTGATAATGCAACGCATCTTTAAAGGACGTGAACATATCTTTGGCGATATCTTTCTCGTCTACCGGACGGTAGTGATGCAATCCAATTTTATATTTGTATTGTAAAATTTTCTTTACTGAATGGGCTAAACGATCTTCAGTAATCAGTCCATTGGTATAGGCTGTGCTAATTTTTTCACTGGCAAGCGGTACATTTTCTGGGAATAATAAAATATCATTTCCTGCTAAAAATGCTTCTAAGTCCAATTCTCCTGGCGCCATAAATTTACTGGCTCCTTTCATATTTAATGCATCGGTAAAAATCAAGCCTTCAAAACCTAATTCCTCCTGCAATAAATTAGTCACCACGCTGTGTGAAACAGAAGTTGGCCAACCTTCACGATGCTCGAGGCTTGGTATATTAAGATGGGCTACCATAACCGAAACTAAACCTTCATCAAACATTCGTTTGTAAGGATACAATTCCGTTTTATCTAAACGTTCTTTATCAAAAAGTAACTGGGGTAAAGCATAATGGGAATCGGTTGACGTATCACCATGACCGGGAAAATGCTTTCCAGTACAAAATACACCATTACTTTGTACACCTTTCATCAAAGCGACAGCATGTTCGGTCACATTATGTTTTTCTTCCCCAAAAGAGCGGTGACCTATAATCGGATTTTTGGGATTGGTATTGATATCTAAAACAGGCACAAAATTAAAATGACAACCGATGCGCTTCGTTTCTAGCGCCATTTGTCGACCTACTTCTTCTATTAATTTTAAATCTTTAACCGCACCTAAGGTGGAATTCCATGGGTATTTGTACGTTGAATCCAAACGCATATTAAGTCCCCATTCGGCATCAATCCCGATAAATAAAGGTAATTTTGAAGCCGCTTGAAAACGATTGGTTAAACGCACTTGACGACCTGGACCCCCTTGAAAGAAAATGAGACCCCCAATTTGCTCCTCTTTTATTAATTTATCAATAGAAGCAATATGTGCACTGTCCTTATTGGAATAAGCCGCCACCATAAAAAGTTGACCGATTTTTTCCTTTAAAGACATTTGGTTATAAACGCTATCTATCCAATGGGTTTCAGCATCTGTATCTTTAAAAAAAGTTTTTCGATCGGATTTGGCCACAGGAATATATACATCTTCATCGGCATCCAAAGTGCTTTTAGGTTTTTGAATCGATTTTGAAGATGAGGAATGAGTAGTTGTTTTATTTACAGTACTACAATTGACTGCAAATAAAACAACTCCCAAAAAAGCAATATATTTTGTGTATTTAACCATTATTAAGTTTTAAAAGAAGCGAGAATGCCAACTGTCAGCGGCAGGAACTTCCCACGATTCTTTCCATTCTTCAATGGTATTAACGAGATTATTGAATACAATCGTATTGGAAGATACGGATTTCTCTTTGACCATTTTTTTAAAATCCAACAAGGTTTTATGGGTAATAAAATCTCCTTGTCTAAAAGTAACATTCATTTTGTCTAACAAATCAATGCCATATTGCTGCTCCAATTGTTGAATAAACACAACAGAAGCATCTATGGAGCAACCTGTTACCGCTTGTACTTCTTGATTAACCGCAAGAACAATGAATCGGTTGTATTTTATTAAAAATGAAGCTTCCAATGGCGTTCCATGAGCCGCCCAATTTGCCAAAAAAGCATTTAAAGCGGAATCAATTTCAGCAACTTCTTCATCAGAAAGTTTACGATTGGATTGATAAATCCAAATCCTAGATTCATCTGGAAGGGTTTCAAAAGGTACAAACATGTTACTTAGTTTTTCTTTAAAGCGGTAATCACTTTATAGGTTCTGAATTCTTTTTGAATGGGATCATACAATTCAACATCGCCATAACTGATGGCAACTTTATCATTTACTTTCAATTTGCCGTCTGTATATACACTAGCCGTTTCAAAATAATCTAAAAGTAAAAACTGAACTTGTTTTCCATTTTTATCTTTCATTTTAATGGTTACAAATTGTTTTACTTCAATAGCGGTAATTGTTCCTTCGATTGTTTCATATTCAGGCTCAGCATCGGCTTCTGCATTCTCTTCATCTTGACTCATCATACCGATTTCCAAAATAGTTTCAGGACAGTAAGTTACCATTTTCATAGCCACTTTCTCCCCTAATTTTTCTGCAGCATTTTCATCAGTCATGCTGATTTGCTCCTCTTTTGGAAACTTATCTTTGTATTTGTCATAACTCGCCAAAAGGCATAAACCTACACTTAAAGTAAGTTCTTCTTTGGTAATTTTCCCTTCTGCTTTTTTCTTGGTCACACATTCGCAAGTTTCCTTAGCCACAAGATCCATAGGTTCTGTTTGCGCATTGGACCATAATCCAACTCCTAATACTAAAAGTGTAATTGTTTTTTTCATGTTATAAATCTTGTGCGTTAGCGATTAATTCAGCAATATCTAATACTTTAATTTCGGTTTCCTTGTGATTATGCTTTACTCCATCCGTTAACATGGTATTGCAAAACGGACAACCTGCAGCTATAACTTCGGGTTTTGTTTCTAATGCATCATCGGTACGTTCAATATTGATATCTTTATTTCCAGCCTCAGGTTCTTTAAACATCTGAGCGCCACCCGCTCCACAACATAAACCATTTGCTTTAGAACGTTTCATTTCAACCAATTCCGCATCCAATTTTTGAATTAAATCACGAGGAGCTTCATAAACATTATTGGCGCGACCTAAATAACAAGGGTCATGAAAAGTAATGCGTTTACCTTTATAGGTTCCTCCTTCAATTTTCAAACGCCCTCCATCAAGAAGTTCTTTTAAAAATTGAGTATGATGTACTACTTCATACGTCCCTCCTAATTCAGGATATTCATTTTTCAATGTATTAAAACAATGGGGACATGCGGTAACTATCTTTTTGGCTTCATAAGCATTTAAAACCTGAATGTTCATCATGGCTTGCATTTGAAACAAAAATTCATTTCCAGCGCGTTTTGCAGGATCTCCTGTACAGGATTCTTCGGTGCCCAAAACAGCAAAGGAAACATTTGCTTTGTTTAATATTTTCACAAATGCTTTTGTAATTCGCTTAGCACGGTCGTCAAAGCTTCCGGCACATCCCACCCAAAACAATACTTCGGGTTGTTGTCCTTGCGCCAACATTTCAGCCATGGTAGGCACGATTAAATTTTCAGCCATAACATCTTGTTTTAAAAGACTAGTTAGTTATTCATGTTTCCCATCATCAAAAACTTGGATGGTCATTTCTTTTTCAATTAAATCGGTAAACTTACCTTGATAACGAGTTGCTTTCACCAAATGGTTATCAATCCAATGATAATTTCCTCCTCTTGGTTTTCCAAATACAATCCCGTGGTATTTAAAACCGTGTTGTTTTAACCAGGTTTCCGTGTTTTCACGATGGGCTTCCGTTCGCGAGGTAAAGAAGAATATTATATGTCCTTCATCATACCATTTGTTCAAAGTCACCAAAGCATCTGGATACACTGCCGCGGTTAGCATGCGTTCCGGCTCTTCATTGGGAATATCATCACAAATCGTTCCGTCAATATCAATCAAATAATTCTTTATACCTTCCGGTAAAATAGGGCTTAAATGCTGTCCGTTTTCTGTAACCGACTGCAAAGACTTTTCAATGTCTTCCGCTTTCATTTTTTTTAAGTTTTAGTTTTAAAAAATCAACTTCATTAGACAATTCCCAAGCCCTCACATTATGGAAATTATCCTTATTTTTTGATGCTGTGCATCGACTTACTCACTTTTCCAGTTTAAACGATCCATCTGGCTGTATTGCCATGGTGCGCCATTGTTTTCAATATTGGTCATCATTGCATTTAAAGACTGTGGTGCCGCACTTTGTTCCATTACCAAGTAACGACGCATATCCATAATAATTGACAACGGACTGATATTTACCGGACACTCTTCGACACAGGCATTACAAGATGTACATGCCCATAATTCTTCTGAAGAAATGTAATCGTTTAATAAACTTTTATTATCGGGAATGAAAATACCTTTATTCGTATCCATATTGCGTCCTACTTCTTCCAATCGATCACGTGTATCCATCATGATTTTACGTGGCGATAATTTTTTACCAGTTTGGTTAGCAGGACAAGATGAAGTACATCGACCACATTCAGTACAGGTATACGCATTCAACAATTGAACCCAGTTCAAATCCATTACATCACTCGCGCCAAATTTTGCAGGAGTTTCATCGGAACCTGGAGCTGGAGCTGCAAATGGATCAGCATTGGGATCCATCATCAACTGTACTTCTTTGGTCACACTTTCTAAATTATCAATCTTTCCTTTTGCATTTAAATCGGCATAATAGGTATTCGGAAATGCTAATAAAATGTGTAAGTGTTTTGAATAATATAAATAATTCAAGAAAATTAAAATTCCGATGATGTGCATCCACCAAAATGTGCGCTCTAACATCACTACTGTTCCTTCATTGAGTCCGTCAAATACCGGACTAATAAAATGACTTACAGGAAAAGAACCTGCATTCACATAATGAGAAACTCCGGCTTGTTGCAACCAAAAATCAGCAGTATTCATCAACAAGAAAAGGGACATCAATACTATCTCGAAATACAGAATGTAATTAGCATCATTTCGGGGTTTTCCATTTAAATCCGGACTTGCAAAACGGCCTAATTTCAACACATTGCGTCGTGCCCAAAAAACAACAACCGCTACAAGTACTAATACCGCTAAAATTTCGAATGAACCGATTAAGAAACTATAAAATCCGCCCATAAAGGCAAATACACGATGGGTTCCAAATAAGCCATCTATGATAATTTCAAGCAATTCTAAATTGATAATCACAAAACCAACATAAATCAAAATATGCATAAAACCTGCCACTGGTCGTTTTACCATTTTTGATTGTCCTAAAGCAACCATGAGCATATTGTTCCATCGTGCA
This sequence comes from Bacteroidota bacterium, assembly GCA_039798185.1. Classification (GTDB taxonomy): domain Bacteria; phylum Bacteroidota; class Bacteroidia; order Flavobacteriales; family Flavobacteriaceae; genus Flavobacterium. The sequence goes on from JBDKGM010000055.1 coordinate 22,503, forward strand.
GCAGCATTGTCTGTACGATTAACATCACGTCCCATTTTAATGTTGCGGATTAGTTTTTTTACATTCATTGCAAAGTATCCAAAACCAATGGAAAGTAGTACCGCAAAGAAAATATTGTCTAAAAAGCCCATCTTATTTACTTTTTATTATTTGAATCGTTTACAGGCGCCACATAGGGCTTATTCTTTTTACCAAACAAAGAAACGTTGACATAGCGGGTAGGATTCAAACGTAAATCCTGCAACAGCAATTCCAATTCTTTTGAGGTTTTGGCAAAATTAGTATATAATTGATCGTCTTTCATGAGTTTACCCATCGAACCTTTACCGGCTTCTAGGTCGCCCATAATTTTTTGAACACTTTTCAAGGTTTGATCTAAATTGGTAACCGTTCCTTTTAAATCGGATGCAGCTAATTCATTCGATAGTATCGCAAAATCAGCGGAAGCTTTTTCTGCATTGGTCAAGGTGTTCGAAATTTTATTCTGATTGTTTGCTAATAAGGTATTGGCTTGTTCGCCTGTCGTTTTAAATGTGGCTAAAGTTGCATCTAAATTTGCCAAACTGTTTCGTAAATGCGCTTTACTTTCGGCATCTAAAACTTGATTGAAGTTTTCTAACATTACATTAGCATTGTCCAACAACTTAACAATTTTATCTTTCAAAGGTTCGATTTGACGCGCCAACTCATCCGTTAAACCTAGCTTCTCGGAAGCGATTAAAGTGGCGCCCTCTTCTACTTCAGCACCCGTTGTTCCAGGTAAAATAGCGATTTGCTTTCCGCCTATGGGACTAGGCGCATAAATTTCCGCTTTGCTAGATGTGCGAATAGGAAAATCGGTTGTTAGTTGCAGTTCTACACGAATCTTAGCCGTTTCATTATCAATTGTAATTGCATTAACTTTTCCAATAGTTAATCCATTAATAGTAACGGGAGCCGATTTTTCTAAGCCTTCAACATTATTATACACCACAAATACTGTTTTATGGTTACTTAATAAGTCTCTTCCTTTCAAAAAGCTATATCCCCATATAAATAAGGCTATAGAGGCAATGACAAGTACGGCTGATTTTAATTCGCGGGTTAGTTTCAAAACAAACAATTTTTGGGAGCAAAGTTACACTTTTTATTTTAAAGCTTCTTGCACAGAAACACTCTTTCCGTCTTTAAAAGCAATTATAAAAGCTTGATTATATCCTTTGTTTTTCGCTTCTGTCAAAAGACGTTTGGCTTCCTCGTAATTGCTTGTTTCTCCATACATGTATTTATAGAGACCCGCAGGTGTTTGTGCAACAGAAATTGATTTTAATCCTTTGAAATTGGACGGATTAGTTTCTAATTTCTTTGCACTCGCAGAAATTTGTATTTTAAAAACCACTCCTTTGGTTGATTTCTCGGGTTCAACGGGAGTATTCTTTGGCTCTGCCTTTTTGACTACTGTATCTTTTTTAACCGGAGTACTGCCCATAACTTCTTCTACACGTTGGGAAGGTTTAACATTATCAACTGGGGCATCTTCGCCATCAAAATTGTCTTTTTTGTAACTCAAGATCGCTTTGTAAATCGCTTCAGCAATTTCATTTTGTCCTTCTTCAGAATCCAAACGTGCGCCTTCTACAGCATTGGACACAAATCCAGTCTCAATCAAAACACGAGGCATATACGCTTTGTGCAAAACCATGTAAGGTGCTTGTTTTACTCCACCTCCACGGCTTTTCTTGCCTAATAGTTTTACAAAATTATCTTGAATTTTAGCTGCTAGAGCAATACTATTTTCTAAAAACTCTTCTTGCATAATGGTCATTCCAAGCATGGATTCTGGCTTTTTGGGGTCAAAACCTTCATATTTTTGCTTATAATCCTTTTCCATGGTGATTACGGCATTCTCGCGTTTAGCCGCTTCAAGATTGGATGCATTTTTGGACATACCCATCACATAGGTTTCTGTTCCATCCGCTGCGGTATTTTTATTCGCGTTACAATGTACTGACACGAAAATGTTGGCATCTGAACGATTGGCAATATTGGCACGCTCAATCAAATCCACAAAAACATCTGACTTACGGGTGTAAATCACTTCGATAGAATTGTGTTTTTCGAGTAGTTTTCCCACTTTCAAAACGATGGCCAAGTTGATATTTTTTTCTATATGACCATTATAAACTGCACCAAAGTCATGATCGCCATGTCCGGCATCCAATGCAACTTTGAATTTTCCGTTTTGGCTCCAAACCGTTGAGAGAGAAAAAAGTAGCGCTAAAAAATAGGTGGTTATTGAGATAATGCGTTGATTCATTGTTTTTAAACGTTAATTTTAATTAAAACCTAATGAGTATAAAATTAATTATTCTCTATTTTTGACGAAATTATATGTAAGTTTGCCCGTCAAAAATCAGGCCATATTTTTACAAAAATAGTATTAATCCTTTTGCGCACAAAGTTATTTTATATCGTTTTATCCATAGTGTTCCTAACAATGGGAAGCGGAAGACTTTATAGCCAAAACGGAACTCCTTCACCTTCAACAAACAACGCAAATTCGACCAAAGTTATTACAGTTGACCCCGGTAAAAACAAAAAAAAATATTTAGAGAGTAAGGTCGAATATTTCGGAAAATCCTACGCTAAATTTGATCAAAAGAAACAGATTATCACCTTAATGGATGAAGCTGTTCTAAAATACCAAGATTACGAATTAAAGGCAGGTATCATTGTTTTTGATTATAAAAAAAATGAAGTGTACGCTGGTCGTTTGAAGGATACTGCGGGTAATTTCATTCAATATCCCGTTTTTAAACAAGGTGGAAATGTGATCGAACCCGATTCCATTCGTTTTAACTTTAAAACTAAAAAAGCCTTAGTTTGGAATTCCCGCACCAAGCAGCAGGAAATGTACATTAAAGCGGAGAAAACTAAAAAAGAGAACGACTCGACCTATTATATGAAAGGGGCTCGGGTAACAACCTCGGCTAATTTAGATGATCCTGAGTATTATTTTTTGGTTCGAAAAATGAAATTTGTTCCCGGTAAAAAAGTAGTTGCTGGTTTTACAAATATGTACATTTATAATGTTCCGACGCCTATTGCGGTTCCTTTTGCCTTTTTCCCAATTACAACAAAAGCGCGCTCAGGAGTGATTATTCCGGCGTACGGACAAAGTAATTCCCGTGGTTTCTTTTTGCAAAATGGAGGGTATTATTTTGCCCTAAGTGATCATTATGATTTGGCCTTATTAGGAGATTATTACACCAATGGAAGTTATGCGTTACGTGCCGAAACCAACTACGGAAGTCGCTATCACTTTACGGGTGCATTTAGTTTACGTTTTGAAAATCAAATCACTGGCGAACGTGGATTCCCTGGTTATGCAAAACAAAATATTTACAACATTCAATGGAATCATTCCAAAGATCCTAAATCCAACCCCAACTCACGTTTTTCTGCTTCGGTAAATTTAGGGAGTAGCAAATACTTTAAGCAATCCTTAAATTTGGCCAACTTAGGTTCACAATTAAACAACACCTTAAGTTCGTCGGTTACTTTTTCCAAAACATTCAAAACGGTACCGCAGATTAATTTCACTACCTCTGCCAACCACACGCAAAACAATCAAACTCAGATGGTCAGTCTGACCCTTCCAACACTACAAGCTAGCATGGATCGCGTGTATCCTTTTGCTCCTAAAAGTGGGATTAAAAAAGGGTTCTTTCAAAACATCAACTTTCAATACAATGTAAACGGTCGCAACCAATACAATGTCAAAGAAGATATTTTCTTTAAACCTGAAATGTTTAAAAACGGTCAAATGGGTATGCAACACACCTTGCCGTTGTCGACCAATTTTAAACTCTTCCAATACTTCAGCTTTACCAGTTCGGTGAATTACAATGAAGTTTGGGTAAATAGAACCATTCGCAAAGATTATGACGCGGCAACAAATGCTGTTGTCTCTACCACAGTAAATGGTTTTGATGCTTTCCGAACCTATTCAATTAGTAACTCGGTTGGAACTTCGATTTATGGGACATTCAAGTTCAAAGGCAAAGGGCGATTGCAATCGATTCGTCATACCATGCGCCCCACATTAACGCACAATTACACACCGGGATTCAATCAATACTTTCAAAATTACACTTCGGATGCAGCGGGTACTGTATTGCGCTATACGCGTTTTGAAAGCGGAATTTATGGTGCACCTACTAGTGCATTAGCAAATGCTTTGGACTTTTCATTGGTCAATGTATTAGAAGCCAAAGTGAAAGACAAAGATTCGACCAAAACCGAATTGAAAAAAATATTTTTATTGAACAATTTAACTTTTGGCACACGCTACAACTTTGCCGCGGATGGTTTTAAATTGGACGCTTTCCGAATGACGGGTGGTACCATGTTGTTCAAACAAAAAATGAATGTCAATTTTGCAGCTGTATTTGACCCTTATGTTTTGGATAGCAATAAAAAGCGAATTGACAAATTTGCCTGGAATGAAGGCGGCTTTTTACGAATGACAAGCGCTAATGTTACAATTAATTATTCGTTTAATAGTGCAGGAGATAGCAAGGAAAAAGAAAATACACAGGGCTTACGAAATGGCGGACGTAATGACGACTTGTTTGGTTCCAACCAAGAACCGAATAGACAACAAGAAAACGAAGAAGAGAAAGATACTTTTGCCGGTTTTTACAATGCAATAATTCCTTGGGACATCAATTTAGCGTATTCCTTAACCTATTCGAATACCCTTGGTGAAAATAAAATAACCGGAAATTCCTTGATGATATCTGCCAATACAACCTTGACTTCAAAATGGACATTAGGCGCCTCGACAGGTTATGATTTCCAAAACAAAGGCGTTACTTTCACCCAATTACGAATTAACCGTGATTTGGACAGTTGGAGTATGAACTTCAATTGGAGTCCGTTTGGATTAAATCCGTATTGGGGATTTTTTATCGGAATTAAATCCGGTATGCTTAGTGATATCAAATGGGATAAAAATTCACAACCCGACCGAACTTTACGTTAATATGAAACAAATTATTTTTACAGAAAAAGCCCCTGCTCCTATCGGACCTTATAACCAAGCGGTTTTGATTGGCAATACACTTTATACCTCTGGTCAAATTGCCTTACATCCCGAGAGTGGTGAATTGATTGTATCGGATATCGAAACAGAAACGCGCCAAGTTATGGAAAACATGAAAGCCGTTTTGGAAGCCGCTGGAATGGGATTTGAGCATGTGGTAAAAACAACCATTTTCATTATGGATATGGACGATTTTGCAAGTATTAACTCCGTATACGGTAGTTATTTTGACGAAAAAACCGCTCCTGCAAGAGAAACGGTCCAAGTGGCCTGTTTACCTAAAAATGTAAACGTTGAAATATCAATGATCGCCGTGAAGTAATTCACGGTTTTTTTATGGCATCTATTAACAGTTGAGCGGTTGCTTCGTTGGTTGCCAGCGGTACATTATGCACATCACAAATTCGTATTAACATATTGATGTCAGCATCATGGGGATGACTCGAACCCGGATCTTTGAAAAAAAGTACCATTTTGGTTTTCCCTTCAGCGACACGAGCTGCAATTTGGGCATCACCGCCCAAAGGTCCCGACAAGTAGCGTTTCACTTTAAATCCAGCTGCTTCAGCTTTGCCTCCAGTAGTTCCGGTGGCAATAATTTTGATTTCCTCCTGACTTAAGGTTGCTTTATTTTTGTTTAAAAACTGAACCATGTCAGCTTTCTTTCCGTCGTGTGCGATAATTGCGATTTCCATTATTTACTGTATTGACTACAAAATTACAATAAAAAACCCCGAAAAATATCGGGGTGATGTGTTGTTGTGTTGTTGGTTTGTATTATTTGTTTAAAACGTGGTAAGCGATTAAACCATCAATAGGGCGTCGCAAAACATTTCCGATTTTAATACCGTAACGATTTAAAATATCGGTCAGTTCTTCTTTTAAATAAAAAGCAATGGAACCTACAAAATGTACCGGAATTTCTTTGCAGTTATCGAATTGCATAATGTAATTTTCTACAAAATCCACCATTTCCATTTCGATATAGCGTTTGCAAAATTCTGTATCCTTATGCTTGATTAAAAATTTGGCAAAAGTTGCTAAATACGCATTGGGATTGGGTTCTTTATACAGATTATGCTTGATATAATCGGGATCAACATTGTATTCTTCTTCAAATTCCAAGGCTAATTCTTTTGGCATTTTATTAAAATAATAGCCGCGAATTAAATGACGTCCAAAACGATTTCCTGAACAATCATCCATAGCAATATAGCCTAAGGATTGTACTTTTTGATGTAAAACTTTACCGTCAAAATAACTACAATTTGAACCTGTACCTAAAATACAAACAATGGCTTCTTCATCTTTTGGAGTTGTAGCATACACAGCTGCATAAGTATCTTCATGTACTACAACCGCTGCATTGGAAAAGTATTTTTCAAAAACTTCTGTCAAGAAATTCTTCATGCGATCGGTTCCACATCCTGCTCCGTAAAAGAACAAATGAGTTGCTTTATCTTTATTGTGGGAAATGTCGAATTTATCATCCAAACGGGCAATAATTTCTTCTTTATCCAAAACTTCTGGATTTAAACCTAAGGATTGCGTTGTGAAAAGTACTTTTCCATTCTCATCAATAGCAATCCAATCGGCTTTGGTTGACCCACTATCTACTAATAATTTCATACAATTTGGTTGGTTTAGCTTACAAAAATCCCGCATAGCAAAAAAGCAATACGGGATTTTTATTTATTATAGATTGGCAATATGAACTGATAAATCGATTAATTTACTTGAATATCCGTATTCATTATCATACCAAGATACCAATTTAAAGAAAGTCGATGTAAGTCCTATACCCGCTTTAGCATCTACAATTGAAGTACGCGTATCTCCAACAAAATCTTGAGAAACCACATCATCTTCGGTAAAGCCAAGAATACCTTTCATTTCATTTTCTGAAGCGCTTTTCAAAACGGCCATGATTTCGTCATAGGTTGTTTCTGTAGCTAATTTTACCGTTAAATCTACAACAGAAACATCGATTGTTGGAACGCGGAATGACATACCTGTCAATTTTCCATTCAAAGAAGGAATTACTTTTCCTACTGCTTTTGCAGCTCCAGTTGAAGAAGGAATAATGTTTACACTAGCCGCACGTCCACCACGCCAATCTTTACGAGAAGGTCCGTCTGCTACCATTTGTGTTGAAGTTGAAGCATGAACAGTTGTCATTAATCCTTCAACAATTCCAAATTTATCATTGATTACTTTCGCCAAAGGTGCTAGACAATTGGTTGTACATGATGCATTTGAAACAATTAAATCAGTAGGTTTTACTTCTGTATGGTTAACACCCATTACAAACATAGGCGCATCCGCTGAAGGTGCAGAAATAACTACTTTTTTCGCTCCACCACGAATATGCGCTTGAGCCATATCAACAGTTGTGAAAATTCCGGTACATTCCGCTACTACATCTACCCCAACAGCATCCCATTGGATTACAGCAGGATCTTTTTCTGCAGTAACACGGATATGTTTATCGTTTACATATAATTTACCTTCCTTCACTTCTACTTTTCCATTGAAACGTCCGTGAACAGAATCATATTTTAATAAATACGCCAAGTGATCTACATCTAACAAATCGTTGATGGCTACTACTTCTACATTGTCTCTATTATAGGTTTCTCTGAAAACGATTCTACCAATACGACCAAAACCGTTAATTCCTAATTTTACTTTAGACATTTTTCTAGATTTTTTTAGTTTATAATTTATTAGGTAGTCATAATGTCTGAAACGCGGAGTAATTCCAAATCGATTTCAGTATGACCTTTAATTGCTTGTTCTAAGGGAGTCAGATTCACTTTATCATTCATTAATCCGACCATATAATTGGATTTTCCTTCCAATAAAGATTCAACCGCTTTTACACCCAATCGCGATGCTAAAACACGATCAAAACAAGAGGGCGAACCTCCGCGTTGCATATGACCTAGAACCGATACACGCACATCGTATTCTGGTAAATTCTGTTCAACGTAGTCTTTTAATTCAAATACGTTTTTACCAATTTTATCTCCTTCTGCCACCACAACAATACTGGATGATTTTCCAGAAAGTTTACTGCGACGTAATGATTCTAATAATCGTTCTAGTCCTAAATCCTCTTCAGGGATTAAAATTTCTTCTGCACCCGCACCAATTCCGGTATTCAACGCAATATGACCCGCATCACGGCCCATCACTTCCACGAAAAATAAACGGTTGTGTGAACTTGCTGTATCGCGAATTTTATCAATTACTTCTACAACGGTATTCAGTGCTGTATCGTAGCCAAGCGTATGACTCGTTCCGAAAATATCATTATCAATAGTACCCGGAATACCAATTACAGGGATCTTATATTCTCGGTTAAAAATTTCAGCTCCAGTGAATGAACCATCACCACCAATCACAACTAAGGCTTCAATTCCCGCTTCTTTTAAGTTTTCAAACGCTTTGGCTCTTCCCTCTGGCGTCATGAATTCTTTTGAACGAGCCGATTTTAAAATCGTTCCCCCTTTGTTGACAATATTATGAACGGAACGAGGTCCCATTTCTTTGAAGTCGCCTTCAATCATTCCTTGGTAACCACGGTAAATCCCCATACAATCAACGTTGTAATAAGCGCAGGCACGAACTACGGATCGAATGGCGGCGTTCATCCCTGGTGAGTCTCCACCTGAGGTTAAAACACCTATTCTTTTTAATCTTTTTGACATAATCCTCACTTTAGTATTGTAAAATTAGCAAACCCAACTCATATAGAACACTGACTTTTCACCAATTTGAAAAAAATGGTAAAATTCAAACGTTTTCGTTGATAAGTTTCTAGTTATTTACAGAAAAAAAAGCGAAATTCTCAAAATGAAGCTTAATCGTCTTGAGGAATGGCGTCCCGATTCGGACTTGGAGAAGGTGCATCCGGTTTTTTATTTTCCGGTTTCGAATTCATATCAATATGGTCGGGCAAATAACCAGAATCTTCTGGTACATCATGCCCTACGGTAGAAACTTGTACCGCTTTTTTACCGAATATCTTTTTGACTAATTCGTTAAACGTATCAAAGTCAACTTCATAGGAAATACCGGCACCTTGCGTATACCCTACACCTTGACCAATGTAATTGATGTCATTTTCCCGATTGAATAAGCGTAAGTTTAAGGTACCGTCTTCATTCACGCGGTACAAAGCCTCAAAATTTCCAACAATTGCTGTTTGTGAAACTCCACCTGTAGGTACACCGACTTTTCCATTGATGGTAATGCGATCGTTGATTTGTGTGGTAATATTCGCCACCAATCGCCCATCGGTTGGATTTAACGCTGTTCGGTCGGCTTGACTATACGTAACATCAACGATGAATTTTCCGTCTTTATCATTGAACAAATCCCCGAATAGCGCTCCTGCCTTTTCGTAAAAACTGTTGGTAATTTGGGATTGACTTAATCCTTCCGGACTTAAGAAACCACCGGTTGATAACAAATATAAAGCTTGTGTTTGACGCGTGTCTTTATCACTTAATTTGGTTTCAATTTCAGAGCGAATTACCGAACTCACATTTGGGAAATTGATGGCAAAATCGGGTTCTGGTGTGAGAACAGTCCCTTTTAATGAAATGACTACTTCCACAGGAATCTTGCGATTAAAAGAAGCATTTTCAATAAGTACTGCGGGATTGGCCGTAATATTTTGGGAAACTGCTTCTAAATTCAGCTGTGCCCGATACGGATTTCCATCCCAGACAATGGAACCGTAACGTTTTACTTTGAATTTTTTATCAATTAATCCGCCGTATTTGAAGTTATAATAACCGTCCCAAACTTGGAAGTCACCATTCATTTCAAACTTTCCTAACGTATTGATATTCATAAACAAGGTACCCACACCCGTTCCACGCATGCCGTGCTTGGATTCTTTATTTAGTATGACTTCGATATTTGCAACGGGAGTAATATTGAATTCAAAATTCATTTGCAATCCATTATAGTCGCGAATAAATTCGACTTCTTTTGTAGTTTGGCCTTTCTTTTCAGAAGGTGTCGTGAAATGAATATAGTTGTTTTCTGCTACTGCATCGGCATCATTGATCGGAATTTTAATATCGGTTCCTTTTACCGAAGTGGCCACCATATTGATTTCTAGATTTTCAGTAGGCCCTTTTATGGCGGCAAATCCGTCAATATAAGCAGTTCCGTAATAGGCTGCATCATCACTGTCTTTGGTGTCTAATGCTAAAATTTTATCGGATGCAATATTTAAATCCAACTCCCAATTGCCGAACTGTTTGTGTTTTACAAATCCTTGAATGGTTCCTTCCGTATTGTATTTAGAATCAAAAATTCGCGCCTTTTGAATGATAAATCGGTCTTGTGTAACATCCACAATGGAGTTTGGCTGAATCTTATAATCCACATTTAGATATGGAACCGTAACGCCTGCGTCATCAACAAACAAACGTCCGTTGTAATCAATTGAATTAATATTCCCATCCAATCGCGCATTTCCGGAAACGAAACCACGAATATTCGATAACACTTCACCTCCTAAATGATCCAATACTCCAAGATTGAATCGTTGGAAATTCAAATCCAAATCTAAAAAAGTTGCACCATTTTGCGTAGTCAAATTACCCTCTGCAGTGAAGGAACGGAACATTTTATTTTCGATTGTAGAATGAATATCAAATTTTGAAAAATCTTCATTTCCTTTAATTTGAAGATCCAGATTACCGAGTTCGTTATCATTAACCAACAAATCTTCAATTTGCAATTGAGCTGTAGGTTGGTAAACGGAATTAAATTGTTTGATTTTGACTTCACCGTTGACTTTTCCATCAAAAACAAACTGCTTGACATCGGGAGTAATTTTATTTAGATTGACGTTATTGAATGTAAGTTGTAAATCTTTCGAACCGCCTTGACTACTGATACCACCATTTAATTTCATGAATTGATCTTCGTGTGAAATAACCAACTCATCAAATTTGAAATTACTCAGTTTTTTATCAAATACTATTCGGTGTTTCTCATCTTCATTGGCATTGATGTACCACAAATAATCTTTGAACATCACCTCTGATTTACGAAATCCGATGACATTTTGTTTATTTTCATCAATGGTATGGTACAAGTTCAAGTTGTAGAAATCATTCCCTTTTTCTCCACCTTTAAATTCTGTTCGGAACGAGAGCGTATCCTTTGAAGTCGCATTAATCAATGAAAAGTCACGGATTTTATAATATTTAGTTTTAATGCTATCCATTTGTACATACGTATTATACAATGGATTTTTATTGTCGATATCAATTAAAACATTATCCAAATGATTACCGTATACATCAACACTTTTGGATTTTAAATCCATTTTGAAATCATTTTGATCACTTCGAATGATTCCACTTAATTCCGCGTCTTCACTGAAAGTCACTTTCGGATTGATAATCTCAATGATGTTATGAAATTCTTTAAACTCGAACTTAACATATTGACCCGTTTTTACGGTATTCGGACGGTAATTGGTATAAAGACTACCCAATGAATTCTCCACCATTTTGGAGATTTGTTCAAATTCAAATTTTCCTTGAATTTTACCACTCACTTCATCTGGTGAATACAGCGTAACTTCATGTTCTCCATTCGCATTAAAATTGGAGTTTAAAGACAAGTAATCAAAAAAGTATTGGTTTTTTTGATTGATATAAGAGGCATTGGTAAACACCACATCGCCTTTCATATTATTCAATGAATTTCCCGTCATTTTCATGACCACATCGCCACGAAAAACAGCAACTTCGCCCGGTAAAAAGCGTAAAGCCTTTAAATTAGCATAGTCAACACGTGCATGAAAATCATACCGGTTTTCTTTCTTACTTAAATCGACAATCCCATCAAAATCAAAAAATAAATTTGGATCATTAACATTTACTTTTCCTTTAAAAATTGGCTTCTTAAAACTTCCATCAGCCAAAATATTCTGGTAAGCATACCCATTGTATTCTATACTTTGTACACCTCCAGAGAAGTGAACATCCAAGTATTTTTCAACAAACCCTTTTCCATCAACGGCAACATTCAGACTCACTTTCCCTAAATCATTTCGACCTAAAAAAGTTCCTACATCAAATTGATTCATCACCAAGACTCCTGAATAGGAAGCGTTGTCGATATTGTCAATATCGGTCATGACCATATCCGCACTTAATTTCCCCAAAAGAGTTGAAAGTTCGAAATTGGCATCAATGGATTTTGTTGTCACTTCGGCATCACCTGAAAGTAAAAACTGTCCCAGTTTTCCTAAAGAAGAAGGTAATTTCTTTCCGAGAACATTCGGCAAAAGTGCAGTCAAATCTTCATAGTTAGAGGACACTTTCTTAAAACGACCTTTCATATAAAAATCGCCTTCACCACGCGTTGCAAATAAATTTCTAAAATTGACATTGCCTGCAATCTCTGAATTCAAGCGGTCTTTTAAATACAAGCGTTTTGCGGTAAAATTATTGAGTGTTCCATCCAACTTTCCTGAGAAAGTGATTCGGTTATTTTTACCCATTTCCTTGTAAAAATAACGAATATCATTGGTGGAAATTGAAGCCAAATTTGTGTTGACATCAAAACGAACCTTATTGTTAAAATCTGCGAAATCTTTACGGTCGTAGCGTAAAACTACATCCCCTTTAAAATGAGATTCCTCGGTTTTTAAATCTGTTTTTTCTAAGCGTATATTTTGTTTGGTATACGTAAATTGTGAGGAAAGTTCGGTTACAAATAACCCGCGGTGGTCCAAAAACGACATGGAATCGATGTGCGTGTAGACATTAGGACCTTTGATTTTAAAATCAGAAATAACCGCATTGATTTTAGTAAAATCGGCATCTTTTGGTACTTTTCGATTGTAATCTGTCAAACGAAAAACACTATTCACTAAGGTAATTTCTTTGGAAACCATTCGAAACTTACCCGATGCTTTTTTGCCATCATCAAAAGCCGCCACAAATTTATCTAAGTTCGTATCGCGCTCTCCTTTTTTGGTTTTCACATCCAAAAGCAGTCCGTCGACTTTCATTTTCCCGAAATATAGATTCCCGTCCAAGAGCGATTTCACATCAGTAACATTGGTGCCAATGCGTTGGGCAAAAATCAAGGTGTCTTTAGATGCATCTTTAACCAAAACTTCTTTCAACTGTACACCACCGAAAACAGTAACTTCAACACGATTTACATGAATATCAACTTTGTAATCGCGGTTTAATTGTTCGGTAAAATACTGTGCAATTTTTGTTTGTACAACTGGGAGAGAAAGAGTTATAGCGAGTAGAATTAGTAAAATCAGCAAGGACAAAAGTATCCGAAGCGTAATTTTTCTAATCTTCTGTAAGCGTATATTTGGTTTTTTCTCTTTCAAATTTAATTTTGTACGGGCGTTGAAAACCTGAAATAACGTACTTTTGTAATCGTTGTAAAAATACGGGTTTTACGCGGTTTATACCAAATTTAAACAAAAATTGTGCCTAATGAGTACTACTCCTACTTATATTTTAGCCATTGAAAGTTCATGTGATGATACGGCAGCTGCTGTATTGAAGGATAATGTTGTACTTTCAAATGTAGTTGCACGCCAACATATTCATGAAGAATACGGTGGTGTTGTGCCTGAATTAGCCTCTCGTGCGCACCAACAAAACATAGTTCCCGTGGTGGATGTTGCACTCAAAAAAGCAGGAATCACGCGCAACGATTTGAGTGCTATTGCCTTTACGCAAGGCCCCGGACTCATGGGTTCGCTATTAGTTGGTACTTCATTTGCAAAATCATTAGCGATGGCTTTGCAAATTCCGTTGATTGCGGTCAATCACATGCATGCGCACATCTTGGCACATTTCATTAAAGAAGAAGGATTTGACCAACCAACGTTCCCTTTTTTAGCTCTAACAATTTCAGGTGGACATACCCAGATTGTGAAAGTTAAAAGTTTTTTTGACTTAGAAATAATTGGAGAAACAACTGACGATGCTGTTGGTGAAGCCTTTGATAAATCGGCAAAAATTCTAGGTCTTCCCTATCCAGGTGGCCCATTAATTGATCAATTTGCCAAAACAGGAAATCCGAAACGATTCCCATTTACCCGTCCAAAAGTAGCGGGATTAGATTTTAGTTTTTCCGGATTGAAAACTCAAATCTTATATTTTATTCAGAAAAATGTTGCCGCAAATCCCAACTTTGTTGAGGAAAATAAAGAAGATATTTGTGCTTCCATCCAGTCCATTATTATTGATATTTTGATGGAAAAATTACAATTGGCGGTTGCAGAAACTGGAATTACACAAATTGCAATTGGAGGCGGAGTTTCAGCCAATTCGGGAATTCGACAAACTTTGACAGATGCCCAATCTAAATACGGTTGGAAGACATTTATTCCTAAATTTGAATATACTACAGACAATGCTGCCATGATTGGTATTGTGGGCTATCATCGCTATTTAGAGGATCGTTTTACCACACAAAATGTAGTTGCTAAAGCACGAATAGAATTTTAAGATGCAGTTATTTTATACCCCAACGATACAACCGGATGCTTCCTCGTATACTTTTGATCGAGAAGAAAGTAAACATATTATTAAAGTATTACGAAAAAAAGAAGGTGATATTATTCATGTTACGAATGGATTAGGCAATTTATTTGAAACAGAAATTGCTTTGGCTTCTGATTCAAAATGCACCGTTACTATTCAGAAAATATTCACGGCTGAAAAACCTACATACCGACTTCATTTGGCTGTTGCTCCCACAAAAATGAATGAACGCTATGAATGGTTTTTGGAAAAAGCCACTGAAATTGGCATCACTGAAATCACACCCATAATCTGTGATAATTCCGAGCGAACCGTACTCAAAATAGATCGAATGGAAAAAATTGTGGTGGCCGCTATGAAGCAATCCAATCAATATTTTTTACCCAAATTAAACGAACCTGTGAAACTCCAAAAATTTCTTGAAGCTAATTTTTCGGGTCAAAAGTTTATTGCACATTGTGAAGAAACTGAAAAACGTTCTCTGAAAGAAATGCTCAAAAAAAATGTAGATGTTTTGGTTTTAATCGGACCCGAGGGTGATTTTTCTGTTAAAGAAATTGAAATGGCTTTGTCAAAAGATTTCATTCCGGTAACTTTGGGTGCCACACGTTTACGAACAGAAACCGCAGCAGTTATTGCGTGTCATAGTGTAGTTTTCAATAATGAATAACATGAAAAAACTTTTTCTCTTTTTCACTTTTTTAATCGGATGCACGGTTATGGCGCAATCCAATATAATTTTTAAAGACCGTAACTATTTTGAAGCGCAAAATGAAGCGAAAGAAAAGAACAAACCATTGGTTGTTATGTTTTATGCCAATTGGTGTGAACATTGCAAGAAAATGAAAAACTCGGTACTAAATGATACCGATGTTGTCTTATCGTATGGTTCAAACTATGTAACTGTAGCCGTTGATGCAGAATCTGAAGCGGGCAATGCTTTAAAAAACAAATTTGCCAAATTATTCAAAGTTCGCTCCTATCCTACTTTTGCTTTTTTATCCAATAAAGAAGTCTATTTAGGTGGATTTTCTGGAGAAATGAAGAAAGAGAGTTTCTTAGAAGAAGGAAATAAATTAATTCAAAATGAAAATCAATTTGAAACACTAAAAGCAGTGTTTAATGCCGACCCATCCAATGCTGATAAATGTTTAAAGTTTATCACGGCTGTACGAAAAGCGGGATTTGACGCTACCGAAGTAACTCAGAAATATTTAGCGACGCAAGCCAAAGAAAACTTATTTACCGAATTAAATTGGCGTGTAATGGCAAATGGAATCAATACTTTGGAAGCTCCCGAATTTCAATTTATTTTGGACCATCAATCCGAATTTGGGAAAGCTGCGAGTCCGGCGCGCGTAGAAAAAAAGATTTTGTTTATGGTACAAGACAATCTTCGAGCTTATGTTGACGCTTCGGACACCCTCAATTACCACAAGCGGCGACCATACGCAGAAAAAATCCATTTACGTAAATCGGATTCTATGTTATTCAAATACGATACACAAATTTATGCCAATACACAGAATTGGAAAAAGTATGTAGCGGTTACCTTATCCAAGACCGATGAATTAGCGTCCAAAGATGTGAATCAATTGGTTGAAATTGCGTCGGTTTATTTGAACTATATTAAAGATCCCGTTGCACTAGAAAAAGCGATTACATGGATTGAAAAAGCAATTGTTATCTCAGAGAATGCTGAAAAACATTTGGTTGCAGCCAAACTTTATTTAAAAATAAAAAATAAAACAAAGGCGCTGGAAGAAGCCGAAAAAGCCAAACAATGGTCGGCAAATATGGGATGGAGTACTGTAGATAGTGAAAAAATAATACAAGAAATAAAAGCTTCAAAATGAAACGATTCTCCATAGTAGTTCTCTTTCTGCTGTCTTTTGTCGGACATGGACAAGAAATAGGGTTGTTAAAATACAATGGTGGTGGAGACTGGTATGCCAACCCAACATCGTTACCTAATTTAATTAAGTTTTGCAATGCGACTATTAATACGCATTTGAAAAGCAAACCCGTAACGGTCGAACCCTCGAGTCCAGATTTATTTTCCTATCCATTTATCCACATGACTGGGCACGGCAATGTTGTTTTTAGTCCGGCTGAAATTTCAAATTTGAGAAACTACATGTTATCGGGTGGTTTTTTACATATTGATGATAATTATGGAATGGATGAATACATACGACGCGAAATCAAACGTTTATTTCCAGATAAAACATTACAAGAAATACCTGCCAATCATCCTATTTTCACTGGGCCAAATTCATTTCCAAATGGATTGCCAAAAATACACGAACACGAAGCCAAACGCCCTCAAGCTTTTGGAATCTTTGAAAACAATCGCCTGATTTTACTATATACTTTTGAATGTGATCTTGGTGATGGTTGGGAAGATAGTGATGTGCACAATGACCCTAAAGAAGTTCGAGAAAAAGCTTTAAAGATGGGAGCTAATATCATTAATTACATTTTTAACAATTAAATTACAAAAAATACAAAGCAATTCGTACGAAGATTACTTTTTAATTCCTAATTTGCAACCGTAACCAAACAAAACGTAAATAATATGAAAAAAGTAATTGTATCCATGGCTGCGGCTCTTGTACTCTTCTCTTGTCAAAAGGATGATCAAAACAATCCAAGTACAGATTCTTCACAAAATGCCAAACGCTCATGTGCTTCAAATGATGTATTAATGCGTCAAATTTCAGAAGATCCCTCACTTTTAAATCGTATGGAAGCCATTGAACGATTTACTGATGAGTACCAAAAAAATCCGAGTGCTTACCGATTGGTTAATGGAAAAATACAAATTCCAGTTGTCGTAAATGTATTATACCGTACTACTGCTGAAAACATTTCACTAACACAAATTCAATCACAAATTGATGTTTTAAATCAAGACTATAACGCAACGAATAGTGATTACAATCAAGTTCCTGCTATCTTTTCTGGGGTAAAAGCCAATGTTGGAATTTCTTTCGTTTTAGATCAAGTCATCCGTAAATCAACAACCAAAACATCTTGGGGAACCCGTGATGCCATGAAAAAAGCAAATCAAGGTGGTTTAGCGCCAACTTCACCGACTACAAAATTGAACATGTGGGTTTGTACAATTGGTGGTGGAATCTTAGGTTATGCACAATTTCCTGGAGGTTCTTCTGCTACAGACGGAGTTGTAATTGATTCTAAATATTTTGGTTTATCAGGTACTGCAAACTATCCTTATAACTTAGGTAGAACGGCCACTCACGAAGTAGGTCACTGGATGAATTTACGTCACATTTGGGGTGATGCTACTTGTGGATCAGATTTAGTTGCCGATACACCACAACACAATACTGCAAATTATGGAGTTCCTACCTATCCACACTACAGTACCTGTACGGGAACGCCTATTGAAATGACCATGAACTATATGGACTACACGGATGACCGAGGTATGTATATGTTTTCATTAGGCCAAAAAGCGCGTATGGATGCGATTTTTGCTACAGGTGGTGCTAGAAATTCATTCGCACAACCTTAATTGAAATAAACTATTTTTATAAAACCTGATTGTTCATTACAGTCAGGTTTTTTTTATTTTTACATTCTAAACTATAAAATGATGATTACATCTAAAACCATTGCTCACGGTATATTACGCGCTATTGGAGTTTTACTTCTTTTGGCTTTAGGTGTTTACTTTATTTATCAAATCCAAACGGTTATTGTTTATCTACTTTTATCCTTGTTATTAGCCTTAATTGCCAATCCCATTGTAGAATTTTTAAAACGAAAAGCAAAATTTAAAAATACAATGGCAGTAGCAACGACGCTAGCCATTTTTCTCTTAGTATTGATAGGATTGGCGGCCTTATTTGTTCCGCTCATCATTGATCAAGGAAACAAACTTTCCTTATTGAATGCCCAAGCAATTGAGTCGCGCTCATTGGAATTATACCGCCAATTGGATCAGTATTTGAATACCCATAACATGGACATGGATCGTCTTTTGAAAGAAACGGACTTGACTTCCAAAATAAAATTCAATTCCATCACTGATTTTTTAAATGCTTTTATCAATACAATTAGCAGCATAGGAATTGGGATTGTATCTGTATTTTTCATCACTTTCTTTTTGCTAAAAGACAAGATTGCTTTTCTAGCGCTTGCCAAACGAATACTTCCCGATTCACATGAAGATCAAATCCTCAATTCTGTGGATAAAATACGGGAATTGCTGAGTCGCTATTTTATTGGCTTAATAATTCAATTGAGTATTGTCTGTGTATTATATCTCATTGTCCTTTTAATTTTTGGCGTTGACAATGCCTTCATTATTGCTTTTTTATGTGCTTTGTTGAATATCATTCCTTATGTCGGACCCTTAATTGGAACAGCGGTAGCAGGGATTTTAACCATGCTTTCCTTTATCAATGCTGATTTTTCTGCGGTTACTTTACCGACAACTTTGTATGTTTTAATTGGATTTACCTTGGTTCAATTTATTGACAACAACATCACTTCGCCTATCATCTTTTCAAAAAGTGTGAATTCACATCCTTTGGAAATATTTTTGGTCGTGCTTGTAGCAGGTATGCTTTTTGGAATAACTGGAATGATCATTGCGGTTCCAGCATTCACAATTTTAAAGGTTATTGCTAAAGAATTCTACCCAGATACCACGTGGATTCAATTGCTGACTAAAAACTTGTAGCATGTCGTTTACCCCACTTTTACAACAAGATGTACAAGCTTTTATTGATCTTCATCTAAAAACTCCGGTAAACACACTTGCTTTTAAAAAAAATCCTTTTCCAACATTGGATTACAAATTGATTTTACAACAAATCGAGTCAAAAGTTAAAGCTGAAAAAAAATTACCTACTTGGTACAAAACCGCAAACATTCTATATCCGAGTAAACTATCAATCGAACAAACATCTTCCGAAATTACTGCGGCATACAAAGCACAATGGGTTGAAGGATCTACCTTAGTTGATTTAACGGGAGGTTTTGGAATTGACAGCTTTTATTTTTCAAAACGAATGAAACAGGTGATTCATTGCGAACATCAAGAATCATTATCACAAATGGTCGATCATAATTTCAAGACCTTGGGTGTGAATAATTGCCATTGTATTGCTGGAGATGGTTTGGAATGGTTGCGAAAAAACAAGGCACAAGTAGATTGGATTTATGTAGATCCTTCGAGAAGACATGAACAAAAAGGCAAAGTGTTTTTATTAGCTGATTGTGAGCCTAATGTTCCAGAGTTATTAACCGATTATTGGCAATTTACCAATCAGATTTTACTAAAAGTCGCACCAATTCTAGATATTACTTCGGCAGTTCGCGAACTTGAATTTGTAAAAGAAGTGATTGTCGTTGCTGTGGATAATGAAGTCAAAGAATTGCTTTTTGTTTTGCAGAAAAATTGGTCAAAACCCTATAAAATTCAAGCCACTTCCCTACATAAAGATCAACGCATTGATACGTTCCAATTTGAATTTTCGGAATCAGCGTCACCAAATTTAGCATTACCCAAAACTTACCTTTACGAACCCAACAGCGCCTTAATGAAATCGGGAGGATATGATTTGTTGGCCACTCAAAATAATCTTGACAAACTGCATCCTTTTACCCATTTGTATACATCAAATGACTTGATAGCCTATTCGGGGCGTCGCTTTAAAATTGATCAAGTGGTTGAATTTTCAAAAGAAACAATGAAAGGATTAAAAGGTAATAATTACTCCATAGCCACACGAAACTTTCCAGAATCAGTTGAACAATTGCGGAACAAATGGAAAATAAAAGATGGCGGGAACCAATATCTCTTTTTTGTCACTTTGAAAGACCATCAAAAAGCAGTGCTATTTACTTCTAAAGTCTAACGATTTTAATCACAATCCCATTTAAAATTTGCCAAAGGATCTTTAATGGACTCGGCTAAATTATAATGCCACCACTCAGATTTAAACGCTCTAAAATTATGGCGAAGCATGACTTCTTTCAGTAATGCCCGATTCGCCTTTACGCTATTGGGAAGCTTTTTATAAGCATGAGCAGCTTCGGGCCCAAAATGATCAAAAGGAGTTCCCATTTCTAATTCAACGCCATTTTGATCTACTAATGTGATATCTACTGCTCCACCACGGTTATGAATAGAACCACGTTTCGGATCGGCGACATAATCCGCATCAGGCATGATTTTCCACATTTTTTTCTGAATATCCAAAGGTCGATAACAATCATAAATCTTGATGCGGTACCCCATTTGTAAAAACTCATTATTGGCTTCAATCAAATTTCGAACGGTTTTCATGCGCAAATAACATTCATCACAATCATAAACCTGAGTTTTCAAAAAATTATCATTTGATGCATATTTCATGTCGAAAACAAACATTCCTTCGTAATTGCGAAGTCGGACAAAAGAAGTATCCAAAATTCCTTCATAAATCGCTAATGACTTGGAATTGATGTAATTATTTTTAATGAAATCTTTATTTGATAGTATGGGCGTCTTAACGGAACAAGAAACCACCAGCAAAATCAAAAGGCCAAAACTAAAGTTGATGACTAAACATTGCGCCTTTATTAACCATTTGCCTACATTACTTGTGTTCATAGCATTCATTTAATCAATTGCAATATACTACATCAGAAGTAAAATTTGATCTTCGTATTTAAAATAAACGTTTAATTGAATAGATTCAAATGTAGAATTTGTTTAACTAATTTTTTAAAAAAATAAACAAAATATGCTTTTTGTAAGTTTTTTTGCATTTTTATATCTAATTTAGCATATCTGATTAAGTTCAATTATTAACCTTACCTATTAAGTTATGTTGAAAACCTCTGAAACAATAGCGATTATAAATAGCCTTCCTATTCCGGCTTTGGTCGTTGATACAGAACTTAATATTGTCCATATCAATGCAAATGGAACAGCTTTTTTTTCCAAAGACATTGAAGACATCGTAGACCAAAATATCATTCATCTTTTACCCCATTTAGATATAAAAACCTTAGTAAACGAATCAAAAATTGATGGTTATTTCTATTCAAAACGAAACCAAAATCTTAATCTTTCGTTGCGACTTAGTAAAATATTAGGGAACACCACATTTAGTATTCTTTACATCACTATTTCGAATGTGGTTCAAATCAATACGAATACCAGGCGTTTTAAAATGCTTGAATACCAACTCAACGTTTACAATCAATTTTTAGATTCCATAAAAGAAGGTGTATTTGTTTTCAATCTTGAAGGTCAATTAGTTTTTTCAAATAAAAAATCTCGGGAATATTTCGGATTAGATAAAATCAATAAAAGTTATACTATTTGGGATTTATGCCAACGATTTTCTTCAAAACACAAATGGGAATTTGATAAACTTCAAATCATTAAACAGTCTGAAATTCAATTTGTTTCACAATTAAAAATTGGTAATCAAACCAAATCGTATTCGGTTACGCTATCGTCTCGAACATTTTTTTCGGAAACCAATTTCTTAATGATTATTCATGACATTACAGAAAATGAAAAACAAGCAGAAGAAATTCAGAAAAAAGAATACGAATTAAATATTTTCTACCGCAATTTACCCGTCTCCATTTTTGAATTTGTAGTTGAAGATTTTAGTACCAATTATTTTACCTATTTAAGCGATTCATTTAAACGTATTTTTCCGATTGACATTCCGATTAACGATAAAAATTGGCAGAATACTATTGAATTCAATCCCGAAGATTTTCAATTATTGCTGGATAAAATCACGCGTAGTTCAAGTGAAGATCCTAATTTTAATTTCATAGGACGCTTTGTAGTCAACCATGAGACAGTTTGGTTTGAAATCACCTCAAATGTTTTCAAAAAGAACAATCAATTTGTTTTGAATGGAGTAATAAAAAACATTTCTGAGAATAAGAAAATTGAAGATGAGATTGTCAAAAAGGGGAAATTTAACAATATTGTTCTTGACAACATCCCCGCTGACATTGCCGTATTTGACGAAAATCACAACTACAAATTTGTCAACAAAAAAGGAATTGAAAGTGATGAACTTCGCAATTGGTTAATCAATAAAAATGATTTTGATTATTGTAAATTAAAAGGCATCGACACAAATATGGCTGTGGAACGCAGAAATTATTTCAATCAAGCTAAAGAAACTCGGCAACAAGTGGATTGGGTTGATGAAATTAAACGAAATGGCCTTACCAAATATATTTACCGTCGATTCTACCCCATTTTTGTGGATCAAGAATTCCATAGCATGATTGGCTATGGACTTGATGTCACTGAGTTGAAAGAATCTCAGAATTTATTGAATCAGCAAAATGAAATTTTAAAAGAAAAAAACAAAGAATTGGAGCGTTTTGCTTACATCGCCTCACATGACTTGCAAGAACCTTTGATTTCTATAATTGGCTATGCCGAAATTTTAAACGAATACCATAATCAAGACTTGGATGAAGAAGCGCAAATGAGCATTGATTTCATTCATAAATCAGCGGTTCGTATGCGTACTTTAATTAATGCTTTAATGGAATACAGTCGCATAGACAATAAAGAAACGCCCATAGTTATTAATGTCAACGATCTTTTAAATGAAATAAAATCGGACTTATCTTCAAAAATAAATAAATACAATGCCTTAATTACTGTTGAACCACTTCCAGTTTTAAAGGGGTATCCAACTTTTATGCGAGTACTTTTTCAAAATATTATTTCCAATGCCATAAAATATACCCACGAGTCTGTTCAACCCTTGGTAAACATTAGTGCAGATGAAAATGAAACTCATTGGGTATTCAAGGTTACCGACAATGGAATCGGGATTGACGCGTCTAAATTTGATGATATTTTCATGATTTTCAAACGCCTTCATAATCAACATATTTACGAAGGTAATGGAATTGGATTGGCACATTGCAAGAAAATTGTAACGATCCACAAGGGCGAAATTTGGGTAAAGTCAACCGTAAATGAAGGAAGTACTTTTTATTTTACAATTTCAAAAAATATTGAATAATGCACCCCAAAAAAAGACACATACTATTAGTGGATGACGATATAATCATTGATTATTTGCATAAAAAGATATTACAAAAAGCTGGTTTTAATAATTCTATTACAACAGTTTACAATGGAAAAGAAGCGATTGAACGATTGCTGTGTCTAAATGAGCGTTTAGATAAAAATGATGGCTTATTACTTTTACTTGATTTAAATATGCCCATTCTAAATGGTTGGCAGTTTTTAGAAGAATTTCAAAATATTCAAATGCAACTCAAATATACTATCGATATTTTTATCCTTAGTTCTTCTAACAATCCAGACGATATTAATAGTTTAAAACAAAATCCATTGGTAAAAGGATATTTAAACAAACCTTTGACACTTACTGCCGTTCAAAATGAACTATCCGAATTAATAAACTAACAGGCAATTCTGATTAAATTAATAGATTTAGAAAAACGATCTCAAAAATAGTAAGTACAGGCTATGCGTTGTACCGTCCTATCAACTACGCTAATGTATTTTAAACAAAAAAAGCCCCTAAAACAGAGGCATTCCTATCATCCAGTCAGTCCCGATTGTTCGGGAGAACCTGAGACCTTTATTTTTTTAAACAAAAAAAGCCCCAAAAACAGAGCTTTCCTATGATCCAGTCAGTCCCGATTGTTCGGGAGAACCTGAGACCTTTATTTTTTTAAACAAAAAAAGCCCCAAAAACAGAGCTTTCCTATGATCCAGTC
>JBDKGM010000056.1:0-28253 GCA_039798185.1 Bacteroidota bacterium
TGGCTAATTGATTTGGGACCGGAAGGTGGAGAAAACGGAGGCCAACTCTTGGCTGTTGGTACACCCGAAGCGATTGTCCAAAATCCAGATTCGATAACTGGAGCCTATTTGAAAGACAAATTATAATAAAAAACCCTTCTTGATGAGAAGGGTTTACTTTTTATTCCAAAACTATCTTTTTGGTAATGCGTTTATCTTTTGTTTCTAAAACACCTAAATACATCCCGCGGGCTAAATGACCTACTTGAAATCCTTGCAACAACGAGGCGTTTTGAACTTCTTGGGTAAAAACTGTTTTCCCGTGAATATCAACTAAAGAAAATGAATAGTGCGTTTCCGGAAGCGACCCTAAATTGAGGTACAATTCTTGCGAAGCCGGATTTGGAAAAAGTGACACTTGAAAAGATTCAACTTCTGAAGTATTTAAAGCGGAAGTGCTAGCGACTGCAAAATGCAACATGGCACCTGTAGCTGCTTTCGCTACATTATAATTGTATACCGGATCCATATTTACTAATAAATCGGTCGCGGTATGCTTGTGCGTTGTTTCATTCGTTTCAAAAAAACCAGTGATAATTTCGTTATTGCTTTGAAACGACATATAGTCAGAGGCATACGCATAAGATAAAAACGTTTGTAAAGGTGAATACAATTCTGTACACGTAATTAACTCATTGGTAAACGTATTGGATGCGGCGTTATTAGTGGTCGGAGTTGATGTATCGCGCTCACAAGTAATGGTATCATTCGTGAGTCCGGCAACACCTCCAACCTCATCTAAATTAAATACCAAACGGATATTCATTTTTGGAGATGTACCATTCACGACGGTACTTACATAATTCTGACTTCCTTTTAAGCCATCTTCTTCCCCAGAGAAATTAATAAACTTGATTGAATATTCAGTAGGAACATTTTGCAACAATCGGGCTACTTCCAAAATAGAAGCTACTCCACTCCCATTATCATTGGTCCCTGTACCCACAATCGAATCATAATGTCCACAGATAATTACATAGGTATTGGGATAGGTTGTTCCGATTTTAGTTACCACTAAATTTTTACATGCCGCTTGTGAACCGGAATAAGTATATGAATACTCTTGAAGTTGGCTGGCCGTGTAGCCGTAACTCAAGTATTTATTTTTTAACCAATCTAAAGTATTTTGTAAAGCCGTTGTCCCACGACGTTTAACGCCTAAGGCTTCAAATTCTGTTAAACTTGTCGTGATATTGTTTTGCGAACATTGGTTTACAATATTGGCATAAGCCTGAATATAGGTTTGCGCTTTTGAGGCGAAAGGACAAACTATAAGTACACTAAGTACTAGTAGGTATTTTTTCATTAGTTATTGTAATCTTTGGTTTGTTTGTTAATCCGTTTCAAATGTATAAAAAAAATCAGCAATGAAAAACCCTACTTTTTAATTCAATTTAATTGTTTTTCAACAGGTTAATTATCATTAACAAATCGTTGACATCTCATTTACGCATCTTGGCACAGCGATTGAAATAGACCTAACATCAGAAAATAACTGATCGAAGAAGCTGAAAATCGCAAGAGTAAGCAAAACGATTAAATTTTTGAATTATGAAAACAATTACTCTTTTAGCAAGCATGGTATTGATGAGTGGAACTGCATTAGCAATGGCACCAACTTCTAACCCATTTACTGAAACACATAACAACCGTTTTAGTTTTGAAGAACCAATTACGTTCATGGAAAGAGGTATTGAGTTTTTCGTGTTCCCAAATGGTGATTTTGATTTCAATACCCGTCCAGATGATGTTGCAGGTAGTTATTACTTCCGTAAAGCAAATACAAAAGAAACAGCACGTGGTGCTCGACCAGTAAATTACGGTGTATTGATTGAATTTGATAGTTTCGGACGTGTTCGTCGTGTTGGAAACACCTTCATCAACTACGATAGCCGTGACCGTGTCAACCGAATCGGCAGTGTATTTATGAACTATAACCGATTTGCATTAACACAAATTGGTGGATTACGAATCATCTACAACCGTTTTGGTGAAA
The DNA here is from genome assembly GCA_039798185.1 of Bacteroidota bacterium. GTDB lineage: Bacteria > Bacteroidota > Bacteroidia > Flavobacteriales > Flavobacteriaceae > Flavobacterium. The sequence goes on from JBDKGM010000056.1 coordinate 2,036, forward strand.
TTGTAGACATGGTAGGAAGTGTAAAACGTAATGGATTTACAAACAATTATTACGGAAACAACCACAACACCTATTATGGTGAAAACTACAACACTGGAAACGCATATAACGATAACAACTATTACTATTATCGTGGAGATGGTTCTAAAGAACGAGTAACTGAAGAGACTACTCGCAAAGAAGAAGAGAAAAAATAGCGTTAGTTAAATAAATGGTTGGTTAGGTTTGAGACCCTGAGGACTTCGGTTTTCAGGGTTTTCTATTTACAATCGAATCGCGAATCGCGCTGCTACTTTTTGTATTACTTGATTCACTTCGGTAGAAACATTCATTTTAAAATGGAGTACCACAAAATAGAATGTAACTAAAATCGATTTTAATGCAATATTCAACACGGGATGAAATGGAAAATCCCAAAAGTAAAAGAGTACAAATCCAACGGAAACAATAGCAAGAGAAACTAAGGTCTTTGGAGTAAATGGAAACAGCTTCATTTTTTTGACCACAAAAAAGAATTTGATGGTATTGTAAATCATAATGGTCAAAAGTGTTGCAAATGCCGATCCGTTAATTCCATAAGGAGGAATAAATAGTGCATTTAACACAATCATGAGCACTACTGTAACTACTCCAAACAAAAGAACCGTTCGGTAATAATGGGTATTCACGATGATGGAATTATTATTGCCTAATAGTACGTCATAATATTTGGATAAGCCTATCATAAAAACGACCCATAAACCCGCTGAATAATCATCAGGAACAATGCGATACATTTCGTTGACATTTACAAAGATAATCAACATGATAAAGCCACCCGCAATTTGTAAATTGATAGAGGTCTTTTGGTACAAATCATTCAATTCCTCCCATTTTTTCTCCACCATTAATTTGGCTGTAATAGGTGCTACAATTTGTGTCATCGCCCGAAAAGGAACCGCAATTACGGTAGCAAAAAAAATAGCAACGGAATACACCGCATTTTCTTCAATCGCTTTATATTTTGGAATAAGTACTTTATCAAAGTCAACCAACATAACCGCTACTCCACCCGAAACAATAATAAAAGAAGAATAATAAACGACTTCACGAATATTCTCGGGAATGACAATACGAAAACTGGGACGACGAACTTTCATGGCATAGAGAAACATTCCTAAGGTCTGACCGAAATAAGCAATAGCCACCCCATACACAAATTCGGGTTTGCTCAACACGTTGAAATGTACCATAAGAAGCATCACCATCACCAAGGAACGCACCAAGACTTCGCTTATAAAATTGCCAAATACCGATTGCATATGGACTTTCACCCAAGCATAAAACACTTCGAAATAGGCCATGAATAAACCAACAACAGGAATTAACCAAAAGAAAGGTTTTAACGAAGGATTTTCACGCAGCCAAACTCCAGCAATTTCATCATAAAAGTAATAAAATCCGAAGCCTAACGGAAGTATCAACGCCAAAGGCATGAGTACAATAAAGGACAAAAACTGTTCGCGCTTTTCCTCCGTTTCATATTGAGAAAAGAAACGAATAATCGTGTTTTGTACGCCAAAAGCCAATATCGGCATGAGAATATTCGCTCCAGACAAAACCGTACTTACAATTCCGTAATATTCTTTTTGTAAAAAGGAAGTATAAAAAAACAAAGCATTAATGGCACCAATACCAAATCCGAAGAAAGTAATGATTGTATTCCGAATCGATTGTGTTTGGACAATACCCATTATACGTTTTGAATTAGTTGTGCCAATTGTTGCGTTAAATTTTTACGCGAATAGTGTTGCAAGCCCACAGCATTCGATTTTAATTGCCCCGATAGATACAATGCATAAAAGGCTGTGATTTTTTCTTTTAATGCTTCTTTTTCATGGTATTGAAAAAACACCCCTGTATTGGTCGATTGCACTATGGAAGCAAAATCCGACCCTTCAGGTCCCATCGCTAAAATAGGACGCCCCGAAACCATATATTCAAACAACTTGCCTGGAATAATGCTGCGGGTATCGGGAGAATTGATTTCAATTAAAGCTAAAACTTGTGACTTTCGTTGGTGGGCAACCGCCTCTTCATGGGAAACATAGCCTAAGTTATTCAAATGAGCATCTAATTGATGTTGGGAAATACTTTGGAGGACTTCTTCACTGGTTTTCCCGATTAACTTTAATTCAAAATCACGAGCGAAGTCGGCATTTTCTACAATTAATTCATGAAGAACTTCCCATAATATTTTCGGGTTTCGATCCGATAAAAAAGAACCGATGTGAGCTAGTGTAAACTTCGCATCAAGGGATTGGGGCGCCACATTCTCAGTATCATAACCATTGGTAATCACTTCGATGGGACGGGATGTGAGCTGTTGAAATTCTGTTTTGGTTGTCGGACTAGTTACTAAAACCATGTCAGCACTCGTCAACACTTGTTTTTCTAATCGCTTATGTTTTTGGGCAGCGTAGGCTGATAACTTCAGCGCTTTGTGGTATCCAATGGTTGTCCAAGGATCTCGGAAATCGGCAATCCATTTTACTCGGGTTTGCGCTTGTAATTGTAAACCAATGAGGTGCAAACTATGGGGCGGCCCAGAAGTAATGATGGTTTCTATTTGGTGTTCGGCAATATAGTCTTTCAAAAAGGCTACAGAGGGTTTAACCCAGAAAACACGCGCGTCAGGAATAAATAGATTACCGCGTACCCAAAGTAATAAACGCTGTAAAAAGGTTTGCTTTTTGGCTGCGGGTATAATCCCAGAACTGATTTTCTGTGTTGATCCTTTTGAAAACACTCCGGCCAACATATAGGGCTCCCATATTTTCTTTTTTATAATAATGGCTTGAGGAGAAACATCAGCAACTAACTTCTCGTCCACGATGGGATAGGTCGGATTTTCCGGAAGATACACAACGGGTTGTATTCCAAAATCAGGTAAATATTTGACAAACTTCAACCAACGCTGTACACCCGGTCCACCAGCGGGTGGCCAATAATAGGTTATGATAAGTACTTTGTTGGTGGCTGCCATTATCCTTGTGTTTTTTTACGCGAAAAATAAATGGCTATACCTGTTAATCCGATCATTAAAAGGAAACTGATCAATGTAATGGTGCTTCCTGTTTTCACAACTTGTGGCTCAAATTTAAATTCGATTTGGTGTTTTCCAGCTGGAATTTGCATGCCTCGTAATGCGAAATCGACTTTTATATAATCGGTTAATTTACCGTCGATGTAAGCACTCCATCCATCTTTATAATACATTTCCGAAAATACTGCAAAACCTTCTTGAGCGGAATTGGAATTGTATTTCAAATGATTCGGCTGATAAGATGTTAATTGAATGCTAGCCGTGCTGTCTTTTGAAAAAACCGTTTTATTCAGTTTAAAATCAGTTGCATTATAAACGGCTTCTTCTTTTGTCTTTAACTTATCCAACGCTTTCATCACAGCATCATCATTCTTGACTGCTGTAACTTTCGATACAAACCAGGCATTTCCATTAGCGTTGCGGTTTAGAGTTGGAAACTGCTCACCTTTTTCACTAACTTGAATTATGTATTTGATATTTAACATATCAATTACTTCACTGTTGTTTTTCGCAATTTGATAATCAAACAATTCTTGGATGGCTCGCGGTTTTACAGCACTATACCCCCCAATTGATTTATGGAAAAAAGAGGCACGAGCACTACTCATATTGCCATCCACATCCAAAACTCGGTAATACGATGGATCTTGAAGAATTTGCTCATCAGCGGGAGTCATTTCAAAAGGTTGTTCGACTTCACGTGCCGACACAAAATCTTCACTATTGACATATTTTTTATCGACAAAAAACAAATCAAAAACCATAAATAATCCGACAATTATAACTGTGGTTGAAACCGCCAACTTTTCTTTAGAATACCGCCATAAAACGACAAAAGCTAAGAGCATCAATACACCTGAACGCAATAAATCAGCAGCATACATGGTTTTTCGATCTTCTTGTAAAGCATCTATAAATCCGAGCCCAAAGGATTTGTCTTGCCCTTGACTAAACATGCGCAACAAATCACTATCCATTCCTCCAGCAAAACTAAACTGACTGCGTAGTAGAAATAAACCACCAATCAAAACAAGACAAGTAATACCTGTTTTTTTAAGATTCTCCCAACGTTTATCAGGGTCGTTACTCATAAAAGAATGCAATCCCATAACTGCTAAGATGGGGATGCATAATTCTAAAATTACTTGGATTGAAGATACCGCACGAAACTTGTCATAAAGCGGCACATAATCAATAAAAAAGTCGGTTAAAGGAGCAAAATTTTTCCCCCAGGATAAAAGTAATGAAACGATAGCCCCAACAAGAAATACCCATTTAATTTTTCGTTTATCATGGTAAAGTGCCAAAACAAACAAGAAAAAGACCACGGCTCCAATATAGGCGGGTGCTGCCACAATAGGCTGACTTCCCCAATATGTTCGTGCATAAGCATCGGTAAATTGACGGGCTTCCCCTTCTGTCGCTCCATAATTCAACATGTATTGATACACGCTGGAATCATCGCTTAATTTTTCATCATTTCCGCCACCAAATAAACGGGGTGCGATTAGATTTAAACTTTCATCTATTCCATAACTATATTCCGTGATATAGCCTCGCTCTAAGGTTGAGTTTGAAGTTTTAGGTTGCCCCTTTTCGTCCAACTTCAATGTACTTTTTCCTCGGGTGCTGAATACCGCATACTCTTGAGTAGCCATCAAAGCAGTAGCATTGGCTCCAAGTGCTAAGATCAAGGCAACTGCAAAGGTTCCTATGATTTTCGGAAGTTCATGCATTGTTTTATTCTTCACCATTTTCACTCCATAGTAAATCCCTAAACCGAGTAATACGATTAGGAGATAATACGTCATTTGAAAGTGATTCGCATTGATTTCGAGTGCGACGGCAAAGATGGTGAGAATCCCTCCCCAGATAAACTGCCGTCTAAAAACTAAGATAACACCTGCAACTACTAACGGCATGTAGGCGATCGCATGTGCTTTGGCATTATGCCCGACTCCTAGAATGACTATTAAATAGGTTGAAAAACCAAAGGCTAAAGCTCCAAAAAACGCTTTTAAAGGATCAGTTTTCAGCACTAAAAGTAAGGCGTAAAATCCTAGAAAATAGAGAAATAGATAATCTGCTGGCCGTGGTAAAAAACGCAATAAATCATCTATTTTACCAATAAAATCGTTGGGATATTGCGCCCCTAATTGATAGGTAGGCATCCCACCAAACGCACTATTGGTCCAATAGGGTTCGGTATGTTGTGCCGCTCGAAAATCGATTTGTTCTTTGGCCATACCCGTGTATTGTACAATATCACTTTGATAGATTTTTTTCCCTTGTAAAACAGGATAAAAATAAATTAAAGCTACCAAGATAAAACCCAATACAACTAAGGCATGAGGATATATTTTTTTCAGAATTTCTTGCATTTTTTGGTTCATACGAAAGGAAATTGTGGGTTATTCTACTTCTTCAAAATCAATATAATCACCTACCACTTCTTTCTTGCTCTGCGGCTCAGCTTGTGATGTACTTTGATGATTTTGTTGCTGTTGTCTAAATCGATCTTCCATTTGTTGGTTTGCTTTTTCAACCACTTTTTGAGCTAAAACGGGCAATAGTAAACGGGCAACGAATTTGAAAATGTAATAGAAAAGGAATATATAAAAGATAGTTCTTAGTAAACTAGCCAAATTTGCTTCTTGCATAATACTAAATTTTGCCAAAAATACTAAAAACCCCAATTCCAATCGAGGGAAACTTCATAAATAAATAATAAAAAGTGTACTTTTGGGTCACCTAACCGAGAAAATGAAAGCTATGAAATTTGCTTCAATTTTAGTTCCCTTAGCCCTGTTCACTGCGGTAATGTCAAGGGCACAATATACAGATGAAATCAACACCAATCGTCCTGGAGAATCGATGAATGCTTATGCTGTAGGCAAACAAGTGATTCAATTGGAATCTGGTTTTAATTATGTTAAAGAACAATACGATCAAAATGCCTACAATACAGAAGGCTACCAAATCAATTTGAATACCCGTTATGGATTTTGGAAAGAAGAGCTCGAGGGAATTCTTGAAATGACGTATCAAAATGATACGTATTTTTCAGCATTAGGCAATTACCATCGTGACGGATTTCGAAAAGTGGCTTTAGGATTTAAGTATTTAATCTACGATCCATTCAAAAATTACGAGACCAAACCCAATGTTTACAGTTGGAAAGCCAATCACAAATTCAATTGGCACATGATGATCCCTGCAGTTTCTGTTTATGCGGGAACCAATATTATATTCGGGAATTATCCTTTTATGTATAAAGGGGAACATTATGGTGTATTAAGTCCAAAAATTATGGTAGTTACACAAAATACCTTTACTGGAGCTTGGTCCATTGTAACCAATTTATTTGTAGACAAAATTGCCTCAAACAATCAAACGATAGGCTTTATAGGTACCATTGCCAAAGGATTCAATCGCTGGTCTGGATTTATTGAAGGTAAGGTATTAAGTGGTGCTTATTACCGTGATACATTCATGACATTTGGTGCTGCTTATTTATGGGGATCGAGCTTTCAAGTGGACGCCTTTTTAAGTCAAAACATGAAAAACACGCCAAGTATCACCTATGCAGGTTTAGGACTTTCATGGCGAACGGATACTATGTATGAAGACTACATGATTCGATCTCCAAAAGATAAAGACAAGAGTAAAAAAGACAAGAAAAAGTCAAAAGAAGAAAAAAGTAAAGAAAAAGATAAGCAAAAATTAAAGAAGCGTCTGGACGAAGTTACCTCATTATAAATACAATGCTATGATTACTATTATTGAAGCCAATACTCCTTCTTTGATGAAGGAATTTGTTCTTTTTCCCTTTACCTTATATAAAAACGAACCCAACTGGGTTCCTCCGATTATAGCGGACGAATTAGACACCTTCAATAAGCAAAAAAACCCAGCTTTTACCAATGCAGATGCCCATTTTTATTTAGCCAAAAAAGAAGGTAAAACTGTAGGTCGCATAGCTGCAATTATCAATTGGGAGGAAGTCAATCAACAACAAAAATTGAAAGTTCGCTTTGGATGGTGGGATGTAATTGACGATCTCGATGTGACCAAAGCCTTATTGGAAAAAGTGTATGCTTTCGGACTCCAAAACAATTTAGAATACGTTGAAGGTCCGATGGGATTTTCAAATTTAGATAAAGTAGGCGTGGTTACTGAAGGATTTGACCGTATTGCTTCTATGATTACTTGGTATAATTTTCCGTATTACAAAACCCATTTGGAAGCTTTGGGCTATACGCAAGAAAAAGAATATGTTGAGAGTCATTTCAGCTTTTCAAATGTGGATATTGAACCCTATAAAAAAGCGGGTGAAATTTTACGTAAACGCTATGGCTATGTACCAAAAAGCTTCAATTCCACCAAAGAAATCATGCCTTACATTGATGAAATGTTTGCGCTCTTCAATCAAAGTTATGCACGATTATCTTCTTTTGTTGCCATTAATCAGGCACAAATTGATTATATCAAAGAAAAAAACATCAAGTTAATCAATCCAGAATACATCAAATTTGTATTTGATAAAAATGGAAAGATGGTTGCCTTTGGAATCGTAATGCCAAGTTTTTCTAATGCCTTAAAAAAAGCAAATGGCCGATTATTCCCATTTGGTTTTTTACACTTATTACGCGCAAAAAAACACCATAAAGAAGTATTATTTTATCTAATTGGTGTTGATCCCGAGCATCAAAACAAGGGTGTTTTTGCTTTTATTTTTGAAGAATACCATAAATCGTTTACAAAAAACGGAGTGCAAAATTGTATTCGCACTCCGGAATTAGCGGACAATGTGGCTATTCAAAATATCTGGAAGAATTTTAATCCTTCTGTTTTCAGACGTAGAAAAACCTACATGAAAGCGTTGTAATTATTTTCCTAGATAAATAAATCCATTAATTGCTATGTATGGATTTTGTATATTCAATGCTTGCTGTGAAACCCCACCATTTATGGAGGAAGTCGTATGCGCATGAGAACCACTGGACGAAGTAGATGTTGTATTGGTAGATGCGTTTAATATTTGATATCCAAATGCTCCAATCAATGACAATAAATACGTAGTAGACGTACCCGCAGTATGGGTATGTGCACCATTTGTTGATGTAGAAAGAGTAACATCTGGAAGCTGGTTTTGAGCGATGGAAATGGTTGAATTACCACCTGTCCCACCAAGCGTTTTAGTTCCACTAGTCCCAACTACAGTTTTATCGGCTAAATCAGGTAAAGATTCTCCAAATCCTAATGCCGTTGCAGCATCTTGCTGTGTAGTAGTTAAAGTTGATTTTGACCGACCATCTAATAAAATCCAACCGTCATGGTCGGTTGCTTGGAAACTGTATTTTACATCTCCATAACTATTTACTTGTTGGTAAATGGGTTGCCAAGAAGAAGCGCCATAATAGTAATAACGATTTTCTGTTGTTAAATACACTACTTGACCTGCTCGATTACCTGAAGCGGGTAAAGTTGAAATTTGTGGAATCGCAATACCCGCAGTTGCATCTGGTGATGCGGGATTGGTAGTACGTACATCCAAGTCGGCTTGAGGGTTTGTTGTTCCTACTCCTACTTGTGCCATAGCTGCATTAGCTAGACAAAAACTGATTAATAGTAAAGTTTTTTTCATGGTACTTCAAAATTGATTTCTGATAAATCAGAGGCTTGTTTGACTTCAGTGAACTGCAGAAATACCATTCAGTCTATAAATAGATTGAATTAATTGTTAGGGCTTAATCCGAGAATAAAATTAGAATTATCTTACAATTTTACCAAAAAAATAATCGGTAAAATACTACAAAAAACGATGAAATACATTTATTTGTATTTTTTATGCTATTTTTCTTACAAATAAATGATGTGCTTATGAATTAATTTTAACAATAGCTAAACTCCTACAAATAAATTAATATGTACTTTTAACATAAGAATTGTCCTTTAAATCTACTTCTATGCTGTCATTCAAAAAAATTGTTGCTCCACATGCATTGCCTTTATTCTCCGTTTTGGTTATTTCAGGCTCACTTTTGATTGCCATGAACTTTTATTCTATTAAAATATTATCTTCTATTCGTGCCTATGTAAATGGTGAATCGCATTATTCAAAAGGTCAAAAAGATGCTTCAAGATATTTAATTACCTATCTCTATACCAGCGATTCTTACCATTGGTATTTATTTAATAAAGAATTAGCGGTACCTAAAGGCGATGGTAAAGGACGAGTTGAATTACTAACCTCTGGAGATATTACAAAAGCTAAAGAGGGTTTTCGTGCTGGACGTAACCATGAAGATGATTTGGATGATTTAATATGGATATTTAACAATTTCCAGTTTATTCCCTGGGTAAAAAAAGCGATTCTTGAATGGGAAAAAGGGGATCAAATGATTGTAGAGTTGGATCATATGGGGAAAAAAATTCACGAAACAATTCAGCATAAAACATTAACTCCCAAAGTGCGTGATCACTATTTATTTCAAATTGGCAATTTAAGTGATCGATTGACAATCAATGAACGGAATTTCTCCAATACTTTTGGTGAAGGATCGCGCCAAATACGTGATTATCTAGTCCTAGCCGATATATTCTTTGTCTGTATTATCATTGCTAGTGTGAGCTTGTATTATCGTCGTTTGCTCCAAAATTTAGTTACTATAAATCGTCAAATTGATTCCAAAAACAAAGATTTAGAATTGGCAAATAAAGAACTAGACAAGTTTGTATATAGTGCGTCTCATGATCTTCGTTCGCCGATTATCTCATTGCAAGGTCTTGTACAAATTATGTCTACAGAACAAAATCATGACAAATCAAAATATTATCTTCAATTAATGAATGAAGTTTTAGAAAAACAAGACCAATTCATTCGTGACATCGTCGATTACTCCCGAAACAAACGGCAACAAATTACTATTGAAACCATTGAATTAAACGAACTTTTTGATGAAACCATCAAGCAACATTCGTTTATTCTTCAAGATCGAAAAATTGATTGGCAACTCAATTGGGAAATAAAAACAGTGGAATCCGATCGTTTGCGTCTGAAAATCATTTTCAACAATCTCGTTTCGAATGCTATTAAATATTGCGACCCGAATAAAGAAACCATCTGTATTGGCGCCGCTTCCAAAGTAACACCTGAAGGAATCGCAATCACAATTTGGGACAATGGCATTGGTATTGCTTCCGATCAATTGCCGAAGATTTTTGAAATGTTTTACGTAACGACAAACAATAATCGTGGTACAGGCCTCGGACTCTATATTGTAAGCGATGCTATTGCAATCTTGAATGGTCGCATAGAAGTTACTTCAGAACTTGGTAAGGGTACAACCTTTCATATTCACCTACCCCAATAAAAAAATCCACCGTTTCGGGTGGATTTCTTTTTAATTTTATTCAAAATGGATTAAGAAACGTCTACAGTAGTCGCCTCAGCGATTTTTTTGTACGTTCCGTTTTCCAATTTTTCACGAATGGCTTCAAAAGCCGCTAAAGTTTCATCAATATCTTGAATCGTATGCGATGCGGTTGGAATCATACGCAATAAAATAATTCCTTTTGGAATAACTGGATACACTACAATAGACAAGAAGATATTGTAGTTTTCACGTAAATCATTCACCATTACCATCGCTTCTGGAATAGAACCTTCTAGGTAAACCGGAGTTACACAAGTATTGGTATCCCCAATGTTGAAACCACGAGAAGTTAATCCGTCTTGTAAGTAATTTACATTATCCCACAATTTTTGTTTCAATTCGGGCATGGTACGTAACATTTCCAAACGTTTTAATGCACCTACCGTCATGATCATCGGTAACGATTTAGCAAACATTTGCGAACGTAAGTTGTATTTTAAATAATCAATGATGTCTTGATCGGCAGCAACAAAGGCTCCAATACTTGCCATCGATTTGGCAAATGTGGAGAAATACACATCAATACCCTCTTGACAGTCTTGTTCTTCACCCGCTCCAGCCCCTGTTTTACCTAAGGTACCAAAACCATGTGCATCATCCACCAACAAACGGAAATTGTATTTTTCTTTTAAAGCAACAATTTCTTTCAATTTACCTTGTTGCCCACGCATACCAAAAACACCTTCAGTAATCACTAGGATACCTCCACCATTTTCTTCCGCCATTTTAGTTGCACGCTGTAAGTTCTTTTCTAAACTTTCAACATCATTATGCTTGTAAGTGAATCGTTTACCCATGTGCAAACGTACACCATCGATAATACAACCGTGTGAATCTACATCGTATACAATAACATCATTTTTTGTCACCAAAGCATCAATGATAGACACCATTCCTTGGTAACCAAAATTCAATAAATACGCTGCTTCTTTTTGAACAAATTCGGCCAATTCATTTTGTAATTGCTCGTGTAAAGTAGTGTGACCACTCATCATACGTGCTCCCATTGGATACGCCGCACCATAGTTTAGTGCCGCCTCAGCATCGACTTTTCGAATTTCAGGATGGTTAGCTAAGCCCAAATAATCATTGATACTCCAATTCAAAATTTCTTTGCCTTGGAATTGCATACGCGGACCTAATTCACCTTCCAATTTTGGAAACACATAATAGCCTTCTGCTTGAGAAGCCCAACGTCCTAACGGACCTTTATTTTGTTGTATTCTTTCAAATAGATCTTTAACCATGATAAAAAATGCGTTTTTTAACGGGGCAAAAGTAGTCATTCGTAAGTTGCTATCCTAGTAATTTACCTACGATTATATTAACAAAGAGTGGGTTACTTTTTAACTAGCCATGGCCGAAACGATTTGGTATAACATTTCTTTATCAACCGGCTTGGTCATATAATGGTTCATCCCAATTTCTTTCACTCGCTCTTTTGTAGTTTCCATAACATCTGCAGTAACGGCCACAATTGGAATATCGGATTCATTTACTCCAGATTTCCCTTCACGAATGGCAATCGTAGTTTCATAACCGTCCATCACAGGCATTTGTAAATCCATAAGAATCAAGTTGTAGTTTTTTTCTCCCATAAATTGCAAAGCTTCTTCCCCATGATTAGCAAAATCGACTTCTAAATTTTGCCATTTTTTGAATATCATTTTCAACACCATTTGGTTCATGACATTATCTTCTACGACTAAAATTCGTTTGCCTTTCAAATCATACGAAGGTGCTACAGGTTCCTGAACTATTGGAGCTTTCATTTCAACTACATCCAAATTGAAAGCAATTGTACAAACCGTTCCTTGGTTTTCCATACTATTTAAATCCAAGGTCCCATTATGTAAATTCACTAAAGCTTTTACAATATAGAGTCCCAGACCTAAACCGCCATACTTGCGCTTGTTGTCAATTTGTTGTTGTGTAAATGATTCAAAAATTTGATCCATTTTGTCTTTGGGAATTCCTTCACCTGAATCGGAAATCGTAAATTTTAACGAAGTCAAATTATTAGCACTTTCCGCTGAAACAATAAATTTGATGATTCCTTCAGCAGTAAATTTAACTGCATTCCCCAAAACATTTTGAAGTATCTGACGAATTCGTTGTGCATCTCCAAAGACCAAATGAGGTAAATCGCCTTCTACAACGAACTGAAAATCTAGCCCTTTTTGCTCGGATCGACTTTTAATTTCAGTTACTACATCCTCTAAAACTTTTTTGATTTGGAAATTTTGACGTTCCAATTGAATCTCCCCTTTTTCAATTTTAGAGAAATCCAAAATATCATTAACCGAGCCCAATAAACCTCGCGAATTACTGCTAATAATCTCACATTTTTCTAGAACCGAACTCATTTGTACTTCACCTATTATCGAATCAGTATAGTTGATAATTGCGTTTAAAGGGGTTCGTAATTCATGACTAATATTGGATAAGAAGTACGTTTTCATCTCATTCATCTCTTCGGCTTTTTGTAAGGCCTCACCCTGCAATTTCTCTCGATCATCGCGCAATTGCTTAATCAGGTTTGCCATCGATAGCGAAAGAAACATTACCTCAACTCCAGTACCGAGCTTCGAACTGTTTTCTGTGATGAAACTCACCGGCAATACGCTCAAATTTTTCAAAATAAACATAATAAAACCGGTCACCAATGATATAATACCCAATGAAAAGAACTGATAAATTACTTGCGTTCGCATGTAAATTATAATCAAAGATGCAATAATTAATAGGAGTTCAAATAACCCAGCAACATTCATCAAGGGATAGGTTAAATGAAATAAATCGGGAAGAAAAACCGTGATTACCATGAGTATCCCTAAAAAGGCATACAACACATAGTACAGTCGGTTTAATCGTTTGCTAATCTCCCAAACTTTTAGATAATGTTGGGCATACGCTCCTAAAAAGTAACCCGCAATTATTGCGTTAAAAATCACCGCTTTATCAGAAAACCATCCTGCATTTGGATCAAAGGATTGATGAAAAAATCCGTCCAAGGAAAACTGCAACATTCCGATAAAGAACACATACAAACTATAATTTAAAAATACCCGCTCTTTCATCGCAAAATAGAAGAAAAGGTAAATGATTGTAGATAATAACAATAAACCGTAGAAAAAACCAAACACCACCTGCTCAAAGGAAGTTTCATCCATTAAATCATTGGCTGTATGCAATAGCACAGGAGCATTAATTACTTCCCCATCACTAATCAACTGAATGTAATAGTCGCGTTGCTCACCCGGATTTAATTCAATATTAAAAAGCGTTTTGCGTTGTTTTACCGATTTCTGATTTACAGGAATATCATCACCACTCAGCTGTTTTTGAATCAATTGTTTGCCTCTGAATTCAAACAAATTAGCATGATCAACAATGGGTCGAGATGATTCCAAATAGTAATTTACAGGTGTCTCGCGATTGTTACGCAAAGAAAATTTCACCCAATACGTTGACGTGGTGAAACCCAAGTCGGTATTTTCAACAATTAGTGGTGTAAATAGTTTGGAATCTAATTGACGGATTTGTTCTACCGTCATTTTTCCCGATTCATCTTTGTAGATTGATGCGTAAGGATGTAAAGATAAATGTTCAACTTTTTGATCGTTGAAGACAAATTGTGCCTGACCCAAGTACGAATACAGAAGCATTAATAAGTAGGTCAAATAACGAAAGTTTGGGGGCGTTTTCATTATCTGTTTTTTAGAGTGTTTACGAATTTACGTAAGAACGCTAAAATAGGTTTACTCATGTAGGACTTCTCTTTAATATTATAGGGTGAAAAATACAAGTGTTTGATTAACAATGATTTAATTTGTAATCCAATTCTTGTTTATTAAGATTTGTTAAATAAAAATAAATAAATAATTAAACAAAAACCTCCTATCGTATTCTTTTTAATTTTCTACTTTTGTCAAAACTACTACCCTCTATGAAACTCGTATTTGCATCCAACAACGCCCATAAAATCGCAGAAATTAGTGCTATGCTTCCCAAAACCATTGAATTGGTCGGACTCCAAGATATTGGTTGTGATGTCGATATCCCTGAAACAGCAGCAACCATAGAAGGCAATGCACAACTCAAAGCCGATTATGTGACCCAACACTACGGACTTCCTTGTTTCGCTGATGATACGGGATTGGAAGTTGAAGCACTCAACGGTGCGCCTGGTGTTCATTCAGCACGTTATGCGGGTGAACAAAAAAATGCCATGGATAATATGAATAAATTGTTGTTTGAATTGGACAACAAATCATCCCGAAAAGCGCAATTTAAAACCGTTATCGCCCTAAATTTAAACGGCGAACACCATCAATTCACAGGTATTGTAAGTGGTGAAATCATTCGCGAAAAAAGAGGTAATCAAGGATTTGGTTACGATCCCGTATTTGTTCCCACCGGACAATCACAAACGTTTGCAGAGATGGATGCTACAGAAAAAGCAGCTTTAAGTCATCGCGGAAAGGCTGTCCAACAGTTAATTGCATTTTTATCGGATAAATAAAGAAAAGGTTACGACTTCCTCACTAAGTTGCGCGTTAAAAAAACAAACAACACATTTTTCTTCCAAAATACCTGCATTAACCGCAGTTGTATTTGCAGTAAATTATTGATTTTCAGTACTGATAATCACCTATTTGATTGTACTAATCACTTAATAATTAGCTATATCCAATTATTAAGTCTACCTTTGCACCCGAATTAATACGATCTAATGAATAAATTTGAACAATTAGGCCTTAACGCCCAGCTTTTACAAGCAATTGGCGATATGGGATTTGAAACTCCGTCGGAGATTCAAGAAAAAGCGATTCCTGTGCTTTTGGAACAGGAGACTGACCTTGTGGCTTTGGCCCAAACCGGAACCGGAAAAACTGCAGCTTTTGGCTTTCCGTTAATACAAAAAATAGATGTCGATGACCGCACTACGCAGGCATTGATTTTGTCCCCAACACGCGAACTGTGTTTGCAAATTACCAACGAATTAAAACAATACTCCAAATACATCAAGGGCCTTAATGTGGTAGCGGTGTACGGAGGTGCTAGCATTACCGAACAAGCTCGAGAAGTGAAACGCGGTGCGCAAATCATTGTTGCGACTCCAGGTCGTATGCAAGATATGATTAACCGTGGGTTTGTAAACATTAAGAACATTGCCTATTGCATCCTTGACGAAGCGGATGAAATGTTGAACATGGGTTTCTATGACGACATTTGCTCTATCCTTTCCGATACTCCGGATGATAAATCAACTTGGTTATTCTCTGCCACAATGCCTGCTGAAGTAGCACGTATTGCCAAACAATTCATGTTTGAACCGGAAGAAATAACTGTAGGTGCAAAAAACGCAGGTACGAATACCGTTTCCCACGAATTTTATGTGGTTAACGCGCGTGATCGTTACGAAGCCTTAAAACGTTTAGCCGATGCGAATCCCGATATCTTTTCGGTGGTATTCTGTCGTACCAAACGCGATACGCAAGCCGTAGCAGAAAAATTAATTGAAGATGGCTACAATGCTGCAGCATTACACGGCGATCTATCTCAGGCACAACGTGATGCCGTAATGAAATCGTTCCGTGGCCGTCAAATCCAAATGTTAGTTGCAACCGATGTTGCCGCTCGTGGTATTGACGTAGATAACGTAACGCACGTTATCAATTACCAATTACCGGATGAAATTGAAACCTACAACCACCGTTCAGGTCGTACCGGACGTGCAGGTAAACTAGGGACATCCATTGTAATTATTACCAAATCAGAAATCCGTAAAATCCACTCAATTGAAAAAATCATCAAACAGAAGTTTGAAGAAAAATCAATCCCTGGCGGAATGGAAATCTGTGAAATCCAATTGTTGCACTTGGCCAACAAAATCAATGATACGGAAATCGATCACGAAATCGACAACTATTTACCCGCTATCAATCAAGTGTTTGAAGGGTTGACTAAAGAAGAGTTGATTCGTAAAATGGTATCGGTAGAATTCAACCGTTTCTTAAATTATTACAAGAAGAAAAAAGACCTTTCTGGAGAACGTAGCAGTAATGAGCGTAGTTCAGGAGGTTCTATCAAAGCGGGTGATGCCGTTCGTTATTTTATTAACATCGGTTCTCGTGATGACTTTGATTGGATGAAACTAAAAGACTTCTTACGCGAAGCCTTGGATTTAGGTCGTGATGACGTATTCAAAGTTGATGTAAAAGAAGGCTTCTCGTTCTTTAATACCGATGGTGAACACGCTGAAAAAGTGATGGACATCTTCGCTAACTTCCAATTGGAAGGACGTAAAATCAATGTGGAAATCTCCAAAAACGATGGCGGTAATCGCCGTGGTGGTGGCGGTGGACGTGGTGATTTTGGTGGAAAACGCGAACGTCGTGATCGTTTTGCGGATCATTCAGAACGCCGTAACGAACGCCGTGGTGATCGCGGTGATCGCGGAGACAGTCGCTTTGAAGGTCGTAGTGACCGCAGAAGTGATAGCCGTCCTGAAAGACGCCGCTCAGAAGGCGGATCTTCTGAAGGTCGTCGCAGTGAGCGCACTGAAGGTCGTCGTTCAGAAGGACGCCCGAGTAATCCTGCAAACAAAGCCTTTGAAGCTGCTAAACGTCGCAGAAAAAGTTAATACAAGCCCTCTTCGGAGGGCTTTTTTTATACTCCTATTTTGCAATAAGAGCTCTTTTAGTGACCAACTGCTTGTTAATTTTCTGATAATGTTTCCTCCCCGAATTGTAGTTAATGTTAAAATGCTTACTTTTAACATCACAAAGCTACGCAATGAAAAACGGGTTACTCTTATGGGCATTACTTTTCCTGAGTTGTGCATTTGCACAAGAATCAGCCGATAAAGCGGTTCAAGGAACGATCGTTAATGCTGCAACTACCCTACCCATTTCCAATGTAAACATCATTAATATTAATCGCGTGAAAGGAACCCAAACCAATGAAAAAGGGGAATTCACCATTAATGCTGCGGTAAACGATACCTTACACATAACCATGATTGGGTTCCAATCCCTTCGCGTTCGTGTGACCAACGACTGGATTAAAAATGGTACAACACGATTGGAATTGACCGAAAAAGCCATCGCTTTGGAAGAAGTCGTTATTCGAAAATATCAATTAACGGGTTACCTTGAAGTAGATACCAAATTGATTCCCGTTCAAGAAAATTACCGCTACAGTATATCCGGTTTACCCCAAGCTTATGAAGCGGGTGAATCCTCTCCCAATGCGTTTACACGTGTCGTCAATTCGGTATTTAACCCCGCCGATATGTTGTATAATTTCTTTGGCAAAAAACCCAAGGAGTTACGCAAACTTCGGGAAATGAAAAAAGACGATACCGTCAAAAATCTACTAGAAACCAAATACGACCGCGAAACCATTGCTATCCTTTTGGGTGTTGACAAAAAAGACATCGCCGAAATTCTAAGTCGCTGTAGTTATTCGGAAGCCTTTATTGAAACCGCCAATGATCTTCAAATCATGGATGCAATCAGTCAATGCTATGAACAATACAAGGTTTTAGCGAAAGCGAAATAACAATTTCTCCCTTTTTTTTCATTGAGAATGTGTATCTTGGACGCCTATTAAAAACAGTCCAATGAGAAAATCTATTTACATTCTTGTACTCCCTATTCTTTTTTTAACCCTGAGCAGTTGCAAATCACGCACCCAAAAAATGCATGAATTTGTCAACGGATTTAATCAATCTGCAGCGATGAGTCCTACCCAATCCGGTTCACACGCTGAAGTTGAAGGATTAGATATCATCAAATTAGATCTAGCAACAGCGCTAGACATCAACAATCCTAGTAGTTCGTCTACTACAGCTTTCCTTGAAAAATCGCTTCCCGACATGTTTCAAAAAGATGAAACCATGATGGAATTAATTAATGAAGCCGTCAAATTTAAAGTGAACATAACCGACTTGAATGGCCGTATCATTAGTACTTTAATGATTGACAAAACGTATTTGGATAAAGAACATAAGAGCTCGTATAAATCATCGACTTCGAATGACCCAATTACGATGGCTTTGGATGCCTTAAATAGCAATCTTCCTATTAACAATGCCGACGGTACTCGATTGATGAAAATTGAAAAATTAGGTACAAATACCTTAGAATATACGATGGAAGTTCCTGATGATGTGAGTCAAATCATTAGCAGTCCCAACGCAATTCCATTAGTAAAAGAATCTATTGTTCAAGATCCTTCTACGAAAGCTACCGTTTTACGTATGCGTGGTTTGGGAATCAACAAAGTGAACTATAAGCTGATTGATACCAAAGGAAAAAAATTAACTACACTTGAATTTAAATCTTCTGACTTTTAATCATGGAAAATA
This sequence comes from Bacteroidota bacterium, assembly GCA_039798185.1. GTDB lineage: Bacteria > Bacteroidota > Bacteroidia > Flavobacteriales > Flavobacteriaceae > Flavobacterium. Next base: position 20,937 of record JBDKGM010000056.1, read on the forward strand.
ATAGCCCATGGCGCTCCGTATTGAGCATCGTTTTACTTATTGTAGCACTTGTTCGTATTGTCATGTTTTGTAACCGTCAAAACAGCACGCCCAATTACAATTCGGATCAGCAAATCCAAAACATGATGCAATCGCAACAAGAGACAATGCAACGCGTCCAAGAAGCTCAAGCTGTAGAAGCGCCAAAACAATTGTATATCCCGTATGCAAGCCTAAAAGACACTGAAGACATTGTATTGATTAATCGCGGTATCGAACGTGTCGCAAAAGATACATTAATGCCTTTTGATTTAACTACGAGTTTAAAAATTGATAAGGGAACCATGATGATTCGCCGTCCACAGTCGCCTATTCGTTTCGGATTTAAAGGGGCGAATGATGTAATGACTTGGATTAATGATTATACTGAAAAAGGTTCTATTAGCGAACTCTTAGGCGCATCTCGACCTGACTTAAAAATTACCAAAGAAGACAAATCTTCTGAACGCACCAAACAAATCTTTTACACCTACACCCATGAAGGCCAAAAAATAAATGGCTTTGGTGTATGTACTTCTGAAGAATCGGGTACGATTGCTATGTTATTCGAACATGAGAAAAAATCAAGTGCGCAATTACAAACTGAATTCATGACGTTTGTGCTTACTCACTTTGTGAAAGTAACTGACGATCAGAGTAGTACCGCTCAATAATACGATCCACATCTTTTATGGAATTTTTCGTCCATTGCAGACGATGTTCCAATACTTCATCCTCCGTTAAGTGCCAGTATATCGCTGACTGGCGCAAGCGGGTGGTCAAATCTTGAATGACTATCGCCGCAGAAACCGAGATATTTAAACTCTCTGTAAATCCAACCATCGGAATCTTTAAAAACCCATCCGCCTGTTCCATTATTTCAGGTGACAATCCTTCTCTTTCAGTACCAAAGAAAATAGCAGCACGCTTCGTGATGTCAAACTCATGCAAATAACACGAGTCGTTATGCGGTGTAGTGGCAATGATTTGGTAACCTTGCTTTCGTAAGGTATCAATACAACTGGGGATCGAATTATACCGGTGTACATCCACCCATTTCTGTGCACCCATGGCAATTTCACGGTCAATTCGTTTGCCAAATTTTTGTTCGATCACATGCAAACCTTGTACGCCAAAAACCTCACAACTGCGCATTACCGCACTCGTATTGTGCAATTGGTACACATCTTCCATGGCAATCGTGATGTGATTGGTACGCAAAGCCAAAATAGTTTTGAACTTTTCCTTACGTTCCTCGGTTAAAAAATCTTCCAGATAAGCAAACAACTCCAAATCGACCATGGTGTTTTTTTTTGGCAAAAATACGATTTTATCGTTTTAGAAGTTAGTGATTAGTGATTAGTGATTAGTGACTAGTTGGTCTTGCTTCTTGTTTGCTTCTTTCTTCTTGCTTCTTTCTTCTTTTTTCGTATTTTCACCCTCATTTAAAATTCAAAATTTATAATTTAAAATAATCAATGAAGTCTCTTGTCATACTTACGGGTGCCGGTATATCTGCGGAAAGCGGTATTGCAACTTTTCGCGATGCTAACGGACTTTGGGAAGGGCATGATGTGATGGAAGTTGCCACCCCCGATGGCTTCCGACGTAACCCCGATTTGGTTTTGGAATTTTACAACCAACGAAGACGGCAATTGCATACCGTGAAACCGAATCTTGGTCATTTGACATTAGCAGCTATGGAACAAGAGTATTCCGTACACATCATTACCCAAAATGTAGACAATTTACATGAAGCGGCTGGGAGTTCGAATGTGCTGCATTTGCATGGCGAACTCTTGAAAGTCCGCTCCACCAAAGACCCCAATTATATCATCGATTGGTCGGGAGACCTATATTTAGGGGATTGTGATCCAAATGGTCGGCAATTGCGTCCGCACATCGTATGGTTTGGAGAAGAGGTACCAGCCTTGGAAGAAGCGGTTCAACGTGTGCACCAAGCCGATGCCGTAGCCGTTATTGGTACATCGATGCAGGTCTACCCCGCTGCCGGTCTTATCCATTATGCACGTCCCGGTGTACCCTTATTTTACATCGACCCCAAACCCGCCACCTTGTACGACATCGCCAACCCATTGGAAATCATTCCCGAGTCGGCTACGATTGGGGTTCCCATCCTTTGGGAAAAGTTGAAAAAAGTACTGGGTTAGCTTGGTGATTCCGATTACAAATCCGTAATTTTGCGCCTTAACAACACAACCTATGTCACTTACTGCACTGAACGCAATTTCGCCCATCGACGGACGTTACCGTAAAGTTACCCAACCCCTTGCTGCTTATTTTTCGGAAGAAGCCTTAATCAAATACCGTGTTTTAGTTGAAATCGAATACTTCATCGCCTTGTGTGAAGCGGGTATACCCCAGCTGAAAGACGTGAATCCATCGGTATTTCCTAGTTTGCGCGAACTCTATAATGAGTTTACAACGGATGATGCACTTTGGATTAAGGAAACCGAGAAAACGACCAACCATGACGTAAAAGCAGTTGAATATTTCATCAAACATAAATTTGATCAATTGGGCTTGGAGGCGTTCAAGGAATTTATCCATTTCGGACTCACCTCACAAGACATCAACAATACAGCCATCCCGTTATCGACCAAACATGCTTTTGAAAAAGTGTATTTGCCTTCGCTAATTGCGGTAATTGCCCGATTAAAACAATTGGCTATGGAATGGCATGACATTCCACTATTAGCACGTACCCATGGTCAACCGGCTTCTCCAACGCGTTTAGGTAAAGAACTTTTGGTTTTTGTTGAACGATTGGAAGAGCAAATGCGTTTGTTATTCAATGTCCCTTTTGCTGCTAAATTTGGTGGAGCTACCGGGAATTACAATGCGCACCGTGTGGCCTATCCAAACACAGATTGGAAGAATTTCGGAACCCATTTCGTAGAAGGCGTTTTGGGTTTACACCACTCGTTTCCTACTACACAAATTGAACATTACGATCATTTCGCGGCGTTCTTTGATGCTTTGAAACGCATAAACACCATTTTAATCGACTTAGATCGCGACATTTGGACGTATGTTTCGATGGATTATTTCAAACAAAAAATTAAAGCAGGTGAGATCGGTTCGTCAGCCATGCCACATAAAGTCAACCCTATAGACTTTGAAAATTCGGAAGGAAATTTAGGTATAGCCAATGCTATGTTCGAACATTTGGCTGCAAAACTTCCTATTTCACGTTTGCAACGCGACTTGACTGATAGTACCGTGTTGCGTAATGTGGGAGTGCCTATCGGACATACGATAATTGCTTTTGAAGCGACTTTAAAAGGCTTGAATAAATTGTTATTGAATGAAGCGAAATTAGCGGAAGATCTCGAGAACAATTGGGCTGTAGTGGCAGAAGCCATCCAAACTATTTTACGTCGTGAAGGCTACCCTAATCCGTATGAAGCTTTGAAAGACCTGACCCGAACGAACAGTGTGATTAATCAAACTTCGATTCAAGCTTTTATTCAAACCCTAAATGTTAATGATGCTGTAAAAGCTGAATTGATGGCGATTACACCCAGTAATTATCTTGGAATCTAATCGGTATTTTATTCTTATAAAATAAATTATATAAAAAACGACTTACCTAGGTAGGTCATTTTTTTTTGTGCTAATCAATTCTAAAAGAAAAGTCGATTTGGCTGTTGTGCACCCCATTTTTGGGCTTATCAATGCGAATAGATTCAAAAAACAAGACACATTCTTGCTATTTTCTTCGGGTTTCCTTCGGGTTTCCTTCGGGTTTTGTTCGGGTTTTGTTCGGTAAATCGCCCTATTTACCGAAGGGCTACCGAAGAAAGTCCGAACAAAACTCGAACAAAACCCCTAGAACTTCGGTAAAATTAGGTCATGTTTAGTCAAGACAAGTCAAATTTGGTCAAATTACGTCAAGATACGTCAAGGATAAACTACTTAAGCAGATTATGTATATCTTTAGAATTGAAAAATACGAACCAAACCATCGACATTCAATGAATTTCTTCAAAAAACTTTTCGGCTCAAAGTCAACCACAAATGATCAAACAGTAAACGACAAACTCAATTCGCTTGCTGCAATTTACAGAGAAGATTACTTTGCAAGTCGATTTGTAGAGGAGTCCTTAGCGGATCAACCTGAAATTGTCGAGGGTTGCATCAAAATGGTGGAGAGTTATTTTATTGACAACAAAATAGAAGCTCAAATTCAAACCCCAATACATCACCCAATCAATTTGGACCAAGTTGTAACAGACGGGATAGGATTTCATCTCTATTGTAAGGCTTTCCAACAAGAAGACAATCAAATTGTATTTACCTTGGCTTATGCTTTTGCAGCGTATATGACACAAGAATTAGACTTTAAACTTTACCGTGATAAAGAGCCCGAATATCCGTTACGTGGGATGACAATTAAATACGTAAAAAACGAGGGCGTATTGTCTTTATATCCAGTTGAATATGCGCTAAAAGTGTTGAACAATGAAGCCACTTTTGCCTCCTTACTTGATAAAATTCAAAATGCTCGCACTCAAATGCCCACCCGAGATGAGCTGTTTGACAGTTTGAAGTAATGCTAAACAAAAGACGCGCTACTGCGCGTCTCATAACGAAAAAGACGCGCAATAGCGCGTCTCTGGATTATGACATCCATCGCACTATTTTTCTATACGCCAATACTCTCAATTTTATATAAGCCATGAAAAAATTTAAAAACAAATACCGCATTCCTTCATCACGGTTACAAGGTTATGATTATGGATCTAATGGAATCTATTTTATAACGATTAATACCAAAAATAGAAAACACTATTTTGGTACCATCACTGCAGAGACGCACAATGGTGCGTCTCTGCAGGCCACGGAAATTGGAAAAATTGCACAAACCTATTGGGCCGATATCACAAACCATTACCCCTTCGTTACCGTCGATGCTTTTGTGGTAATGCCTGACCATATGCATGGAATTTTAATATTCAACAATCCAGAAAAAAAGGATTGGACACCCAATTCATTTGGCGTACAATCCAACAACCTAGCGGCTGTAATTCGTGGTTTTAAGTCATCGACAAAGCGTTATGCCAATCAAAATAATATCGAGTTTGAATGGCAACCCCGTTTTCATGAAAGTATCATACGTGATGAAAACGCACTAAATACGGTACGACGCTATATCATCAACAACCCTATAAAATGGCTAAAAAGACGCGCTACTGCGCGTCTCTAGATAAAGACGCGCAATAGTGCGTCTCAACGTAACGAAAAGACGCGCTACTGCGCGTCTGTATATTGAAAAAGACGCGCAATCGCGCGTCTCTGGATTATCGTGAATAATTAGGTGCCTCTTTGGTTATCGTCACATTATGGGGATGACTCTCGCCTATGCCGCTTGCTGTGATGCGCACAAACCGTCCGTTTTCTTGTAGGGTCGGAATGTCTTTTGCTCCACAGTATCCCATCCCAGCACGGAGTCCACCAATAAACTGTTGCATACTTTCGTTCAATTCTCCTTTATACGGTACACGACCTACAATGCCTTCGGGAACTAATTTCTTTACATCATCTTCTACATCCTGGAAATAGCGGTCTTTCGAACCTTCTTGCATGGCTTCTACGGAACCCATACCGCGATAGGATTTGAATTTACGTCCTTCAAAGATTATGGTTTCACCTGGAGATTCTTTGGTTCCTGCCAATAATGATCCTAACATCACACAATCGGCTCCAGCAGCTACGGCTTTTGGGATATCACCGGTATAACGTACACCTCCATCTGCAATTACGGGAACACCTGTTCCGCGCAGGGCTGCCGCCACTTCCAATACGGCTGAAAACTGAGGAAATCCCACTCCAGCCACAACGCGTGTCGTACAAATCGATCCGGGTCCGATTCCCACTTTCACGGCGTCTGCACCATTTTCAACTAAAAATAAAGCCGCTTCTGGTGTTGCAATATTTCCAACGACCACATCCAATTGTGGAAATTTAGATTTCACTTCTTTCAACACGGAAATAACTCCACGAGAATGACCGTGTGCTGTATCGATTACGATAGCGTCTACCCCTGCATTAACTAATGCGGTAGCACGATCGATGGCATCACCCGTAACTCCAATGGCTGCTGCCACACGTAACCGTCCCAACGAATCTTTGTTGGCATTGGGCTTTTGAATCAATTTGGTAATATCGCGAAAAGTAATCAAGCCGATTAATTTATTGTGGGCGTCGACTACCGGTAATTTTTCAATTTTATTTTCTTGTAAAATGCTTTCTGCTTCAATCAAAGTAGTTCCTTGCGCTGCCGTCACCAAATTTTCAGCAGTCATCACTTCTAGAATCGAACGACTATTCACCTTCTCAAAACGCAAATCGCGGTTGGTTACAATACCTTTCAGTAATCCCTGTTCGTCTACAACAGGAATACCACCAATACCGTACTCTTTCATGGCTAACTTGGCATCACCCACAGTAGCAGATAACGGTAGAGTTACCGGATCGATAATCATTCCACTTTCGGCACGTTTTACTTTACGCACTTTGGCTGCCTGTTGCTCAATCGTCATGTTTTTGTGCAATACACCAATCCCGCCTTCTTGCGCCATCGCAATAGCCATAGCACTTTCCGTAACGGTATCCATAGCGGCCGATACGATGGGGACATTAAGCGTGATGTTGCGGGTGAATTTGGATTGAATACTGACTTCGCGCGGAAGTACTTCAGAATAGCCTGGGATAAGCAGAACATCGTCGTAGGTTAATCCTTCACCGACGATTTTGGTGTTGTGTGCCTTCATGTTGCAATTTAGTTGTTGTAGTTAAATTGCATGCAAATGTAGGGCTTTTATTTGAGGAAAAAATGATTTTATGAAATAGTTTGCAGTCACAGTCGCAGTCACAGTTGTCAGGAGTTTTAATCCATTTAGCATATCAAAAAAATAAATTAAAATTTAGCATTGTAATTTTTTTAATTTTATACAATAAACGCCAATTAGAATTGAAATGGATTTTACAGAATTATTTGCTTACAAAAAAGCCTACCAACTTGCCATGAAACTTTTTTTAGTTTCAAAAACATTCCCTAAAGAAGAATCTTATGCCCTAACCAATCAAATGTGAAGATCCTCAAGAAGTGTATGTGCTAACCTTGCAGAAGCTTATCGAAAACGAAAGTACCCACTTCATTTTGTTAGTAAATTATCGGACTGTGATGCTGAAAATTCTGAAACATTTGTCTGGATTACCTTTGCTTTCGAATGTGAATACATCTCTGAAAACCAATATTTAAATTATAAAAAT
>JBDKGM010000057.1:0-13560 GCA_039798185.1 Bacteroidota bacterium
TATTCAAAGCCTTGAGTCAGTTTATGGTAACTTTAGTGAGTGCCAATTCTAAATACGACCAACAAAAACGAGGTGAATATCAATTCACAACGAGCGAAGCAAAAGGGTATCTTTTGTTCCAAAACCATTGCGGGAGTTGTCATCGCGAACCCTTATTTAGCAGCACAACCTATGAAAATAACGGTTTGCCTGTAGATCCTGATTTACACGATATTGGCCGCATGAAAATCACACAAAACCCTGCGGACTCCTTGCGATTTCGTGTCCCGACCCTGCGCAACATTCAATTTACATTTCCGTACATGCATGATGGTCGGTTTCAAAATTTAAATCAAGTCATCAAACATTATAATTCAGGTATTATTCCGCATAAAACACTTTCAAAACCATTACTAAAACCGATGCATTTGAGTGCAGATGACCGCGTAGATCTTGAATCTTTTTTACGCACATTAACCGATCAAGAGTTTTTACGCAATTCTAAATTTAATTATCCAAAAAACAATGAATAACGCATGACTTAGTCATCGAATATCGTCTAAGTTGTTAAATCCAACCTTCATGAAAAAACTATTCCTTATTTTAATCACTTGTAGCTTTGCAAATGCGCAAACCAATCCGGCGATAACCCAATGGATGCAAAACACAACCAACATTATGGGACGCCATTACGTTTCTGGAAATTCGACTCCAATAAACGATAATGTATTGGCCAATGTGCAAACTGTTCAATATTCTGCTACCTCAGTTTACGTTACAACGCACGGTATTCCCGCGTATATTACGGGACCTTTTTTAGATGGAAATCCGTCTTTAGCAACCGACCAAAATGCAATTTATAAATTACCCCTAAACCCCGTTCAAAATACGGGTACAGCCACAGCAACAACTGGGGGAAATATTGGGATTTTTATCAATGGAGTTTCCTTATTCGATTACCGTGATGGGGTGGCTTGGAATAATTCGACGCAAGCATTGTGTGGCGGACCTGGAAATCCGACTTGTCCGGGTGGACCCGCTGCAACACAGGCTTGGAACCGTGATGCCATTCCAGCAGAAAAAGGAGGATTTGATTGCAACAAAGCACATCCAGCCATGGGAAATTACCACCACCACCAAAATCCTAGTGCTTTTAATTTGGATACTCAAGTGATCTCAACCATTTGCAATACCTATCCTGCTGACGGATTGTATGTTATCAATCCAAATGCACATTCTCCATTAATTGGTTTTGCGTATGACGGTTTTCCAATTTATGGTGCCTATGCTTATACAAATACCGATGGAAGTGGTGGAATTTCAAGGATGAAATCCAGTTATCAGTTAAAAAATCAAACGACAAGAACAAATGGTCCAGCGGTAAATGCAACGTATTTTAATGGATATTTTCGGGAAGATTATGAATATATAGCCCATCCTAATGATCCAACTTATTTGGATGCACACAATGGCCGTTTTTGTATAACCCCAGAATATCCCAATGGAATCTATTGCTATTTTGCAACGGTGGATGCGAATCATAATTCGGCTTATCCGTATGTGGTAGGTCCTACATTTTATGGTGTAAAATCAGGTGTAAAAGTTACTTCCATCACAGAATCTACAACGACGTATACAGCGCCTTTAGCCACCACTGACTTCGATACAAATTCACTTCATTGGGTAGTAGCACCTAATCCTGCACAAGATTTTATAGCCATCCAAACTTCATTGACCGATCGGGATTTTTCTATTGAACTTATTGATCTTACGGGAAAAGTAGTGAAAAAATCGACGCTATTACAAGGAAGTACGCTTGCTATCATTGAAACGGACGGCATTTATAACGGAGTGTATTTTGTAAAAGTACAATCGGGCACTATTGAGAAAACGTTTAAAATTACTATTGACAAATAATCGAACCCAATACCTAAATTATGAAGAAAATCATTGTTCTTGCCTTACTCGCTGGAGTTCTTTGTTCATGTCATAAAAATGACGAGTATGTTGCTGTGGATCCATTTGCTGCTGTTAAAGCTACTTTTGGTTCCAATTTAGATATGAATAATTTGGCCAATTATGCCAATCAACCCGTTCCTGCGTATATCACCAAATTTAATGGTATAAACAATCCGATAACGGATAAAGGCGCTACATTAGGTCGTGTTTTATTTTATGATAAAAAACTTTCGTCGAATAATGCCATTTCCTGCGCCAGTTGCCATATTCAAGCGCATGCCTTTAGTGATACTAATGTTGCTAGTTTAGGGGTAAATGGTTCGACCGAACGTCATGCGATGCGATTAATTAACTCACGATTTTCAATAGAATCAAAATTTTTCTGGGATGAGCGGGCCGCATCATTAGAGGCACAAACTACAATGCCTATTCGTAATCACGGTGAAATGGGATACAGCGGCACCAATGGCGATGAAGATTTTTCAGCATTACTTACAAAATTGAATGCAGTTGATTATTACAAAGAACTGTTTCAATATGTGTATGGTTCTAATGAAATTACAGAAGCAAAGATGCAAAATGCTTTGGCACAATTCATTCGAAGTATTCAATCATTTGATTCCAAATATGATACGGGAAGAGCATTGGCTGGAAGTGACAACGGACCTTTTTCTAATTTTACAGCGCAAGAAAATCAAGGGAAAAATTTATTTTTAAACCTGCCTGTTTTTGATGCTACCGGAAACCGGACTGGAGGCGGATTAGGTTGCGTGAGTTGTCATGGAGCCCCTGAATTTGACATAGACCCCAATTCGTTAAATAATGGTATTGGTGGATCTATCAACGGTGGTCCCGACAATACAGTGACAAGAGCCCCAACATTGCGTGATTTAGTTAAACCGGATGGAATAACTACAAATGGACCCATGATGCATACAGGAGTGATCACTACTTTGCAAGCTGCTGTAGGACATTATGGAAATCTTACCAATGCTGCATTGAATAATTCCAATTTAGATCCACGTCTAAAGCCTAATGGATTTGGGCAACAATTGCACTTAAACGCACAAGAAGTCAATGCGATGATTGCCTTTTTAAAGACGTTGAGTGGCACCAATGTTTACACGGATGTAAAATGGTCGAATCCATTTCCAAATTAATTATACAATTAGAAGAAATAAAAAAAGTCCCGCATTATGCAGGACTTTTTTTATATTGAATAATAGGATTATCCTAAAACTTCTTTTACTTTTTTACCAATTTCAGCTGGAGAGTCTACAACATGAATACCACATTCTCTCATGATTGCTTTCTTAGCAGCAGCTGTATCGTCAGATCCACCAACAATAGCACCAGCGTGACCCATTGTACGTCCTTTTGGAGCCGTTTCACCAGCGATAAAACCAACAACTGGCTTACGGTTACCGTCTGCTTTGATCCAACGTGCCGCATCACCTTCTAACTGACCACCGATTTCTCCGATCATGATGATACATTCTGTTTCAGGGTCATTCATCAACAATTCTACGGCTTCTTTGGTAGTTGTTCCAATAATTGGGTCACCACCAATACCAATAGCTGTTGTAATTCCGAAACCTTGACGTACTACTTGATCAGCCGCTTCATAAGTCAACGTTCCTGATTTAGAAACGATACCTACTTTTCCTTTTTTGAAAACGAAACCAGGCATAATACCTACTTTTGCTTCTTCTGGAGTGATAACACCTGGACAGTTAGGTCCGATCAAACGACAATCTCTATTTTTAATATAATCGTAGGCTTTCATCATATCCGCTACAGGAATTCCTTCTGTGATAGCAATGATCACTTTGATACCTGCATCAGCAGCTTCCATAATCGCATCAGCAGCAAAAGCGGGTGGTACGAAAATGATCGAAGTATCAGCACCAGCTTGATCAACTGCATCTTTTACGGTATTGAATACAGGACGATCTAAGTGCGATGTTCCTCCTTTACCTGGAGTTACTCCCCCTACTACATTGGTTCCGTACTCAATCATTTGAGAAGCGTGAAAAGTACCTTCACTTCCGGTAAAACCTTGTACAATTATTTTTGAATTTTTATTTACTAAAACACTCATGACAGCTATTTATAAGTTTGTTAAAAGGTGTCACAAAAATAGGAAATTGAAATTAGTAATTCCATTTCAATTCGAACTATTTTTTACCAATTTGCTAAGTTTCTATACATTTTAAAATTGACTCATTTGATACCCTCGGTACAGTTTGTTGTCTTTGATCTCCCAAATCACAAAAAAGTTGGCCAAGACCATCTCTTCTCTGGGATTTTCAATTGTTTTTACAAAATGGGAATAGCGTACGGATACCATGTTCCCGTCTTGTAAAATATGACTAATGCGAATTTTTGAACGAACATAAGCCCGACTTAATTCGTCGGTAAGATTGAGTACATCGTCATAATCCAATTCTACAAAACCTTTGGTACTATTCCATTCAATCTTCAACTCCGGATGAAGAAATTCTTTTACTTCATCTCGGCGAAGCAACACATCCGATTTATAAAAATCCAAGACTAATTCTTTCGCCTGCATTATTCTTTAATTTTATTTATCAATTCGGGAATGCGTTTCACATTCGCCAGTTGTTTTAATTTTTCACGGGATTCTTCAACTGGAGTTCCAAAATAACTTTTTCCTCCTTCAATGGATTTTGTCACACCCGTTTGTCCAAGCACTACGGCTTTGGCTCCAATTGTTATTCCGCTGGTGGTACCCACTTGCCCCCATAAGGTTACTTCATCTTCAATGACCACACAACCTGCAATTCCAGTTTGCGAAGCGATTAAACATTTTTTTCCAATTAAGGTGTCGTGACCCACATGCACTTGATTATCAATTTTGGTTCCGGCTCCAATGGTTGTATCTCCTGTTACTCCACGGTCAATAGTACATAAAGCCCCTATTCCAACATTATCTTCAATAACAACGCGACCTCCCGAAATCAATTGATCAAATCCTTCGGGTCTTTTTTTGTAATAAAAGGCATCAGCCCCCAAAACCGTTCCCGCATGAATAATCACATTATCACCAATTATCGTATGGTCATAAATTGAAACATTGGCATGAATTTGACAGTTCTTGCCAATTTTCACTTGATTTCCAATAAAACAATTGGGCTGAATTACGGTTCCCTCTCCTATTTCTGCCGAAAGTGAAACGGCAGCTTGCGCCGCAACAAAAGGTCGGAAATGACGGGTTAGTTTGTTGAAATCACGGAAAGGATCATCACTAATTAATAATGCTTTCCCTTCTGGACAATCCACTTCTTTATTAATAAGTACGATTGTAGCCGCGGATTGAAGTGCTTTGTCGTAATATTTTGGGTGATCGACAAAAACAATATCACCTGGAGTAACCACATGTATTTCGTTCATGCCTTCAACTGGAAAATCATCGGCACCTACATAAGAGGTATCGATGATTTCAGCGATTTCTTTCAGCGTATGAATATGCGGAAACTTCATGAATTATTCTTTTACCCTTTCAATATACGCTCCCGTAGCGGTATCAATTTTGATTTTGTCCCCTTCATTGATGAAAAGTGGAACGTTTACATTCGCTCCAGTTTCAACAGTAGCTGGTTTTGTAGCATTCGTAGCAGTATTTCCTTTTACTCCTGGTTCGGCGTAAGTAACTTCTAAAATGATAGAAGCTGGCATATCAACAGACAACGGCAAATCCGTTTCTGTATTAATTTGTACCATTACATTCGTACCTTCTTTTAACAATTGTGGTGCATCCAACACCTCTTTGTTTAATGTAATTTGTTCGTACGACTCCGTATTCATAAAATGATAATCATTTCCTTCATTGTATAAATATTGAAACGTATGGGTTTCTACACGAACTACATCAATTTTATGTCCCGCAGAAAAGGTATTATCCAATACTTTTCCATTGGTTAACGATTTTAATTTAGTACGCACAAAAGCAGGTCCTTTACCTGGTTTTACGTGTAAAAATTCTACGATTTTATAAATATCGTGGTTAAATTTTATGCAAAGTCCGTTTCTAATGTCTGCAGTAGATGCCATTGTATTTTGATTTATATTTTAATAAGTTCCAGTATATCCTTTCATAATTCCTCGCGAAGAATTTCGAATGAAATCCAATATTTCATCGCGTTCAGGTGATGCGGCCATTTCGGCTTCAATAATGCCCACCGCTTGCGAGGTATTGTAATTTTTTTGGTATAAAATGCGGTAGATGTCTTGTATCTCGCGGATTTTTTCAGTTGAAAAACCACGACGTCTTAATCCTACCGAGTTGATTCCTACGTAAGAAAGGGGTTCTTTTGCCGCTTTCGTGAAGGGTGGCACATCCTTACGAACTAAAGATCCACCTGAAATCATCGCATGTTCACCGATATGAATAAATTGATGAATAGCTGCTAAACCACCAATGATTGCAAAATTACCCACCACAACGTGTCCCGCTAAGGCAACACCATTTACAATAATTACATTATCACCAATATGGCAATCGTGCGCCACGTGTGCAGTAGCCATAATTAAACAGTTGCTACCAATTTTAGTCTGACCCGAAGCAATAGTACCACGGTTTATCGTAACAAACTCACGCACTGTTGTATTGTCGCCAATAATGGCAAGAGAATCTTCTCCTCCAAACTTTAAATCTTGTGGAACAGCAGCAATTACTGCTCCTGGAAAAATGTTACAATTTTTTCCAATTCGTGCACCTTCCATGATGGTCACATTCGAACCAATCCAGGTTCCTTCTCCAATTTCTACATTATTATGAATGGTAGTAAAAGGTTCGATTACCACATTTTTGGCAATCTTCGCACCAGGATGTACGTAAGCTAAGGGTTGATTCATACTTATTGGTTTTTAGCGATTTGTGCCATTAATTCTGCTTCGGCTACTAATTTGCCATTGGCGTAAGCATTGGCTTGCATATGACAAATTCCACGGCGTATCGGTGAAATTAAATCACATTTGAAAAGTAAAGTGTCTCCAGGAAGCACTTTATGTTTGAATTTCACATTGTCAATTTTCATGAAGTACGTCAGGTAATTTTCTGGATCGGGAACCGAACTCAAAATTAAAATACCTCCAGTTTGTGCCATTGCTTCCACAATCAAAACACCCGGCATTACAGGTGCTCCCGGAAAGTGACCCACGAAAAAGTCTTCATTCATCGTTACATTTTTCAATCCAACTACATGGGAATCGGACATTTCAATGATACGATCCACCAATAAAAATGGCGGACGGTGTGGCAACATTTTCATAATCTTCGTCACATCCATTAACGGCTCTTTGTTTAAGTCGTAAGTGGGAACATGATTACGTTGCTCAATTTTTATGATTTTGGACATTTTTTTGGCAAATTGTGTATTTACAAAATGTCCCGGTTTATTTGCGATAACTTTCCCTTTGATTCGGCAACCGATCAAGGCTAAATCACCAATTACATCAAGTAATTTATGTCGTGCCGCTTCATTGGGATAATGCAAAGTGAGGTTATCTAAAATACCATTGGGTTTTACAGAAATATTATCTTTTCCAAAGGCTTTTTTCAAATTCTCCATTGTTTTTTCAGAAATCTCTTTATCCACATACACAATGGCATTATTAAGATCGCCACCTTTTATTAGTCCGTGATCCAAAAGGGTTTCTAATTCGTGCAAAAACGAGAATGTACGGGCATCCGCGATTTCTGTTTTAAAATCACTCATGTTTTTCAAGGTGGCATTTTGAGTTCCTAAAACCT
Organism: Bacteroidota bacterium; assembly: GCA_039798185.1. GTDB lineage: Bacteria > Bacteroidota > Bacteroidia > Flavobacteriales > Flavobacteriaceae > Flavobacterium. The sequence goes on from JBDKGM010000057.1 coordinate 7,715, forward strand.
TTGTCCCAAAATCCACCATCGTTGTCACTTGATACTCTTCAGAAGGCATTACAATGATTTCACTTCCCGTATTTTCATCGATGTATGAAATCACTTCTTTAACAACATAATAGTACCGTTCAGCATCTTGCTCAACAATACCCGCCTTTTCAATGGCTTCTACAAAATATTTTGACGAACCGTCCATAATTGGTGGTTCCGACTCGTTCAATTCAATAATTACATTATCCAAATCACAACCGATACATGCCGCAAGTACGTGCTCAGAAGTTTGAATTTTCACGCCAAGTTTCTCTAAGTTCGTACCGCGTTGGGTATTGACTACGTAATTCGCATCGGCTTCGATAACGGGACAACCTTCCAAATCCACCCGCACAAACGTAAATCCATTGTTTACTGGCGCTGGTTTTAAAGTCATTGTTACTTCTTTTCCGGTATGTAACCCTACACCGGTTAGGGTAATTTCAGATTGAATGGTTTTTTGTTTAACCATGATTTGTTTATTTTCAGTTTAGCTTATTGTTTCTTTTTTAATTCATTGATATCCGCTACAATTTTAGGCAGATTGCGGAAATGGACGTAGGATTTGTTCCAATCGCCGTAATTGAAGGCCGGACTTCCTTGAATCGTTTCGCCATCGGCAATACTTTTTCCAATTCCGGATTGGGCTTGAATGCGAACATTATTTCCAATAGTAATATGACCAACGATGCCAACTTGACCGCCAATCATACAGTTTTTGCCAATTTTGGTAGAACCAGCCACTCCGGATTGCGAAGCAATGACTGTGTTTTCTCCAATCTCAACATTATGAGCAATTTGAATTTGATTGTCCAATTTCACTCCTTTGCGAATGATGGTCGAACCTAATGTAGCGCGGTCAATAGTTGTACAAGCTCCAATTTCTACATTATCTTCGAGAATTACATTTCCAATTTGAGGAATTTTACTGTAAGTGCCGTCTTCAGAGGGAGCAAATCCGAAACCATCTGAGCCAATAATAACGCCTGAATGGATTGTACAATTATTTCCAATTTCTGATTCGGAATAGATGCGAACCCCTGCGAATAAAACACAATTGTCGCCAATCGTTACATTGTCACCAATGAATGAATTAGGATAAATTTTTACATTATTTCCGATGGTAACATTTTTACCTACATAAGAAAAGCTTCCCAAATACAAATGCTCTCCATAAGTCACATTTTCAGAAATTACAGAAGGCTGTTCAATGCCCGACTTCATCAATTTCACTTGATTGTAATATTCCAATAACTTTGAAAAGGATTTGTAGGCATCTTCCACTTTAATTAAGGTAGTGGAAATAGGTTGCTCAGGCTCAAACGTTTGATTTACAATGGTAATCGACGCTTGTGTAGTGTAAATATAGTTTTGGTATTTTGGATTGGCTAAAAAAGACAAAGAACCTTCTGTTCCTTCTTCGATTTTGGCTAATTTATAGACTTCAACCTGTGGATTTCCTACCACTTCGCCGCCTAAAATACCTGCTATTTGTTCCGCTGTAAATTTCATTCCGACAAAAATATAAAATTTAATAGAATAAGCAGTTACCCAATTAATACTTTTGGATAACAGATGAAATACTTCGTTACCGCTTTGGACATGGCTTTGACTTGTGATTGTTCCGAAGTTTCCTCCAATACTTCTACTGTGCGGTCTTTTTTCAAAATTCGAATTGGAACACTTTCCTTGTTGTAAGCGATATTTTTCAATTTACCTTTAAATACAAAATAGTCGGCTTCTTTATCAGAAATGGGAAAATGTTGGACTAATTTCGCTTTAAGCTGATGCAATTCCTCAGCTTGTGGCTTGGCCGGAGTCATTTCAATTTTGAGTAAATCCCGATTGATGATCATTTTACATAAACTTGACAACACAAAATCAGATGAAAATTGCCATGATTTGATAGCACCCATCACATCATAATCATCCAAAAGCGCGAACTTTTCAAGGGTTGCGGCATCAAAATCATCTTGTGTAACTTTATTTTTTAAAAAGTAGGACAACGATTCGCTACACCACAATACAGTTCCTTTTTGGGTTAATTCCTTGGCACGCTTCAGAATTTTAGTGAGGATTAATTCCGCTACTACCGAAGTCTTGTGCAAATAGGCTTGCCAGTACATTAACCGTCTCGCCATTAGAAATTTTTCCACGGAATAAATTGCTTTGTCTTCAATAACCAAATTGTCATCGGCTACATTCATCATCTGAATTAAACGATCACTATTGATATTTCCTTCGGCTACCCCACTGTAAAAACTATCGCGTTTCAGATAATCCATTCGGTCCATGTCCAACTGACTTGAAATCAACTGCAACATAAACTTACGATGGTATTCCCCTTTGAAAATTTGGATGGCCAAACTCAATTTGCCTTCAAATTCTTTGTTGAGTGCATCCATAAAACACAACGAAATTTCCTCGTGATGAATGTCTTCAACGATACTATGTTCCATGGCGTGAGAAAACGGACCATGCCCAATATCATGCAATAAAATCGCAATATAAAGCGCAGTTTCTTCGTCTTCGGAAATGGCAACTCCTTTGTATTTCAGGGTTTCCACCGCTTTTTGCATGATGTGCATACAACCTAGTGCATGATGAAAACGGGTATGATGTGCCCCGGGATAAACCAAATACGACAATCCCATTTGTGAAATGCGGCGTAAACGCTGAAAATACGGATGTTGAATAAGATCAAAAACCAGTGAATTGGGTATAGAAATAAAGCCGTAAATCGGATCGTTGAATATTTTGAGTTTGTTGGTCGAATTCACAAATAAAGAATTAGAGCACAAATATAAGTGAAATGCGAAAAAGCACAATATCAATTGATTTTGTACTCCTTTTTTGATTAATTTTAAGGGTAAAATAGAATGTTATGGGGACAGCTATTCGAGTATCTGAATTTTATTCGGTTTCACCTGAAATAATTTGGCAGGCATTGACTGAAGTAAAACAAATGAAATTTTGGTATTTTAATGTTGTCGAATTTCGACCTGAGGTGGGTTTCACCTATGAATTCTATGGCGGAAAAGATGAAAACACACACTACTTACACCGTTGTACTTTACTCGAAGTAATACCTAATAAAAAACTAAAATTCAGTTGGATATATATTGGATTCAAAGGCTATTCTGAAGTAACTTTTGAATTATTTCCTTCCGATCGCGGAACGCTACTACAATTGACCCATGAAGGTGTTGCATCATTTGAACAAGAGAACAAAAATTTTGATTGTAGTGAGTTTGAATCGGGTTGGAATTATCTTTTAAAAATAAGTCTGAAAAACTTTTTGATGGAATAAAAAAAACCTAACCTCATAACGAAGTTAGGTTTACTATTTTCATGATTTTACGGCTTCTAGCCCTGATGGAAGCGGCATCCTCACGTAGTTTACGGAGTGAGATACAGCGGACAGCAGGAAATAACTCCAAAAAATTAATAGGCAATCAATTCCAACAAAGCTTTTTCAAAACGCGCTTTTGGCAAATATTGATCTTCCAAGGTTTTCATAAAAGGAATAGCGGTTTCTAGACTACCCACACGTTGAACAGGTGCATCCAAAAACTCAAAAGCTTGCTCCATAATCAACGAAGAAATATCGCTTGCAATTCCGCCAAACAGCGTATCTTCTTGTAAAATCAAAGCGCGATTTGTTTTTTTCACCGAATTTAAAATTGCTTCAGTATCCAAGGGTTGCAAGGAGCGCAAATCTAATAAATCGGCACTAATTTCAGGATGTTTATCTAAGAGTTCGATCGCCCAATGCACACCTGCTCCAAAAGTAATGATCGAAACCTGCGTACCTTCACGAAGCACGGAAGCTTTCCCAAGGGGCAAGGTGTAATACTCTTTTGGAACGTCTTGATAAATGCTTCGGTAGAGCAACTTATGTTCGAAATACATCACCGGATTAGGGTCGTTAATAGCGGTATTCAAAAGTCCTTTGGCATCGTATGGAAAAGCGGGATACACCACTTTTAATCCGGGTGTTTTGGTAAACCAAGCTTCATTCGTTTGCGAGTGAAAGGGTCCGGCTTGCGTTCCACCACCACAGGGCATACGCACTACGACATCCGATTTTTCACCCCAACGGTAACGTTGTTTGGCTAATAAATTCACGATTGGATTAAAACCTGTAGAAACGAAATCGGCGAACTGCATTTCGACCACCGCTTTGAATCCGTTGATTGACAACCCATTGGCAGCCGAGACGACAGCACTTTCACAAATAGGCGTGTTGCGCACACGGTCTTTGCCAAATTGCGCTACAAAACCGTCTGTGATTTTAAATGCGCCACCGTATTCGGCAATATCTTGCCCCATTATCACCATATTAGGATGGCGTTCCATGGATTCACGCAAAGCGCTTGAAATCGCGTCAATTACGCGGATATTTTCTTTTTCTGATGACGGACTTACTTCTTGATAATCAAAAGCTTCGTAAACATCATTTAACTCTTCGTTTAAATCGGCTTCAAAATCAGGTTCGGCTTGTGTAATTGCCCAATGGCTATCGATTTCTTGTTTGATTTCAGCACGGAAAGCAGCATCTTGCTCTTCGGTCAACACACCTTCTTTCAATAAATAGGTTTGGTAATTAGCAATCGGATCTTTGATTGCCCACATATCCATGAGTTCTTGAGGAACGTATTTGGTACCACTCGCCTCTTCGTGACCCCGCATGCGGAACGTTTTGAATTCCAGTAAAACGGGACGGGGATTTTCAGTCATTGAGGCTTTCAATTCGGCTATTTTGGTATACACCTCTAATATATTATTCCCATCGAGGATATGACTTTCCATGCCGTATCCAATGCCTTTGTCGGCAAGGTTTTCACAACGGTATTGTTCGTTGGTGGGAGTTGATAATCCGTACCCATTGTTTTCAATGACAAACAATACGGGTAAATCCCAAACCGCGGCAATATTAAGCGCTTCGTGAAAATCACCTTCAGAAGTGGCGCCTTCGCCTGTAAATACAGCGGTTACTTTACCGTTTTTCTTTAATTTATTGGCCAATGCAATTCCGTCGGCTACGCCCATTTGCGGACCCAGATGCGAAATCATTCCGATGATTTTATACTCTTGCGTTCCGAAGTGGAAACTGCGATCACGGCCTTTGGTAAAACCGGATTTTTTCCCTTGCCATTGTGAGAATAACTTATGTAGTGGAATATCACGACCTGTAAAAACACCTAAGTTGCGGTGCATGGGCAGGATGTATTCATCTTTATCCAACGCAGCAGTAATACCGACTGAGATTGCTTCTTGTCCAATTCCTGAGAACCATTTTGAAACTTTCCCTTGACGAAGTAAAATGAGCATTTTTTCTTCAATCAAGCGGGGTTTGAGTAACCGTTTGTATAAATCCAACAATTGCTCGTTGGTTAAATTTTGACGTGTAAAGTCCATTCGTTTAGTTTGTAGTTTGTGCTGCCAAAAGTAGTAAATTCCAAATTGTTTTTCTTTTAAATGGAATAGAAATAAAATACCGTTATTGTTAACAACTTTTGACTTTGAATCGCATAAATGTCTTACATTTGTAGTTGCGCTTTGATTTCACAGCGTTTAAGTTATTAACAAAAAATGTTTAGTATGCAACAAATTCCAAGTGTTGACTTACGTGATTTCCTGTCGGATGATCCGGCACGTAAACAAAAATTTGTAAATGAAATCGGCAAAGCCTACGAAGAGTTCGGATTCGTAGCATTAAAAGGTCATTTTCTTGATGACCAATTGGTGGGAGAATTGTATGATGAAGTACGCAACTTCTTCAATCTTCCATTGGAAACCAAAGCAAAATATGAAATCCCAGG
>JBDKGM010000058.1:0-44452 GCA_039798185.1 Bacteroidota bacterium
GTAAGGTCATCAATCTCGATTTCTTGAATGCCGTTGTCCAAGTTCCCGTTGCGTTTTAAGGTAAGAATGTTGCCGTTTTCATCATAGGTCAACTTCTCGCGGTAGTTATTGATGTTGGCGGCAGTGAGTCCGGGTTTTTGGTAAAACGCCTCATCCATACGGTTCAGATCATCATAGGTATACCCATAAGCACGCTTCACGTTGTCGTTGTACGTGCGCCAAAAGGTTTCGCTAATGTTCCCGTTGTACAAGGGTTGCACCCCGTTCATGCCACTTTCCTCCACGTCAATATAATTGATTTTAAACGCAAAGAGGTCATACGGATCATTGGCTTGTGCCAGTAATTCTACATCATTAATCCCCGTCATCCACCCACGGATGTTGTAACTAAAATCCACCACTTGCAAGCCGTTGTAATTAGCTAAATCCGTTCCTCCCACGTTCTTCTGGATCAACTTACCCAAGGCATCGTATTTGTTGGCCACCAACATTTCTGTGGGTTGGTTGTTGATGGTATGGGTGTGGTTTTTGAGGCGACCTTGGGGAGTGTATTCAAATTTTTCTTGTATGCTAACTGGGTTTTGTATTGACGACAAGCGGTGCCATGTTTTGGTTTCCAGTGGCTGCCCAATAAAATCAATTTGATTCTCCGTAATGGTATAACCACCCAAGTAATTAGTACGATGGGTTTTTATTACTTTACCTTGGTAATTGTAGAGCGTATGAGAGGTTTCACCAATTGTACTTGCCGGGTCAAGCAGTACCCGTACCCACGAACCTGTTTGGAGTCCTTTGCAATTGGTGAGTACCATATTACCTCCCACCTGTGCGGGTAGTGTTACAGGAGCACCGGGAAAGGTATAGTCATCGTAGAAGTTAACCGTAAGCAATAGATAATCCGTCTGTGGAATAACAGCACTGGAATAGGGGTTGGCATAGCTATCCACATTCGAACCCGTAAGGGTTTCAAACAAGGTGTTTGTACTATTGTATTGGTCTTGTAACGCAAAACGTTTGTCTTCATTGATCTCACCTTCATGCCAAAGGGTATAGGCCACTCGCCCAAAGGCATCGTATTTGGTGTGCATCCAACCCATAGTTCCCGTTCCAAAAGGATTATATGCCGGACCCGTAGCCACCACACGACTGAGTTTGTCGTATACAATAAACTCCCACGTTTTTCCCGGTAGTTTTTTGGCCACCATACGGTTTTGGTCGTCGTACTGGTATTGGTAGCACAAGTTTTCCAGCTGTGTCGCACTAATGGCAGGACTTAGACTCGCTTTGGGAGGAATCACATACGTGAGGTTTCCATAGATATCATACACGTAATAGGTATCGTGGGCTGTACCTGCATTGTAGGTGCGTTTCAACACCACTTGCCCCTCAGTATTTTTGAATTCTTCGGTAGAATGGTTGTTTCCCGAAGTCCAGTTTTCATCCCGTGTAATGGTTTTGTATAGACTCCCTGCACGGTAATATCCATCTTCATTTAAAGTGGGAACATACAGTTTGTGATTTGCATCGTAGGTAAGCTCCACTTTAAAAAAGCGAACTTCATTATCTTCATTGGCACGGTACACAAATTTGATGGTATGATCGTTGTCATCTGTTTCATGACCTTCCCAAGCATTTCCGGGAGCCGATTGTTTTAAAACACGGTTGAGTGGAGAGGGTTCATAAAACTTACGACTGTATACGATTTCACCGTTGTACAAGGCTTCCGATATAGTTTGTTGTTTTGCAATTGAGCTGTCAACATATTCGAGTGTATTGCGATCGGAGGCATATGGTAAGTATTCATATTGTGGACGACCATAGGCATCGTATTCAATATGGGTAACGATATCTTTACCTGCTTCACTTTGTCGCCCGTCTACTTTTTGAATAGCCCGCCCGAGTCCGTCAAAATAAGTAACCTGTTCGACCACTTCTGTTGGGCCAGGGTTAGGGATAAGAGTTGTCGGTTTTTTATAGGTTTTGGTCTTTACATAGTTTTCTGTAGGAGTTTGTCCTTGAGCAGTTACCGTACACAATAGACCAATTAACGCAATGCCTAAAGTACGCATTGAAGAATATTTTGAATGTTGACTGTATTTTTTCATGGCGTTCAAGAATTAAGGTCTGTAGTTATAACTGTTTTCGGTAACAATATTCCCGTAATGGTCGGTCACTTTTTCCAAGCGGTTCATACTGTCGTAGTGGTATTGCATACGGATACCATTGGGTGTGGTCATCGTACTTACTCCCACTAACGGAATATGGGTAACGGTGGTGACCATGCAATTGGCTAAGACACTGTGGTTTCGTAGGGCATCTAAGGCACTGAGTACAGCATTTTCTGAATACGTGGCAGCATCGGTCGCGTTTTGAATGGCGGTAATCAAGTTAGCCGGAATACTATTATAGCCGATGTTCTCAATTTTTGCCACGACTTGGGAATTGTGGTAGCCGTAGATGTAGGAAATTAACATCCCGTTTTCTTGTTGCACCTCTAGCGGATTACCATAAGTATCGTACTGGTTGTAGCGAATTTTATTCTCAAGTGTCAGTCCGCCTTTGGCCGTTTGAATCACTGAAGGAAGGTGCACATTGGCATTTCCAGCAAAGGTATTGCTGTAAACAATTTTGCTCGAACTGATAGGTGCTCCGTCTTTTTCCACTTGAATTTCTTCAATTTCTGCGATACGGTTTTGCGCTAAGGCAGTAGGATCGGTGAGGTAGTTGTAAGTAGTTTTGGTTTCTTGATTTATACTGTTTAAGACTTTATGCTCAGCAATCATTTTGTTTAGCGGATTGTACTCAAAAGACTCACGGGTAACTACTTCACTTTGATTGTTGTTGGCATCGTAGAAGTAGTTTTTGGTTTCTTTGGATTCAAGTTTAGCCCAACCGTAAGACTGAAATAAATCATACTTAGTGATATAATCAACTGGGTATCCACATAAATTATAATCTGAAAAATAATTGAAGCCATCCATAGTATAACCCGTTGGTCCTTGTGGATGAATTAAATGTGACAGATACCCAATATAGCTTGTAAAAAAAGATCCGTCAAAACCACATCCAGCCGTTTTATTTAATCGTATTCCAAATTTTAATTCATTCTCTATAAAATTGTACCTGTATATTTTCTCAACTAATAATTTAGAATCTTCCGAATATATTTTTTCATTTAATAAAAGCCCTCTTTTGAAATCATAATTTTTAGAAGGTAAAAATGGGGGTACATTGTAAAAAAGTATTTCTTCAGGAAATTCATATGGTGAAGTATATTGGAATTCAGTGTAACCATTTCCAGTTTCATAAATTTTAACCGATTTATACCCAATATCACTTCCTTGGGATTTAATCGCTGATAGATTGTTTGTGGAAGTAGTAGTTTTAAAATGAATAGTCATGTCTATAGCTTGTCCTGATAAAAATGGAGGTTCAGGACAATTAGTAGCTATTTTTATTTGATTTAAATAACTGAATACAGGTTTTGCATATGCAAGGCTTCCACTTGAATGATTTAAATTTTCATTTTCATAATATGTGAATTTTTTTTCTTTACTTGGTTGTATTCCTAACATGTTTCTATAAACCTCTTTGGGAACATCAATATCAAAATATCCAATTTGTTTGATTCTATTACCTCCCCCATAAAGATACTGTTTTTGATTTGCTGTTTTTTTGAAAAAATCAATTTCAAAAGTACTTGTACTTGGAGTTAAACTGATAGAATTTCTTTTAATTGCATAATGAACATTTTTTTCTAAAACATATTCAATTTCGCAATCAGCTTGACCGCTAACACAATTTACATTAGTTCCAACTGTAACCCATTGTCCATTTATTTCTTTGACTAGTGTATATATTTCAGTATTAAGTGTAGAATCATCATTAAGTATGATATCCGGTTTAAAAATTACTTTTTGATTTTCCAAACTCGAAAAATTAAGAGGATGTAAACTATTTATACCTGAAAACGTTAAATAGACAGTTTGGTTAAATTCAAAATTATCAGGATTTTCATCAAAATTTTCTATTTGTTGATTTCCGATGTAGGAATATTGGTTAGATTCAAAATCAAAAATTGAACAACCCCCAGTTGGATATTTTATTTTTTCCAATAAATCGTTTGTAGAAAATTGAGGTGTTGTTTCCAAGTAACTATCCCTGTCATATCCCATATTATTTGGTATTAAATTTAAAAATCCCCAATAATCTTTACCGATTTGTTGATTGTTTGAATCTATACTTCTGTATTCAAATGAATATTTTTGATTATTTTCATACAAAGAATTGAGTTCTATCATTTCACTCAATATCATTCTATTGTCTTTTTTAAAACTATAACCATAATTGAAATCATAAGATTTTAAAAGATTCCAATCATTATTTTGAAAATTAAAAATTTTAATTCTATCTAAATAAACTACATTTTCTGGTTGAGTGATATTTGTATCCATTCTACCAGTATTGTATAAATAATCAATTTTTGCAATATTTGAAATAACAATTGATTCAATTTTCTTTACCATTATTTTACAATGATTGGTATTTATAATTTTCAAAGGTCTAAATTCATTAAAACAATTATACTTGCTCATAAAATACAAGTCATCATATCCTGATGAAATTGGCGCTCTATTGTATTCATTATTTGTTATAGAATAATTAAATGATGTTTCAAAATATGAATTATTACTGTAGTTAAATTTTAATATTAAATTATTGTTGTTATCGTATACTTCGGTTAAATGAAAAGCACTTCTAAATTCATTTTCTGGTGAAAAAGATTCGCTATCACTTAATAATCCAATTGATTTTGAAGCTGAAAAATTTCGAGTTGTTTCATATACATTAAACTCATAACGGAAACCATTTTCATCAATAATTGTAAAACTATTGGGGATAAATGGTTTGTTATTTATTGTTGTGTAATGATTTATTATTTTTAATCTATAATCATCCACAGGAACTACTTCAATTACATTATTATTGTTTTTTTTCATAATGAATTTGCCTGATTTCCCCATAAAATTAAATTGCCATAAATCATATTCATTATCATATTTTCCTCTTTCTGCATTTTCCCAATAATATTGATTTGCAATTTGAGGTGAATCATAAAAAAACTGGCTAAAGTTTTCATGATGAGCTTCATAATAATTATTATGATTTAATATGGTTGTCTGATATAATCCAACTTTTCCGTAGGTATTAAATCCATCAAATTCTAATATTTCATCTGGTAAACTTCGAACTGTTCTAGAAACACTTCCTCCTGCGATTACACTCCATCCTAATCCAACTTCACCAGAAATATCATTTGCGCTAATACCTGCATGATAATTAAGTGATAAATTAAAGGGTAATTGTTTAACTAGGGTTTGACAAGAAAAAAGAGGAATAGAAATATCAGGTAGGCCTGTATAATTATTTACAGGCACCTCCTCAAACTTCATCAACGCAGCCACAGTTGGTGATGGCGGTATTACATTGGAAAGTTCACTTTTTATCTCTGGATTCTGCGCCATACCCCATAGCGGTAAGGCACAGCAAAGTGTAACGATTAATTTTCTCATGGCTGTTAGTTGGTTTTAGAGGTTTGTTTAATGATTTTTACGCCATCGCTTTGTTTGTTGGTTTTGATGTTGATGACATAGATGCCTTCGGGTAGACCGCTTAAGTCTACCGGAACGGTGCGGGAGTTGATCTCAAATTGCTGCAATACTCTACCTGATAAATCAACCAAAGTGGCGGTTCCACGTTCAAAGTCGTAACCAATCACAACAGTAGTAAATCCCTGTGTTGGGTTGGGGGAGGCTTCAATGGTTAATTTGGGTTGTTCGGGTTTTTGTTCGTCTTTAAGTTTAACCACCCAAAAATCATTACGCCCTACCGTAGTGGTTTTATCTCCAGTGGCTTTGGCAAATGAAGTGCCTGCCATCAAATACCCGCCGTCACGGGTTTCAATAACTTTGCGCAACACTTCTTTACCCTGACTGCCAACAGTACGGGACCAAATTTCTTCTCCTTTTTCATTCACTTTTAAAGCAATAAAATCATCAGTCCCCTTTTTGGCTTTGGGTTCGCCTTTACCCAATCCTAATTTTCCTTTACTTTTCGAAAACACACTGTATTCGCCTTGTGCAAAACCACCTAAAAACAGGCTGTGGTCTTTGTTCTCAACTAAAGATGTGAGTATGTCGGTTTTCCCAAAGTTGTAGGTTTGTTGCCAAAGCAGCGTCCCCGAAAGGTCGAGTTTCACCAACCAAAAATCAGTACCCTCTTGGTTGGATTGCGTTTTCTCATCACTACTCCCTGAGTTGGAGTTGCCACCAAGTAGTATCCCTTGGTCATAACTAAGAATCAGGTGATACAACTGGTCGTCTTGATCGCCTCCAAGGGTACGTTGCCATAGTTCTTTTCCTTTATCATCGATACGAATCACCCAAAAATCTCCGATACCGCGGTTGCGTTCGGTTTTTGTTCCTGATAGCTCGGAGTTGGAATACCCACCCAGTATAAATCCACCGTCTGGGGTAGCGGCCACACTGCGTAATTCATCCGTAAAATTTCCACCATAGGTTTGTTGCCATGCTACTTTACCGTCGCTATCCAACTTCACCACCCAATAATCCAAGTCCCCATAGGATGCGCCAGTTTTGGAACGTGCAGGCTTTTTGGGGTCAAGAGGTGCGCGGTCTTCGCGATTGGCTGAAGCCGAAGACCCTGCGAGTAAAAAGCCGCCGTCCTTGGTTGGAATAACTTGCGCGATTTTCTCTTGATCAACACCGCCTAAAGTAAGTTGCCAAAGTTCCTCACCGCGGGGATTGAGTCGGATAACCCAAACATCATCACCGCCCTGCGAATTGGCTTTTTTGTCAAAACTAAGCGGGGAGTTTGAGGTTCCAGCAATAAGATAGCCACCGTCGGGTGTAGCGGTTATACTATGAAGCAAGTCACTACCACTGCCTCCGAAGTTTTTTTGCCATTCTTGGTCGCCTTTTTCATCCATCTTCCAAAGCCAGAAATCCAAATCACCGTGGGTGCTTTGGAGCTTTGAGCCCGATTTAATAGAAAGGGACGATCCTGCCAGAAGGAATCCATAATCAGGGGTAGGGAGTGCATCCATCAGATAATCCGATTGTTTGCCTCCGAGACTTTTATCCCATAAGATTTTTTGGGCTTGCAGCGTTGAGGAATAGCCCAAGCCTAGGGCTGCTGCAAGAAATAAAGTTGCCGTGCGCATATACATGAGTTGTTAGGGTTTCAATCATTGGTTCGGGAAATCGTTTCAAATTCAACTGCATGTATTCCGGTGCTAGTAAAAGTAATTTCTTACTTTTTATTATAAGTACACTAAAAGTGTACATTTTGTTAAAGTTTTAAAATTATAGTAAATGCCTTACATACTGTGTTTTAAGTACAATGACAACCATTAATTGAATCACTTTAGATGATAAAAATAGCGGTTGAGAAGGAGCTGTAAAAATTTTTTCAATAGGAAAAACCCTATTTTATGAAAGTATTTTTCCTATTGGGTAATTTTTTTTAGCCCTAAAAAGTCCCGATAAAAAGAGTGTGTAGTGGTTTCTTTTTGAGGGCTTTTTTTATAAGAACCCTAGAAAAATAAAGGGATTATTCAATCCAAGCAACAGAATAAAAGGGTAGGGTAAGGGGTTGTTTATGAGTGGATTGAGTTTTTTGGTGTAGACTGTGCCACAAAAAAATGGAATGATTTTTGGAAAATGAATTAACAAATACAATATCAAACTAAAACCGAGAACCAAAATGAAAAAAAACTTTACTTTTTTAATCTTTTATGGACCACTTTGATGCCCGATTGACAAGCTTACAACAGCAAATCAATGAACTCGCCGCCACCTTACTCCAAATCATCCGTCAAATTCCAAATGAAGAAGTCTGGTTAGACAGTGCGCAAGTCAAGCGCCAGTTTAACATCAGTGAAAGTACACTGTACCGCTTACGGAAAAACAAGAAAATTCCCTACACACAAATCGGTGGATTATGTTATTACCCCAAACATTACATTACCCAACTTATCGCCGAAGATTCCCGAAAACGACTCGAATAGTTTTCAAACGGTTAGATTGCAAGTCCGCACAGGGTTTGCAATTTTTTTTTTATTGATTAGTGATTAGTGAATAGTGATTAGTGAATAGTGATTAGTGAATAGTGATTAGTGACTAGTGACTAGTCGTTAGACATTAGACGTTAGACGTTAGAGAGAATTATGTCATTATTAGACCGCTCCACATTTACCCTTTTACTCTTTTCCACTTATAGAAGACTTTAGACTTTAGGCTTTAGAAAGAATTACGTCATTATTATTCCGCTCCACATTTACCCTTTTACTCTTTTCCACTTATAGAAGACTTTAGACTTTGGACTTTAGACTTTGGACTTTAGACTTTAGACTTTAGACTTTGGACTAACTCCTAACTCCCAATCTTCGGGTCTTCTGGCAGTCATCGTGCAGTCACCTTCGGTAAATCGTGCGGGAACCCCAGTGTTTTCGTAGGGGTTACCGAAGCGTTACCGAAGAAATACCGAAGAAAACCCCTAGTTGTTCGGTAAAAATACGTCAGTTTACATCAACATACATCAACATACGTCATCATACGTCAACATACGTCAAGGTCGCAGCAGCAGTGGTTTTTTGCTGTAGTTTTGACTCATGGTTGTTCGAACGCCACGAAAAATTCAAATCATTTTTAACCCTTTAAATTTTAATCAGTATGGCAACATATCAAAAAGGAATATTAGGTCCTTTCGCCGGAAAAGTAGGAACAGTAATTGGTGCCAATTGGCGCGGTAAAGAAATCTTACGCAGCTTACCCCGTAAGTCGGGTAAAAAACCTTCGCTATTACAAATGCAACAACGCATGAAGTTTACAGCGGTAACCGAATTTTTAACCCCTTTCAATCCAATTCTAATCCGTTTTTATGGCGGTGACGAAGGTGAGAAGACCCGTGGCAACAAAGCTTTTGCTTACCACATCAAAGACGCGTTGGAATTTGTCGATCCCGATTATGTTATTCAATATGAAAAAGTAATTTTGAGTAGAGGCACACTCCCTGCTTTGGAAAACGTCACGGTAACACCCGAAGCCAATCAAACCGTAACCTTAACATGGACGGACAACAGTGCGCAAGTACTTGCCGCCAGCACCGACCGTGTGTTTATCGGCATCTACGCCCTTGAAAATGGGCAATCGGTGTGCAACCTTTCGGTAGCATTACGAGGAGCCACAACCGGTAGCTTGGTCTTACCCGTTTCCTTTGTGGGCAAAACCATTCACTTATGGATAGGTGTATCCAACGTCTCTGAAGAAGATTGTTCGACCAGTACGTACCTTGGTACAATTACCGTCCAATAACAGTAAAATGGTAGACTTATCGAAAACCCAATCGCACCCTGTGATTGGGTTTTTTATTTTTTGTAAAGGTTTTTAGCAAGCTAAAAAAAAAACTTCGTCCCGTTTGTCATTTCGAGCGGAGGGAGTAATCCCATACAGTTTTCACGGTGCTGCGAGTAAAAGTTTTTAGCAAGCTAAAAAAATACCTCGTCCTGTTTGTCATTTCGAGCGAAGGGAGAAATCCCATACAGTTTTCACGGTGCTGCGTGTAAAATGATTAGGAAACTATGTTTTTCGCTAAGCGAAAAAAAGGTGACTATCCTATGGGATTTCTCCTATCGTCGAAATGACAAGATTGGGTGTAAAGGTTTTTAGCAAGCAAAAAACACCCCATCTAAAATTCAGCGGATGTAGTAGCACTACCGCCCACTGTATACTGCTTACTGTATACTGCCTACTGTATACTGCCTACTGTATACTGCCTACTGCCTACTGCCTACTGTATACTGTTAACTGAACACTGCCCACTGTATACTGCCCACTGTATACTGCCCACCGCCCACTGCAATTTTTTTCATATCTTTATTTCATCAACCAATAATTTATAATTTAAAATTTATAATTTAAAACAATAATGTTCAACCTTCACACCCACCACTATACCGCCACACCGAATTGTATCGAACTCGTGAATCAATACCCATGGGAGTTTGATGCAGCGGCACCAATTTATTCCATCGGGATTCATCCTTGGTTTATTGATGCCCAGCAGTGGAAGTTACACCTCGAAATCGTGGACCAACATTTAATCAAGCCGGGCTGTTGGGCTATCGGCGAATGTGGATTGGACAAACGGATTGAGGTGCCGTTCGAACTCCAACTCGAAGTCTTCGAAGCGCATTTGCTCTTGGCGGAACAGTACCAAAAGCCCGTAGTGCTCCACCTCGTAGGAGCCTTTCAAGAGTTAATCGCCCTAAAAAAGAAACACAACTGTACCGTACCGCTTATCGTTCACGGCTATTCTAAAAATGCCCAACTCGCCCAAGAGTTGGTAAAACACGGATGCTACCTGTCCTTTGGCAAGTACCTACTGCGCAATCCCGAACTCAAAGAAGCGTTTCTTGCCGTTCCCGAACAAAATATCTTCTTGGAAACCGACACCATGGAAGAATCCATCGCCGACGTCTATGCCAAAGCCGCCGAATACCGCAATCTGGAAGTCAGCGAACTAGAACGAAGAATAGAGCGGAATAGAGTGAAGGTGTTTGAGTAGGGGCAGTGGGCAGTATACAGTGTGCAGTGAACAGTATACAGTGAACAGTGAACAGGGGGCAGTGTACAGTATACAGTGAACAGTGTACAGGGAGTAGTAATCTGTCACCGATACACTGAACGAAGCAACCATACTTCACTGAAAGTAACTTGAATTCTTTCTTCTTTTCTCTTTCTTCTTTTCTCTAATCCCAATTCCTTATTTTTGCACTTCCATTCAAAATTTAAAATATAAAATTTAAAATATCTCATCATGGCTGTTTGGCAAGAACGTGCAGAACTTTTATTTAAAACAGAAGGATTAGAAAAATTACGAAATTCCAATGTATTGGTGGTCGGACTCGGTGGTGTGGGTTCCTTTGCGGCTGAGTTTCTCGCTCGGGCTGGTGTAGGGAAGATGACCATCGTGGATGGGGATGTGGTGGATATCACCAACATTAACCGCCAATTGCCCGCCTTGCATTCCACGGTGGGATTGCCCAAAGTAGCATTGATGGGCGCGCGTTTGATGGATATCAATCCTGAATTGCAACTCACTCAACTCAAAGAATTTTTATCCCCCGAGCGTGCCTTTGAATTGGTGACGCCTGAGTTTGATTACGTCTTGGATTGTATCGATAGTGTTACCCCCAAACTCAATTTGTTGATTGCCGCCAAACGCAAAGGGGTTAAGGTAATCAGTAATATGGGCGCAGGAGGGAAATACGAAGCGTCTAAAGTGAAAGTCACCGACATTAGTAAAACCGACTATTGCCCGCTGGCTAAAAATGTACGCAAGCGATTGAAGAAAGAAGGCATATCACGTGGGGTGAAAGTGGTGTACTCCAGTGAGCGTCCCGATTACGCGAGTATCAAAAATACCGACGGCAGTAATTTCAAGAAGTCCTTTTATGGCACCAATTCGTGGATGCCGTGTTTGTTCGGACTCCATGCTGCCGAAACTGTTGTACGTTACCTAATCAAAAAATAATGGAATCCCAACGCCCACAACTTACTATCCCACTCACACGCTATGATTTCGGTATCGAATTCGTAGCCCTACTGGGTTTGGTAGCGTCATGGATCTATGTGGCGTGGCAGTATCCCCAATTACCCGAGGTAATTCCGACCCATTTTAACGGACAGGGTCAGGTGGATGGCTATGGCGACAAATGGACGATTTTTGTAGGTTCGGGAATTGCTACGGCACTGTATATCGGACTCACCTATATCGGGCGGCACCCCCACTGGTTTAATTTCCCAGTGGCCGTTACCGAAGCCAATGCACCCCGTTTGTATCAGCTTTCTACGCGGATGTTGCGCACTTTGAAATTGGTCCTCGTAGGCGTTTTCTTTGCGATAGAATGGCAGACGGTGCAAGTTGCTCAACATGCGACTTTTGATGGAGGCCGATGGATACTCTTGGGCGTGATGGGTGCTGTATTTGTGCCCCTATTTTATTTTTTAATCCAACTCTTTAAAAATAGCTAATGCTTAAAACGGTCATTTTTGATATGGACGGGGTAATCGTAGATACCGAACCCGTGCATCATTTTGCTTATCACCAACAATTTAAACAACTCGGCATCACCGTAACGCCTGAATTGTATGCGTCCTTTACGGGGAACTCTACAAAGAATATCTTTCAAAAGTTAAAAGACCAATTTCAATTGCCCCAATCGGTAGAAGAATTGGTTGATACCAAACGGATGTTGTTTAATGAGGCCTTCGACCATAAGGAAGACCTCACTTTGTTGGAAGGGGTACACGAATTGATACTGGACCTCAGAGCCCATGATATTCAATTGGTCTTGGCGTCGTCTTCGGCACGGGTTACGATTCATCGTATCTTCAAACGCTTTGATTTGTTCCCACATTTCAGTCATATCGTTTCAGGAGAAGAGTTTCCGCAATCCAAACCCCATCCCGCCATCTTTGAGCATGCTGTGCATTTATCGGGGGATCACGCTTCGGAATGTATCGTCATTGAAGACAGCACCAACGGAATTCTAGCTGCTAAAGCAGCCGGTGTTTTTTGTGTGGGATACGACAGTTTTCACTCCAAAGGGCAAGACTATTCCCGAGCGGATGTGGTCGTACAAGATTTCAAGATGTTGAATTACGAACGATTAGCGGCTTTGTTGGGATGAAAAAAATACTGTGTTTAGGGATATTGTGCCTGGGGCTGTTCAGTTTTGGTCAACAGCAGTATGCGGGTGAGATTGCTCAATTTCAAAAGCAAGACAGTCTGCAGCAACCTCAAGAAGGAGTGGTGTTGTTTGTGGGCAGTTCGTCCTTCCGACTCTGGACCACAATGGCAACGGATTTCCATAATCCGAAAATCCTTAACCGCGGATTTGGAGGCGCTACACTCAACGATATTTTGTTTTATGAAGCCTCAGTGCTTTTGAAATACAAACCGTCTAAAATTGTCTTCTATTGCGGAGAAAATGATATAGCCGCCGATCCCAAGGTAACACCAGAAGCGGTACTCCTTCGTTTTCAAACCCTCTTTACACATCTGCGAAAAGCTTTTCCACAGGTACCGTTTTATTTTGTAGGCATCAAACCCTGTACGTCACGTTGGGCCATGCGGGACCGGATGCAAGCGACCAATCAATTGATCGAAAATTACTTGGCGACCCAGTCGGCCACCGTCTTTATTTCGGTATGGGAAGCGATGTTGGAAAACAGTGTCCCGAACCCAAAGTTATTTCGAGAAGATCAATTGCATATGAATGCATTAGGCTATGCCATTTGGATCAAAGCCTTAGCGCCTTATATACAGCCTTAAGAGGCTTCGCGGTCGGGAAAAGTATGTTTGGCTAAGATGCGTTTGCTGTCGCTGCGCACCTCTTGTTGTTTTCTAAAATTCCACCAAAAGTCGGTAGCTGCTTTCTGGGCTTCTTCCAACGCTACAATAGGAAAGGGGTAGTCGTAACCGAGTTCGAATCCATACAACATTTGTTCGATAGGCGTCAGTTTCCACGGTTCATGAATAAAGGGCGCGGGAATACTGCGCAATTCAGGGACCCATTTACGGATAAATTCGCCCTGTGCATCATGTTCGATCGAGTTCTTCACCGGATTGTAAATACGGATCATATTCACACCCGTTACGCCGGCCTGCATTTGAATTTGAGGGTAATGAATACCGGGTTCGAAGTCTAAAAACTGCTGTGCAAGGTGCGGACTGCAGTTTTGCCACGGTTGCATGAGGTGATGGGTATAGAAAGAAACGACGAGGGCACGCATCCGAAAGTTGAGGTATCCCGTTGTATTCAAACACCGCATACATGCATCAACAATAGGTACACCTGTTTGTCCTGTGCACCAAGCCTCATGGTGTTTTGTATTGACGGGAAGCTTTAAGTGCAAATAGCCTTTATTGACGGGGTGAAATTCCATCGAACATTCCATTTCAAACTTCTGAATGAAATGCGCTTGCCAGCGAAGGCGCGAAGCGAAGTTGTCGATTTGACGTTTGAACTTTCCTTTTTGGCGCACTTCCCACGTCCATTGGTACACTTCCCGTATGGAAAGATTTCCCCAAGCGATATAGGGCGATAAACGGCTACAGCCTTTGCGTCCCAGTTCGGGCTTAGAGATATGACGGCTGTAGTTTTCTACCCGTTCAGTAAGAAACGACTTGAGGTAGCGCAATCCTACGGCCCGGCCTCCTTTTTGAAAAGGTTGGTCGAGTGGGGTATCTAAGGACGGTATTTTAAAATGGATTTCGAGTTTCTCGATTTCGGTGTATTTGACAAAGGTTCGCCCATTGGCTTCAAACGGAAAGCGGGGTTTGTCCATAAAGTCGTACCAATCTTCCTTCCAGGTTTGGCGGTTGCGCAAGCCCCGAATCACACCATTAGTGATGTATTCAAACCAAGGAATGCCGTTGGTGCGAAGGAGTTCGCTCACCTCAATATCCCGATGAAAGGTGCGCTGGATACCCGTTTCTTGATGGGAGTACACACCGGTGATGCTGGCGAGTTCGATTAACTTTTCAAAGACAAAAGTCGCCTCTTCCTCTACGATAAGTATTTGCGTATGATAAGGCAACAAATCGTGTTGGAGTTCGGCCAACGATTGTTTGATAAAATTAAAATGCCGCGCACTGTAATGGATGTCCTGCTGGAGGGAGGGCTCAAGGATATAGAGCAACAGCACTTTCTCTTTGGTTTCGATGGCGCGAAACAAAGCTTCGTGGTCGTGCAGGCGCAAATCGCGTTTAAGCCATACTACTTTCATGGTGCGAAAAGGGTGTTATCCCACAGCGGCTTTATACACGGTTAAGCAACGCTCGCGGGCTTCTTTATGGTCAACTATGGGATTGGGATAGGCTGAGGTTTCCACTTCAGGCACCCATTTTTTGATATAATACCAGTCTTTATCAAATTTCTTGATTTGTTCCGTCGGATTGAATATCCGGAAATAGGGCGCTGCATCGACACCGCTGCCGGCAGCCCATTGCCAATTCCCGATATTGCTGGCTTGTTCATAATCGAGCAATTTAAGGGCAAAATAGGTTTCACCCCAACGCCAGTCGATGAGTAAGTGTTTGCATAGGAAACTCGCCACGATCATCCGTACGCGGTTGTGCATGTGACCGGTAGCGTTCAGTTCCCGCATACCTGCATCTACAATGGGATAACCTGTAGTACCCTTGCACCACTTTTGGAACAAATCGACATCATTATGCCACTCAATAGCATCGTATTTGGGTTTGAAACTCTGATGTACGGTATGGGGGAAATGCCAAAGGATTTGCATAAAAAACTCCCGCCAGATCAATTCATTCCAGAAGGTTTCATTTTGCTCCGCGATCGCTTTGGCCACCATTTTACGAATAGAAACGGCACCAAAGCGCAAGTAAATCCCCAAGAAAGAAGTTTTGTTCAGTGCGGGGAAATTGCGGGTAGCCTCGTAATTGCGAATTAAGGTTTCAGAAACATCATAGGGACGCACTTTTATAGGCGAAACTTTAAATCCGATGGCGTCAAGGGATAAATAGGGATAAGTGTGGTCCGCTACATGATGCAAGAGTGTTTCTGATGGATAGTGTTGAAGGGTGGTTGCGCGAAAGCGTTCTTTCCAACGGCGGCTGTAGGGGGTATACACCACATAGGGAGTGCCATCATCTTTCACAACTTCGTTCTTTTCAAAAATCACTTGATCTTTTGAGGTTTTGAACACTACCTCTTTGGATTTAAACAATTGATTCAATGCCTTATCCCGTTTACGGGCATAGGGTTCGTAATCATGGTTGGTGTAAATCGTGTCAATTTTTTGTTCCGAGAGGAGTTGGGTAAATACCTCTTCAGGAGTACCGTAAAACACGGCTAGCGATTTACCCACAGCTTGAAGGGCAGCTTGTATGGCTTCCAATTGCTGATGGATAAAGGTCACGCGTGCATCGTCTGGGGGCAGTTGCGAGAGAATGGATGTATCAAAAATAAAAAGCGGCAGTACGGGTTGCCCACTGCTCAAGGCATGATACAATCCCACATTATCATCGACCCTCAGGTCTCTTCGGAACCAAAATATATTCATACTAACTATTGACTAATAGGGTGGACATTCCGCCATCTACGGCAAACACTTGACCGGTGATCCAGTTACTTTGTTCGCTGAGTAAAAAGGCCGTCATTTGAGCAATATCTTGCGGTGTACCCACTTTCTTCATGGGATTGCGCAAGGCTGCTTTTTCTTTCTTCTCTTCCGAATTTAAGAATTTATCGGCTAAGGGCGTATCGGTTAAGGAAGGCGCAATGACATTCATGCGGATTTTAGGGGCATATTCAGCAGCAAAGGCTTTCGCAAAACCTTCAATAGCCCCTTTGGCGGCCGCCACAGAGGTGTGGAAAGGCATTCCCATGGATGCGGCTACCGAACTGTAGGCCACGACACTTGATTGAGGCGCTGCGGTAAGTTGGGGTAAAAGAGCTTGTAATACCTTTACGAATCCCATAAAATTAAGTTGTAAATCACTTTCAAAAGCCTCGGGTTTCAATCCTTTAAACGGACGTAGATTGATACTGCCTGGAAGGTATACTAATCCGTGTAGTTCAGCAGGAAGGACAGAAGTATCCAACGTGTCTTGCGTTACATCAAACGGAATGTGGGTGAGTTTTAAGTCGGCCAAATCTTCTACCGAGCGCGAAGCCACGAATAGGTTGGATTCAAACTGTAATTGTTGCGCAAGGGCGCGACCGATTCCTTTGGAACCACCAATCAATAGGATATTTTTCATGTTAAGCCGGTTTAAATTCGCCAAAGAGTTCGATCAATTTCGTTCTTCGGTAGTCAAAAATTTGTTGCAGTCGCGGACGTACCAGTAGGGGGTGCATCAGTTGCCCAAGAAAACCCATAGGAAGTTTGTAATCGACGATGTCTTCCATTTCCACACCACCGGGCACCTCTTTAAAGAAATGTTTGTGGTGCCATAGGGCATAGGGACCAAAACGCTGTTCGTCAACAAAAAACTGTCGGTGATTAACGTGTGTGATTTCGGTCACCCATTTCATAGGGATACCTAACAAGGGAGTAACAATGTACTGGATGATTTGTCCTGGGTACATTTTCCGATCCGCACCGGAAAGGGTCTTAAACCCCATATCATCGGGTGTGATGGTATTCAGGTTCTTCGGATCGGAAAAGAATTCCCAGGCTTCATCAAGAGTTATGGGAAGATACTGTTTAGAGTGCAGTGTATATATCTTCATGTTTTTTTTGGTAAAGATACAAGTTGTTTAACAATTAGAAAAATTAGTTAAACAAAAATTACGACTATTTAAGTTTAAATTAACAGTTAGACCCCAACGCTTTTACTAATTTTGGCAGAACAAAAAACAATAAACCATGAGAAAACTAATCTATGCAATAGCCTTCTTTATTGCATCTTATGCGATCAAAGCGCAAGTAAAAACTCCACAATCCAGTCCGAAAGCCACGGTAAATCAAGTCGTAGGTTTAACGGATGTCACGATTGATTACTCACGTCCAAGTGCGAAGGGTCGTACTATTTTTGGTGATTTAGTTCCGTTTGGCAAACTTTGGCGTACAGGAGCCAATGCGAATACTACGGTAAACTTCAGTGAAGATGTAGTTATTGACGGAAAAACCTTAGCAAAAGGGAAGTATGCGTTGTTTACTTTACCAAA
Organism: Bacteroidota bacterium; assembly: GCA_039798185.1. Taxonomy (GTDB): domain Bacteria; phylum Bacteroidota; class Bacteroidia; order Flavobacteriales; family Flavobacteriaceae; genus Flavobacterium. The sequence goes on from JBDKGM010000058.1 coordinate 17,789, forward strand.
AGCAGACAATTGGGAAGTAATTTTTTATAAAACTACAGACAACTGGGGAACGCCAGAAGAATTCAAGGAATCGGATGTAGCGTTGCGTGCCAATGCCAAACCGATGATGACGGATCGTCGTGTAGAGACCTTTACAATTAGTATTGGTAATGTAACCAATGATTCAGCAGAGTTGGAGATTTTATGGGAAAAAACGGTAGTTGCACTTAAGTTTGAAGTACCTACACAAAAAACAGCTATGGCTAGCATTACAAAAACGTTAGCGGGACCTTCTGCTAATGATTACTACAGTGCAGCACAGTATTACTACCAAGCGAACATTGAAATGGCCAAAGCCTTAGAATATGTCAACAAAGCAGTAGGTGCTGTGAAAGCGGGAGAAGAAGCCCCATTTTGGCAATTGCGTTTGAAATCATTGATTCAAGCGAAATTAGGCGACAAAAAAGGCGCTATCGAAACAGCTAAATTATCGTTAGCAGGTGCTCAAAAAGCGAAAAACGATGATTATGTTAAAATGAATAACGACTCGATTAAAGAGTGGAGTAAATAAATTAAAGGAAAGCCCCTGACTGTCAGGGGCTTTTTTTTTGACTACTTTTGTACTATGAAACCAAAGAATCGCAAACAAGAAGAGTTTTGGAATGTCCTTACCCATGGCGTAGGCGCAGTACTGGCGTTGGTGGCTCTTGGGGTATTGGTAGGTTACACCGCTACCCACGGAACGCGTTTGCATTTGGCGGTGAGTATTGTGTTCGGACTGAGTTTGGTGCTCTTGTATACGGCTTCTACGATCTACCATGCCGTAGTCACTTTACGGCATAAAAAGTTATGGCAACGCATTGACCATTTAAGCATTTATGTGCTCATTGCAGGCACTTATACGCCAGTGATGTTGGTGGGTTTACAAGGTGTTTGGGGCTGGACACTGTTCAGTTTGATTTGGGTCTTGGTGGTTGTGGGTTTTGTCTTTAAGTTTTCCAAATACCGCTACAATGAAAAAATTTCATTAACGCTATACGCCGTGATGGGTTGGTTGTGTGTTATCGGCATTCAGCCATTGATGGAAGCACTTTCTTCCACGGCCTTACTATTGATCGGATTGGGAGGTGTTTGTTATACCGGTGGGATTTATTTTTATGCCAAAGACCATAAGCGGTTCTATCATCCGATTTGGCATGTCTTTGTGTTAGGGGGTAGTGCCTTTCACTTTTTTGCTGTATTTCATTCCATTTTACCCTAATAAAAAAACCACCCTAAGGTGGCTTGATTCTTTTTCATTTTATGGGTTTAACGCGATTTCCTCGGTCACTTTCGGCCGGGTGCGTTGGATACACCATGCAATCACTATGGTAAGCATAGCTCCGATAAAATTCAGCCATAGGAAACTCACCACATCCAAGTAATAGATGTAGAAAATCAAAAGTTGTGAAATCACCGCACCATAGAAAATGGCGGTTGCTTTGATGTGTTTGATATAAAATCCGACCAAGAAAATTCCGAGTACGGTTCCATAGAAAATCGAACCTACGATATTCACCAGCTGAATTAAGTTTTCAAATAGTGTTCCCACACAGGCGAACAAGATGGCTATAATTCCCCACAATAGCGTAAAATAGCGGGTCGCCATGACATAATGTTTATCGGACTTTTCTTCTTTTAAATTACGTTTATATATGTCGATAGCTGTGGTAGACGCCAAGGCATTCAAGCCCGAGGCAGAAGACGACATGGCTGCACTTAAAATAACGGCCAGCAACAACCCGATTAATCCTTTGGGGAGGTAATTCAAGATGAAATACAAGAAAACATAATCTTTATCATTCGTCTCCGCTTTAGGGTCGGCTTTTGCGATTAATTCTTTGGCTTGATCGCGCAGGTCACGTTCTTTTCCCGACAAGGCGGTTAAGCGGTTGCGCAAAATAGGATTGTCGTAGTTTTGGTTTAAGTGATCGATGTATAAAAGATTGTATTCTTTTTTCTCTTCCGTAAGCGCTTTGAGTTGGTCTTCTAATTTGTGGTAATCCTCCGCATAGGCTGATTTTTCAATGATGTTTTTATTCACCGGATTAAAGTTCAACGGCACTTCATTAAATTGGAAAAAGACAAAGACCAAAACACCTATCAAGAGAATAAAAAACTGCATAGGCACTTTTAGAAAACCGTTCATGATGAGACCCATCTGACTCTCTTTATCCGATTTCCCAGAGAGATAGCGTCCCACTTGGGATTGGTCGGTACCGAAATACGCCAAGCTCAAAAAGAAACCACCGGCGATACCGCTCCAAATGGTGTAGCGGGTTTCGGGATCAAACGAAAAGTCAACCACATTCATTTTCTCATTAGCCCCAGCGATGTGCATGGCGTTGGAGAGCGTCATGTCATTGGGTAAGAGCGATAAAATTAGAAAAAAGGTAATGAGCATCCCACTCATGATGACAAACATCTGTTGCTTTTGGGTTACGTTTACCGCTTTGGTACCGCCTGAAAAGGTGTAGGCTATAACTAAGATTCCGATGATTACATTGAGCATCGTTAGGTTCCAACCCAACAAAGTCGAAAGTACGATGGAAGGAGCGTAAATGGTAAGCCCCGTTCCGAGTCCGCGTTGAATCAAGAATAGGATAGAAGCTAGCGAACGTGTTTTTAAATCGAAGCGCTGTTCCAAGTACTCATAGGCCGTATAGACCTTTAATTTGTGATAAATCGGAATAAATGTTAGGGAAATCACCACCATGGCAATCGGAAGACCAAAATAGAACTGAACGAATCCCATTCCGTCGTGGTAGGCTTGTCCGGGTGTGGATAAAAAGGTAATGGCACTGGCTTGGGTGGCCATTACAGAGATACCCACGGTAAACCAATTGGTTTGCTTGTTTCCTAAAATATATTCTTCAACATTACGGCTTCCTTTGGTTTTGTATACCCCATAGATAACAATGGAGAGCAGGGTTACCGATAAAATAATCCAGTCGAGTTGTTGCATGTTAGGAGTAGTTTTCCATGAGTAAATAAAAAATCAAAATGTACAGCGCATTGATGACTAGGAGCCATGTATAACTGTTATTCCAGCGGTTTTCTTTGTTGGTTTTCATCGTGGTTTAGTTTTTAGCCGAAATTAAGTTGGCCATCAATCGGAAAGCTCCCGGAACACCTTCAGGCAATTCACGGAAAAAGCTCAATCCGGTATAAATATACGTTCCTTTTCCATAGGTGGCTACCAAGATAGCACCCTCTTTGGGTTTTTCCCCTTGGTCATTAGCCGAAATCAAAGCGGTATACTGCGGGTCCCACTCACTCGGGTAGTACAGTCCTTGCTCTTGTTTCCATCCTTGAAAGTCGGCATTGGTTATTTTATTCGGACTGTTTAGGATGCGGTGGTTGGGTTGGAGAAAGCGCACTTCGGCATTTTCTTCCGTTACGCGGTCGCGGGAAATTTTGAGGGGATACGGCGCAAAATCTTTGGAAACAAAATCATCCAAGGTATTGTATTGCACGATCATGGTTTTACCACTTTTCACAAAATCCAACAGCAATTGTTGCTTGTACGCCAATTGATTCACCACATTGTAGGCACGGATTCCGGTCATCACCACATCAAACGATTGCAGTAATTCGGGGGTTAGTGCTTCCGGTTTCACTACGGTCACCTCATAGCCCATTTGAATCAAACTGTTGGGTACTTCATCCCCGGCTCCCATCAAGTAAGCAATCTTTTCATCATTGGTTTTAATGTTGAGTTTGATCACTTTGGCTGTAGCCGATTTCAACACCATTTGTTTGTAGATATGCGGATAATTGATGTCGATTTTATCCTGTGTATAAGGCTGTGCATCAACGGAAACTACACTTTGAATTACGGCTTCGGCAGCTTCTTTTGGTGGGGTAAGTGCGAAGACATATTCTGCGGTTTCGCCTTTGCGTTGGAGCGTAACGGCTTGTTGCTCTGGACTTACTTTCCAATCGCTTGGGACTTGCAGCTGTACGGTTCCTGTGAGGTTTTCTTTTCCTGCTTTCACAATAACGCGAACCTCACGGGTGCGGTTTTTAGGGAAAATATATACTTTCTCTTTGATGGAAGAAGTAACAGCGGGAACGATGTCCAAAGGTTGGTATACTTCACCTTTAACATCGTCATTATACTTATAAATAATTTTACGGGTAAAAGCGAATTCGACGCCTTCAACGGTGAGGTAAAACGTCACCTGTGTAGGACGTTGCACATCGGGTTTACCAATTAATTGTCGGTCGGAAACGGTATACATGCCCACTGAGCCTTCCTCTTTAAGGTAATACGGAGCGGTATAGTCATAAGTGGTAGGAATCGTCAGGTCAAAGGAAGTGGTCAGGTCCTTATTATTGGATAAAGGCTGATTGGTCCATGCGATAGTCGCTTTTGGGTAGGATTCCACGCGGTTAATGATCCAGTTGTTGGTACTACGGTTGATGGCTTCCAATTTCACTTTAAGAGAACTTCCGGGTGTCGTTTCTTGAACATCGGCTACCGCTTCAAGGTAAAGACCTGAACAGGCTGCAATAATTTTCTTGATTTCCTCAGACTTTTGTTGGCGCCAAAAGGGATCTTGTAGTTGTTGAATAAGCGTATAGGCCTTCACTAGGTTGGGGATACTGGCACCGGGATTGGAGTAATTGAATTCTTTTTGCACTTTGGCAAGTAATTCGCCCACAGCTTTACCATCGGATAAGCGGTTCCAGGTGGTATCAATTCCGTCAAACAGGTTGTTCTTGTTGGCGGGTGCTGTTCCTTTTAAAAATTCCAAATATTCGTCTTCGTCCCCACGGGTACCCGTATTGCCAAAGCCTTGGGATTGGTGGCAGCTCCGACTTAGTGCTGCAATTTCTTGATTGGATTTTCCGGCATAGGGATAATACACACCAATTTGGAGTTGGGCTTGTTTGCTTTTATCGGCTTTATCAAATTTCTCTTTGCTGCCATAGAACCACCATGAGGTATTGAAATACACACGTTGGGGTTGCCAAGGTTGCGTGAAAGCCAACTGATCTGCAAATTGATTGGGCTGATTGGCCAAATCAAAAGCTTCCATAGAGAGGAGGGCAGAAGCGGTATGGTGACCGTGCGTTGTTCCTGGGGAGCGGTGATCAAAACGGTTGATGATGATATCGGGACGAAAAGTTCGAATAGCCCATACGACATCGCTGAGCACTTGATTTTTATCCCATATTTGTAAGGTTTCGGTTGGATTTTTAGAAAACCCGAAGTCATTAGCGCGTGAGAAAAACTGTTCGCCACCATCAATCTTCCGTGCTTCAATGAGCTCTTGCGTACGGATTACACCCAACAATTCTCGTAATTCGGGTCCGATTAAGTTTTGACCACCATCGCCGCGTGTTAGGGATAAATATCCGGTACGGGCGTGGACTTCATTCGATAAATACGAAATCAAGCGGGTATTTTCATCATCGGGATGTGCGGCAATATAGAGTACATTACCGAGGAAATTTAATTTTTCAATTTGGTGGTAAATATCGGCAGCATTCGGTTTTTCAGGACGTTGTGCATGGGTGAGTAAAGAAGTCCCAAGTAGGAGTCCTACCAAAATATAATTTCGCATTACTTCGTTTTTTGAATCTTTTCAAAAATACGGATTTAAGAAACGTAGCCTTTTTCTTTTTCAATTTCTTTAACAAAAAAGGAGCACTTGAAGTGCTCCTTTTCCCCCTAAACTAACTAAATTAACCCTAACGATTATGAATTAGTGTTATTATTAATCGCGTCCATGTCCTCTTTTTTTCCCATGTCCGTGGTGTCTTCCACGATCATGATCATCGTCGTGATCGCGGTAAACAACTACGGTTCGTTGAGGAACGGAAACATAACGAGCGCGATGTTTCTTATGGTAATAATACGGTGCATTTCCGCGGTAATCGGTAAGATATATTACACGGCCTCTTCGTAAATCATAGTGATTGCAGCGTGCGGGTAAGTAGGCATTTCGTATCCAACGTCCATTGGAGAAATAGATGAACAGTCCGCCTGGAACATCATAATAGACATCAATCTCTGGCAAGTAATAGTACTGTGTTTCCACACGGTCTGCGGGTGCCCATACGGGTGGCGTACCGAAATTTAACGTAACATTTACTTGGGCTACTGCAGCGCTACTTCCTAGTAACAAAACTGCAATGATTAGTCGCATACTTTTCATAAACTTTTGTTTTTAGCTTATGGTACAAAGTTGCAACAGAAAAGGGGAGAAGGTGTTATAAGAATTTCAGGAATCGTTACAGCATTTCCATTTTAACAGGCATTAATCCATGAATTCTGGTGGGTCATTGCGGGGATTCAAAATGGTTATCCCCTTCTGTAACAACAGGTTGTTGGGATAGGTGCTGAGTTCGCCGTCTTGCGTACGAATATTGATATGGAAAGCGTTGATGTCTTCAATCTCACCTTGTACGGGGAAATCTTTGTCGTTGATACGAATGATATCGCCAATTTTAAAAGGGAAAAAGAAAAAGAGAATGATTCCGGAAGTGATATTGCTTAAAATGGACCATTGCGCAAACATGGCCACGCCAATCACGGTGGTAATTGAGGATACAGTAACTAAGATGTCTTCTTTTTGAACACCCCAAATGACAATCAAGGCGATTACGGCAACAATATTGATGAGTAAGTCAATGTATTTGATGACTAAATTGGCGCGGTGTTCGAGATTGAAATTGGTTTTGGCAAAGCGGCGTACGACCTTCGCGACCAGCATACGCAGTACAATGACTAAAAACAACACACTGGCGGTTGCGATTAATTCAGTTGTAAATTGATTCAATTCCATTTACAAATGCCCTTCTTGATTTCGTTGGTTAATATAATGCAATTGGTGTTCGGCCACATAATTTCTAAAAATGGCCACCAAAGATTCGTAGTATTTTTTGAGGTGTTGGACATTGATTTCCGGATTACTATCGATAGGGATGGTGACCGGCATTTCATTTAAGTATTGGTGTAATTCAGGGAAGTTATCGCGAATCACCATGGTTACTTTTAATATTTTGGCATTTATTTCCTGCTCCGTTTCCATTACTGAATCGGTATTATTAGTTGTGCCCAATAAAAGTACGACTATTTTAAAAAATGAGTTGTTAAATAATGATAAACTTTTTCAGTTGGGAGTCCGACCACATTGGTATACGAACCTTCAATACGGGATATGCCTGTGAGTCCGATCCAATCTTGAATCCCATAAGAACCCGCTTTATCAAAGGGCTGGTGTTTGTCCAGATAATAATGAATCGCTTCCAACGATAGGGGTGCAAAGGTAACCTTTGTTTTATCAAAGAGCAGTGCTTCAGTGGTTTGGGTTTTAAAACAAACGGAAGTAATCACTTCGTGGGTTGTACCCGAAAGTTCTTGCAACATGGCAACTGCATGGGCATAATCGGTCGGTTTGCCTAAGGCTTTACCATGCAACCAAACGAGGGTGTCACTAGTAATAACGAGTTCATTTTCGGCGAGCGTTCCTTCAAAAGCGGCTGCTTTGAGTTGGGCCAAATAATTGGTGATTTCTTCAGCTTGCAAATGATCGGGATAGACTTCTTCAATTTCTTTGATTCGAATTTCAAAATCCAAATCCAGGTCTTTAAAGAACTGTTGGCGTCGGGGCGAACCCGAAGCGAGGATGATATGATACTTAGGCAACATTTTGTTTCAAATTAAATGTCAGCACCGCTAAGGCAAAGATTCCCATTACGGTAATGATTTTCACCCATTTGCTTAATTGGGTATAATCCTCTTTGGATTTAGCTTGCAGTACGCGGATGGCAATGAAAATAAGTGGTGCAATTACGAATAATCCAAGGTAACCCATAAGGTAAAAGAGGTTGTTATCCAACAGATGGGTAAAGCAATAGTAGACAATGGCTCCACTACTGATTACGGCTAAAACCGCGATGATACTATTGGTTTTTGATATTCCAAGTACGATAGGTAAGGTTTGCATTCCTTCTGCATCATCGCCTTGTACATCTTCTGCATCTTTAATAATTTCTCGAATGAGCGTTATCATTACCGCTAAAATGGCGTAATTTTTCAACATGCCAAACAAGGCACCCATTGCCAATTTATTCCCTTCATGTGTCACAGGATATACATCAAAAACGGGAACCAAAAGTACGCTAGCTCCTACCAATAGGGCAATTACCAGATTACCAATAAAAGGCATATGTTTTAATGACGACGAATAGACATACAACAAGGCTACAATGAGTACGAAAAAAACACCAAATCCGGGACGACCGATACTATTGGAAAGATACATTCCAATTCCGACCCCCACTATGGAGAGTCCGCCATATAAATAATACGCTTTCTCTTCGGCGATTTGTGTACCGATAATGCGTCGTTCGGGTTTATTGATGGCATCCACCTCTTGATCAAAAACATCATTTATAATGTATCCGGCAGCAGCAATACAGAGGGAGGCTAGGACAAATAAGCTAAATTCTAAATGCGTTAGCGCAAAGTAATAATTCAATTCTTCTAAAAATCCATAACGGATGATTAATTGCATTACGGCTAAAACGAGTAGGTTTTGATAGCGAATTAACTTCAAGAAGTGCATCATAGTCGAGTATTGAAATAGTAAGGGTTAATCGTGTTTTCCGTTGTAATAGGTGTGCCATTTTCCTTGGACTTTCATCACCTGTTCGATGACATCGCGCACGGCACCTTTTCCACCATTTTTATGTGAGATATACGTTGAAATCGCTTTGATTTCTGGACTGGCATCTTGAGGGCAGGTGGGAAGACCCACTTTTTGCATCACATGATAATCGGGGATATCATCGCCCATGTACAACACTTGTGAAGGTTGGATTCCGTAGATGTCGCAATATTCTTTAAAGGTTTCCACTTTATCAGGAGACGCCAAGTAAATATCTGTGATTCCCAAATTGCGTAAACGAATGCGCACGCCTTCATTGCTTCCTCCTGAGATTATGCATACGTTGTAACCACTTTCCAGAGCTGCTTTCATTGCAAATCCGTCACGGATGTGCATTTCGCGTAGCATTTCTCCTGTAGGTGAAACGTGAACCGTTCCGTCAGTGAGAACGCCGTCTACATCCAACACAAAAGTGGTGATGTCGTTCATGAGTTCTTTATAACTTTTTGCCATGATCAATAATGGATTTTGTCAAGAGTTGGTACAATTGTTTTTGGGTAGCATCTGTAAGTGCGGCTAGGTGGCGATTTAGAGTTGCAGTATCACCACGAAGGGCAGGACCCGTTTGTGCTTGTTGGGGTGTCAAAGTTTCTATTTTAGCCGCGGTTTCTGCAATCAAAGGTTGGAGAATGGCAAAGGGCACTTGGTGTTCATCGCACAAGTCATTTCCAATTTGGTACAGGTGGTTGGTGAAATTACACACAAACACTGCCGCTACATGCAAAGCTTTTCGTTGGTCTTCTGAAATACGGTAAACAGCAGGAGAGACCGATTGTGCCAAAGCTGTGAGCAGTATGTAATCGTCTTCATTCTCAGCTTCCAAACAAAATGGAATTTGGTCATACGCCAAGCGTTTCCCTTTGGTAAAAGTCTGCAACGGATAGAACACACCGCGGCGATTTTTGGGATTGATTTCCGAAAGGGATGTCGTTCCTGAAGTGTGTACGACTAGTTTTCCGGATAGATGCAACGATTCAGAAACATTCCCAATAGCATGGTCAGAAACAGCAATAACGTAAACAGCAGCTTCAGCCAATTCATTGGGGTCGGTTGTAATTTTGATATCCGGGAACAGCTTTTCCAGTTCATTGGGCGTTCGGGCGAGTACCTGAACTAGATGTACATTTCCGCTTTCGCGAAAGGCTGTAATCAGATGTTGTGCCACATTTCCAGAACCGATAATCACCGTTTTTATCATGGGCGTAAAAGTATAAAAAAAGGGTCAAAAAGCAATTTTATTCGGCAGTGCATACAATTCCTAATATTCCATTAAAATCCATGTAGTGAAACGACAAAAACGTTTTTTTTGGTGTATTTTTGCGTAAATTTTTTTGAAAATGGCTGATAAATTAGCTTCCTTCTTGTATTCCACCCGATTAATGGCGGTATTATTTATCGTTTACGCAGCTGCTATGGCGGCGGGAACTTTTATTGAAAGTGATTACAATACCGATACGGCTCGTATTTGGATTTACAATACCAAATGGTTTGAGTTGATTATGGTTTTCTTCCTCATCAACTTCTTTGGAAATATCAAACGCTATCAGTTGCATTTGCGTAAAAATTGGGCAACCTTACTTTTACACTTGGCCTTTATCTTTATCATTGTTGGTGCGGGTATTACACGTTATATCAGTTTTGAAGGGGTAATGCCTATTCGTGAAGGCGAAAGTGCCAAGCAATTTTATTCCGATAAAAACTACTTAACGGTTTGGATTGATGGGCAATACCAGGGCGGACTCAAGCGTCGCATCATTGAAAAGCCTTTGTTGCTTTCAGAGGCGGTTTATCCACCGTTTACTTCCAATGATTTTTCTATCGATGAAAAATTTGATCAAACGCCTTTCCAAATTACCTATAAAAAATACATGATGGATGCGAAGCAAACGATTGCTGCGGATGCCAATGGAAAGTTTTTTATTAAAATGGTTGAAGCGGGTGGCGGACAACGTCATGAGCATTTTTTAGAAGAAGGAGTGGTGCAAAGTATCCACGGACTTTTATTTTCTTTGAATAAACCCATGGAGGGCGCCATCAATATTACTACGGATGGCACAAAAACAACGATTAAATCCCCATTTGCTGGAAATTTCATGCGTATGGCGGATCAATTTAAAGGAGAAATTGCTGCCGCAACCGAACAAGACCTGATGTTCCGTTCCTTATACAATGTAGGCGGTTCCCAATTTGTTTTTCCAGAACAATCTGTAAAAGGAAAAAAAGCGTGGACCTCAGGCACCAATTATAAAGCCAAAAATACGGATGATGCTTTAATCGTTACTGTAAGCTCGGGAGGTAAATCACAAGAGGTTACTTTGTTAGGTTCCAAGGGTAAAACGGGAGAACCACAGGTTCTTAAATTGGGTGGATTAGAATTCACTTTGATGTTAGGAAGCAAAGTATATGAATTGCCTTTTTCGATGCGTTTAAATGATTTTATTGCCGATAAATATCCGGGTACTGAGAAAAGTTATTCGGCTTTCAAAAGTCGGGTAACCGTTATGGATAATGGTAAAACTACCGATGCAGACATTTATATGAACCATATTTTGGATTATGGTGGGTATCGTTTTTTCCAATCGTCATTTGATCCTGATGAAAAGGGAACGGTTTTGTCGGTGAACCATGATTACTGGGGGACATTGATAACCTACATTGGATATTTCTTGTTGTTTTTTGGAATGTTAGCTATTTTATTTGATAAAAACACCCGTTTTGCGGATTTGAAAAAGAAATTAAATCATGTGAAAGACAAAAAGAACGCCTTGATTACGATGGTGATTTTGTTTTTAAGCTTGTCGATTCAGGCGCAACACAAGGAAGGTGATGGTCACCAGCACAATAATCCGATGGCCATGCCTGCGAATATCAACTTTTTGGATTCGGTCAAACGCTATGCTGTACCTGAAATACAGGCGGAGAAATTTGGTCGTTTGGTTATACAAGACGAGGGTGGGCGTATGAAGCCGGTTAATACATTTTCATCGGAGTTGCTGCGTAAAGTAAGTAAAAGCGATACCTACGAAGGATTGAATGCCGATCAAGTATTTTTGTCCATGGTTATGTATCCGCGTGCTTGGGAGAATTTACCGGTGATTTATTTGAAAAAAGGAAACGACAGTATTCGTAAAATTATTGGGGTTGATAAAGAAGTCAAATATGTAAAGTTTAAGGATTTCATTACGGAGAACGGAATATATAAGCTTTCCCCGTATTTGGATGATGCCTATAAAACGACCAATCCGAATAATTTTCAGAAAGATTTCGTTGAAGCCGACAAGAAAATCAACTTGTTGTACAGTGCGATGTACGGTGGCATATTAAAGATTTTTCCGGTTCCCAATGATAAAAGCAACAAATGGGTTTCTTTTATGGAATTAAACCAAGCTACGGGAACCGATTTGGATAAAATCAAAAATGCATTTCCGTATTATTTAAACGAATTGGGACGCGCTTCGAAAACGAAGAATTATACGATGGCGAATACCTTATTAAAAGGTTTGGAAGACTACCAAAAGAAATACGGAAAGTCTGTTCGCCCTTCGGATCAACAAATTGATTCCGAGATTTTATTGAATAAGTACGATGTATTCCGCAGTTTGTTTTGGTTATACATGTTGGCAGGAAGTATCATGTTGATTTTGACCATCATTCGCATCTTTACCAATAGTCGTTTGTTACGAATATCGATCAATGCTTTTCATATTTTTATTGGGATTTTGTTTGCTACCCATACGGCAGGATTGATTGCCCGCTGGTATGTGTCGGGACATGCGCCTTGGAGTGATGCCTATGAGAGTATGATTTATGTGGCATGGGCGACGATGTTTTTCAGTTTGGCCTTTGATCGTAAATCTAAATTAACGGTGGCGGCGGGTACGTTTGTTACTTCCATGATTTTGATGGTGGCGCACATGAGTTGGATGGATCCACAAATTGCCAATTTGCAACCCGTGTTGAATTCGTATTGGTTGATGATTCACGTTGCGGTGATTGTCATGAGTTATGGACCTTTTACATTGGGAATGATTTTAGGAGTTGTAGCCATGATTTTGATGTTGGCAACAAACGAAAAGAATAAAGAGGTGATGCAGTTAAACATTAAAGAGATCACCTATATTAATGAAATGGCTTTGACCTTAGGGTTGGTCTTGTTAACGATAGGTAACTTTTTGGGTGGACAATGGGCGAATGAGAGTTGGGGCCGTTATTGGGGTTGGGACCCTAAAGAAACCTGGGCGTTAATCAGTATTATGGTGTATGCATTTGTGATACATGCCCGATTGGTTCCTGGTTTACGCGGATTGTTTGCGTTTAATTTCATGAGTGTTTTGGCATTTGCCTCGATTTTGATGACTTATTTTGGGGTGAATTTCCACTTAACAGGCATGCACTCGTATGCGACGGGAGAAAAGCAAAACGTAGATATTTATATCCGCATCTTTGTAATCTTCATGGTGTTTGCCGGCATAGTATACTGGCGTTACCGTAAGGTTTCGAAATAAGAAAAAGGATTACAATAAAAAAAGGTTCGATACAAACTATCGAACCTTTTTCTGTTTATATGAAAGTTAATTAAAGACTTATACTTTACCCAAGGTATACAATTGTTCCATGGTAGGTGATTTGCTACCGCCTGCGGGTTCGAGTGTAATTCCGAAGGCTTGAGCATCTCCGGTACCTTCCACTGCAAATACTTTACCTGGATTCTTGGTGAAATCATTTAACAAACCGATACTAGTAGGCGTAAGGGCTGGAACTAATTTCAATGACCAGATTTGATATACTTTACCTTTAGGTGGTTCAGGCAAGCCAGAAGCGTCGACATAGACTTTTTGGGTTTTTTGGTTCCAATAAATCTTAGCTGTAGCTGTAGGTGCTGCTGCTTGTCCGGCTAGACTAACCACGGTATTTTGGCTGTCGCGAATGACATCGAGTGCGACTACAGTTTGCTGTTTCTCTAATTCGAGTTCGACTACCGATTTCTGCAAGGTAGATTTTTCATTTTGAAGGGTGCCAATTTCAGATTGCGCGTCATTTACTTTATTGTATTGTAACGCTACACCAATCAATAGGGCGACAGAAGCGGCCCAACCTAGGTAAGGCGCGATGCTACGACGCGAGTTCATTTGTACCACGTTGCCACCACCCAATTCGAGGCGTTCCTTAATTTTTAGGAACACACCTGTTGACAGCGCTGGGGCAATGCTGGAGGACAGATTGATGACCGATTTTTCAATCGATACGATTTCGTTGTGAACCGTACTGTCGTTCTTGGACAGTGCAGCAATCTCTTCCGATTCGTTTTGAGGTAAAACCCCGTAAACGTATAGTTCGAGATTACCGGATTCGATTATTTCTTTTGAATTCATGATACGTTCAAATAAGTTCTTAAATCATTGATACACGTGCGGTTTTGTGTTTTTACTGTACCAATTGGGATTTCAAGTTCTTCGGAAGCTTCCTGTTGGGTATAACCCTGGAAGAACAATAATTCCAACAATTGGATACATTTTGGTTTCAACTTTTTGATGAAATCTTTAATACCGATAGTATCAATGCGACTGTTCATTCGACTGTTGTCTCCAACCATATATACGAAGTTGTCGACATCTAGGTTTTTTTTACTATTATTGTACCCCTTCGAACGAAGTTTGTCAATGGCCGTGTTACGGGCAATATTCAATATCCACGTGTAGAAACGACCTTTAGAGTCGTTATACGAATCGATATTTTTCCAAATTTTTACGAATGCTTCTTGAAGGACATCTTCGGCTTCTTCACTATCCTTTATAAGGTTAGAGATTACGGCGAAAAGGCTCTTCGAATACATGTCGTACATGGCCGTGAAAGCGCGCTCATCTTTATTTAGGAGCAGCGGAATCAATTGTTCTTGTGTCATGCGTTAACAAGTTAGTTCAACAAAATTTTTATTCAGAGTGTCAGTATATACGCACTAATTGACTCTTTGGTTTTAATTCACACTGAAAAATTAACACATTTTTATTGAATGTGCACTATATTGTTGAATTTTTTTAGATTAATTTTAGACAAAAAAGAATCATGAACATAAAATTTATTGCAACAGCACTGATATTCGGGTTGTTATCTTGTAAAAATAATGAAAATGCTATGGCAGAAAATACCTCAAAATTTGTAGCAGAAGCTCCTGTGGCAGCACGAGAATCGATTTATCAATTTAAAGTTGAAGATTTAGAAGGCAATACGTTTGATTTTGCCTCTTTAAAGGGAAAGAAAATACTCGTTGTGAATACGGCTTCCAAATGTGGATTGACACCTCAGTATAAAGAATTAGAAGCTTTATATAAACAGTACAAAGACCAAAATTTTGTGATTGTGGGATTCCCTGCGAATAATTTTGGACAACAAGAGCCAGGCACCAACAAAGAAATTGCTACTTTTTGTCAAAAGAATTACGGTGTAAGTTTTCCTATGATGGCTAAGGTTTCTGTCAAAGGAGAGGATATGTGTACAATGTATCAATTCTTAACCCAAAAATCTCGTAACGGATTACAAGACAGTCAGGTGGAATGGAATTTTCAAAAGTATTTGATCGGTACTGACGGTCATTTGGAAAAAGTGGTTGCACCTCAAGTAACGCCCATGGATCCTCAAATTGTGGATTGGATAAAAAAATAATAGTGTCCCTCTTCGTGAGGGATTTTTTTTTGAATACGGTTGAAGAAAAATCCGTACTTTTACCACCCAAACAGCACACTTCACCATGAGTCAAAAAGTCTTACTCAATTCGAAAGAAGTACACATCATCCTGCATCGTTTGGCTTGTCAGTTAATCGAAAAACATCTTGATTTTAATTCGACCGTTTTAATAGGATTGCAACCGCGCGGAAAATATTTAGCCGAACGGATTGCCCAATTGTTACGTGAGGAATATCAAGTAGCTAATGTGCGATTAGGATTTTTGGATATAACTTTTTTCCGGGATGATTTCCGTCGCAGTGACAAACCTTTGGAAGCCAATAAAACACAAATCGATTTTTTGGTTGAAGATCAAAAGGTCATTTTCATCGATGATGTTTTGTATACGGGGCGCAGTATTAATGCGGCCTTGACGGCAATTCAATCGTTTGGCCGTCCTTCTGAAGTCGAATTACTCACGCTGATTGACCGTCGTTTCAGTCGACATTTGCCCATTCAACCCGATTATCGAGGTCGGCAAGTCGATGCCATCAACCATGAAAAAGTTAAGGTTTGTTGGAAAGAAAATGAAGGAGAAGATGCCGTCTATTTGGTTACACAACACTAAACAACAACACAATGTCTGAACTTTCCGTAAATCACCTGCTGGGCATCAAATATCTTAAGGAAGAAGATATCCAATTGATCTTTGAAACGGCAGATCATTTTAAAGAAGTCATCAACCGTCCCATTAAAAAAGTGCCTTCGTTGCGGGATATTACGATTGCCAATATCTTTTTTGAAAATAGTACCCGAACGAAACTTTCATTTGAATTAGCCCAAAAACGATTATCTGCGGATGTGATTAGTTTTTCAGCGGCACAATCTTCCGTAAAGAAAGGGGAGACCTTAATTGATACCGTAAACAATATATTGGCGATGAAAGTCGATATGGTGGTGATGCGTCATTCACATCCAGGAGCGGCCTATTTTCTTTCGCAACATGTAAAAGCGAGTATTGTGAATGCGGGTGATGGTGCACATGAACATCCTACACAAGCCTTACTCGACAGTTATTCCATTCGTGAGCGTTTGGGTGATGTAGCGGGTAAAAAGGTGGTAATTGTAGGGGATATTTTGCATTCGCGTGTGGCTTTATCCAATATTTTTGCTTTACAAATGCAAGGTGCCGAAGTGCGCGTATGCGGACCCAAAACCTTGATTCCAAAACATATTGAAAGTTTGGGTGTCAAAGTAGAATCCAATTTGCGCAAAGCACTAGAATGGTGTGATGTAGCCAATATGTTGCGGATTCAAAATGAACGTTTGGATGTGACCTATTTTCCATCTACTCGGGAGTATGTGCAGCAGTTTGGATTGACCCAAGAAATTCTTTCAAGTTTGAATAAGGAAATTGTCATCATGCACCCGGGTCCGATCAACCGTGGAGTCGAAATCACCTCTGAAGTGGCTGACGGTCCCCATTCCGTGATATTAGATCAGGTTGAAAATGGCGTAGCGATTCGTATGGCAGTCATTTATTTATTAGCATCAAAAATTAAATAACGTATGAAAGTTGACGTTAAAGGACATACAACCCTAATTAAGAATACTGCAGAAGGAATTGCTGCATTTTGTGAAAAAGTTACGCATGAGCATGTTCAATTTGCCACACAGAATGTAATCATCGACTTGACTCATGTGAAAGCAACGTTGGCTGAAATTAAATTATTTTCAACTTTATCAAAGACCCATCGCAAAGGGAAAAAGTCATTTGTAATCGTTGCGCACGATTTAGATTATAATGCAGTGCCTAGTCAGTTGCATGTGGTGCCTTCGATACAAGAAGCCCATGATATTATTGAAATGGAAGAAATTGAACGTGATTTGGGATTTTAAGATGAATAACAAGACTTTTATATATATCTACACGGTTGTACTTTTTGTATTGACCTTTTTGTTTGTGCGTCGGTTTTTTGGCAATTTAAAAACGGGCGAATTTGAATATGTGAAATTGGTGGTGAATTTAGGAATTGTGATTGTACTGATTCTTAAAATTATTCGCCTTGGAAAAATTGTAAACCAAAAAACACAGGATTAGTTGAAACTCACGATATTGGGTTGCTATGCCGCAACGCCGCGCACCTTGTCCAATCCGACCTCACAAGTGTTGGAAATCAAGAATCATGTTTTCCTTATTGATTGTGCAGAAGGTACCCAAGTGCAATTGCGTAAGAGTAAGATCAAGTTTTCAAAAATCAATCATATTTTTATTTCCCATTTGCACGGCGATCACTTTTATGGATTGGTCGGATTAATTTCTACGTTCATGTTATTGAATCGCGACAGTGATTTGCATGTCTATGGACCGAAAGGAATCAAAGAAATTATTTTATTGCAATTAAGAGCTTCGGGTTCGTATACGGGTTATTCTTTATATTTTCATGAATTGGAATCCAAAACTACAGAAGTAGTATTTGAAGATGAGAAAGTTCGCGTTTCCACCATACCCTTAAATCACCGCATTTATACGAATGGTTATTTATTTCAAGAAAAAAATAAAGAGCGAAAACTAAATATCGAGGCGGTGGAAGACTATGCCATTGATAAAGTATATTACAACAAAATCAAATACGGTGGGGATATTACATTAGAAGATGGACGGGTACTACCGAATGCTGCTTTAAGTTTTGATCCAGCGATTGCTCGAAGTTATGCCTATTGCAGCGATACGTTGTATGACGAACTTATCGTTCCACTTATTGAAGGCGTTGATTTGTTGTATCATGAAAGTACATTCTTAGAAAAAGAAGCCCATTTGGCAGAAAAGACCATGCATTCGACAGCCAAGCAAGCAGCAACCATTGCATTGAAAGCGAATGTTCGGCAATTAGTATTGGGCCATTATTCCACGCGTTATGGTTCGCTCGAAGGATTTCAAACCGAGGCAGAAACTATTTTTCCTAAGGTTTGGTTGGCCGATGATGGTAAGGAATTTGAAATTCCATTGCGTTAATTTTACTTCCCATTCTTTTGCCGTAATTTAGTGCGCAAATTGACGTACTATGAAAGACTTAGGCAATTACCGTAAATCGTATGATAAAAGTGAACTTTTGGAAAGCCAACTTCCTGAAGATCCTATTAATTTATTTCACCGATGGTTTCATGAAACGGAAGACTTTGGTGGAGTAGATGAAGTCAATGCAATGACGGTTGCTTCGATTGGATTGGATGGTTTCCCAAAATCTAGGGTTGTATTATTAAAGAAGTTCAACGAAGAAGGTTTTATTTTTTATACCAATTATCAATCTGAAAAGGGGAGAGCTTTAGCGGCAAATCCCAACGTGTGTTTATCATTTTTTTGGCCAAGTATCGAGCGTCAAGTGATTATTAAAGGAATTGCGGAAAAGACAGCTGCAATTGTTTCCGATAATTATTTTGATAGTCGTCCCGATGGGAGTAAACTGGGAGCACTTGTTTCTCCGCAAAGCGAGGTTATTCCTTCACGTGACTTTTTAGAATCCAATTTAAAACAATTAGAAGCTGACTATAATGATCAACCTATTCCTCGTCCGGCACATTGGGGAGGTTATTTAGTTCGCCCTGTTAGTGTAGAATTTTGGCAAGGCCGTCCCAATCGTTTACATGACCGTATTCGCTACACTCTTTTGTCAGATTATTCATGGCAAATTGATCGTTTAGCACCTTAATTGTAAGAAAATATCCCTACAAAATAAAACATATATGTAGTTCATCGATTTTATTTGTCATTTCGACGGTATAGTAGTAAGTTTGGATAACCAAATCAAAACAACGTTCATCAATTATTAACTGACAAGATATTTGCCCCACATCTATCGGTCAAAACTTAACCTACTACTATGAAAGCAAAACTACTTAGATTGTTTTTGCCAATTGCATTGGTATTCACAATGGTATCGTGTTCTAAAGACACCGATAGCGAATCGACCCAAGATTATCGCTTAGTGACTTCGTATGATTACTCAACTGAGGAATCCGATCTTTTGCAGCGTGTTAACGACTACAGAGAAAGTATAGGTAAATCGCGTTTGCAAACTGTAAACCACATTTCATTCAAAGCTTACGAGCACAATGAATACATGATTGACAACAATGTGGTAAATCATGATTTTTTCGACGATCGCGTGAACAACATCAAACATGTATTAGGAGCGGTTAGAGTAGGGGAAAATGTAGCCTTCAATTTTTCTACTCCAACCTCTGTACTGAATGCATGGTTGAATAGTCCGGGACACAAAGCGAACATTGAAGGAGACTATACGCATTTCGGAGTTTCCATCTCTGTGAATCCGACTACTGGTAAAAAGTATTATACCAACATATTTATGAAGAAATAATTGATTTATAGTTTTGTTTGATTTTGAAAAAGGCCACCCTTCGGGGTGGTTTTTTGTTGGATATAAGTGCTCAAAATCATAGTTGTTTTTTGGTATAAAAGAAGATGATCATTAAAGATTATAACCTACCTGCTTTTGTTTTATCTTTTTACAATTGGGGAATATCAGTACAATTCGAACAGATTTTACTCTTTTCTTTTACATTTACTTTCCTTTTATATTTGACCTTTGCGTAATATTTGATTAAGCTCTTGTATTTGATTTCTAATAATAAATACAATTATGCGATTCAAATGAGTCCTCTTTAATCCTCCTATAAACGCATCTTATAACGTATTTCTATTCAGGATATCAATTAGGCTTATAATATCTAGAAATAGCTAGAAATGACTTTAAAAATACTAGGGACTGACATTCCTATTAGTACAATTTATGTGTATCCATTTTGTTAATGCTGGTAAACTTAGCGTTACTATTTATTTATCCTTTATAAAAATTCCTTTAATAGGGTATAAAGAAAAACGCCCCACTATACAGTGAGGCGTTCTCGGGTTTAAACAATTTATAATGTAGATTATAATTTGGTAATAATGAATTCAGATCGGCGGTTTGCTTGGTGTTGCTCTTCCGTACATTCTGATTTGTTGGTAGGTTCACAAGCACAGTCGTTAACTAATTGTGACTCACCATATCCTTTTCCGATTAAACGTTTCGGACTGATTCCGTGTTTGATTAACCAAGCTACAGTAGCTTTTGCTCTGCGATCTGATAAGGATAAGTTATATTTTGCTGTTTGACGGCAGTCAGTATGCGAACGAATATCCAATTCCATAGTTGGGTATTGCTCTAATACATCCAATACTTTTGCTAATTCAACGGCAGCATCCGGACGAATGTTTGATTTATCTAAATCAAAATAGATCATTTTGATTCCTAATTTTTTCAATAAATCAACATCTTTATCCAAAGGTTTTTCTGTTTTTTCCATGGTAATCGGCACAAACGTTTTTCCTGTTTCGTTTGCGGTCATTACTGGAGTATCAACCGTATTATATTCTGGTAAAGAAGTTTTGATATAGAACTTCGTTTCACAATCTTGCGCACCAAAATCAAATTTACCTTCTGCATCGGTTTTCATTTCTTTCACCACTTTGAAGTTTTGATCTTGTAATACTACAGTCACACCTGCCAAAGGTTTGCCATCTTCAACATCAGTAACAATACCATTGATGGCTTGTTCACAATCTACTAAACGTGTATTTTCTTTAAAACGGTAAATATCGTCATTTCCATTTCCTCCATCACGGTTTGATGAAACATAACCAGTACGGTCTTTTACATTGATTAAATACGCGAAATCATCTTTGGGACTGTTTACAGGTTCACCAACATTGTGAATACGTTTGAAAGAACCGTCAGGTTGCACTTTTGCGAAGAATACATCTAATCCTCCTAATCCAGGATGACCGTCTGAAGCAAAGTAAAATTCTCCATCAGAAGTAATCATAGGGAAAGTTTCACGACCTTCTGTATTGATAACATCTCCTAAATTTACCGGAGTTCCAAATGAACCATCACCGTTAACGCTTACTTTGTAAATATCTGATAAACCTTTTGAACCAGGCATGTCGGACACAAAGTATAAAGTTTTCTCATCTGCACTTAAAGCAGGGTGAGCTGTTTGGTAATCACTACTGTTAAATGGTAATTCTTTAATGTTAATCCATTTTCCGTTATCAAAAGTTGCGGAATAGATTTTTAATAGGGTAGAACCTTTACTGTTTTTCTCACGTTTATCCAAGAAACTATTACGTGTGAAGTAAACTGTTTTACCATCTTTAGTAAATGCACAAGTAGATTCGTTGAAACGAGAATTTAATCCCATATCCATTCTTTTCGGATTGGAAACTTTACCTTGCTCACCGATATCAGCCGTATATAAGTTGGTAAAGCTTTCTCCAGTCCACGTATGTTTACGTTTTCCAAGACTACCGGTATCACGAGCTGATGTAAAAACTAACTTTTTATCGTAGTAGGCTGCTCCATAATCAGAATACTGTGAATTGATTCCAGCATTTTCAAGGGTATAACGCCCTGAGTTTTTCTTAATTTGAGCTAAATAATCTTTTTGAGTTGCCGCTAATTTTGCACGTTGATCATTACCACTTAATTGATTAAACTTGGCCATCATTTGATCGGCTTTTGCATAATCATTTGTTGCTTTTAATGCTTGTGCATAACGGAAATAATATTCAGCAGGGTTTTCAGGTGCGAATGTAAATAATTCGTTGTACCATTTTGCTGCACTGGTTAAATCACCTTTGTAGTAATACGAATCTCCTAATTTTTGCAACATATCTTGCGATTTGTAACCTTTGGCAAAAATACGTTCGTACGTTTTAATCGCATCTACATAAGCATAGTTTTGAAACTGCTTAGTTCCTTTAGCTTCTTTGTTTTGAGCCGTTAAGCTAGCACAAGAGGCAAGGGCGATTAAAGCTATTTGTAAGAATCTGTTTTTCATGGTTGCTTATAATTTTATTAGAAGAATCTAGGTGATACAATACGGTCGTCACGTTTGAATAATTCAAAGCGTAAAAATACTTCATGAGAACCTGAATTATAGTTGGCTAATTTAGTAGTTTCTAAATCATATCCATAGCCTATAAATAAACCATCGGTGATTTGGAATCCAGCCATAGCACTCATTGCAGCACCCCATCTCCATGCGGCTCCTAAAGTAAATTTATCATTGATTAAAAAGTTACCTGACACATCCAATTGGAAAGGAGCACCTTCAACAACTTTAGATAAGAAAGCAGGTTTAAATTTTAAGTTCGGACTTAAATCAAATACATAACCTCCGATTAAATAGAAGTTCATACGTTCTTTATAAACGGCTACATCATTGTCGTTGTAACGTTTAGTTTCGAAGAAATTAGGAACGGATAAACCTAAGTAGGATTTGTCAGAGTGTAAATAAGCACCGGCTCCAATATTCATACTAAAATTATTATTTAGATTTTGTAATAAAGGATCATTTGCATTTTGGTAGGTTAACTTAGTCACATCTAAATTGAATAAATTTCCTGTAGCTTTTACACCGAAAGATAATTTATAGGTTTCTGATGTTTGGATAGAATAGGAAACATCAGCTGAAATCGTATTTTCAGTAGTTGGTCCTATTCGGTCATTTACAAATGATAATCCCACTCCTAAGTTGGTAAATTGAATCGGAGTATTCATTGAGAATGCATTAGTAACTGGTGCACCATCTAATCCGACCCATTGTGTTCTGTGAAGTCCAAAGAAACTCATAACACCACGCGAACCAGCATAACCAGGGTTTACGTTGATAGTGTTATACATATATTGTGTGTATTGGGCATCTTGTTGAGCAAAACTCACCATTCCCGATAACAGCATTCCGAAAAGTAATATTCTTGTTCTCATTTATTTGGGTGTTTAAAAACACCCGGGGATTAGGATATAATCCCCGGATGGTCAGATTATCTTGATAAGTACAAATATCCGTTTTTAGTTACATATTTTCCATCTGAAGTTTTATATTTCAAAATGTAGAAATAAGTTCCAGTTGGTAATTCAGCTGATTGATTTACAGTTGCTCTTCCTTCAGATACTCCACGGAATACTTTAGATTCATTATCATAGTTAGTAGTGTCAAATACTTTCACACCCCAACGGTTATAAATTTCAACTGTATTTTCAGGATAACATGTAGTATCTTGAATGTTTTCAATGATGAAGTAATCATTTGCACCGTCTCCATTAGGTGTCAATGCATTGTTGATTACTAATGCTTGACAAGGTAATACAATACAAGCATTTTCATTCACATTGATTGTAACTGCATATTCAACTGGACATGTTCCGTTGCTAAGTGTATACTTAATAATATAACTACCATTTGCAATTTGGTAAGGATTAAAGTTACCATTTGAAGTATTTAATCCACCTGTGTTATTCACATCAGTCCATGTTCCTGAAGTCATATCAGTTCCTGGATATTGAGCTAAAATTGCATTGGCAACATTTACTGTTAATGTGTTATCATTATTACAAACTACATCTGGATATGTCAAGTTATTTGTAGCTGCAACTAAAGTAACATTTACAGTTTGGGTATATGTATTTGTATTATTACATACATCGGATACGGTCCAAGTTCTTACAATAGTGTAAACACCATTTTGAGTTGGGGACGTTGTTTCGTTGTACGCAATTGTTACCGTAGAACCACAAGCATCTGTGAACTGTAATTGAGGAACTGCTGGAATAGCATCACAATTTACATTAGCAATTGCAAGGTATGGAGTAGCAATTTGTGGAGCAACTGTATCTACAACATTTACAATTTGTGTATGTGTAGTTGTATTACCACAAGCATCTGTTGCTGTCCATGTTCTAGTCAAAGTATAAGCACTAGGACAAGAACCTGCAGTAGTTGTTTCATTGAACGATACTGTTGCAGAACCACAAGTGTCAGTTGCTGTTAAAGTAGCTGCTACCGGCACATTATTACATTGTACCGTTGTGTTTGCAGGTAATGCTTCAACAAATGTTGGTGCTGTAGTATCTTGAACAGTTACAGTTTGAACATGTGTCGTTGTGTTACCACATACATCCGTTGCAGTCCATGTACGTGTTAATGTATAAGCACCAGGACAAGAACCTGCAGTGGTAGTTTCATTATACGTTACCGTAGCTGAACCACAATAATCACTAGCTGTTAAAGTAGCTGCAGCAGGAACATTTGAACATTCTACAGTAATATCAGTTGGCAACGTTTCTACGAAAGTAGGAGCCGTTGTGTCTTGTACAGTAATGTTTTGAGAATGTGTAACTGTATTACCACACTCATCAGTTCCAGTCCATGTTCTTACTATAATGTAATTATTTGGACAGGTTCCTGCAATTGTTGTTTGATTAAATGTTACAGTTGCAGTACCGCAATTATCAGTAGCAGTTAATTCAACTAATTCAGGGATACTGGTACATTCTACAGATACATCCGTAGGTAAAGTTTCTACGAAAGCAGGAGCCGTAGTATCTTGAACGGTTACCGTTTGAACGTGAGTAGTAGTGTTACCACAAGCGTCAGTTGCTGTCCAAGTACGTGTCAATGTGTAGTTACCTGCACAGTTTCCAGCTGTATTTACTTCGTTGAAAGTTACCGTAGCAGAACCACAGTTGTCAGTAGCAGTCATTGTAGCTGCTGCAGGCACGTTAGAACATTCTACAGTTACATTCTCAGGAGTTACTTCAACAAAAGTAGGATCAATTGTATCTTGGATTGTAAATGTTGCAGAAGTTGTAGCAGTATTACCACAAGCATCAGTTGCAGTAAAGATTACAGTCACAGCTGCAGAACAATCGTTAGCCATAGCGCTAAAGTTGTTAGACCAAGTTACATTACCACAGTTATCCGTAGCAGATGCACCACCTTGAGAAGTTAACCAGTTTTGTAAAGCATTAGTATTTCCAGAACCATCACACTCTACAACTAAATTAGAAGCTTGAGCAGTGATTTGAGGAGCCGTAGTATCTTGAACAGTTACCGTTTGAACGTGAGTTGTAGTATTACCACAAGCATCAGTTGCTGTCCAAGTACGTGTTAATGTGTAGTTACCTGCACAGTTTCCAGCCGTATTCACTTCGTTGAAAGTTACCGTAGCAGAACCACAGTTATCAGTAGCTGTTAAAGTAGCTGCTGCAGAAACATTTGAACATTCAGCAGTTACGTCAGCTGGTAAAGCTTCTACGAAAGCAGGAGCTGTAGTATCTTGAACAGTTACCGTTTGAACGTGAGTAGTAGTGTTACCACAAGCGTCAGTTGCTGTCCAAGTACGTGTCAATGTGTAGTTACCTGCACAGTTTCCAGCTGTATTCACTTCGTTGAAAGTTACTGTAGCAGAACCACAGTTATCAGTAGCTGTTAAAGTAGCTGCTGCAGGAACGTTAGAACATTCAGCCGTTACGTCAGCTGGTAAAGCTTCTACGAAAGCAGGAGCTGTATTATCTTGGATTGTTAAAGTAATCGTTGCTGTATCACAATTGTTCGGATTTAATGCTTCACAAATTTGGTAGGTGAAAGTATAAGTACCACAACTTCCAGAAGCTGAAAGGGAAATATTTCCATTTGCATCGAATACTACATTAGGAGCAGATCCAGTAAGAATTGTAAAAATAACTTGACCATTAGTAATAGCTAATCCGTTTAAAGTATCATTTGTTAATACATTAGCAAATGAGTTATTAGCAGAACAAAGTTCTGTTATTAAATCATCATTAGCAACAATAGGAGCAGCGTTCACAGTTACGGTTACCGTAGCTGTATCACAGTTTGATGGATTCAAGATTTCACAGATTTGGTACACCAAAGTGTACGTACCTGCAGGAGTTCCAGGTGCTACATTTACAGCCCCAGTTGCAGGATCTAAAGTTACATTCGGACTAGTTGTAGAAACTTGTGTTAAGTTCACTTGCGCCAAAGTAACAGGTTGACCGTTTAAGGTATCATTCACCAATACATTAGGAACAGCAGTACCACCAGTATAACCGTTAGCTGAACCGTTATCGTCGTTAGCAACGATAGGAGCAGCGTTCACAGTTACGGTTACCGTAGCTGTATCACAATTAGTTGGATTTAAGATTTCACAGATTTGGTATACTAAAGTATAGTTACCTGCAGGCGTACCCGCAGCAACAACCACATCAGTACCTACTAAAGTTACACCAGGGTTTGTTGAAGAAACAAACGTAGCGTTTACTTGGGCAGCCACAACTGGTTGACCATTTAAAGTATCGTTAACCAAAACATTCGTGAAAGAAGTTCCACCAGCATAACCGTTTACTGGAGTTCCAGCATCGTCGTTAGCCACAATGAT
The DNA here is from genome assembly GCA_039798185.1 of Bacteroidota bacterium. GTDB lineage: Bacteria > Bacteroidota > Bacteroidia > Flavobacteriales > Flavobacteriaceae > Flavobacterium. The sequence continues at coordinate 44,438 of JBDKGM010000058.1, forward strand.
AGGAGCCGCAACGGT
>JBDKGM010000059.1:0-60401 GCA_039798185.1 Bacteroidota bacterium
AACATTACCGACTTTTATAACCGCATATTGCATGGGTTTTCGTTCGGCACGAAGTTTTGAAAAAGGGATAATGGCTAAAGCATCCAACGCAATAATCCATATCGCGTACGTAAGATATTCTACAGCAAAACCAGAGCTATGAGCAAGCGTATTTCGAAATAATAAAGCGATTACAAGAAAACCTAATGTGGACCAAAATAAAGAAATGGTACTGGTTGAAATGACTTTATTTTTATCTTCTTCTTTATTAAAAAAACGAAAAAATGCGGTTTCCATTCCGTAGGAAAGAAAGACATTAAAGAAAACGAGGTACGAAAAGATAACCGAAACGATTCCCATCTGACTTTTATCCTTCAAATAATAAATATAAAGGGGATTCAATAGGAAACTGATAATTCTTGGTAGCACTGTGGCTAAACCGTAAATCAGCGTTTGTTTAAAGAGGTTCTTGTAGAGACTCAAAGGTGTACTATTTTAAAACAAAAATAACGATAATATACATGCAAAAAAAAGAGTCGACTAATGCCGACTCTTTTTTTATTTTTAGAATTATAATTAGCCTTTTAATGCTTCGGCTCCACCAACAATCTCAAGGATTTCGTTTGTAATGGCTGCCTGACGGGCTTTATTGTACGTTAATTTCAACTGGTTTCTCAACTCAGTAGCATTATCGGTTGCTTTGTGCATTGCGGTCATACGTGCACCGTGTTCAGCGGCAAAAGAATCACGAATGGCTTTATACAATTGCGTTTTTAATGATTTCGGAATTAATGTTAAAACGATTTCTTCTTTTGTAGGTTCGAAGATGTAATCCGCACTGGCAGACTGTACGGTTTCACCTGAAGCTAATGGAAGGAATTGTTCTGTTTTAATAATTTGCGTAGCTGCATTTTTAAATTGGTTATACACTAACTCAATTTTATCAAATTCACCCGCTTCAAATTTATGCATTAATTCTTGTGCGATATCCGCAGCATTATCAAACGTTAAGTTATCAAAGATCGCTGTGTTTTCGCCGGCAATGGTATTGGTTTTACGGAAAGCATCGCCCGATTTTTTACCAATGGTATAAATCGTTACCTCTTTACCTTTATAACTTTCTTCCAAAGAACGCACTTGTTTTACCACATTGGCATTGAAAGCACCACACAAACCACGGTTTGAAGTAATGGCTACGATAAGCACTTTTTTCACTTCGCGTTGTTCGGTAAAGCTTCCACCCAAGTCACCTTCGATGGTCGAACTCAAGTTTTGAAGTAATTCCGTTAATTTTTCGGCATAAGGACGCATGGCTGTAATTGCATCTTGCGCTTTTTTCAATTTAGCGGCAGATACCATTTTCATCGCTGATGTAATTTGCATCGTCGATTGTACCGAACTAATCCTGCTACGAATTTCCTTTAAGTTTGCCATTATTGCTATTTTAAATTATAAATTCTGAATGATAAATTATGACAATTCATTTAAAATTTATCATTCAAAATTTAAAATAATCAATTAGTATTTTGCTGCGATTTCTTTAGCTGCTTTTTCCAATATATCGGTGATGGTATCATCGAATTTACCGGCTTTTAAAGCGTTCAAAGTATCACGGTGTTTGTTGTTCAAGTACTCTAAGAAATCTCTTTCGAATTCTTTTACCTTGTTTACTGGAACGTTACGTAACAAGTTTTTCGAACCTGCGTAGATGATTGCTACTTGATTTTCAACTGTAAATGGATCGTTTACCGATTGTTTCAAGATTTCTACGTTACGTTTTCCTTTTTCGATTACATTCAAAGTAGCCGCGTCCAAATCAGAACCAAATTTCGCGAAAGCTTCTAATTCACGGTATTGTGCTTGGTCAAGTTTTAACGTACCTGATACTTTTTTCATCGATTTGATTTGTGCATTACCTCCAACACGAGATACCGAGATACCTACGTTAATCGCTGGACGCACCCCAGAGTTGAATAAATCCGACTCTAAGAAAATCTGTCCATCGGTAATCGAAATTACGTTCGTTGGGATATATGCAGAAACGTCACCCGCTTGTGTTTCAATGATTGGTAAAGCGGTTAATGAACCTCCACCTTTTACGATTGATTTCAATGAATCTGGTAAGTCGTTCATGTTTTTAGCGATATCGTCATCAGCGATAACCTTAGCCGCTCTTTCTAACAAACGAGAGTGTAAGTAGAAAACGTCTCCAGGATAGGCTTCACGTCCTGGTGGTCTTCTTAACAACAAAGACACCTCACGGTAAGCAACCGCTTGTTTTGATAAATCATCATATACGATTAATGCAGGACGACCTGTATCACGGAAATATTCTCCAATTGCAGCACCTGCCATAGGAGCATATACTTGCATTGGAGCTGGATCAGATGCATTTGCTGCTACAATTGTAGTATAAGCTAAAGCTCCTTTTTCTTCTAAAGTTTTAGCAATACCGGCAACAGTAGACGCTTTTTGACCTACAGCAACGTAGATACAATATACGGGTTGACCTGCGTCATAAAATTCTTTTTGATTTAAGATGGTATCGATACAAACGGTAGTTTTACCTGTTTGACGGTCACCGATTACCAACTCACGTTGTCCTCTTCCTACAGGAATCATCGCGTCTACCGCTTTGATACCGGTTTGTAAAGGTTCATTTACAGGCTGACGGAAAATAACTCCTGGCGCCTTTCTTTCTAATGGCATTTCATACAACTCACCAGAGATTGGACCTTTACCATCGATTGGGTTACCTAATGTATCTACTACACGTCCAACGATTCCTTCTCCTACTTTCAAAGAAGCAATACGCTGTGTTCTTTTTACGGTTGAACCTTCTTTGATACCTGTTGATGGTCCTAAAAGTACCACCCCTACGTTATCTTCCTCAAGGTTCAATACGATCGCTTCAAGACCGTTATCAAACTGCACTAACTCACCGTATTGTGCATTTGACAAACCGTATACGCGTGCGATACCATCACCCACTTCCAATACGGTTCCTACTTCTTCAAGAGAAGCACCCGATTCAAAACCGGATAGTTGTTTTTTAAGGATTGCTGAAATTTCAGCAGCTTTAATTTCTGCCATTGTAATATATCTTTAATGATGTATTAGTTACTAAACTCTCTCTTCAATTCATTCAATCGGCTGGAAACAGAGGCATTGTATTGCATATCTCCAATGCGAAGTACAAATCCTCCAATAATCGAAGGGTCTACAATGTTCTCCACAGTAATTTTTTTAGATGACAATTCAGCGATTTTTGTCATGATTTTAGACTCTAATTCTGGAGTCATTGGAATCGCTGTAGTCACTTTGGCAATTTCTACTCCAATACTTTCGTCATAAAGATGACCGTATTGATTAGCAATTTGACCTAAAATTTCATAACGTTTATTCGCAAACAACAACTGAAACAAACTCTTAGTTTCAGTTTGAGAATTTGCAAAAATTTCATTTAATGCATTTTTCTTAGCTTCTAAACGTACTACAGGACTTGCTAAGAAAACCTGTAATTCATGGCTTTCAGCTAATGCGGCTACAACCGACTTCATGTCGTTGTTTACCGCTTCGGCTTTACCTGAAGCAGAGGCAATGTCTAAAATTGCTTTGGCGTAACGAATCGCTGCTCTTGACATACTTCGATTAGTTTAATTTAGCATCACCTAACATTTTCTCAACCAATTTGGTTTGCGCTTCTTTGTTAGATAATTCATCTTTTAACAATTTTTCAGCAATTTCTAATGAAAGTGCAGAAACTTGGTTTTTCAATTCAGCCATTGCTGCATTTTTCTCACCTTCGATTGCTGCTTTTGCTTGCTCAATCATTTTTTCACCTTGAGCTTGTGCATCTGCTTTCGCTTCGTTAATCATTTTTTCTTTGATTTCACGGGCTTCTTTCAACAATGTATCGCGTTCAGCACGAGCATCAGCCAACAACTTTTCGTTATCCGACTTCAAGTTCTCCATGTCTTTACGCGCTTGTTCAGCAGATTGTAAAGCATTCTTGATTCCTTCTTCACGCTCGTTAACAGCATCCAAGATAGGTTTCCAAGCGAATTTTTTCAATAACAGAATCAATCCCACAAAAATGAGAACCTGCCAGAAAAATAAACCGAATTCAAACTGATTAATTAATTTATCCATGAGATGTATCTAAATAATTTCTGTTAAACATAAGGAAACAACAATTACAACCAACCGTTGCAATTGTTGTTGTTGTTTTAGATTAAGCAGCAAATAATGCAGCGAAACCAATACCTTCGATAAGTGCTGCAGCGATCAACATCGCTGTTTGGATTTTACCTGAAGCTTCTGGCTGACGCGCAATAGCTTCCATAGCAGAACCACCGATTTTACCGATACCTAAACCAGCACCGATTACGATCAAACCTGCACCTACAATGTTTGGAATAGTCATAATGTTTGTATATTAAATTAAACAAATACTTTTTTAGTGATGTGCCTCTTCATGGTGGTGCTCCTCATTCGCAGAACCAAAATAAAGTGCTGTTAACATCGTGAAAATATACGCCTGTAAAAAGGCAACTAATATTTCTAAAATTGATAAAACAAAAGCCAGTCCGAAAGACAATGGACTTCCAATCCAACTTTTGAAAATAAACATCAAACCAATGATACTCATGATTACAATGTGACCAGCAAAAATGTTGGCATACAAACGAATCATTAATGAGAAAGGTTTAATAAAAACTCCCAACAATTCAATAGGAGCCAAAACTATACGCATCAAATAAGGTACTCCTGGCATCCAAAATATGTGTCCCCAGTAATTTTTATTTGCGGTTAAATTTGTGATTAAGAACGTAAGAATTGCTAAAGAAAAAGTAATTGTCAAATTACCCGTAACATTTACTCCTAATGGAGTTAATCCAAATAAATTCAAGAAAAGAATAAAAAAGAAAATGGTTAATAAATAACTCATATACTTTTTATAGTTTTTCTCACCAATGTTAGGAATCGCAATTTCATCACGAATAAAAACAACTAATGGTTCAAAAATACGAACCATTCCTTTTGGTATTCCTCCATTCTTTGCATATGATTTTGCTAAACGAGTGAAAAGGAAGAACATCAAAATTGCAGTGATGATGATAAACAAAACACTTTTAGTAATTGATAAATCAACGGGGTGAACATTTGTTGGATGTCCAGTTTTCTCATCTTCGGTCAAAGTACCAGTTGCATCCGTGCGGTAAATTTTACCGTCGTGGTGGCTTAAAACATAGTACTTTCCATTAGATTCAACCACACCGTTTTCTGCATGATGAAATTCAGCAGATGAAAACATATGTAATTCACCATCCCATAAAATTACTGGTAAAGGGAAACCAAAATGTTTTCCTTCTTTATCATCGGCAAATAATGTGAAGTCATGTGAATCTAATACGTGATGATTGATGTGACTTTTGATTTCACTACGAATATCTCCAGACGCATGTTCAGTATCATGTGCTTCACCATGTCCTTCTTCAGTAGCAGGTGCAACTGCTTCAGTGGCATGCGCTGAAGTGGCTTCACCATGATTTTCATTAGCAATAGAAAGTAAAGGCATAAAAGCCAATAAAGCAGCTACTAGTAAGTGGCTTGGTTTTCTAGAAATCACCATTTTTGATAACGTAATTTTAAGGTTTCCAAAATTTGGTGCAAAGGTACATGTTTTAGAAAAAAAACAATAGGATAAGCGTTCTTTTTTGAATTTTTCGTTAAAAAATCACTTTTCAAGCTTTTTATTCAACAGTTGGATAGTCAAAATTGTCTCAATAACAAGAAAAAAGACAAAAATTCCGTAAAAATTGATTTTCTCAAATGAATTGTTTTCAGCATTAATAATTGCTTTTCCAACCGCAAAAGCGACAATCATCTTCACTGATGTTAAAATTAAGAAGGTCATACCGACATTGTCAAAGCTTTTTTTCTTCATAATTACTACTACAGAGAGAATCACCAATGATAAAAAACAAAAAATACCAAATAAAAGTTCAATAGGCGTCTGAGGCTTATTATTTGATATACTATTTGGAATTAAAAAAAGTGCTTTATTTATTCCATATCCAATGATGGATAACACTGAAATATTGCGGAAATTCGAACGAAGTTCAGGATTCATTTTTATCAATTTCTTTTACTTGACGAAGCACATTGTACATCGCTATAAAAACACCCAAAACGGTAATTCCTTTTGTATACCAATTATTCGTGTTTGGGTATTTAACGTCTAACCATTGTCCTAAAAGTGAAAACAGAAAAATAATAACCCCCATTTGAATGGGAATATTAATCAGTGCCAACCAGCGATTAGGCTGTTTTTTCGGTGACGGAGTCATTGGGTTGAAGATTTTTTACATTGGGTTTCATCACACAAGTTGCTGTAAACTCAGCTCCAGGTTCGACCGCTAATTTTCCACAAACCACTTCTCCTTTTATAACCGCTTTTGCTTTTAAATTCAATAATTCGGTAACTTGAATTTTACCTTCATATTTCCCTTCGATATCACAATTTTTACAAATGATATCGCCAGTAACACTACCTGCTGGTCCAATGACCAACTTTCCTTTGGTTTCAAAATTACCTACGAGATGTCCGTCCAAACGAAAGTCTGCAGGAGATACAATATTTCCGTGAATCGTTGTACCTTCCACTATACGATTCGTTTTTCCTAAAAGATCTGTATAGGATTTGGTTTTTTTCTCAAACATATGCCTTACTTTTTAGGTGAAAATCCGGGTGCAGGTGGCAACGAATTCATAGGCGAATTATCATTGCTCTTGGGCGAATTGCTAGGTGTTGGATTCATGCCCGATTTAGTTGCTCCTTTTGGATCTACAGCGTTTGTGGATGCGCCTTGAATAGGTGGGGCAGCTGGGTCTTCTGCGAACAATTCATCTTTAGTTACTGTACCTTTGGTTTTACCTTGTTCAACAACTTTTGGGGCTTCTTTTTCAATTTCAAGAGTTCGTTGTACTGGAACTACCGGTTTGTTTAACCAATCGCCACTCGTGTAGGCATCGAAATTTTTCATGACTTGAACCACTTTGTAATTTTCACTAGAAATGATCGTGTACGGCTCAGCAATTTTATACTCTTTATAATCTTTTAATATTTGGGCAATTCCTTTCGCATTTTCTAAGTTTTTTATGCCATGAATAACAATGAAATTTTGATTCATGGTATAAATATCATTCGAAATTGTCATTTTTTCTATAGTGCGTTCTTTGACAAACTTATCCAATTTTGCTAGTAACTTTTTCGCTGCTTCCGTTTCTGGGAAAACAATTGGGTAAAGGATTTTCCAAGAAGTCACCGCCTCCGAATTAAATGATAAGGACTCTAAATACGGGATTTTCTTTTGAATAAATTGCTCTGTCGATTTCCCTTCCTCTGCGTTAGGATAGGTCAACGCAACATAATTTAATGCTTTTTTGTATTCAACTAATCCGAATAATTTTCCTTGCAATTGTGCTTTTAACAATTCAAATTTAGGCAACATTTCCTCTCCCGTAAACTGTTCAATAGCTTGATTGGTTTTCGGCAACAACTCACGGTATTTCCCTGATTCAAATTCTTTGTAAAAAGCATCATAGGTTGCTTCAGGAGAAGAAGCAATCGCGTCATCGGCTGTTTTACCTAACAAAATTTGTGCGTATCGAGAATCGGGATACTCGGCAATAATACGGGATTTCATTGCCGCCGCCTTGGTCGGCTCAATGATTTCGTAAATCTTATATAAGTTATACAAACTAGGCAGTACTAATCGCTCTTCGGGATTGTTTTTAAGAAGTTGCTCCAACTTATCCGAAGCACGTTTGTATTCTTTAAATTTTTCTTTATAAATCACTCCCAACTGGTAGTAGGCAAAATTGCGTTCAATTGCTAAACTATCCAGTACTTTTGCATCTGTAGGCAGTTGTTTAAGATAAAAAGCAGTCGTGTGTTGAGGATTAACTGTCTTCGCATCATCTTTTGCCGAAGCTTCAGGATCTTCATTGGTTGGGTCTTCATTGGCATTGGCTCCTTTGGCCGAATTTCCCTTGGACCATCGCCAATTTTCACCATAAGCGCGTTTACCCCACTTTTTAGTAAAATCCAATTTACCCATTTCTACAGTAGTCGTATTGTAGAAATAAAATGAACTTGATTCTAAGCTAGAGGTAACGGGTGCAATAGCCGCTTTTTTAGACTCAACAGTCCCTTGCTTCGTGTCTTTACCTTGCTCTTCATTGGCTGCAATAGCTGCTTTTTCTTTAGCTAATTTCTCCATCATCGCCTTCATTTCAGCTTCTTGTTTTTTCAAATTTTCAATGTGTTTTTGAAAAAAAGCTTCACGAGCTTCGGGCGACATTGCTACCAATTTTAAAATACTATCGTTTCGTTGGGCAATTCCCTCAAACTTGATAACATCTTTTAAATTATCTTTCTTTTTAGTGATTAATCGAAACTCTCGAGTACGCGGATTTAATACCGTTAAAGTACTATCGTAATATTTACCAGCGGTTACATATTTGGCATCATTGAAATAAATCTCGCCCAAATTGCGATAGTTGGACGCAATCAAATATTGATCTTGAGGTTTGGCTTTCAACGACTTGTTATAAAACTTCTTGGCCTGATCTGGCTTATTCACTTTATCATAAAACAAACCCATTTGGTGGTTTAACACATCCAAGTACGGACGGTTTTCACGATCTTTTAATAAATCATTGAATTTTTCCAAAAAAGCTATCGTGTCGCCTGATTTGGGATTGAACTGTTTGGCTTGACGGGCATGGGCTTGGATTACATATTGGCGCGCCGCTTTGCGATTCATATCAATCACTTGTTGATACATCACATGGGCACTATCCAATTGACCGCGCTCTTCATACAATTGTCCCGTGATAAAACGGTAGCGGGCTTTTTCTTCGTTAAGTTCGGTGAAATCAATAGCGATACGCAATTTAGCAATGGCACTATCGGTCTCTTTCAGATTGATAAATGCTTGGGCAAGCGTAGCATTGGCATCTGCAAAAACTTGATCTTTAAATTTGATCTCTTTGAGCAATTTTCGAAGATTATTGACCGCCATTTCATCGTTTTCTAAACGCATGTTGGTTTTTTCTCTCCAAATTTTTACCAAATTGATTTTATCGCTTTGCGGATATTTATACAAAACATAGTTGAAGGCTTCCAAAGCAGGAACAAAACGTTGTTCGTAGTAACGGGCCTGACCCAACATTAAATGCGCTTCATCCATTTGTGGATTTCGTTCTGAACCATCAATATTCATGGAGTGCTTTTGAATCGCTTTGGTAGCTTTGGTTTCGGCACGCTCAAAATTGGGGTTTTTTGTTTCTCCAGGAAGCATTTTATCTTCCGTTACCTGCATGCGTTCTACAGGTAATATTTCCCAGAAATTGTCTTTGTATTGATTACGAAGATCAACGACTCCTTGGTTTAAAGAGTTACCGCCATTGAATAAAATATTGTATTTCGTACTTAAACGGTGGTTTTGACGATGTATAAAAGTATCCTTCTTGGTCGAACAAGCGACAAAAATAGCTGCAATTCCTAAGAAAAATATATAGGTTTTGGTTGTGGTTTTCAATGCAAAAACGTTTTTGTAACTAACTGCAGAAAGGCGCTTTTAGTATATATAACGGGTAAAAATACGCTTCTTTTTGTAAAGTGAAAAAAAATACATTGTTTTTTAAAACAAAACTACCCTAAAAGTCTTCACTTTCAGGGTAGTTAACCACTCGTTTTTTGAAAATTTATACCGCAAAGAAAGCTTCCAATTCCTTCAAGGTTTCAGGTGAAGTTTGAATATCTTTTACCACTTCGCCTAAATGTAAGGCTACAATACGATTACAAACCTCAACGGTGTGTACCAAGTCGTGACTCGATACCAGCACCGTAACATTAGGATCTTCTGCTAATTCTTTGATGATTTTTTTTAAGCGATTCACGGTAGTAGGGTCCAAATTGGCAAAGGGTTCATCCAAAATGATTACTTCCGGACTACCAATTAATGTAGCAATAATGCCCACTTTTTTTTGGTTTCCTTTCGATAAATCGCGTAAATATTTCTTTTTATTTAAAATTTCGCCATTGAAAAAATCTTCGTGTTTGGCCAATAATGCATCTACATCCGCTTTATTCTGGCCACGCAATTCGCCAATGAAATAAAAATACTCTTCAGCGGTCAAATAGCCTATTAAGAAACTTTCATCTAAAAAAGCAGCGGTTGTGGGTTTCCACGCTTCGCTTGTATTTACTTGAATACCATTGTTTTTCACATAGCCACTGCTGGGCTGAATCAAATCGAGTAACAAACTAAAGAACGTCGTTTTACCCGCTCCGTTATTTCCCACTAATCCAAAACTTTGGCCTTTTGGGATATCTAAATTAGTAATGTCTAATACTTTTACGCCATTCGCGTACATTTTAGTCAATTGTTGAACTTGTATCATGAGGTAAGAAGTTTATGGGTTATGCTTTTTGTTTGTAAGCCGCAATCGTTGCGTACTTTTCAGTTTTGTAAATGCGTTCAATTCGGGTAAATACTTTGTCGCGGAAAGCAAAGCCAGAGATTCCAGCCGCCAACACTAATAGCACTCCTAAATCGGAGGAATACGTGTAATACCCAATGGAATACAACGCCATCGGTAGCAACATTTTAGGCAACGAAATCAACATCGTCTTCGCGTTAAATGCTTGTTTATTGCCAAAAGCTTGTTTACTTGTTGTCAAATCAATGGGGGTTTTTACAAATGCACCGCCCAATAAAACAAGGTGCGAATTGAATCCCATATTGAATACGGCGCCTACCACTATCATCTTATACACATCCCATCCAAAATACAAATAGAACGACGCAATAATCGTTGAAACAAACGTAGCAATCACCATCAACCACCATTTTGACATCAAATAATCACGGTATTGAATGTTCTGACTCATCATCAATGGATAATATGCGCTATCCCAACTCGGCACAAACTGTCCAAAAGTGAATAGGAATCCGCCTGTACAAAAAATCGCGGCAAACATTTGAAACGCTGGGGCTTTATACGCCTCAATCGAATTGGTATAAAACAATAATCCATACGCGATAAACAAAACGCTCATAATGATCGTCGTACGCGAACGTTTGTTGCGTTTTAACAATCGTAAATCATTTTTCAAAAAAGTACCTAGCGTACCAAATTGATTCAACCAAGAGAAATCTTCGGTTTTGGCAAGCTCAGATTTTGAAGCAAGTTTTTCATCCAAATGCATTTGATTGAAGAAAAAACGATACGTTGCCCAGTACAAAAGTGCCAACGCCGCTATCGGAATCACAACCCAATACGGTTGGTCAAACAAAGCTTGAAAAAACGGTGCCGTCCACAAAGTCAAATCAAAATATCCATAATACTGCGCTACCGCCGAACCCAGTACCAAAGCAGCTACAGGGTAAAAAACAGCATCTTTATTATTGATTAATACATTGACAAAATTGTTCACATAAATCAATGCCCACATAGCCAACCACCAACTCAACGCAGAAAGTGGTGCCTCCCCTTTGTACAACATCATAAAGGTAAACGGCAGAAAGAAAAACGCATGTAGAATATTGAAAAAAGAAAAGAAGGTTTTCCCTAATAAAAAATGAACGACCGTACTTTTCTTCATCGGCAAAATCATCATCGGACGAATATTCATCACCGGCATTTTCTGGAGAAAATAACGAATGAATAAATCAAGCATCAAATAATAAATTAGGGCGCGATTAATGGTTTGCACCGGATTGTATCCTTCTTCTTTTAAAATGGGATACACCGCCAAACCCATAATGAGGAAGCACCCAATAAAATAAAGTGCCCCAATTCCCATCAAAATCTTTAAGGCTAAATTGGTCTGGAACGAGGCCGAACGGCTAAACGATTTCCATTCCAAGGAGAGAAAACGACGAATCATGGTTAGTTAGGTTTTTCAGAATTAGTTTACAATTTAGAAATTTTGTTACACTTGGGCGGTCCGGCAGATGAAATTTAAGATACAAACCAATCTGTAGCTGCCGTCGGGCTTTCCGTTTCAAGTCCGCACTCGTTCCTCGCTTGCGGGCTTTCCACTGCAATCCCTACCGCGGAAGTGCTTCAAATCAGGAACTGTGCCACGACCAACACCGCGGGACGACATTTGCCATCCAACTTCTTGTCTTCCCATTTTCTCTTCGTACCTTTGCCAAAAATTCACAAAAATGTCAACTTTTTATAAACTTGTAATCAAAGAAATCAAACGTGAAACCGCACAAGCCGTTTCTATTGCTTTTCAAGTTCCTTCCGAATTACAATCGACTTACCAATTTGTAGCCGGGCAATACGTCAACTTAAAATTAACCCTAGACGGTCAAGATATCCGTCGCGCCTATTCCATTTGTGCTGCTCCCAAAAGTGGTGAATTGCGTATTGCCGTTAAAGCGGTGAAATACGGTTTGTTCTCGCAATTTGCCAACAATCATTTAAAAGCCGGTGATGTATTAGAAGTGGGAACCCCAGAAGGTAAATTTACGTTTGAACCACAAACGGATCGTCAACGCAACTATGCCGCTTTTGTAGCCGGTAGCGGAATCACTCCTGCACTATCTATTTTAAAATCGGTTTTAGAAAGCGAACCACAAAGTTCATTTGTATTGGTTTACGGTAATAAATCGGCCGCTGAAACTATTTTTCATGACGAATTACAGCAACTCCAAAACCAATATGTAGGCCGTTTCTTTGTACACTATGTATTCAGTCAAACCAACGAAAGTGAATTGTTTGGACGCATTGATAAATCGGTAGTCAACTTTGTATTAAACAACAAACACAAGGAAAAAGAATTTGCTAAATTCTATTTATGTGGCCCTGAGGAAATGATTAATGTTGTTTCCAATACGTTGAAAGAACACAATGTTCCTGAAAAAAACATCAAGTTTGAATTGTTTACCACTTCTTCAGAAGGCGGTGCGGCTCCAACCGGTGAAGGACATACCCAAATCACTCTTACCGTTGATGACGAAGAGGCAACTTTTGAAATGAGTCAAAAACAAACGATTTTGGAAGCTGCATTAAAACATGGAATTGATGCGCCGTATTCATGCCAAGGTGGCATTTGCAGCAGCTGTTTAGCCCGCGTGAAAAAAGGAGCAGCTACCATGAAGAAAAATGCCATTTTAACGGATGGTGAAGTAGCTGAAGGATTGATTTTAACTTGTCAAGCGCATCCCACAACACCTGAAATTGTAGTGGATTTTGATGATATCTAAAATTTAGAAAACTGTAAATTTAAATTCCAATCGCTTTATTGAGGTTGGAATTTATTTTTTGGAGTATTTGCGCCGGAGTAATGGTGCGCATGGCGTCTTCATAACCCGGAACCACGCGATTTCCGTAAATAGAGGTGGGTAAAAAAGGGTAACGTTCACGGTCGGAAATCAAACAATTATCTTCCGGTTGACCATACGGTGCAAAACCTGCATACGGATGAGTTGCGCCCCACAAAGTTATGGTATCTACTCCGTACAAAGCTGCCAAATGAGCATTTCCGCTGTCCATGGAAAGCATCATATCCAAATTGGAAATCAATTCCAGTTCATGTTCAAAAGAAACTTTATTCGCCATGTTTTTAATAGTAGCGCCTAAGTGTGTTAGTTTTTCCAAAATTTCTGCCTCATGACGACCGCCGCCAAACAGAAAAATTTGCACCTCTTTTTGAGCCAATTCTGCAATCACTTGTTGCATCAAATCCAACGGATAGGTTTTTGACGCATGTTGTGCAAAAGGAGCAATTCCAATCCAAGGTTTTGATTTGGTCCCCGTTATTTCAACAACCGAACGCGATAAACGTTGGGGTGCTAAAGAATAAAAGGAAGTAAAATCTAATGGATACCCCAAATTAGCAAATGTCGTCACATGGCGATGCGTCATCGGTTGAAGTGGCGTTATTGTTTTGGATTGTAAACGAGTGAGTTGCTTTTTTTCTTCGCGACCTTTGTCGGTAAAAGCCGTTTTTTTGCCTTGAATTCGAAATAAAAATCGAATAATTTTAGCACGTAAAACATTGTGAAGGTCTGCAATTTCATCCACACCCAAAGCTTTTAAATCGCGGTATAAACGAAAAATTCCTAGGAGCCCTTTGTGTCGATGATGGGTATGCACCGACAGAAAATTCACGCTAGGAATTTGTTCGAAAATGGGTTTGAAAAAAGGTCGGGAAACTACCGTGATTCGTACTTCGGGATGTTGTTTGGTGAGCGCCAACAATACCGGTACGGTCATGGCAACATCGCCCATCGCTGAAAGACGAATTACAGCAATATGTTTAATTTTTCGAGCCAATTATTTTTTAGACTGATACAACACTGGATTTAAATCCTCGTCGTTGTACATTTTCATTTGTTTATAAACTTTCATGTATTTGTCACCGTTTTCAATGTCGGTCAACAACTCGTTGATTGAGGTGTACATATCATTTTTTTGATCCAACAAAACATTCAATTTTTCTTGGCATTTGGCACGGTGTTCATCAGAAGCATCTGTACGTGTAGCTTCCTCGTTCATGTGGTAAATTTTCAGAGCCAAAATTGACAAACGATCGATTGCCCATGCCGGACTCTCGGTGTTGATTTTTGCATCTGCTTTTACCACAACATCTTTATATTGTTGAAGAAAATAACTATCAATATACTCCACCATATCTGTACGCACTTGATTGGATGCATCGATTTTACGCTTTAAATCCAATGCGGCAACCGGATCAATTTGTGGGTCACGAATAATATCTTCATAATGCCATTGTACGGTATCTACCCAGTTTTTAGCATACAATAAATATTCAATTGAGCCCTTTTCATAAGGATTTAAAGTGGGTTGATATACATCATCAATCACGTGATAATCACGGATACATTGTTCAAAAATTGGAAATGCAAATGCTGCAAACATATCGTTGGTTTTTTTGCAAAGATAGTTTTTATACCGTTACTTTGACACAAATTCTAAGGCATATGCATATCCATTATATTTCTGAACAGAACAGTATTTTGAACCACTTTTTGGCACAAATTCGAGATGTGTCAATTCAAAATGACAGTATGCGTTTTCGAAAAAATATTGAGCGAATTGGAGAAATTATGGCCTACGAACTCAGTAAAACCTTAGAATATAAAGCAATTGATGTGCAAACTCCATTGGGTATAAAGCACACCACAACCATTGCTGACAATGTCGTGTTATGTTCCATTCTTCGTGCGGGATTGGCTTTACATCAAGGATTTATGAATTTTTTTGACGCAGCCGAGAATGGATTTGTTTCTGCTTATCGTCATCATTACAACAACGATGATGCTTTCGAAATCTTAGTAGAATACCAAGCGGCTCCTTCCTTTGATGGTAAAAATTTAATTTTAATTGACCCCATGTTGGCCACAGGACAATCCATTGTTGCTGTTTTGAATAAACTCCATATGGAACAGCAACCCAAGGAAATCCACATTGCGGTTGTAATAGCTGCTCCAGAAGGCATTGCTTACTTAGAAGAAAATTTTCCTAAAAACTGCCATTTATGGGTAGCGGCGTTGGATGAAAAACTCAATGAAAAAAATTACATCGTTCCCGGTTTGGGCGATGCCGGTGACTTGGCTTACGGTAGTAAATTATAACTGACTAAAGAATCCGAAAATACCACAACAAAGCGCGACAAATAAAATCAGTTCTTGTTGGAGTTTACTTTGCATATACTCAATCATATTGGTTGCCATTACCGCTACGGGGAAAATCATAAAAATCAATAATTCATTGCTTTTGGGTGTAGATATCGCAAATAAAATTCCACCAAAAACAGTAGCCAACAGTATCTTTTTGTACGATGCTTGTAAGTTCAACGGTTTATTTGTCAAGGTGATCGCTGAAGGAAAAAGGAAAAACAGTACTGCCACTACAAACATTGAAAAAGCGATGTTTTCCATCGGATTTTGAAAATAATCCAAACTGTAATTTATCGTTTCTTGTTGTAAATAATTAGAGAGTGACCCCGGAGCAATTCCAAGAGAATACGCAGCAAATATCATTCCTACTATAAAAAAAGCAACAAAGGGAATCAACCAATTTCGAAAGTCTCGAGAAACGTGGAAAACGATTGAAATATAAACCAGAATAACAAACAATAACGCCCAGAATTGGAATAAACTTGCGATAAAAATCCAAAGACATGCATCGAATATCTTTTCCTTTGGTGCTTTTAAAGTTTGCAATGAAACCAATCTTCGTAAGGCTAAAAGGACAAAAAAATTAGCCAATAACAATCGTAAATCACCCCAGATTTTTGGAAAAAACAACATAAACACCAAGTAGAAATAAATCGTGTACGAGCTATCTTTGGTAAGTGCATTCTTTTTTACAATAAAATTAGCCAAAAATAAAGAGGCAAAAATGAGCACAAGAACACCTACTTTTTCTGAGATTCCCATCCAACCTGGAATGGCTAATCCTACATGAAATTGGTATAAAAAATAAAACACCAACGTACTCAAAACGATGAGACTGTAATTTATCGGTGTAGATTTTTTAAAAATTGTTGTAAACATGAGGATATTTTATACTTTTGTGCGTGTAAATATAACACTTGTTTAAAAATGAAAGCATTTTTCGAAGCAATACAATCACTTTTCGTAGACTTTCTATTTATTCCATTGGACGCGTTTCGTGCTTTGGAATTGAAAGGCTACTGGGGATGGTGGGGCGCTAATACCATTAGCTGGGTTGCCATCATCACTTGTGCATACTATGTAGTTTACTGGTGTAAACAATTACAGATTCACCAAAAGAACAACGAAGAAAACCAAGATACTACGGCACATTCGTTCTTAAAATAAGTCGAATCCGATATCTTTTCTAAAATACATCTTATCAAAATGTAGTTGATCTATATTTTGGTAAGATTTTTTTATGGCTTCTTGGTAGGTTGCCCCGTAAGAAGTCACCGCTAAAACGCGACCTCCATTGGAAACCACTTGTCCTGCTTCCGCTTTTGTCCCTGCGTGAAAAACAATAGAATCTTCTACTTTATCCAAGCCTGAAATAACTTTTCCTTTTTCATAATCTTCAGGATAACCGCCAGAGACAACCATAATTGTAGTAGCGCTACGGGAATCGATTTCTAGAACAACCTCTTCTAGTTTTTGATGGGCTATAGCGGTAAAAATCTCTACTAAATCGGATTGTAAACGAGGCATGACCACTTCGGTTTCAGGGTCTCCCATGCGCACATTGTATTCAATCACAAAAGGATCATCACCCACTTTGATTAATCCAATAAACACAAACCCTTTATATTCTATATTTTCGCTTTGAAGTCCGGCGATAGTAGGCTTCACAATGCGGTTCTCCACTTTTTCCATAAAGGTTGCATCTGCAAATGGAACTGGAGAAACAGCACCCATTCCACCCGTATTTAATCCGGTATCGCCTTCACCAATACGTTTGTAATCTTTGGCGGTTGGTAGGATTTTATAACTTTTTCCATCGGTCAACACAAAACAGCTTAACTCGATACCGCTTAAAAATTCTTCGATCACTACTTTAGCGCTTGCTGAACCAAATTTAGCATGAACCAACATGTTGCGTAATTCCGATTGGGCTTCTTCTAAATCTGCCAGAATTAAAACACCTTTTCCGGCGGCTAATCCATCGGCTTTTAATACATACGGTGCGGCTAAAGTTTCTAAAAAAGCACAACCTTGTTCTACCGTTTCAGGAGTAAAACTAGCATATCGAGCCGTTGGAATGTTGTGGCGTACCAAAAATTGTTTCGCATATTCTTTACTTCCCTCCAACCGTGCCCCTTCTTGCGAGGGTCCGATAACCGGAATAGCGGCTAATTCAGGATCATTTTTGAAAAAATCATATACACCAAGTACCAAAGGATCTTCGGGACCTACGACAACAAGGGCTACTTTTTGATCCAAACAAAACTGTTTTAAAGCGGGGAAATCCGTTGGATTTAGATCGACATTGGTTGCAATTTCGCCTGTTCCTGCATTTCCGGGTGCAACAAATAATTGTGTACAGTGTTTGCTTTGTAACATTTTCCAGGCAAGAGCATGTTCTCTCCCGCCCGATCCGAGTAGTAAAATAGTCATGTTGTGTTGTGTTTATCCGAATGCGATTCGAATATTGTTGTGGTGCAAAAATAGGTTCTTTTTGACGTTTGCGAAAGGCAATCTTTTAAAAAGTTTCGCACATGCTAGTTCTGAATTTGTTATTTTTGGGAAAATTTCATCGGGGTGTTTCGACTATTTGATTTATCGCTACGCATTACTGGTTTCCCTATGCAGGAAGCGCAGCAGGAATATTCAAAAATAACCGCGATTTCCAGTGAAAATTATCCCGATTATCTTTTGAAAAAAAAGGAATCTATTGTTGATTTTCACCAACAACACAATCCTTTATACCGAGAATTGCTACAAGGAAAATCGGATTTAACGTGGGAATCCTTGCCTGTGATGACCAAAAAACACTTCCAAAAACCTTTAGCGGAGCGTTTATCGGAAGGGTATACGTTGAAAAATGTGTATGTCAACAAAACTTCGGGGTCGAGCGGTGATCCATTTATTTTTGCTAAAGATAAATTTTCACATGCCTTAACTTGGGCGAATATTATTTACAAATTTGGTCAATTTGGAATTGATTTTAATCGATCCTATCAAGCACGTTTTTATGGGATTCCTTTGGATAAAATCGGCTATACCAAAGAACGAATAAAAGATTTCATCAGTGGTAGATATCGGTTTCCGATTTTTGATTTATCCGACAAGGTTTTGGAAGATGTTCTGGAAACCTTTCGAAGAAAAAAATTTGACAACATCAATGGATATACAAGTTCGATTGTATTGTTTGCCAAATTTCTACAGCGAAAAAATATTGTTTTAAAAACGGTTTGCCCTACACTAAAATGTTGTGTTGTGACATCAGAAATGCTTTTTCCCGAAGACAAACTCCTTTTAGAAAAACAATTCGGAATTCCGACCGTCAATGAATATGGCGCTTCAGAATTGGATTTGATAGCCTTTCAAAATCCTGAAGGTGCATGGCAAGTCAATTCAGAAACACTGTATGTGGAGATTTTGGATGAAAATGATTGTGTTTTACCCTATGGTCAAGAAGGTCGTGTGGTTATTACTTCATTGTACAACAAGGCGCATCCATTTATTCGGTATGACATAGGAGATATAGGAATTTTAGATGAAAAAAGTACTCCTGAAAAACCGATTCTGAAAAAATTAATTGGGCGCACCAACGATATTGCTGTATTACCCAGTGGAAAAAAATCGCCAGGACTTACTTTCTATTATGTCACAAAAAGCATCATAGAAGATGATGGAAATGTGCAAGAATTTGTAATAAAACAAACCAAAATTGATACTTTTGAAATCGAATATGTGAGTCGGATTGCCTTAACTGAATCTCAAATTAAAGACATAGAAAAAGCGATTGAAACCTATTTGGAATCAGGTTTGACTTTTCATTTTTCAAGAAAAGAAAAACTGGAGCGAAGTAAAAGCGGGAAATTAAAGCAATTTGTTTCCTTGATATAAACCAAAATCAATTAGTAAACTACAAGCCGATGCAAAATACTATGCGCCCAAAAGAAACGGTGCTGGATAAAATTTATGTTATCCGGAATCAAAAAGTGTTGTTGGACCGTGATTTGGCCCAATTGTATGGAATTGAAACAAAACGATTAAATGAAGCGGTAAAACGAAATCTATCCCGATTTCCTGAAGATTTTATGTTTCAATTAAATGAATCTGAATTTGACCATTTGAAGTCGCAATTTGCGTCTTCAAGTTGGGGTGGAAATAGAAAACGCCCTTTTGCATTCACCGAACACGGAATTCTCATGCTTTCAAGTGTGATTCATTCTGAACAGGCCATTTCAGTCAACATTCAAATTATGCGATTGTTCACTCAAATGCGGCAATGGATTTTAGATCATTCCGAATTGCAAGAGAAAATCCAGCAATTGGAACAAAAAGTGGACAACCACGATAAAAATATAGAATTGGTGTTTTCGTACTTGGACGAATTGAGTGAAGTACAACCGGAACCGTTACGAAAACCCATTGGTTATAAAATTTAGATTATGAAAATTACTATCGTTGCAGGTGCACGACCCAATTTTATTAAAATTGCTCCTATCATTCGAGCAATTGAAAAAAAACAACGTGAAGGAGCACTGCTTTCCTATCGCTTGGTACATACGGGTCAACATTATGATAAAAACCTCAGCGATACGTTTTTTGAAGAATTAAATATTCCCAAACCCGATGCTAATCTCGAAGTAAAAAGCGGTTCTCAATCGGTGCAAACGGCGAATATCATGGTGGCTTTCGAACAAGAATTATTGGCTAATCCTACCGATTTAGTTTTGGTAGTTGGTGATGTGAATTCGACGATGGCCTGTACATTGGTTGCCAAAAAAATGAATATTAAAGTGAGTCATGTGGAAGCAGGAATTCGTTCGGGTGATATGACTATGCCAGAAGAAATCAACCGAATTGTCACCGACAGTATTACCGATTATTTCTTTACCACATCCACATTGGCAACCGAAAATTTAATTCGTTTTGGGGCAAATCCTGAACATGTTCATTTCGTTGGTAATGTAATGATTGACACATTATATCAAAATCAACATCGATTTACAGCTCCTGATTTCTGGTCGGAATTGGGATTGGCAAAAGGAAATTATGTTATTTTGACCTTACATCGGCCTGCGAATGTTGACGAAGAAGATTCTTTACTCCATTTATTGCAAGGAATTGATGGATTGGCACAGGGTAAAAAAATAATTTTCCCGATTCATCCGCGCACTAAAGCCATTTTGGGAGAACGTAATTTAGCAACGTCTAACCTGATCATGATTGAGCCACAAGGGTATTTAAATTTCATGTATTTGGTTGCGAATAGTTTTGCAGTAATCACGGACAGTGGTGGAATTTCCGAAGAAACTACGGTTTTAGGTATTCCTTGTTTTACCTTACGAAACAACACTGAACGCCCTGAGACGATTACTGTAGGCACCAATCATTTGGTTGGGACACAGGTAGAAAAATTAATCGAGATCTACACATCCTTTTTAAAAAATGGAACAAAAGAAGCCGGAATTCCCGATTTATGGGATGGAAATGCTTCGGAGCGAATCGTGGATTTACTTTTGCAAAAGCGATAACGAATGCAGGATCTACTCATTATCTCAAATTATTATCCTCCTGAAAAGGGTGCAGCTGCCAATCGCATCGAACAGATGGCGCTTCAACTTCAAAAAAATGGGTATGACGTTACGGTGCTTTGTCCGTTGGGAAATTATCCAAAAGGAGAACTTTTTCCGGAGTATAAAGGGAAATTTTCAGTTACAGAAAACCAAAAAGGGATTCGTGTAAAACGACTTTGGATCTATCCGAGTAATAGTAAAAATATTGCCAAACGGTTGTTGTCTATTTTATCTTTTTCAACGTTGTTAGTGCTGTATTTACTCTTTAAAAAAACGCCGCAAAAAGTCATCGTACAATCGCCGCCTCTATTGCTCTCGTTCTTATCAGTGGCAACACTTTCTTTAAAAAGTAAAAAAATAATTTTAAACGTTTCCGATTTATGGCCTTTAGCCGCATTAGAATTGAATGCCATAAAAGCCGGTTCATTTTCGCATAAAGTTTCCCTTTTTATGGAACGTTTTATCTATAAAAAGGCTACACTCGTTTTAGGTCAGTCGCAGGAAATTTTGGATCACGTTCATACTTTATTTCCTTACAAAAAAGGCTATTTGTACCGCAATTTTCCCGATCATGCAGTGTCAAACTTAGAATTGGTTACAAACCAAGAGCCTACAATAAAAATATTTTACGCAGGATTGTTGGGTGTTGCCCAAGGTGTACATGCGTTGTGCCAACATTTAGAATTAGAAAACACCCTAATTGAATTGCATATTTTTGGTGATGGTGCTGAAAAAAAGGAAATCGAATCCTATTTACAACAGCATCCTGCTAAACCTATTTATTTTCATGGAATAATGGAACGCCATGCGCTTCATGAACAATTAAAAACATTTGATATTGCCATTGTGCCTTTAACCACTCGGATTTATGGTTCGGTCCCTTCGAAGATATTTGAATACGGCTGTTTAGGTTTCCCTATTCTTTATTTTGGAGGCGGAGAAGGAGAACAAGTGGTGGAGGAAAATGATTTAGGTTGGGTTGTTCCTGTGGGTAATTTTAACCAAATGAATGAGCAACTTCAAAAAATAAATACACGTACCAAAGAAGATTTTGAACAGAAAAAACAACAGGTATTTCATACGGCAAACGCCGTTTTTAATATTCAAAAACAAGTAGAAGAGTTAATAGAAAAAAACGTGTTTTAATAGGCTTTTTCTTCTCCTTTTACCGCATTAAGTACAGTTAAAAAGATAATCTTTAAATCCAATAAAAGAGACCAATTTTCCAAATAGAAAATATCGTATTTCACACGATAAATAATGTCCTTGTCGGTTTCAACTTCCCCTCTAAAACCGTGTGTTTGTGCTAACCCAGTAATCCCAGGTTTTACAAAATGACGCACCATAAATTTATCTACATTCTGGGCAAATCGTTCCGTTTCACTAATCATGTGGGGTCTTGGTCCTACAACAGACATATCGCCTAAAAGTACATTGAAAAACTGTGGAAGTTCATCAAGACTTGTTTTTCGTAAAAAGGCGCCCAATTTGGTAATTCGTGGATCGTTTTTAGAAACTTGCTTTGAATTGGCAAGTTCATTAGGTCGCATGGATCGGAACTTATAACAATCAAACTCTTCGTAATTCAACCCATTTCTTTTTTGTTTAAAGAAAATAGGGCCTTTAGATTCTAATCGAATTAGAAGTCCAATAATTGGTGTCAACCATGAAAGTAAACCAATAATTACAAAAAGGGAAAAAACGATATCAAAAGAACGTTTAACCAATTTATTAAGTGATTCATCCAATGGAATGTTTCGAAGTGAAGCCACGGGAATATACCCATAGTATTCAAACCTTAAATTTTTGGTGAAAATCTCATTATTGTCGGGCAAGAATTTTAGTACTTTCAAATTATTATCCGCGAAATCAATCACTTGATTCACATAGGTGTTGGCCAACTCATGTAACGAACAATATATTTCATCAATATTCTGTTCTTGAACATATTTCATACAAGCTTCTATCTGGCTTTTTTTATCGTCAATTAAATCAAAAGAATGTTCGAGTTTATATCCGTAATCGGGATTATTATTGAAAAATTCTTCTAATAGCGGAACTGTTTTCCCATTTCCTAAAATCACAACCCGTCTAAAATTTCCACCAAAAAGCGTTCTATATTTTCGAAGTAAATAAAAAATGGAAAGTTTGAAAAAAGTAATGCATATAATGGACATTACGATATACCGAAGGACTTCAACTGAAGCCGTATTTTTCGAATAAAATCCAGAAAAGGCAAAACAAACAATGGTAAAAAGTGCAAACTGCTTTACAATTTTATTGAATATAGAAACTACTTTGGTAAAGCGGTACACTTCATAAAAATCGGTGTTTATGGCAATCAAAAACCATGAAAAGGTGATAAACACAAAAAAATATAAAGAAGTAAACTCACTGGGTAATAGTAAGTAGGCAAATGCTCCAATGATCCCGAGATCAAAGGCATAGGTAAAGGGTCTTAAATACCCCGAATATCTCCCTACTTTTGGACGCATTACAAAATAAATTTAGAAAAATCCTTGTGGTCTTCTCGCAAAAGTTCTTCGGTAGAAAGTGATTTGAAATAATCATAGGTTAATTTCATTCCTTCTGAGCGACTAACTTTCGGTTCCCATCCCAAAATCTCTTTAGCCCTTGTAATGTCTGGCTGACGTTGTAAAGGATCGTTTTCTGGGAGTTCTTTATAAATAATCTTTTGAGTTGTACCGGTTAACTTGATAATTTCTTCCGCAAAATCTTTGATGGTAATTTCATCTGGATTACCAATATTCACGGGCAATTGATAGTCAGACAAAAGCAATCGATAAATGCCTTCAACCTGATCGGTTACATAGCAAAACGAACGGGTCTGACTTCCATCCCCAAAAATTGTTAGATCTTCACCTCGCAAGGCTTGACCAATAAAAGCAGGAATTACACGACCATCATTCAATCGCATTCGTGGACCATACGTATTAAAAATCCGCACAATACGAGTTTCAACGCCATGAAAGGTATGATACGCCATGGTAATAGATTCTTGAAAACGTTTCGCTTCATCATAAACGCCTCGCGGCCCAATGGTATTTACATTGCCGTAATACTCCTCCGTTTGCGGATGAACTAAAGGATCTCCGTAAACTTCAGAAGTGGATGCGATAAGAATTCGGGCTTTTTTAACGCGTGCTAATCCCAAAAGATTATGGGTGCCTAATGAACCTACTTTTAAGGTTTGAATTGGAATTTTTAAATAGTCAATGGGACTAGCGGGTGAAGCAAAATGGAGGATGTAATCTAAATTACCGGGTACATGCACAAACTTGGTTACATCGTGATGATAAAACTCAAAATTGGGTTGTTTAAAAAGGTGCTCTATATTTTTTAGATCTCCTGTGATTAAGTTATCCATTCCAATCACATAATACCCTTCGGCTATAAAACGATCGCAAAGATGAGAACCTAAAAAACCAGCGGCGCCGGTAATTAATATTCGCTTCATTTTCTAGAAATTTTCATATCTGCATTTTGAAACAAGCAATACAGTATTATGAAAAATACGATTCCTCTTTGTCTGCAGAAAAATGATTCAGACAAAAATAGGATTATCATAGTAATCGAGAAAGCTATATGAAGAAAATCTTTTGAAAGAAATGCATTTTTAAGATTTAGACCCACAAGAAGTAAAACAAAAATGAACCCAATAATTCCCAAATCAGAAAACGATTGGATGTATTGATTGTGGTAGTTAAAATCTCCATAGTTTCCATACAAACCGTGTTGATTAACTTTTGCTTTAATTTGTTCTTGAGAGGCTTCCAATCCAAATCCAGTAAACAATATGGGTTGTTCTTCGAGCATTTCTTTAAAAATCCGTACTTGAAAAACCCTTAGTGCTGTCCCAGGAAAGAAGTGGTTTTGTTCAAATTTTTCTTGATTCCAAGCCTGATTTAAACTCACATTATACACATTTCCATTTCCGATATTGGCGTTGATTGTATTGTCTACAAAGGCTGTTTCGTATTCAATTAAAAATCGGTCACGAACTTGTTTTACAAAAAGAAAAGAGCCTATAATAAACGCTAAAACTGATAGTATGGTTGTTGTTTTTACTCCTTTTGGGATCGGTGCATAAAAGGCATAATATCCAATAATTAAGATGATATCAATGGTAATTATACTTTTTGAGGAAAGTAAAACGACAAAGGTGAATAAAGCGATTATGGCGCTTTTAACAGCTGTAGTTTTTTGCTCTTGAATCACAAAATAAACAAGTGCGAGCGAGGCAAAAATTGAAATGTAAATGGCATTTAAATCTTCTGTCACTAAGTTATGGTAAAAGAAAACAGAGTTGTCTTGTGTGGTTATAAATCGAAAGATGGCTCTCAAAAAGAAAAACAATGCGTACAAAACCATAAACCAACTGTAGTTGCGAAACACTTGATTTACTAGTGTTTTGGAAAGCTTAGGCAATACTAGAAAAGCCATGGGAACCAATAAAAAAGGGAGTTCTTTTTGAAGTCCGGCTCGAGTTAACGCTTGGTCTTTAGTCCAAAATAATGACAGCACCATCCATAAAAAAAAGGCTATGGGGAGCAACAAATGTTTTTGAAAAGTAATCTTTTTTTGGAGAATTCCATTTCGTAAAGCATGAGCTACAAAAAGAATCAATGCAATACTAATAAAGATGTATTTCGTTGGAATACTTATGAGTACAAGTGACAAAAAAAACGCGGTATAACACGGTTTTCCTTCATCATTTTTTGGAAAAACATTGTTCAAAAAACTGAGCGTATTTATCATTAATTATATTCCAGTTGAATTCGTGAGCTATAGCTTCGTAGTTGTTTTCAATTTTCTGCAAGTTATCACTTTTTTTAGTATTCGCTAGCAAATTCTTTACCTCGGATGCATTGGAAAAATAGAAGGCGTTTTCTTTTAAAATAGCTGCATTAAATTCATTTTGATGTGCAACGATTAACGCTTTAGAGGCCATGGCTTCCAGTAATGAAGGATTGGTTCCACCAACGGTGTGACCATGGAAATAAAGATTGGAAAAATACCTCAAATTATTCAATTGATTCAAATCATAAACGGCACCAATGAAGCGAATTTTTTCACATTTTTGAAACTTATTCTTCAGATAATTCCCAAATGTAGTGTTATGATTTCCAATAACTAATACAGGTTGTTCATCTGGGCTTTGAGCCACTCCGTCTAAGATTATTTCAATACTGTTCTCGGGTTCTAAGCGGGCCAGAATCATATGGTAATTATAGGCATCTATATCATATTTTGCGAGTACTGTTTCATCCGGTTGATCAAATAAATGTGCGCCATACGCAATATATTCTGAAGACTTGCTGTATTTATTTTGAATGTATTTTTGAATTCCAATTGAATCCGAAATCAAATAATCACTACTCTTTATAGCTAATTTCTCGGCATAAAGTAAGACGCGTTGCACTGCTTTTGAATATTTCGTTCGCTTCCATTCTAAGCCATCCATATTGGTAATCACCAATGCTTTTTTGGGTAATAAAAAATGCCAAATCGAACTACTTGTATATCCCAATTGAAGAATAATATCAAAATTGCGTTTACGCATATCCAAAATACAATTCAAATCATAGAGAAATTGACCGGCAGTTCCTATACGAAATTCGGGGTCATAACAATGAACGATATGCACACCTTTGAATGTATTTTCTTGATAAGGATGGTTGTGTGAATTGTACACAAAAACGTCGTGTCCTTTTTCGGCTAAAGAGACAGAGAAAAACTCTGCAAACTGTTCAAATCCCCCATAATGATTTGGAATTCCACGGGTACCGAAAATGGCAATTTTCATATTTTTTTCATTCAGGAAGACAAAATTACTTGTAATCTTTCATAATTAACAATATTATTTCATTTTTTTGATGAATAAAAACATCCTGCCGTTCACCAAATTAAAGTTTAATACTTAATTTTGTGAAGTAAATGCATTTCCCATGATCAACTTTGACTTTTTAGAACAAAATTTAGAATCACTTCGATTACAATACCTCACTGCACAGCCCTTTCCTCACTTAATTATTGATCATTTTTGTGATGAAGAAAAACTTACTGCTGCTTATAATCAGATTCCGGAATTAGAGAATAAAAGTCGGGATTATGCTTTTGCTAATAATAAATTTGAAAAGTCAAACTATAAAGTAATTTGCCCGGAATTGGACGAACTTTATACCGATTTAGCTTCGGAACGATTCAATGCGATTTTGACTTTTATCACCAACAAAAAAGTCTTTGTAGACCCAAAAAATCACGGAGGAGGTTTACATCAAGGGAAAAAGAATAGTTTTTTGGATATGCACTTGGACTTTAATTACCATCCTATTCAAAAAAATTGGTACCGAGAACTTAATTTGTTATTGTATTTAAACAAAGATTGGAAAGAAGAATACAAAGGGCATTTAAAAATTAAAGATTTACGCACCAATGATGAGGCTGCTTTAGCTGTTCCTTTCAATCGATTGATTATCCAACAATGTGGACCCTACACGTTGCATGGATATGATATGACTAATTTTCCTGAAGGGCGTTACCGAACTTCAATTGCGACTTATGCCTATCAAGTGCATGAGCGACTTATCGAAGAACCGCGAACTACCGATTGGTTCCCAAAAGAAGACGCTTCATTTATGAAAAAGCAATTGGCTAAAAACTATAATTTCTTAGTGAAAACGAAAAACCGCTTTTTTGGAAGTGGTACAGCCAAAAATCAATAGTTTATTCTACAAAAGAAGTCAATAATTCTTTTAAATCATTGTTAGTGGGAAGCTCAATAAGTTGCTTTAACTTTTGAACAGAACCACACAAATACTTGATTTCATTTGACCGCACAAATTGTGGGTTGATGGTAATTTCAGGTTGATGACCTGTAATTTGTGTAAACGTATCTAAGATTTCGTGCAAGGAATGCATTTTCCCTGAACAAACATTCACAATTTCTTGATTAACGGAAGAAAACAAAAGGCGCTCATATACTTCGACTACAAAGTTTACAGAATTGTATTCTCTATACACATCTAAATTGCCCAATTCTAATTGCGGTGCTTTTGAGGTAAATGCGGAGGCAATTTTCGGGATTACAAAGTGCTTTTCTTGCCCAGGAGCGGTATAATTAAACGGTCGCACAATCACAATAGGCAATTGATCCCAAAACATTTTACCCACTTGCTCCATGGCTAGTTTACTAATGCCATAATGATTCACCGGATTGGGTAGCATCATTTCATGGTATTCTGTTCCGAGTTGATTGCCATAAACCGTTGCACTACTTGCTAAAAGTATTTTTGTAATCGGTTTGGTGAGTTGTAAACACGCCTTCAATACATGTTGGGTGCCTAAAACATTTACCGCATAAAAATCTAAAGCAACTGGATGTTGTACAAAAGATATTGCGGCTAAATGAACGATATAATCGGGTGAAAGTTTTGCGATAATCGCTTCTACTTGATCATATTGAGTAAGGTCACAATGATAAATAGAAGGGTCATTGCTTTTTGAATTAGAAAACCCAACGACATGAAATCCCTTGTCTTCCAGGTGTTTTTTTAAATAAACTCCTGTAAAACCGGTGATTCCTGTAATTAGTATGGTTTTAGAATGATTTCCCATGTTGATTGCGTGTCAAATCCGCTTGAACCATCATCGAACATAACTCATGAAGGGAAGTTTGCGGAATCCAACCCAATAGTTCTTTTGCCTTTTGGGCATCTCCGATTAACAAATCAACCTCAGCGGGACGGTAATACTTTGGATTAATAGAAACCAATTCTTTTCCAGTGGAAGCACAAAATCCTTTTTCTTCAGGTCCTTCGCCTTTCCAATCGATATTGATTTGAATATTTTCGAATGCAATTTCTACAAATTTGCGAACCGATTGTGTTTGATTCGTGGACAATACAAACGAATCGGCTTCCGTGGTTTGAAGCATTTTATACATGCCTTCAACATATTCTCCGGCAAAGCCCCAATCCCGTTGCGCATCTAAGTTTCCTAGCTCTAAAGTTTGAGCCATTCCCAAATGAATTTTTGCAACGGTATCTGTTATTTTTCGGGTTACAAATTCTTTACCACGTAACGGTGATTCGTGGTTAAATAAAATACCACTTACAGCAAACATATCATAACTCTCCCGATAATTCACAGTTGCCCAATGTGCAAAAAGTTTTGCAAAACCATAGGGGCTTCTTGGATAAAACGGTGTGTTTTCAGTTTGTGGAATTTCTTGCACTTTACCAAACATTTCTGAAGTAGAGGCTTGATAAAACTTTATTTTTTTATTGACCATGCGAATGGCCTCCAGAATGTGTAAAGCTCCTATTCCAGAAGCTTGTGCTGTATATATCGGTTGGTCAAAAGATACACCTACAAAACTTTGTGCCGCAAGATTATAGAATTCATCGGGCTGACAAGTTTCAAGCAAACGAATACAAGAAGTAATATCGTTTAGATCAAATTCAACCAGAGAAAGATTGGGATGATTTAGCACGCCTAATTCTTCTAAACGCCAGAAATTCATGGAGCTTGAACGGCGATACGTTCCAAAAACCTTATATCCTTTTTGTAACAACAACTGTGTTAAATAAGCTCCATCTTGTCCGGTAATTCCGGTTATAATTGCATTTTTCATTATTCTCTTTTTCTAATATCTCCTTGAAGGATTTCAAGGAAAGCATCGGATGCTACTTTCCAATTGTACTTTTCGGCCACTAATTTAGACATTTCTAACGCCTTTTCAGGTTTCGGATTCGATAATTTATCCTCTAATTTGATTTTGATTTCTTCCTCATTCAACGGATCAAAAAAATCATCTCCAAAAAAATCAAACTCGGCCATAGAAGTCGCATTGGAACATAAAGTTGGAATACCAGCGGCAGCCGATTCTAAAGGCGGAAGTCCGTACCCTTCAGCAATTGAGGGATAAACGGCAACGGTTGCACCTCGTAACAACAAAATCAAATCTGAATACGGAACCTTGTTTAACAAATGAATTTTATGTTTAATTTCTGCGTCCAAAGATTGATACAGTTGGTCAAATTTGGGGTCGTGAAACGTTACATCGCCAATTAATACTAAATCACTTGTAGTATAACGCTTCAAATCAATAAACGCTTTTAAAAGGCGGTAGTGGTTTTTTCTTGGTTCGTGTCTCGAGATGTAGATAACATAGTTTTCAAACCCAAATTTTTCCTTTACAAGTTGTTGCTGTTGAATCCGGTCAAATTTTTCAAAAAACAAATCTTCAACCCCATATACCATTACCGAAACATTGGGTAAACCAAAATGCTTTTCAATACTCTTTTTGGAGAAATAGGAACCCGTTACTATTATATCTGAAATCTTACCACTTAACCGGTATAAGAATGCATTTTTAATTCGATTGGAAGCTGGAAAATATTCTCTTTTTTCTAAAAATAAGATGTCATGCATTGAATTGATATACCGACACATTTTTATGGGAGGTACAATATATTGAAAATGTGCATAGTCAATACGAAGTTTTTTGATCAAATAAGGTATATCAATCAACAAGCGAAAAAACTTACTTTTTATCTTGTATTTAACAAAAAAAACGTTGTCTGCTTTTTCAAAACAAGAAGCTAAATTCTCAACATCCGTTGCGGCAAAATAAAAGTCAAACGATTTGTTTTTTATGAGTTCCGCATAGAGCCCTTGAATATAGGTTCGTGAACCTTGAAACCCGTAATCAAACACATGACAATCTACAAATATTTTTTTTCTAGCATTCATTTTTAACTGGGGGTATTGTTGCGCTTGATGCCATTACTAATTCTCTGTAAGCAATTAAAAATCCGAGCAAAATCGATTTGTTGTCCAGTTTTAAATACAGGCCTAAAAAGACCCAATTCGAAACAATTAGAAAAATGGCGCTGCCAAGCAGGAGTAAATTCAATTGATAGACTAAAGGATCATTGGTTACTTTCATTTTACCCAAATAAATCATGAAAATAAGGGTTAAGAAAACGCCGAGTAATCCAGCCTTTAGGTACATGGTCATGTACGTGTTGTGCAACTCGGGAACATAGCGAATGAATTCTTGATCATTGGTCCACATTTCTCTTCCTAGGTCAATAGTTGATCCCATTCCCTTCCCTATTAAAATGGTGGGGAAACCTCTATCGGTAACCTGTCGCACGGTAATGATATTTTCAAAAGAGCGGTAATTATCATTAAAATCTTTCCAATCTTCTTCATTGATTTTCGTTTTGAAAGACTCAATCGGTGCAATTTTAATTTTGTACAAAAACGCTTCAAGCCCCTCTCCTTTTCGGGAAGGATTGGAATAGTAAATAGCTGCATATCCAGCCAATACTACAACGCTAACAGAAAGTAAGTATTTGATGTTTTTTGCATTTAAAATAAAATACCCTTTCATTGCCATAAATAACACAACAAACTGAATCATGTTGGTGCGAGCCAAATACAAAAAAGCGGAAATAGAAAGTAGCGCGATAAAAATAAACCGGGTATGCGCCTTTATTTTGATTTGGAATTCTTTTGAAAAGAGCAATAAAATCAAAGTGTATATTTCATAATCATTAAAATATCCTCCGTAATGACGCAACAAGTGCATGGTTGATATTTTGAAAATGAAAAAACAAACCAAAATGGTAATGATGTGAATTAGTGCCAATAATACTCCGGCATACAAAGCCGTATTAAAAAAATTCTTGCCGTTTATTTTACAAAGGTTATACCCAACAGCTAGTCCAAGCATGGGTTTGAGTAAATAACTAATGTCTTTAAAATACACATAGGATTTATGGGCCGTAAATTGAGCGCTAAATAAGGCTACAACAAGAACTAACCCCAAAATAATTTGCAATCTCAAAAACGTAACTGAGTATTTTTTACGCAATGTTACAAAAGCTGTAAAACCCCAAACAACAAAAGTAGTTTCGTAACTATTGAGTAACAAAACCAACACACACAAAGTGTATAATAATTTGGAAAGAAAGGAATTCTGTGACAAACTTAGGGTCATATTGACGTATTTGAATCCATTTTTTTAAGGATTACAAAGTAGGAAATAATAATGAATATTTCAATGATAATTGTAGCCATAAAAGCCCCTGACAATCCGATTTGTTTTAGCAAGTAAATCATTAAAAAAAGATAGGCAATAGTTGCAATAATGGTAATTCTAACATAATAATAACTTGCATTAAAGGCAAAAAGTAATTGACGAACTGCAAATGTTAATCCCATAAAAACAGGAATGGCTAAGCCCAATTTAAACGGAGAGGATAACAACACAAGATCGGCAGCATTGACTTTGAAAAAATGCAAGATGAACGGTGTATTAAAGAATATTATCGAAAGAAGTAGGACAACAAATAGATAATTGATACCATTTACTTTCAACCAAAACTTTACGCCTGTAGATTTGTTTTTATCGATTTGAACGCAAATTTCAGGGTATATAAAATTAAAGAAGGTTTGCAAATACGTCCTAAAAATCATTACAATGTGTTCAATTACGCGATATTGTCCTGCCACAAAACTCCCACAGAAAAAACTAACAACCATTACTGGAGCAAATTGATAGGCCGCAAAAAACACTTGTGAAAGGGTAAGTGAAAATTCTTCTCGAATTAATTGAATGGAGGCGGCTAGTTTGAATTCTTTGACCGCTATTGCGTGTTTCCTAATTAGATAAAAAATCCCCAATAAAGAAGGTAATATTAATCCAATTCCATTAAAAAAATTAACCCAAATGTAATCTTCGGGTTGGGCTATACAAAGTAATACCCCAACAATATAAATCACTTTGGACACAACATTTATGAGGGTAATCCATAGAAAGTTTTGGGTGCCTTGTAAAAACCAAGTGGGGTTTAAAAATTGACCTACAACCAAGAACAGGCTCAGAAACAATTGTGTACTATCTGCTCGAAAAAAGGGAATGGTTAAAATCAGTAGTGCAGCAATGCATAAAAATACAATCAGTACTATAAATTTCGCTCCATAGATAGTTAGAAATCGCTCTTGAAGTCGATCGTGCTGATGAATGTGGGTCGCAATTTCTCGAGTTCCATTGATATAAGAACCATAATCAACCCAAACATTAATCATTAGAGCAAATGAAAATCCAACCCCAATTTTACCCAATCCCGCTTCGCCACAGATATAAATTACAAAGGGAACAATAACGATAGGACTTATTAAATTTACAGCTTGTCCAAAACCATAAATCAAAAAATCCCATGCTTTTTTGCTTCGAATAAAATGAGTAAACTTTTCGAGATACATTAAAGTTAAATTACACTTTTAGTCAGGTCATAAAAAAACCACCCTGAGGTGGCTAAATTAAGCTATTTTATTAACTTTTGTATTTCTTCTTGCAGTGCTTTTGGTATTTTTAGTTAATCAACTTTATCCACTATTTTAAAAATAGATAGCTATCTTTTTAAATAAAAAAAGCCATAAATCGAAATTGATTTATGGCTCGTAAACTTTTGAAAATTGAATTACTTAACTAATTCAGCCATTTGTTTGTCTAAACTTTCTACAGAAAACATCATTGGATCATAGTTGCCATCTTTAGCCACAATCGGAGTAATTTTGGCTGTAGCTTTATCCACTTTTACGAATGATTCATCAGGTCGGAACATATCAAAAAACGTTGTTCCCGAGGCATCAATTCTTTTTCCTTTATATTCAATTGAAAAACGGTTTACTACAATATCACCTAAGTCTTTTTTCAAACCAAAATCCATACGTAAAGCAGCTGGTTTAGCTCCTTCTGGAAGTTCAAATACAATATCTTGTGGAGTTTCACTGCCTTTTACGGCAACATACATGGATTTTTCT
Organism: Bacteroidota bacterium; assembly: GCA_039798185.1. Classification (GTDB taxonomy): domain Bacteria; phylum Bacteroidota; class Bacteroidia; order Flavobacteriales; family Flavobacteriaceae; genus Flavobacterium. The sequence goes on from JBDKGM010000059.1 coordinate 34,142, forward strand.
TCAGAAAAAGGATTGCTCAAATCACTTGCTTCCTTGTAATACACTTGAAAATCGTCGTCTTTTTTAACCGTCGCGTTTAATGTAATTTTGAAACGATTATTTACAACTTCTTGCGTAGTCTCTTCTGTTTTAGAATCTTGATTTTTACAGGATAAAACTGTAAATCCTAATAATGCAATTGTTAAGAAATGTTTTGCCTTCATTGTTAAATTTTTTTGCAAATGTAATTATTTTTTTAAAGTATGGAATTGTATTATAAATTTCAATTTTGAATGGATTTGTCGGTTTTTACATAATACTTCGTTTGTGACGGTTTTTTGATTATAAGACCCAATTGATAGTTTCCTTTCGGGATTTTTTTAAAATTAGCTGCACCATTAAAACCAGAACCTTTCAAATTCTCATTGTTAAAAGCAGTTACTAAATCACCTCGGTCCTCTTTCTTTACATAAAAAAGATAGTTGGTCTTTTCATTACTTAATACCATAAAAATAGAATCATTTCGAGTGTCTTTTGCATCATTCTCCATAGCCCAACCACGCACTTGAATCATTGAATTTGTAACGTTATAATTATCAAGATTGAATTTAACTTGACCTTTATCAATTAGCTTATCATTATTTTGTATTAATTCATTTTTAATTGCTTTTTCATAATATGTATATAAAGAATCTTGAAATTTAAGTGCCGATCCTGTACTTGGCAAAACATTTTTCAAAAGATTATCATGTGTGGTAGGATACACAATATAAAAACCATCTAATTTTCTTATACTAACTTTCCTATCATGTAAAAGTTGACCAAAAGCATTGATGTTGGGTAGAGTTGTTATAAATAATTGATTAGGATCGATCAACCCACTACTTAAATTTCGTTCCAAATTCATTTTATAAGCCTCGGTTTTGATCACGTCTGTTCTTGCAATGTAGGCATTTGAAATCGGCTTTTTCTCCTTTAACGACAAGTAACACAAATCTTGGTAATCCATGGGGTAAGTTTGACTGTAATTGTAATTAAAAGGAGGATATACAATTGCACCATTAAAGTTTTTGAATACATTTCTCCATGTGCTATCTTCTAAAGGCGTATCATATAAACCATATTTTAAATTTCTATAGGTTATCAACGTTTTGATATCATAGAATTGAATACAAACAACTAATGATAAAAGAATCATTTTCAAAGTTGAATTGAATTTTAATTTTAAAAAGAAGATTGATAAACTAATAATGCCAAAATAATACATGGGCCAAACAAATCTTCCAGTAGCTCTAAAGATTTGGGCTAAAACAGCATAATTTCCTGAAATTTTATAATCCAATATAATTTTATCTCCTAATGAAATTTTATTAGTTAGGGCAAAAACAACCATGCCCGAACATAGCAAAAGGATAAAACTAAAGTATTTGAAATTGACTTTAAATGTATTTCGGATACTCCAAAGACCAATAAATCCGAGCGCTAACAAAATCATAATCCCTAATCCAAGATAAGCGAATCCTTCATATTGCATAGGATTAAATATGGGTAAATCGGGTAAAAAGGTGGAAAAACCTCTACCATTATATAATGAATTTAAATTGAAACTGTAATTGTTATAGTCATCCACAGATGCCAAGTTAGCCGATTGGTTAAAGTCAATTAAACCAATGAATATCCATGATAGTAGCAGCAAAAAGAATCCTGAAATTGGGAACAAAACGGCTTTTTTAAAGGAAATTGATTGATCAATAAATACATGTTTTAAGGGAAGAATAACATTAAACCCAATAACCATGGCTGTTAAATAAGGATTTATAAATCCGCTTAACACGAGGATACTAATTTGATTGCTATTCAGATTAAAAACGTTGCTAGGTGTAGATTTTACAATGTAATAATAGATAGAAGCCAAAATCAACCAATGGGCACAAAGTGCGGGATGCAAGCTTCTATAAATCAGAATTGGACTGCAAATAATTAAGATTACTATAAGTAAAGAATGCTTACGAGGAATTTGATAATTGTCTAAAATTTTAAATGTAAAATGTCCATTTAAATAAAAACAGGATAATAACCATAGTCCAAAATACTGAAGATCATCTGGTAATAGAAATGAAAACAATTTAAAGGGTATTGCTAGTAAGGGTATAGAATCTGTAAAACCAACATTAGTACCCACTGGATAATTATAACTATGTATAGTTCCTAACGGAAAACTCCAGGCATCCAAACGATAAAAAGCCCATCCTAAATAATGTGTGCCCCAATCATGGTGAGCATCCATCAACCAAGCAATTTCAGTTGGATTTAATGCTTTGATTCCAAATACCATTGAAAACAAGACTAATGAAATTACTAATAGAAAAACAGGTTTAAAGAATTTTGAATTTAAATACATAGATTTAATATTTTCGAAAAAGTGTGATTAATTCCTTAAAAATCTTAAAAATAGACTTCCATGACAACTTAGAACCTTCAACATCTCTCCAATTAAAAATAGGAACTTCACGTCCATGCTCTAACAATCCTTTTTTTCTCAACCGAATAAACAATTCTACATCAAAAAGCCATGAGGTATTGAATGGCTTATCAAAACCTATTGGGATTAACTGAGAACTAAAAAATTTAGCACCACATTGGGTGTCATAAATTCCAAGTTTAAATTTTAAATTAATTAGGGTAACAATAATTCGTCCTATTACATGACGATAAAATTTCCTTTTTATCCCTGAATTAAGCAATAAAATTCTCGAGCCAATCAATAAAGAAGGCTTTTGGTGTTTTACTTCCTCTGAAAGTCGAATAATTTCAGAAGCTGGAGTTGAAAAATCGGCGTCAAAATAGCCTATATATTCAAACGTGTTCAAACTATTTATTTCGTTAATAGCCTTGAATACAGTATTGGCTTTTCCTGAATTTTGAGAATAATCAATTAAAGTACAACGTGTAGGATGTTGCCCAATAATTTTAGATAATACAGCTACGGTTTTATCGGTACTTCCATCGTTGACAAAATAAATCTGAAGATCAGAATTATGAATTAAAAATTCAACTGGCTGAATATCAATTCGTAACTCTTCATTATAACAAGGAATTATGATGGCTATTTTACACATAAGCAATAACAAGAAAGTCCGGGAATTTTTATTCCTATCTTTTTCAAGAGTAGGGTAATTCGAAAATCAATAGAGAGCATAAGATTGATTAAGCCTGTTTTGATTTTACCAGCATTCCAATTATCTATAGATTCTTTTTTATCCTTTTTTAAAAGTTTATCTAGTTTTCTAAATAATAGTAATGTAAAAAAGTAATAGCCTTCATCTAATATTGTAAATCCGTTTGATTCCAAAACCTTTTTTAATTGAGGTAAGGTGTATCTTCGGTAATGACCTAATAATACATCATGACTGGAAAACACCGATTGAAAAGCAGGTACTGCAAAAAAATAATAATCTTTATTCTCTTTTGGATTTAAATTGTCTAAAATTACTTTTTCGTCCGCTAAATGTTCCAAAACATCCATACACAAATAAAGGGTTGCTTCGTTTTGTGATTCTAGATGAGTGTAGTCGTTTATTGTTTGATAATATTCAACTTCACTTTGGTTATTATTACTTTTAATTTGTTCAATTACTTCTGGATTATATTCAATATCAATTGCAAAGTAGCGCTTGGCTAAATGCTTTTGAACTAGGGTATGAATTACATAAGCATCACCACTACCTATATCGACAATTCGTTGAATTGGAAACTGAATTTTAGATTGCTTTAGAAAAGTATGTAGTACATTTTTTCTTGATGTTTCCCAAGGATGTCTATTGTAATTTGATTTGTCCTCTAATCTTGAAAATTCTGATAAATCCATTTAAAAAAATTTATTTGGCAATTAGTACTTTATAATTATTGTAAATATACATTTAAAAATTAGAGAATTTAAAGATGGTTTTTTTAAGACGTGATCGGTGTTATAATTTTTGCAAACTTTCTCTCCAATCGGGTATTACCACATTAAAATTTTCTTTAATCTTTGACTTGTTCATCACGCTGTAGGCAGGGCGCTTTGCAGGTGTGGGAAACTGAGCGGTTGGAATTGGAAGTACAGCTATTTTTACTCCATTCTTTTCAAAGATAGCTTGTGCAAATTCAAACCAACTACATTGTCCTTCATTGCTGTAATGATACACACCATAAGGAGGACGTTGCATAAGTTGATCTTTGCCTATTAATTCGGCCAACATTTGGGCTAAATCCAAAGCATTTGTCGGAGTGCCGATTTGATCATTTACGATGGATAATTGTTCGCGCTCATTAGCTAATCGCAACATTGTTTTCATAAAATTATTCCCAAAAGGAGAATATACCCAAGAAGTCCGAATTATGTAATACGCCTGAATATATTTTTGAATTGCCAACTCACCTTCCAGTTTTGTTGCCCCATACACGCCTAACGGATGTGTTTCATCGGTTTCCACATAAGGTGTGGATTGAGTTCCATCAAAAACAAAATCGGTTGAAATATGAAGTAGTGTCGTATTATATTTGGCACATACTTTTGCTAAATTTTCAGGACCCAAGCCATTGATTAAATGTGCTTTTTCCGATTCTGATTCGGCTTTATCTACAGCAGTATAGGCCGCTGCATTGATACAATACTGGGGTTGTTTTTCAGAAAAAACAAACTCAATAGATTCAATAGACGAAATATCTAAGGCTGATGAATCACAAAAAACCCATTCAATTGCACTGAATTGACCCGCAATATGTTGCAACGATTGGCCCAGTTGACCGCCAGCACCCGTCACTAAAACTACCATACTTTTCGAGCTTGGTTAAAATCGGGTAACACTTTATCTTTATCAGATATTATAAAGGATTCTTTGGTCATTTGCCAATCAATTGCTAACGTTGGATCGTTAAAAACAATGCCACCTTCACTTTCTTTATTATAAAAATTATCGCATTTATAGAAAAAGGTTGCGGTGTCGCTCATTACCAAAAAACCATGTGCAAATCCTCTGGGAATGTACAACTGACGCTGATTGTCTGCTGATAATAATACGCCTATATGTTGTCCAAAAGTAGGTGAATCGGGACGAATATCAACCGCCACATCATACACCTCACCTTGAATAACGCGGACTAATTTTGCTTGAGCATGTTCGCCACATTGGTAATGCAATCCTCGTAAAACACCTTTGGATGAATACGATTGGTTATCTTGTACAAAATGGACTTTTGAACCCGTTATTTTCTCAAATGTTTGCTCGTTGAAACTTTCCATAAAGTAACCACGCTCATCTTTGATAATTCTTGGTTCGATGATTACACAACCCGATAAACCCGTTTCAATGCACTGCATACTATTATTTGGTTAAAATTGATAGTAAATGAGTACCGTAACCGCTTTTCAATAAGGGTTGGGCAATTGTTTCTAATTCTTCAGCGGAAATAAATCCCATCTTATAGGCCGCTTCTTCAATAGCCCCTATTTTTAATCCTTGACGTTCTTCAATCACTTGAACAAATTGTCCAGCCTGCATTAAGGAAGGGAAAGTTCCTGTATCTAACCAAGCGGTCCCGCGGTCTAAAATACTTACTTTCAATTTCCCTTGTTTTAAATATTCTTTATTCACGTCGGTGATTTCTAATTCACCTCTCGGACTAGGTTGAATATTGGCGGCAATTTCAAGTACCGAATTATCATAAAAATAAATACCCGGAACAGCATAGTTGGATTTAGGTTGTACCGGTTTTTCTTCAATAGAAAGTACGTTTCCTTCTTGATCAAAATCAACCACGCCGTAGCGCTCAGGATCATGAACATGGTACGCATATATAATTCCACCATCGGGATTATTATTCGCTTGCAGTAACTCTGCCAAACCTGTTCCGTAGAAAATATTATCCCCCAATATGAGAGCTACTTTATCATCACCTACAAAGTCTTTCCCAATAATGAATGCTTCCGCTAAACCGTTTGGATGTTCTTGTACCGCATATTCAAAACGACAACCTAATCGTTTACCATCTCCTAACAATTGTTGAAATAATGGCAAATCATGAGGTGTTGAGATAATTAATACTTCACGTATTCCAGCCCACATTAAGGTGGAAAGCGGATAGTAAATCATCGGCTTGTCGTAAATGGGCATTAACTGTTTTGAAACAGCTAAAGTCAACGGATGAAGTCGTGTGCCCGAACCTCCGGCTAGAATAATGCCTTTCATTATTTTATAGATTGAAGTTTATAGATCTTCTTAAAAAAACGAAAAAGTGTAAATGCGAAAATGAATAAAATTGGAAACACCAACTTTAATTTACCACTCAAACCACTCGTGTTTTTTAAATTCAATGAAGTGTTGATTTCTTTAATAATCTTTTCAAAATTAACTAACGATATTTTATGATTTCCCTGTTCGACAACCAAGTCATTTTTCGACTTTATGATATCGTTCAGTTGTGTGTTTTCATTAAAATAAATTAATTTATCACTTTTCTGATTTCCATTGATATCTCTAGAAAAACTATTTAAAACCCCATCAATCTGACTGATTATTAAATCATTGGCATTGATTTTATTTTTTACATTTTGAATGTTAATCGCTTGAATCTTTTTAAAATAATCGGATTGATTTACAAAATTTAAGATCGGAGTTACCACTTTCTCTCTTGCTGTTGGTTTGGATGTTATGATGAGAATTTCATGATAGGGATAATTTTTACTCGTCACTTTATCTTCAATGATTTTCTTAATATCTGCGTCTTCTGACATTAATCGAATTAATTCAAAATTATCCGGACGGTTTTCGATAAAGCGATAAACATCGGTGATCGGTTTAATGGTAACTTCTGCTACTTTTTTGGGTTCTTTGATCCCTACAACATTTTTTAAGAAAAGTGTATCGCCTTGAATAATTTTAGAATTAATCAAATCTACTTTCGAATACAGATAGTCATTACTGCCAAAATTAGGGGTTACAATGACTTGTGTTGTATACGATTTAGTAGCGTAATCTGCCAAAAAACCTAGAGCAACACCCGCTACGAATAGGATGGCAATTTTAATTCGATTATTAATAAAAAACGAAATGAATTGAACTACTCTTTTCGTAATCCCCGAAGTCAAACTTCCAAGATTATCTTTCATTTCAAACAAATCAATCTCTTTCTCGCTTGTAGATTGCGGAGTTGTACTCATCTTTTATAAGTTAAATAGTTGTTCTAAAATTTTAATCGTAATTAAATACGTTGGCTTCACTCCTGTTGTTCCCAATCCTCCAGAAGCTAATGTACTTCCGGTTTCCAATGGATTATCCGAAGCATAATAGGCGTATCGAACTTTTACATTGGGATTGATGCTCTTACGAATTCGCGATGCAGATTGAATCGCTTTTTGGTAATAGGCTCCTTCCATTTCTAAACCAATGGCGCCCCAAGTAGAATCGTGGAAAAACTTCAATAAATCTTTATTCTGAAGTGAAGTTCCCAAAACGGTGATCATCGGACCCGCATAAACCGGAATTCCGTGTCCTTCAAAAAGCGCTTTGGTTAATTCATTTTCAAAAGGATAATTATCGGCTGTACCCTCATTTATATGGGCATTCGGAATCATAATATCCCCTTTACCGCCTTCTAAAATTCCCGCTTTCCCCATAATCGAAACCGATTCTACATTTAATAAAATCTTATCCTTTCCTGATTTATAGGGTTTTAAAAGTTCATCAATCGTTTCAAAAGCTTGTTCGCCAAATGCATAATCCATTACAATAATGACTGGAGACGCTCCTTGAATAGTTGCTTTTGGGAAATTCGACTTTTTCCAATCGATTTTCGCCGTATCAAATACTTGCACATCAATATTGGTTCCTGAAGTATCGGGAAGGGAAATCATCCCATTTTTCAAGGCATATTCTTCTACTTTTTTGCGCAACTCTTTGTTTTCTGAAGCACTTAAATCCTCATAAATTGCATACTCAGATTTGTCTTTGTACTTCGCACCAAGAACACCTTGCGCATAAATAGAATTCATCACACTATGCATGTTCGCACTAATGATATGAATTGGGCGCTGAATTAGACCGTTTTCGTCTAAAGTTCGCTTAATCGTAGTTGCCCAAATCTCACCGTGAATATGGTGTCCTAAACGTTCTCTCAAAATCGGACTAAAAGTAATCGTGCGTTTGTTATTATCCACAATTTCTTCAATAGCTAGTTTTCCTAACCAATAAATTACATGGATAAAACGATCCGGTTTCTCTGGGATTGCAAAAGCATCATAGATATCTAATACTTCGGAAAAACTGCGTCCTAATACATTAGCGGCATGGGAAATCGCTACTTCTTTTTCAATCTGTGTTAATTTTTTTCCTTGTAAAACCACTTGCTCGATTTTTTTCCAATCGCGCGTAACCTCTACTTCATTTTCATCCAACAACACGCGATCTTTGATTTTGTGTGATTCAATGAAAATAAATGTTAAGTGGGTTAAAATATCATAGATGTCCGAACGACCGCGTGTAATTTCCACATTCATTTGTTCGTCATCAATTCGGTAACAATTGCGGCGACGTTTCGGAGGAATAATCGGTTTGAAATGGGATTTTGAATATCCTTCATCCGAAGTTAAATTGATGTATCGGCACTCTTCAATGCCAATGGGTAGCCTTTCAATCACATAAAGCAATCCGTTTAATTCTACCTTCTCATCGGCGATACTACCGTAAATTTCAGGGCGAAGCTGTAATAAAGCTTCGCGTAAAGTGTCACCCGAAACGCCCATCGGTTTATAAAAACCACGGTTGAATAAGTGACGCATTGTAATGTACAGTCGCTCGATAGCTGCCGAGGACTCTTGCGCTCGTGAGCGCGAAATGTTTTTAATTTCTTTCATTAAATTATTTTTTCTAACCCGCAAAGGTAGTCATTTTGGCGTTAATTCGATAAAATCAGGTTGATTGCCGGTTCAAAAACAGTTATCTTTTGATTTTCTGATCCTTCACTAGCCGGTGTTTTCTTCACCCATTGACCCGCATTGTACACAAATTGTGATTCGCTTTCTACAAAACAGTAAAGTATGAATGGATAATAGGTACGCTGAACCCGTTGATTCCCAGAATTGGGATCGGTTACTGTTTTTTCAACTTTATTCCGTTCAATTAATAATTTCTCATACCCCACAAACAATCCTGTTTTTGGAAAGACCAAATTATAGTCTGAAATATCAACTTTCATATTGGTAACACCACTTTTTACTGCAATAATCAAGTCTTTTTTCAACAACTCTTTCCCGGGATAGCCTTTTTCATCAACGCTGTAAAAATGCAATTTCACCAGCGCTGAGTCGATACGACTATCGGTTTGAATCCGGACTTTCTTGATGTATTTGGTTTTTTTATACGCGTCCAAATACGGGAAAAATTTGGTTTCTATTTTAGGACCATTATCAAACGCTTGATAGGCCGTATTTCTCCGAATTCCGATTTCCAATTCTTTGGTACTCTTTTGCCCAGAGATCGTAACTTCCTGTAAAATATACTCGTCCGGTTGCAAAATAACCGTTTTAGCTTCAGCAAAAGGTACCCGTTTTTTTACATAGCCTACTGAAGTGAATACTAAAAAAGTTCCCTTACCCGTTTGAGGCAATTGAAAAGTCCCGTTGTCTTCTGTGGTGCCACTAATTTGTTCGCCTTCTACCCAAATATTTACATAAGGAATGGGCTGACCTGTTAAACTATCTTTTACAATACCCTTAATTTGAGCTGACGCAAAAATGGGTAAAATCAAGAATATAATTATTTTTTTCATAGTAGGGGCAATTGATCCGCAATGGAGCGGTCGTTAGCTAATCGAGGCAATTTATTTTGTCCACCTAATTTACCGATGGATTTCATGTAGGTTTGAAAACCGTTGGCAGCCACTTTGGAAATAACCATCGTTCGCAACACGTTTCCAGTTATTAAATCATCATAATAGACATTTTGTTTCCGCATAGCTTGATCGATTTTTAGGGCAAAAGCTGCTAAATCATCGGGTTCATTTTCAAATTCAATCAACCATTCATGATACGGTAATCCTTCTTTGGGAGTAATTTGAGGTGCCACTGTGAATTCATTGATACGGACTGAAGTGCCATCAACTGCTTGGCGCAAAGCTTCCTCCACTTCTTTACCGATTACATGTTCGCCAAAAGCGGAAATAAAATGCTTGATGCGCCCTGAAACAATCACGCGATACGGTTGTAGACTGGTGAAATGCACGGTATCACCAATGTTATAGCACCATAAACCGGCGTTGGTAGAAAGTAATAGCACATAATTCACGCCCAACTCCACTTCGCCAATGGTGTGCCGTTTTGGGTTTTCTGTGAAAAATTCATCGGCTTTAACAAACTCATAAAAAATTCCCGAATTCAAAAGCAATAACATGCCTTTTTCCTTTTGGGAATCTTGATATGCAAAAAACCCTTCAGACGCGGGAAAGAGTTCGATCGCGTCTACTTTTCGTCCCATTAATTGTTCAAATTTAGCGCGATACGGTTCGTAGTTTACACCGCCGTAAATAAATAAATTAAAATTGGGAAACAGCTCCCCTACTGGTTTTCCAGCGGTTTGAACTAATTTTTCAAAATACATTTGTACCCAACTCGGTATCCCTGAAATCACGGTCATGTCTTGAGCAATGGTTTCCTGAACAATGGCATCTACTTTCGTTTCCCAATCGTCGATGCAATTGGTTTCCCAACTTGGCAAACGGTTTCGTTGCAGGTATTTGGGTACATAATGGGCCACAATTCCAGAAAGTCGGCCCAACTGAATTCCATTTTTAGATTCCAACTCCGGACTCCCTTGTAAAAAAATCATTTTTCCATCAACAAAATCCGCATTACCCGTTTCGTGGATATAACTGAGAATCGCATTGCGTGCCGCTTGAATATGAAACGGCATCGATTCTTTAGTCAACGGTATATATTTAGCACCCGATGTTGTGCCTGATGTTTTTGCAAAATACAAAGGCTTTCCTTTCCATAGTACATGCTCTTCACCTTGAACAACACGGTCTACATAGGGTTTTAATTGTTCGTAATCCCGAATGGGAACACGTTGTACAAAATCGCTATGGTTTTGAATTTGGTCAAAATGATGGTCTTTTCCAAAAGCCGTAGATTGGGCTTGACGAATTAACTCGCGAAAAACTTTTTGTTGCGTTTCAATCGGATTTTGCGCCCATTTTTGGGTGTCGTTATGAACTTTTTGGGCAAATAATTTGGCTGCAAATGACTTTAACGACATTATTTTTGAGCTTTTTTAGAAGTTGACGTTTTGGCTTTTTTCTCTTCAGCCGTGACTTCTTTTCGCAATTCTAATTCTTTCTCGCTGGGAGTTAATTGCAAATCGGGTAAGGTATCCACAGCTATAGCAAGAATAGAATCTTTATTCACTTTGGCATATTCCAAATTTCCATTTAAAACGTTTTGAATGGATTTTAAATACGCTTCATTTTTCTTAATGGCAAACTCCAAAGAATCGGATTTGAGTGCCAATTCTGTGGCATTGCGCTTAAGTTCTGTTGAGGGATACCCCGGAATGTATTCGCGAAGTGGTGTGAATGCGATAATGAATGTCGTCACAAAAATGATAAGGATTGCTCCAATCCCTGCAACAACAAAGACATTCATTAAGGTAAGTCGCAAGGAAAAGCGTTCTTCAAAAGTTTCATCGTTTAAAATCACGAGTCTGTTTTTGGTAAACAAGTGTTTTTTGAGACGTTCCTTTTTTTTGAGTTTTTTAGCCGACATAAATCGCATTTGATTTCACAAATATAACAAATGTGCTGCGAGATAACCGTTAAGGATTAACGAACTTTAACGTGAAATCTTAGGGTTAAAACACAACCCGTTACTTTTTTTATTTACCTTTGCCCTTGTAATTGAATTAAAAAACTGCGAAAGCACAAAATATCAGTATTATGGGAAGAATGGGACCAACCGAATGGATCGTCATTTTAGTCGTTGTTTTACTTTTATTCGGAGGTAAAAAAATTCCGGAATTAATGAAAGGTTTAGGAGCGGGAGTAAAAGAATTTAAAGACGCTGCTAAAGGAGAAGACAAAGCAAAAGAAGATTCGAAAGAAGAAGCAAAATAAATTAAAATTCGACGCAGATGGGACGCATTGGACCTACCGAAATTATTCTTTTATTTATCCTTTTTGTAGCTCCTATTATTGTAAGCTTTGTATTGGGCTATTTTATGGGAAAAAAATCTGGATATCTTAAACGAATTCAAGAAGAGGAAAAACGTTAACTATTGCTCTGAAATTTAAGTCATTATAAATCATCGTATAACTTACGGTGATTTTTTTTTAACTATTTTTCTCAAATGGCGCAACCATTTTGCTCATTGAGCATCTAAAAGTTGATTGCTATGAAAAAGAAATCTTTATTTGCCACGCGGATTGTCTCATACAACGAATCCTAACAAAAACAACCATTAGCACACTTGCGACGAAAACAAAAAACCCGAACTCTTTGGAATTCGGGTTTTTACATTTATAATATCATGGTTAATTGAATTCGTTTTCGAGCTTCGTCAACCTCAACTACTTTCACCTGAACGTGTTGGTGCATTTTCACCACTTCATTGACATCTGAGACAAATCCTTCTTTAAGTTGGGAAATGTGAACAAGTCCGCTTTCTTTAATCCCAATATCTACAAAACATCCAAAAGCGGTGATGTTATTCACAATTCCGGGTAAAATCATACCCGAACGAAGATCATTTATTGTTTTTACATTGGGATCAAACTCAAAAACTTTAGCGGCTTTTCGCGGATCTAATCCGGGTTTTTCCAATTCTTTTAAAATGTCTTTCACACCCAAAATTCCAACCGTTTCATTGACATAATTCTCGGGTTTAATTTGGGCAATTTTAGGTTTATTGGCTATGAGTTCGCTCACTTGAATTCCTAAATCTTTGGCCATTTTCTCGACAACTTTATACGATTCAGGATGCACGGCAGAATTATCCAGCGGATTTTTACCCTCTTTAATTCGAATAAATGCAGCCGCTTGTTGAAAGGCTTTATCGCCCAATCGCGGTACTTTTTTCAATTGATTACGGTCTTCAAATGGTCCGTTTTCGGATCGAAATTTTACGATATTCTCCGCCATTTTTTCTCCAATACCGCTTACATAACTTAGCAATGCTTTACTGGCAGTATTGATATTGATTCCCACCGAGTTCACACAACGCATTACGGTGTGGTCCAATTCTTCTTTCAACTTGGTTTGATCGACATCGTGTTGGTACTGCCCTACTCCTATCGACTTTGGATCAATTTTTACCAATTCCGCCAATGGATCACATAAACGTCTCCCAATAGAAACGGAACCGCGCACGGTAACATCGTAATTCGGGAACTCTTCGCGGGCAATTTTACTCGCTGAATAGACCGAAGCACCGGCTTCAGAAACCACAAAAACTTGAACCGGTTTATCAAAGGCAATTTTTTTGATGAAAAATTCGGTTTCGCGACTTGCTGTTCCGTTACCGATAGAAATCGCTTCAATGTTGTAAGCATTGACCATCGATTTGATTTTTTTCATCGCCATAGCCGTTTCATTTTGGGGCGCGTGTGGATAAATGGTTTCGTTGTACAACAAATCACCTTGCTCATCCAAACAGACTATTTTACACCCAGTGCGGTAACCTGGATCGATGGCTAATACGCGTTTTTCACCCAACGGTGGCGCCAACAAGAGCTGACGTAAATTTTCGGAAAATACCTCAATGGCTTTGCTGTCCGCTTTTAATTTAGCCTCTTGCAACACTTCATTGGAAATAGCGGGTTCAAGCAATCGTTTGTAACTGTCTTTGATGGCCAATTCCAATTGGGCTGTAGTATCATTATTGCGTTTAATAATCGCTTCTTCAATAAATTCCAAGGCTTCTTCTTTTTCAATGGCTACATTGAATTTGATATAACCTTCGGCTTCGGCACGCAACATCGCTAATAACCGATGGGATGGTGCTTTGGTTATGGGTTCGGACCAATCGAAATACTGGGAAAATTTCTGTGCATTTTCATCGTTTTCTTTGCCTTTGGCCACTTTGGTGGTGATGGTTCCTTTGCGTTGAAATAGACGACGGAGATTTTTACGCACATAGATATTTTCATTAATCCATTCGGCGATAATATCACGCGCTCCTTGCAGCGCTTCGTCTTCGTTGATTACATTTTTATTCAAATATTTAGAAGCCAAATACTCTACATCGTCCGTGTTTTGAGACATGATAATCTTTGCTAAAGGTTCGAGACCGTTTTCACGCGCGACATCGGCTTTGGTTTTTTTCTTCTTTTTATAGGGTAAATACAAATCTTCGATTTCCTGCAGGTCGAAACTGTTCTCGATTTTGGTTTTCAGGTCTGGACTCAATTGCCCTTGTTCTTCAATAGAATGAAGCACACTTTCCTTGCGTTTCAAAATTTCGGTAAACTGTTTATTGAGTTTAGCGATAGCTTCAATGACTACCTCATCCAAATTACCGGTTTTATCTTTACGGTAGCGCGCAATAAAAGGAATGGTACAATCTTCAGAAAGGAGTTGGAGTGTAGCTTCAATGCCTTTGATTCCTGATGCAGGAAGTTGTAATTGATTTTGTATAAACTGAATAGAGGTCATAGTAATCTTTAATTCTAGGACGCTAAATGTACGGGGAAAAACAGAATTTGAAAAAGAAAATAAGAAGGAAAAAGGAATGTGAAAAAGAGCAGGAACCCGCGTAAGGGACAGCGGGATTGTTGGAGCTCTCCCGAGGCACGAGGGAAGCGACTCCCAATGGCCCGACCGTGAGAAAAAAAACAAGTTTGCAAAACGCAGTTTTTTTTCGAGGGGTTACGCCCAAAAATTAATCTTGAACAATAGTTTCTTTGGAATCATGGCGTCGAAACTCGGGTTGGATGGTACAATGGTTGATGTTGTATTTATCCAATAAAAGCTGTTCGATTTGATCGAGAATACCATTAAAATCGCGCACTGAAATATCGTGGGAACAATCGATATGCGCTTCGAGGTGGTGTTCATCATCGTTGAGGCTCCACACGTGAATATGGTGTATCGATTTAATTCCTGAAAGGGCTTCTATATCGGCAGTAAGTGCTTTAATATTAATTGTTTTTGGGGTAAAAAGCATGAGCATTTGTGTGGATTCAAGAAGCAGTTTTCCACCGACTACAATGAGATAAATGGAAATGCCGAATGACAATACGCTATCAACCCAAAACCAACTGAAGAATTTCATAAGTAGTCCGCCGGTGAGTACTGCCACGGATGCCATCATATCGGTGAATAAATGCAGGTAGGCCGATTTCATATTTAAATTATGGGCGGCATCTTTTTGAAGGGCAAAAGCAGAAATTCCGTTGACAGCAATACCGAGTAAGGCTAACCAGATTACCGTTTCGGAAGCGACTTTTTCGGGATGGAAAAAACGGTGAATCGAACCGTAAATCAGGAAAATAGCGACAATAATTAAGGTGGCTGCATTCACGAAAGCGGCTATGAGTTCGGCCCGTTTGTATCCAAATGTGGCTTGAGGAGTAGCCTTTTTATGGGCCAATCGATGGGCAATCCAGCTAAAGACTAATGTTAAAACATCGGAAAAATTATGAAGTGCATCCGAGAGCAATGCCAAACTCCCTGAAAGTAATCCGCCGATTGCTTGGGCTATGGTAATCGTTAAATTAAGGATAATGGATAACCCGAGATTTTTCCCTTTGACTTCGTGTTTATGGATGTGGGAATGCGGTTCCATGATTAATTCACTGGTGTTGCATTTTGGTAAATTTCTAATCCCCATTGAATATAAAAATACCCCACAGGAATGTTCAGAAGGAGTATTCCCCATGACTGAACAATACGGTTTCGAGATTGGGTATCTTCAAAAAACAATTGAAGTAGACGAATCGCAAAATAGCTGTTTAAAAACAACATTGAAATAATGTAAAACAAAGACAGATAAATCACGCCACCTACTGGATTGTAATAAAACGCAAGCATCAAAACGGTTCCCAACACAAAAGTTCCTAACGCGGTTAAGCGTGTAGCTAAAAGAACATTGGAAACAGTTTGAAGTTGGTTAAGCATGTTACGAACAGGCGATTTTTTGAACGCGGTTTTGATGACGTCCGCCTTCAAAAGAAGTTTTTAAGAAAGTATCTACCATTTCAATAGCTTGAGGAATGGCTGTAAAACGAGCGGGAATACTGATTATATTGGCATCGTTATGTTGGCGTGCTAAAGCGGCAATTTCTTTAGTCCAACACAAGGCCGAACGAATACCTTGGTGCTTGTTTACGGTCATATTAATTCCGTTGCCTGAACCACAAATAACGATACCGAAATCAGCATTTCCTTGTTCTACATCATTGGCAACAGGATGGCCAAAATCGGGGTAATCTACACTATCCAAAGTATCGGTACCGTGATTAGTAACTTCGTGTCCCTGAGCGATTAAGAATTCGACTATCGCTTTTTTGTAATCGGGTCCGGCGTGGTCATTGCCAATTGAAATTTTCATGTGTTGTTGATGGTGTTGTTTATTTCTTTTACAAAGTTAGGGAATAATGTTTCGGACACCTACTACCTTTGAGAAAATATTCAAGCTATGGAATTTGAAGCACTTCTTGAATCCTTTGAGTCCAGTTCTGTGGGTTATGGACCGCATTTTAAGGTCCCACAAGCTGTTTTTGAGGTTATAAATCCGCAATGTAAAGACAAACGCGTGATTTGTTATTTGAACCAAACCTTGCGAATTCATTCAGGGATGATGCCAAAAGATGGCTATCATTTTATCTTATTAAATCAAGCACTTTTGAAGCAGCACGGAATGGTTTTGGGTGAAATTATTTCAGTTCGTTTAGAAGTCGATACTTCAGATTACGGAATGGAGATTTCAGAGGAATTTCAGGAGGTATTATTTAGCGATCAGGAAGGCAGTGAATGGTTCCATAAATTGACGTCTGGAAAACAACGAACTTTGATTCATTTGGTCAATAAAATTAAAAATTCACAGCTTAAAATTGAACGTAGTTTTGTGATTTTGGAGCATCTTAAAAAACAACGCGGAAAACTGGACTACAAAATTCTGGATCAGGACATTAAGGATTTTAGGGAATCGATGAAGATGTAATAAGTGATTGATTTTCAGTTAAATAAAATTATTGATTTTATCCCTGTTAATAGTAATTTACAAAACGCTGATTTTCAGTTAACTTTAAATTAACACGAATTGTTGATAATTTTAAATAGAAATTTGGAACTTTTTTAAAGTCGGAAACAAATTTTTATAAGCGAAAATTGGATTTAAAAAAGCAAATAAAGTTTTGGCTTTTTTTTGGAAAATTATTGACATCAAAAATGGGTTTTTCAACAGTTACTCACATAAAAAGTTTTCAAAAAAATTGCGGTGTTTTTGGTTGTTGACAACTGTTAATAAAAACCAAATTTTTATTCATTTTGAAGCTTTTAACTTTTTTTAAAGCTGTTAATATCCGTGTAAAAGTTTGCATAACTTTTCTAAAAAATAAAATCAATAAAAGTTTTCCCCTTTATCAACACCCTATAATAACCACCATAAATTTTTAAAATTTAAAAGAATATTTTTTTTGTTTTTAGTAGTTGTTGAAAACCTTTAATTTTTAAAATTGAATTTAAACGATATGTAACGGATTGTTGAGATCGTCAATTAGTTGTTGGGTACGTTCTTGATCGTCGGGATGGACTTTGAGTTTGATCCCTCCTAAAGCGATACTGGCAAAAGGATCGACGGAAACAATGGTTTCGTTTTCAAAAAAGTGAGCGATATTTTCGCGTTCCAAAAGTGTTTTGAGAATGTAGGTTTCTTGCGGTAAATGAAAGATAGCAATCGTGATAAAGTCCTTCATGTGACTAAGTTGAGGGTGTTCAAAGGTACGTGAAAAGCTAAATTCAAATGTTATTTTCCTATTAAAACTTCCGATTTTACAAAGGGAACTGAATAGTATTTCGTAATTTTCAACCGTAAAAGAATATGAAGTATGCCTAAAAACCCAAAAAAGTTCGGGAAAAAGAACAAAACCTTTTCCGAAAAAATCTTTAAAATTTTATCTAAGAATCCGAATAAAACTTTCAACTACAAACAGATTGCTGCGATATTAGAATTGAATGATACGAAAAGCCGCAACGAAATTATCAAAGACTTAAAAATTTTAGCTTCTCAAAAACTGATTGTTGAAACCGAACCTGGAAAGTATTTGGTGGAATCCAACAGTAAAGAATATTACGAAGGTGTAGTCGATATGACTTCTCGTAAAACCGGTTATTTTGTTTGTGACGAATTGGAAGACGATGTTTTTATTCCGTTTGTGAATTTAAATCATGCGTTAGATGGTGACCGAGTGAAAGTCTATGTGTACAACAAACGTGCTTCTCGAAAACCCGAAGCAGAAGTTGTAGAAATCTTAGAACGCGCCAAAATGGAATTCGTAGGAGTAGTTGATGTCCAAAAGAATTTCGGTTTTGTAACGACTGCTAATGCAAAAATGTACACGGATATTTTTATTCCAAAGAATAAATTGAACGATGCACAACACGGCGATGTGGTTTTAGTTCGTTTGGAAGATTGGCCTAAAAAAGCGGATTCCCCTTTTGGAAGCGTATTAAAAGTGCTCGGAAAACCGGGTGAACACAATACTGAAATTCATGCTATTCTTGCAGAGTATGGTCTCCCCTATGATTTTCCTATCGAAGTGGAAGCTTACGCGAATAAAATTGACACCTCAATTACCGAAGCTGAAATTGCGAAACGTCGCGATATGCGTGACATTCTTACGTTTACAATTGACCCAAAAGATGCTAAAGATTTTGACGATGCCTTATCGTTTCAAGTTCTTGAAAATGGCAATTACGAAATTGGTGTCCACATAGCCGATGTGTCCCATTATGTAAAAGAGGGAACAATTTTAGATGACGAAGCGTACAAACGGGCAACTTCAGTCTACTTAGTGGATCGTGTGGTTCCCATGTTGCCTGAAGTGTTGTCTAATTTTGCCTGTTCGTTACGTCCGCATGAAGAAAAATATACGTTTTCAGCGGTATTTGAATTGAATGATAAAGCAGAATTAGTGAATCAATGGTTTGGTCGAACTGTGATTTATTCTGATCAACGTTTTGCTTATGAGGAAGCCCAGCATATTATAGAAACAAAATCCGATGTGATTCCGGAAAAAACTTCGCTAACAGGTAAAGCGTATCAAGTGCCAGCTCCTATTGTACAAGCCGTTTTAAAAATGCAGGATTTAGCAAAAATTATGCGTCAAAAACGAATGGCTGCGGGAGCAATTTCTTTTGATAAAGTCGAAGTCAAATTTAATTTAAATGAAAATGACGAACCTACTGGTGTGTACTTTAAAGTTTCTAAAGATGCCAATTTCTTGATTGAAGAATTCATGTTATTAGCCAATCGAAAAGTGGCGGAATTTATTGGTAAACAAAAGAAAACCTTTATTTATCGTATTCACGACGAACCTAATGAAGATAAATTAATCGGTTTACAATCGGTGATTTCTAAGTTTGGGTATTCCATTAATTTCAAGACAAAACAAACGATTTCAAAATCGTTGAATGATTTGTTGGCTGAAGTTAACGGTCGAAAGGAGCAAAATTTAGTGGATACCTTAGCGATTCGCGCCATGAGTAAGGCCCGATATTCTACAGAAAATATTGGCCATTATGGATTAGCATTTGATTTTTACAGTCATTTTACTTCACCTATTCGTCGTTACCCTGATGTGATGGCACATCGCTTATTGCAACATTATTTGGATGGTGGAAAAAGCGCTAATGAGGAAGAATTTGAAGAAAAATGTGAGCATTCTACCGATATGGAAATTTTAGCCGCCAATGCGGAACGGGATTCGGTGAAATATATGCAGGTGAAATACATGAAAGACCACATGGATCAAGAATTCCTGGGAGTAATTTCTGGGGTAACGGAGTGGGGAATATATGTAGAAATTGTAGAAAACAAATGCGAAGGCATGGTTCGAATCCGTGATATCAAAGAGGATTATTATGTTTTTGATGAAAAACAGTACGCTTACATTGGTGAAATGTACAAAGGAATGTTACAATTAGGCGACGAAGTTTTCGTTAAAGTAAAAAATGCAGATTTAGTTAAAAAGCAATTAGACTTTACATATCTGCGTAAAAATGAATAACTCCAAATTGTATTAAAATGAAAAAATTAGTTGTACTAGCACTTGTTTTCAGTTCGTTAGCTTTTTCTCAAATCGAAAAAAAAGTAGGTGATTTTACCAAAGTTACTGCCTTTGATCAAATTGATGTATTGTTGGTTCAAGGCAATGAAAATAAAATTATCCTTTCAGGTGGTGATGCTAATGAAGTAGAGGTAGTGAATAAAAATGGGGAATTAAAAATTCGGATGCCATTAACAAAAATGCTGTCTGGAGAAGGAATTTCTGCTACAGTGTATTTTAAAAAATTAGAGGCTGTTGAAGCCAATGAAGGTTCGCATATCAGTTGTGAAACTGTTTTAAAAACTACGTTTTTTGATTTAATTGCCAAAGAAGGAGCTCAGATTGATCTGACTTTAGAGGTTTCGAAATTATCGGCTCGAACAGCGAATGGTTCGCAAGTAACTGTGACTGGGAAAGCTAAAAATCAAGAGGTTATTGTAAATTCAGGAGGTATTTATAAAGCAGAAAAACTGATCACTGAACAAACTACCATTACAGGAAACGCTGGAGGAGAAGCCTCTGTTTTTGCAACGGAATTAGTAGATGCTAAAATTCGGGCAGGTGGTACCATTTCAATTTATGGTAATCCGAAGCAAATCAATGAAAAGACAATTGCTGGCGGAACCATACGCCAAGTGAAATAAGTAAGTATACAAAGGAAGTAAGGCTATTTTTTGGATTTTATCCGAAAAGAAATATCTTTACTTCCTTTGTTATTTCAACCAAACCATTTCCATGCTAAACGATATACTCGCTGCCATACCTTGGGGATTTTTATTAGCCTTTACGATTGGGCCGGTATTTTTCGTATTGCTAGAAACCAGTATTACCAAGGGTTTTCGTGCAGCAATGGTCTTTGATGCTGGAGTTGTTTTTGGTGATTTTGTTTTTATTTTAATCGCTTATTTTAGTACCAATCAAATTTTAGAACGACTAAAAGACGATCCTGTTTTGTTTGTTTTTGGCGGTATTTTAATGTTGGCTTACGGAATTATATCGTTTATCAAAGAGAAGAAAAACTTTCAAAAGAAGTTAGACGAAGAACAAGTTGAAGAAGATAATATTCAGAAAAATAACTACTTAGGTTTATTCTTTAAAGGATTCTTTTTAAACTTTATTAATATCGGAGTACTAGCGTTTTGGATGGGTGTAATCATTGTATTCGGACCCAAATTAAACATGGAAACTAACCGTATTATTCTCTTTATTGCTACAATTATTATCACCTATTTTGCGGTTGATATTTTAAAAATCCTGGTAGCTAAACAGTTAAAATCAAGGTTAACTCCAAAAAATATTTATAAGATTAAGCGGGTAATTAGCGTTATCCTAATGATATTCGGAAGTTTTTTAATCGTTCAAGGCTTTTTCCCGAACGAAAAAAAGATGATCGAGCAAAAATTAGGAATTAGTAAATCGCTAGATAATGCAACGAATTCTCATTAGTTTTTTTCTTTTTATATCCTTTTTAAGTTTTGCTCAGAAGGATACTTTGTCAATAATTAAACACACTTCAGATTGGATTGTAAACCAAGATTCACGTGTTGTTTACCGAGGAATGATAAATAATTTTAGTATTAAAGTTCCTAATTCGTTGTCATTTACTGTTTCGGGATTAGGAGTAAAATCAACCTCAAAAAATACATTTGCAGTGACTATTGGTGCAGGTTCTGAACTCAATGTTACCATACAAATAGTTTTAAAAAATAAAACCCTAAAAGAGGAATTTTTTGTATTTAAAATTAGAAATATTCCTATTCCACTAACTTCATTAAATTATAATAAAGGTTCAATTTTACGGATGAGTAAAAACAATTTGAAAGATGCAGTTGTTCGTATCTTCTTTGAAGATAAAAACTTAGATTTTAAATTCAATGTTCTTGAATTTACCTTAAAAATACCTGGTCAAAAAGCCATTGTAGTTCAAGGAAATACCATAACAAGTTCCGTTTTTGATCAACTCAACAGATATGCAAGAAAAGGAGATCAACTCACAATTTGTGATATAAAAACAAAAGTAGGAATTCATAGTAATATAATTTCCATTTGTAAAATTTCGCCAGTATTAATTACTATTCTGTAAATTTTATAACTCTCATTGCTGAGCCATTTTTTGAACAGGTATCGCCCGTCCCGAAGCATCGGGAGAATCGGGGTATGCGGTTTTGTAATCGATATATTTAATAAAAAAAACCTCCCATTTCTGAGAGGTTTTTGAAGAGGCATTGCCCGTCCCGAAGCATCGGGAGAACCGGGGTACGCGGTTTTGTAATAGCTATTTTTAATAAAAAAACCTCCCATTGCTGAGAGGTTTTTGAAGAGGCATCGCCCGTCCCGAAGCATCGGGAGAACCGGGGTACGCGGTTTTGTAATAGCTATTTTTAATAAAAAAACCTCCCATTGCTGAGAGGTTTTTGAAGAGGCATCGCCCGGATTCGAACCGGGGTACGCGGTTTTGCAGACCGATGCCTAGCCGCTCGGCCACGACGCCCTTTGTTGAGGGTAGCAAAGATAAAGTAAAAAAAATGCAATATCCAAATTCCCAAACCCAAATTATTGGGAAACTTCTTTAGTATGCTGTACTACCTATCTTTTAACTACGGTATTCTTCCATTTCAATGGTTACGGCTTCTACATCGCCACCAATTGGCGGATTAAGTTTAGAAACTGCTAAAAGAATGCGAGAAACTGCAGGTATTTCACTAAAAACTCGTTGAATGATGCGTTGTGCTACATGTTCTAACAATTTAGAACGAATCGCCATTTCTTCCACTACAATTCGATTCAGTAATACATAATCTACGGTATCTGCTAATTCATCAGTTTGTGCAGATTTCCGTAAGTCGGTTTTAATTTCTAAATCTACACGGTAGTCACTCCCAATTTTAGCTTCTTCGGTCAAACATCCATGAAAAGAAAAGGTACGGATGTTTTGTAATTTAATTGTTCCCATTTTTATTTCGGTGCCAATTTTCAAATTGACGAATTAAACATATCTTTGCTAAAATTAAGAAATTTCTATGTCAACCGAGGAAAAATCACTCAATTTTATCGAGCAAATCATCGAAGACGATTTAACCAACGGATTATCAAATGATAAACTTCGTTTTCGTTTTCCACCTGAACCCAATGGCTATTTGCATGTGGGTCATGCCAGTGCGATTTGTTTGAATTTTGGATTAGGATTAGATTACAATGCGCCAGTTAATTTGCGCTTTGATGATACCAATCCGTCCAAAGAGGAGCAAGAATATGTAGATGCGATTAAACGTGATGTGCAATGGCTTGGCTACCAATGGGATCGTGAATGCTATGCTTCAGATTATTTCCAGCAGTTGTATGATTGGGCGGTTGAATTGATTCAAAAAGGTAAAGCCTATGTCGATAGTCAATCTTCAGAAGAGATGGCTAAACAGAAAGGTACGCCTACACAACCAGGAACAGAATCTCCATTCCGTAACCGTTCTATAGAAGAAAATTTAGATTTATTTACCCGTATGAAACAAGGAGAATTTCCAAAAGGAACCCATGTTTTACGGGCTAAAATTGATATGACTTCCTCAAATATGTTGATGCGTGATCCGATAATTTATCGCATTATGCACGAACATCATCACCGTACAGGTAACGATTGGTGTATCTATCCAATGTATGATTGGGCACATGGAGAAAGTGATTATTTGGAACAAATTTCACATTCCTTGTGTACGCTAGAATTCTTACCACATCGTGAATTGTACGATTGGTTTTTGGATCAAATTTATGATGCCACAAAAGTGCGACCAAAACAACGCGAATTTGCGCGTAGAAACTTATCGCATACCGTGGTTTCCAAACGTAAATTATTACAGTTAGTTGAAGAAAATCATGTTACAGGTTGGGATGATCCGCGTATGAGTACGATTTCAGGAATGCGTCGTAGAGGATATCCACCGATGGCGATTCGTAATTTTGCTAAAACCATTGGTATTGCAAAACGAACGAATTTAATCGATGTTTCGTTGTTAGAATTTTGCGTTCGCGAAGAATTGAACAAAACAACCGATCGCGTCATGGCGGTATTAAACCCGGTGAAATTGGTGATTACCAATTATCCAGAGGGCCAAGAAGAATGGTTGGATGCTGAAAATAATCCCGAAGCAGAAGTCATGACCTACCGTCAATTACCTTTTAGTAAAGAATTATACATTGAACGTGATGACTTTAAAGAAGAAGCGGATAAAAAGTTTTTCCGTTTAACGTTAGGCACAGAGGTTCGTTTAAAAAATGCGTACATCATTAAAGGGGAAAGCGTTGTAAAAGATGCCGATGGAAATATCACTGAAATTCATTGTACGTATGATGCCGATAGTAAATCGGGTAGTGGTTCTGAAGCGAGTATGCGCAAGGTAAAAGGAACGATTCATTGGGTTTCTACTGCACATGCTTTGGAAGCTGAAGTTCGTATTTATGATCGTTTATTTACGCATGAAAATCCGGATGGAGATAAAGAAGTAGATTTTAAAACCTATATCAATCCGAATTCTTTACAAGTAATTACAGGTTATATGGAACCTAGTTTGAAAAATGCGCAATCAGGAACGCAATATCAGTTTCAACGTTTAGGCTATTTTTGTGTAGACACCGATTCAACTTATGAAAATTTAATATTTAATAAAACGGTAGGTCTTCGTGACACTTGGGCGAAGATTGAAAGTAAAGAATAATTAGTATTTAAAAAACTGATAGAAAACCCGCTTATATAGTGGGTTTTCTTATTATTGGTATTTCTTATTTTTATTTTAAAACATATTTAAAATAGTTATTAAAACTGACTTCAATAGTTGTATTCTAAGCGATTTTTAAAACAAAGTAAGGTGATTTTATAGGTAGTATACTAAAACATCAGGAAATCGCTTGAAATTAATTTTACCACTTTAATAGGTTCTTAACAGACCTAACGAACGAAAATTCGTAATTTTAATACATTCAAAAATTAGAAAGTATGTCCAATAGAAATAATGAAGGGTTAGTAGCATTACTTTTGGGTGCGGCAATTGGTGTCGGGCTTGGAATTTTATTTGCTCCGGATAAAGGTTCGGAAACTCGAAAAAAGATAAAAGACAATCTCGATGATTTAAAAGATGATTTGAAACAAAAATTTCAAACGGTCGAAGAAGAGGCGAAAGAAAAATTTGACCAAACCAAAACCGATTTGAAATCATCAATGGATGATCTTCTTTCAAAATCAAGTTACAAAGCGGAAGAAGCGATATCTTACTTGGAACAAAAGTTGGCCGAGTTAAAACAGCAAAATGCTAAATTTCAGAAATAATGCCTTTTGAAGAAGTAAAAGAACAAACGGAAGCGTTTCAGGAAAATGCTAAAGCGTATGTAGAATCCACTATGGAGTATTATAAACTCTGGGGATTCAAAGTTGCTATGCAATCTACTACCATGATTGTGAAGTTTGTTTTGATGGGATTATGTTTATTAATAATGCTATTTTTCGTCTCCGTGGCTGGAGCCTTAGCGTTAGGGGAGTGGCTGGAATCTTATTCTTTAGGATTTTTAAGTGTAGCTGGAATCTATTTCATTTTAGCCTTATTAATTTTTAGAATAAAGGATAAAATTGTAGAAGGTCCTTTGTTAGAACGCTTTTCCGAAATCTTTTTTAATGATTAATTATGGCTAAAAAGAAATACAGTTCCTATGCACAAATTGATCGGGATTTGGAAATGCTTCGATTGGAACGCGAACTTTATTACCGAAAAGCTTCCTTGAATATTCAAAACACTAAAGAAGCCATTTTCCCTACAGAATCCGCTTCCTATGTAAGTTGGTTGTATAAAAATGTTTTTTCGGGTACTGTTGGCACCGTTTTAAAAATAGCTTTTCCGTATGTAATTCAATGGTTTATAAACAGAAAAAGAGGCGATTAAGCCTCTTTTTTTTATTTACATTTTCTAAGTTATTCTCCCGAAGTATCACTTGGATTGTAATCCAG
>JBDKGM010000060.1:0-45010 GCA_039798185.1 Bacteroidota bacterium
CTTATTAATAGGTCATTAATTTATTTATACATTGAAATTAATTACTTCTTTAAATTATAAAATATTACTTCTACTTAATCAAATTATAAATCAATTAATTATTAGTGTTTTTGCTAATTAATATAATGCTATACTGGGGTTATTAGGCTCAATTCATTCTAATCTTTTACGGTTCTGCCACCATACCTAAATCATCCCCATTCAACTTATAAGTTGAACTCCCTGAAAAATCATTGGCTAATAGTTTGGCTTGTTCTATTACCGTCTCTGTTGCCTTCAACTCCATATCCGGAGGATATCCGTGCTTACGAAGTATCTTCTTAACAGCAATTCTCATTTTGGCTTGCACATTTTCTCGTACCGTCCAATCAATGGATGTATTTCTCCTAACAGTATCAACTAATTCCCGAGCTATATGCCTAAGGATATCATCTCCTAATACTGCTACTGAACTATCATTAACTTCCAACGCAGAATAGAAGGCATACTCTCTGAAATCAAGTCCTAAATCTTCTCCACGTCTATCAGCCTCTTTTATCTCTTTTGCAAGGCGTATCATCTCATCAATTACCTGTGCGGAGGTAATTAAATTGTTCTGATAATTCTTAACAGAACTATCCAACATCTCAGAGAATTTTTTGGCTTGTACCAAATTAACTTTGGTTCTTGTTTTAATCTCTCCTTTCAACAATTTCTTCAATAATTCTAACGCCAAATTTTTATGGGTCATACCCTTAACCTCTGCCAAGAATTCATCTGATAGTATTGAAATATCAGGTTTTTTTATTCCGGCCGCATCAAAAATATCAATCACTTCATCCGATACAATCGCATCAGATAGTATTTGTTTGATTGCGGTATCTATCTCCTCATCGGTCTTCCCTCTTTCACTTTGTGTAACCTTTACAATCCTTGTTTTAATGGCTTGGAATAATCCTACTTCGTCCCGAATATCCATTGTATATGGATGTGGTACTGAAATGGCAAATGACTTAGTTAGTTCGGTTACAGCATTTATAAATCTTTCTTTACCGTTCTCTAAACCCAAGATGTAGTTTGCTCCTTGAATTGGAAAGTATAGTTTTTCTTTTGGTGACATCGTGAAAAACGATTTATAATCAAATCCTTTTTTAACCGATTTATCCAAAGGTTGTTCTGAGAACATTTGAGAAACAATTTCATATTTTCCCATCATTACCGAAGCGGCTTCATCTTGGTCAAAAGCAGGTTTCCCTTTACCACCACTATCTGTATATAATGATAAAGCACGTTTCAAATCATTGGCAATACCGATATAATCAACGACTAAACCACCTTCTTTGTCTTTATATACTCTATTGACCCTTGCGATGGCTTGCATCAAATTATGCCCTTGCATTGGTTTATCAATATACAATGTGTGCATTGATGGGGCATCAAATCCTGTAAGCCACATATCTCTAACAATAGCAATCTTTAATTTATCTTTTGGGTCTTTAATTCGTTCTCCCAATGCCTTTCTTTTTGCCTTGTTCCTAACGTGAGGTTGGAAACTTAATGGGTCGGAAGATGAACCGGTCATCACTACTTTGATTGAACCATCAGCATCGTCATCACTATGCCATTCGGGTCTTAATTTTATAATTTGAGTATATAAATCCACACAGATTCTACGACTCATACAAACAATCATCGCCTTACCATCAAGAATCTCATTACGTGATTCAAAGTGTTTCACAATATCTTTGGCAATCAATTCCAATCTATGTTCATTACCAACTATCGCTTCTAATCTTGCCCACTTGGATTTTAATTTTTGTCTTTCTGTGAGTTCCTCACTCTCGGTGAGTTCTTCAAACTCAGCATCTACTCTTGGTTTTTCCTCTTCTTTAAGGTTAATTTTCGCTAATCTATTCTCATAGAAGATTCTGACGGTAGCACCATCTTCAACAGCTTGTTGTATATCATACACATCAATATAATCTCCAAATACGGCCTGGGTGTTCTTATCGGTATTGGCAATCGGGGTACCTGTGAAACCTATAAACGAAGAATTTGGTAACGCATCTCTCATATGTTTGGCAAACCCGTCCATAAAGTCATATTGACTTCTATGGGCTTCATCGGCAATTACCACAATATTTCTTCTATCTGATAATTGCTCAAATTGACCTTTGATGTTCTTGGTTTTCCCATCTCCAACATCAACTTTATCAATAACTTCCGGAAGGAATTTTTGTATGGTAGTAAATACAATTCCCCCTGATGAAACACTTAACTTCTTTTTAAGGTCGTCCCGATTCTCTGCTTGTACCGGTGTCTGACGAAGTAAGTCCTGACTTTGTGAGAAGGTATCAAACAATTGGTCGTCTAAGTCGTTTCTGTCGGTTAAAATTACAAGTGTTGGGTTGTTTAAAGCTAATACTAATTTACCAGCATAAAACACCATACTTAAACTCTTTCCACTTCCTTGTGTGTGCCAAATAACTCCGGCTCTTTGGTCTCCTTTTTCGGAAGTAGCCAATTTGGTTGTTTCCACGGCTTTATTTACCGCAAAGTATTGGTGGTAACGTGGTACTATCTTCGTTATTTGTTCCTTATTTTGATGAAAAATGATATAATGTCTAATTAGGTCAGGCAGAACATTTTTATTCAACATTCCTTTTGCCAATACCTCCATTTGGGGGATGTTTTCATCGGCAACTATTTTTCCGTCTATGGATTTCCAAGGCACAAAAAATTGCTTTGGAGAAGTTAAAGAACCATACAAAGCATCCCAACCATCTGAGATGATTAAAAGGGCATTATATTGAAATAAAGACGAAATAGTTTGTTTATATGTCTGTAATTGGTTGAATGCTGAACTTATGGTTGCGTTTTCATCAACTGCATTTTTTAATTCAATAACAACCAAAGGAAGTCCATTAATAAACAAGATTAAGTCCGGACGTTTATTTACATTGTTTTCAATGATGGTGAATTGATTCACGACCAAAAACTCGTTGTTAGTTGGGTTTTCGTAATCAATCAACCATACTTTATCTCCAACTATTCTATCCCCTTTTCTGTACTCCACATCAACACCATCGGTTAGGTACTTATGAACCTGATAATTGTTTTGGAATAGATTAGGACTGTCGGTTCTCAATAATTTTTTTACTGCCTCCTCTTGTGCCTCAAAAGGAACATTCGGGTTTAGTTGAGCAATTGCCGTATGTAACCTATCTTTTAGGACTACTTCATTAAACTCACGTTCTTGCGCAGTACCCTCAGGTGAAATATCAGCACCATTGATATAAGAATAACCTAAGTCAATGAACTCTTGAATAATGATTTGTTCTATATGGTCTTCTGAGATTACTGCCATTAGTTCTTGATTTAGTTAATTTCTAATTCACCAGAGATAAGTTTTGGGAGAAGTGTATCTCTCAGTGCTATGAGTGATTCATTTTCTTCTTTTATTTGAAACTGATTATCATAGTATGGCTTTAAAGCGATTTCCACAAATGTATTTACCAAATCAAAATCAGGTAACGCTATTTTTAAAGTTGATACTTCTGAAAAAGTAATTTGAGGAAATGTTCCGGACCTTGCCTCTGCCAAATGTTGTAGATGATTAATGCTTTCTTGTTGAGTCAAATAAAAATATTGAAACAAAGAATTTATTTCAACTTTTGAACGCAACACCATTAGTTTAGTTGAAACAACATATTGACTTGAATCAAAATATACATAAGCAAATCTCTTATTTGCGGGTCTTATTTCACTGTATAGTATGTCGTTCTGTGAAATTGATTTTTTCGCTTGACCTGGTAAATTCTCAGGATTAGAAAAGTTTTTGTGTAAAAATTTACCATTTTGAATATCTCCTGTATTTAAAAATACAACTTCATTAACTTTTTTAAGTGGATATGTTTTTGAAACTGTTTCTAATAATTCATCCATCGAATAAACTCTCCATCCCTTTGGAATCTCACCCAATTCACTATTCACCATTTCACCACCTGAGGATTTATATGGTTCTCCTTTTTCATTGGGAAACTCAAAATCTATGAACCATTGTTTGAAAAGGGTTTGTGCAAGGTTTTCTAACTCTTGGTTGATTTTGTTGTTGAGTTCAATTTTATCGTCAAGAGAAGTTAGGATTTCTGCAATGGCGTTTTGGGTTGGGAGGTCGGGAAGAAATATCGGTAAATCTTTAATCATCCCAGCATTTAAGTTTTGTTGAGCCCCACCAACAGCCATATTTGCTATACTTGAAAATCTTGATAATATGTTATAATAGATAAATCTGTAATCGGCGGTATTTTTATTAATGATTAAATTACAACAAGCCTGATTTGTGGTAACTGGTATTTTATTGATTGCTACTTTACCTGCTGTTGCACCATACATAGCAATTATAACAGAATTTTCAGGTATCCATTTTGCTGATGAATTATTAAGACCTTCTCCGGTAATTTTAATTTCAGCATCATATATTCTATTGAAATTCACCTCTTGCGTTCTAACCCAAGGTATTTCCCCTCCATAATACTCATTTTTACGAGTATTTGGGGTTCCACCCGATGTAACTTTACTGCAAATATCCCCTAACTTACAATCTTTCCATTCACTCATAACTCAATCCCCACTTTTTTAAGGTTTAGTTTAATACGTTCTTGAAGTTCTACGGATTGCTCAAAATGAGATTTAAGATTCTCTGATATCACAGCAACTTTATCTTCAAAAGAAACTCCATCATCTTCAATGTCTTCCGTACCCACATATCGTCCAGGTGTTAAAACAAAGTTGTTATCTTCAACTTCTTTTAGTGTTGCTGATTTACAGAATCCTTGAATATCCTCGTAGTTCCCGTCTTTGTTTCTCCAATTGTGATATACCTCAGCTATTTTAGCAATATCTTCATCATTGAATGCTCTATTCTTACGGGACACCAAAGACCCAAACTTTCGGGCATCAATAAACAAGATTTCATCTTTACGATTTCTTAGTTTGCCGTTAGTTCTATTGCGTGCCAAAAACCATAAACAAGCCGGAATCTGAGTATTGAAAAACAATTGTGTTGGAAGGGCAACCATACAATCTACCACACCATCCAAAATCATATTCTTTCTAATCTCATTTTCTCCACCGCTGTTGGATGTCATTGACCCATTAGCAAGTACAATACCAGCTACACCATTTGGACTCAATTTGTTTATTACCAATTGCAACCATCCATAGTTGGCATTACTTGAAGGAGGTACCCCATATCTCCACATATGGGAATCCTGTAACGACTCGGCACCATAATCAGAAATATTGAAAGGCGGATTCATTATAGCGTAATCTACTTGAAGGTCTTTGTGTCTGTCGTTATGGAAAGTGTCACCTAATTCAATTTTAGCATCAATACCACGAATGGCAAGGTTCATTTTAGCTAATCGGTAAGTAGTTGGGTTGCTTTCCTGACCATACACCGAAATATCGTCTAATCTACCTCCGTGAGCATCTATAAACTTTTCACTTTGAACGAACATACCCCCTGAACCACAACACCCATCATAAATTCTACCATTGTAGGGTTCTAACATTTCAACCAATAATTTTACAATACTTTCAGGCGTATAGAACTGACCCCCACGTTTTCCTTCGGCATCGGCAAACATTCCTAAAAAGTATTCATAAACTCGCCCTAAAAGGTCTTTGCTCTTTTGCCCCGGTTCATTGAATCCAATGTTACCAATTAGGTCAATCAACTCACCCAAACGTTTTTTATCTAAGGCAGGACGAGCATAATCTTTTGGAAGCACCCCTTTAAGGTTAGGATTTTCCTTTTCAATGGCATCCATAGCATCATCTATGTCTTTTCCAATGGTAGGAAGTTTGGCTCTTTCATATTGTAGATATTTCCATCGTGCCGTTGGCGGAACGAAGAATACATTCTCTGCCAAGTATTCGTCCTTATCTTCCGGGTCAGATAATTTGTCTTCCTGTAATTTTGAATGTAGTTCTTCAAAACTATCTGAGATATACTTTAAAAATATTAATCCTAAAACGATGTGCTTATATTCGGCCGCATCCATATTGTTGCGGAGTTTATCTGCGGTTGCCCATAGGGTCTTTTCTAAATCTTGAATCATTCGGGTTATTTAGTTTTCAATAATTAAATCGGCAATTTTAACTTTCAATGTTTTTGCAATCACACCAAGTGTTTCAATACTCGGCATAGTTTGATTACTACACCAATAAGACATTGTCACCTTTGAAACACCTACTTCTCGTGCAAGGTCTTTTTGATGAATCTTTTTCTCTTTGATAACTTCTTTAAGTCGGAGTTCAACAGCCATTTTTATTTGTGTTAAGTCGTAAAGTTAAGGTAAAATTTTAACTTGAAGAAACGGACTACAACTAATATTATTTTGAAGGATGTGTAGAAAATGTGCTACTCCTTTATTTATAGCCATTAGTAAGATTTTAAAAAATAAAAAAAACTTTCATTGCCCGTTTGACTCTTAATTTTTTTTAAATTATTCTTTTTAAAAGTTTAGAAGTTTAATTTAAAAAAAAAAGAAAAATGAGAACACCAAAGACAAACTCTATGTTTATTAAAAAGTATTATAAACCTTCCACAATACCAAGATTAAAATACGATTGGGGTTATAAAAATCAAATAAACATAAACAAGTGTCCAATTATTACACGTTGGTTAGATAAATGTTATGAATTAGGAAATACCGGTTATGTACAGGATGAAATGTTTAAACATATTTATTTTAATAGAAAAATAAATTATAAAAAACTATCCGATTATGTAGTCATAAAGAATAGAGCGGAGTTGAACGAGAACACTAAAAAATTAATGTCAAAAAACATTTACGCTTTTAGAACGGAGCGTGTAAATGAAATTATTGAATTTCAAAAAAATATATTCGAATGCAAATTATTTGATTCTAATGAATGGAATTTGAATTGTACAAAATATATATATTCTGATGATATAGAATGTATATTAGAAATTGATTTAGAAATTGGAGAAGTTATAGATATAATGAAATTACAATTAGATTCAAGAACAATGATTGAAACAATTGTTGACTATTCCGGTTAAGCAGTAAAAGAGATTATTAGTTTTTATTACATACCTATTATTGACATTATGATTTCCCCACCAATAGTGGGGTTTTTTTTTGTCTAAACATCTTCCATAGTATTTTTTAAAAAACTTTCATTGCCCGTTTGACTCTTAATTTTTTTTCAATTATTCTTTTTAAAAGTTTAGAAGTTTAATTTAAAAAAAGTGAAAAAATGAAAGTAGTAAATGAAGATTGTATGGTTGGTTTAGACAAATTGGAAAACAACAGTATTGATATGTTGATTACAGACCCTCCATACTCAACACCAGTAATTACATCGTTTGGAAGAAAAAAATTTAAAAATTTGGCAGATTTATCAATTCAAGAGTTTTACTATAAAGAGTTAAAGAAAAAATTAGAAAAAAAGTTGAAACCTGATGCTCCTGTTTTCATCTTTTGTGACGATAAATTCTATCCAATCTTATTTTCAACATTTTATGATTGGCAAAATACAGGACTTATTATTTGGGATAAAAATAATATTGGAATGGGTAATCCAATTAGAAAAAGACACGAACTTATTTTTTATGCAAATCAAGGATTTAGAAAATTTAAACCTCACGGGGTATTTACACATTTGCCAAGTGTCATAAATTTCAAACACGATAAAAATAAAATTCACGGAGCACAGAAACCGGTTGAGTTGATTGAAATGCTAATAAATGGATTTTCTGACGAAGGAGATACAATATTAGATTTATTTGGAGGAAGTGGTTCAACAGGGATAGCCTCAGATAATACAAAAAGAAAATCAATTTGTTTTGAGTTGAATTATCAAATATCGGAAGCATCAAGATTGAGGTCAATAAATAACTTAGAGCTGATTTTAAATTAACCTAATAAGAAATCATAAGATGTCTCAAAAAAATTTCCGTCTCAAAAAAACAGAAAATAATGGCGCCGACTTATTGAGTTTCCGCTGTAAGTTAGCCTTAAAGAAATTCAAAGGATATAATTGAGACACTATGACAAAAGCAGTAATCTATTCAAGAGTAAGTTCCGAAGGCAACCGTCAGGACAACGAAAGGCAAACAAACGAACTTATAGAATATGCCAACAAAATGGGTTATGAACTTGTTGGGGTATATGAAGAAAAGGTAAGCGGATTCAAAAAGAATGAAGACCGACCAATATTTTCAAAAATGTTGGAGGAGATAGAAAATGGCGGAATTGATAAAGTTTTGGTGTGGGAGTTAAGTCGTATTGGGCGCTCCGTTATACAATCCCTTCAAAACATTCAACTCCTAACCGATAAAAAAGTATCCATCTACATCAAGAATTTCAACTTGGAAACTTTAAATGAAGATAAAACACCAAATAGTTTATCAATGTTTATGGTGCAAATTCTTTTCAGCGTAGCAACTATGGAGAGCCAATTAACTCTTAGCCGGATGAATTCTGGTTACAGAGCATTTGTGGCGAAAAATGGAACCAAAGCTGTCGGACGAAAGACCGGTTCAATAGAAACAGAAGAAGAAACCATCCAAAAACATACTGATATAGTTAAACTATTGAAGAAGAAACTAACCATACGACAGATAGCAGGATTAACAAATAAATCAACAAACACGGTATTAAAAGTTAAAGGTATAAGTGAAAAATTAATGATGATATGATAAAAACACCAACAACACATTCAAAGACCTTATCTATTGCAAATCACCTACTAAATAAATCGGTGAAGAAGAAGTTTGGCGATGAAATCACTATCCGGATTAATTCATTGAATTTTATGGATAACCGATTGGGGGTGACAACTTATTTGTCTCCAAATTTTATGATAGAAGAAATCAATTTGAAGTCATCAAAGAGGATGAGTTTAAACTTTCTAAAACTCATCAACGAATTCTTGTTTCATCAATTGAATAACATTTTATTAATGGTTGAGGCTGATGAGTACAAGGAAGTGACAAGTATCAGATTAGTAATGGTTTAGGTCAGTTTGCTTTACCCAAAAAATTTAACTACATTTGACCCTCAATCTCTTTTAAGAGGATTGTTTTTTATCGGAAAATAAATTAAGCGTTTGCTATAATTCCTGTATCTGAAAGGTCGAAATTTTCAAAATCCACAGGAGAGTTTATGCGGATGCTCACGTCAAGGCGTGGGCGTTGCTCAACTTTGTGGATAGGTATTCGACCACCTCAGATACAAGTTCGGCAAATAGTCCCACGCTCTTTATTTATATTAACTTCTATAATCGGGACGTTGTAGAGCTAAGATAAATAATAATATGAAAATCAGAAAAGTACTTTTATTAATTTTTGGGTTACTTTTTTATTCACTATTGAGTTTTTCTCAAATACCTTCTAATGTTCCAACTGCTGGACTGAAATCTTGGTATTCATTCAGCGGAAACGCAAATGATTTGAGTGGTTCAAATTTAAATGGAGTTGTCAATGGTGCGACTTTAACAACTGACCGTTTTGGGAATAATAATTGCGCTTACAATTATGATGGTGGAGATTTTATAACAATTCCACACAATTCTTCATTGAATGCCTATCCTTTAACAATCTCCGTATGGGTTAAAACTGACCAAAATTTCATTTCGGGAGAAAATGGGTTTATTGTAAATAAGTATGTAAATTCATCTTGGGATGGTTGGAATATTAATTTACAAATAAATAGTTCAACATCATCAACAATAGTACCGGCTTATTTAAGGTCTTCAAATCCTTGTAACGGAGTTATTGAAGGATATTCTATTTGCAATAATCCTGTCGGTATGAATTATACAGGGAATGTTAATAATACAAATTGGAGGCAAATAGTTTTTGTTGTTGACTCTAATGGAGGTAAACTTTATTTAGATGGTCAATTGGTATCTTCACAAGTATGGATTGGTAATCCCGGTTCTTGCACTACAACTGCTCCATTATTGATTGGAAATAATTTTAAGGGGAAAATAGATGATATTGGATTATGGAATAGAGCATTAACTAATTCTGAGATTCTTCAACTTTATAATAATTGTACACCCCCATCACCTCCAACAGGGAACACTACACAAACCTTATGTACAGATGCAACTATTGCCAATTTAACAGCAACAGGAAATAATATACAATGGTATTCATTAAGTTCAGGAGGAACTCCTTTACCATCAACAGCAACACTTATAAATGGGACAACCTATTATGCTTCTCAAACTGTTAATAGTTGTGAAAGTAGTTCAAGATTGGCTGTAACTGTAACTTTGAATAATCCAACAGTTAGTGCTTCTTCAAGTACAATATGTAGTGGTCAATCAACTACTTTAACAGCATCCTCGGGAGCATCTACAAGCTCTAATTTTTCAGTAGGTTCAATAGGCCCATCGGGAGGTTATGTGTTTTATGACCAAGGGAGTGTAATAAATGGATGGAGATATTTGGAGGCCGCACCTTCAAATATTCAAAATAGTAGTTGGGGATGTGTTAATGTTAATGTTTCGGGTGCTACAAGTACATCTATTGGAAGTGGTTTGTCAAATACAAATGCAATTGTTGCATCTTGCTTAACTTCAACAATTGCGGCAAAAAGATGTCTTGATTATTCTATAAATGGATATGATGATTGGTATTTACCTTCACAAAATGAGTTTGCTCAAATTCATCAAAATTTGATTTTAAATAATTTAGGTAATTTTAATGTAGGACCAATTCCGACATTAGGGACTTTGTATTGGACAAGTACTCAATTGACAACATCAAGTGGTAGTCATTATTGTCTTGAATGTGGAGGAAATTTTTATCAATATGATAAATCTTATGAACTCTATGTACGACCAATTAGAAGGTTCGTTTCAGGCTTGCCATTTTCCACATATTTATGGTCAACAGGAGCAACAACTCAAACAATAAGTGTTAATCCAACTACAACAACCCAATATTGGGTAGATATAACTACAAATGGAGTTACTTGTAGAAAGTATATAACAATTAGTGTAAATCAACAAACACCGGAAATAGTTTTATCATCTTCTAATTCTCCATTGGTACAAGTATGTCAAAATACGTTTATACAAAACATAACTTATTCCATTATTAATGCTGACAGTGTCACTGTTACAGGATTACCAGCAGGGTTGATGACAAATTATAATTCAGGAATGTTGACTATTAGCGGACCTCCAAATCAAAGTGGTTTTTTTAATTACACAATTAATGCAACAGGATTTTGTTCTCAGTCAGTTTCTTATGTCGGATATATTGATGTTATACCAATGATTATTCCCACTTTTTATCCTGTAAGTCCAATTTGTGCAGGTGAAATTTTAAACCCTTTACCAACAACTTCTATTGAAGGTATTACAGGGAATTGGTCACCATCATTAAATAATATGGTTACAACTGATTATGTTTTTTTACCCGACAGCTTTTTTTGTGCAAGTGGCATAACTATGACTATTGTTGTAAATTCTACACCTCCACCAACGGGTTCTATAAATCAATCAATGATTCAAGGTTCAACTTTGTCAAATTTGGTTGTTACGGGGCAATCCATACAATGGTATTCAACTCCATTTGGAGGAACACCATTACCTTTGAATACACTACTTATAAATGGCACGACCTATTATGCTTCACAAACAATAAACGGATGCGAAAGTCAAAATAGATTTCCAGTAATTGTACAAGTTACTTTGAGTAGTAATGACTTTGATGAAATTCAATTTGTTTACAGTCCAAATCCGGTTATTGATATCTTAAACATTAAATCGTCAATAAATTTAAATCTTGTAAGCATTACAAATGTACTTGGACAATTAGTAAGTAAACAATCATTTAATTCAAATGAGGTTCAAATGGAAATGAATTCTATACCAACAGGAACTTACTTTGTAATTGTTGAGGCAGGAGATAAAAAACAAACTTTTAAAGTTTTGAAGAAATAGTTAGATGAAGTTACTTTTCAAAAACCACAGACCTAAAAAATCTGTGGTTTTTTTCTTTTCAAGTTACCGAAAACTTCTACACCCGAGTTGTAGTCAAAAAGCTTTAAAAAGTACCTATTCAACAGTTGAAAATCATTAATCCCAATAACTATGGACTCGGGGAATGGTTTTATCTTTTTTATTCGAGTTTTAAGGTCTAACTTATTAAGTAGTTTTTTTGGTTCAAAAGCAATATAAATTATCGTTGTTTCAGGTGTCTCTTGAAATTTATAAAATCCATTTTTAATATTTTTAAACCAATCCCTGTTGGAGAGTTTACCCACCGAACTTTTGGAATTTGTAAGTTTTTGGTAGAACTTTGAGATAGACCGGTTGTGTTTAAAGAAATCCTCAGTTTTATAGCTAATAACAACGAGAACAAAGTTTGAATTTATACTATCTTTTTGGTAGTTTTCTATGGTGACTTTAATACTTTCTTCCTTTTTATTCATTAGTTATTAGTGTTGTTTTAATCAAGGGATTATCTTTTTTAACCTCATTAGGTTTATTTTTGGGTTTCCGGATAAAAAATAGTCAGGTTTCCCAGCAATAAAATTGAATTATGGTACAGGTAAAATGACTATTTACAGGTCTTTTTAGCTAATAAATGTTGTTCCATTACCATAATTTCTCCCTCCTCATCAAACCTGATAAGTTCTACCGGGAAAAATAGTATTTGTTGAAGTTCTGCAACATTCACAAGTTTATTTAGTACTTCTGTTCTATCATCCGTGAATGGATTCGTGTCATATTGGATGATTATGCTTTCAAACATATCAAGTTCATCAATGATATACATTCCCCCTTCATTTATTAAATTATGATAGAAGTGAAAAATTAGATTCGGGTACAATGACCCAAGGGGGAATGATATCTCTACTTTGAAAAATGTTGTTGTGTCTTTGAGTTTTGATATATTTTCTTCCAAGACAAGTTTGAGCCCATCTATACAGTAATACTTCTTAATTTTTTCGTCATCATCCGGTGTAATGGTAACAGACCAATGTTTAAGATTTATTGGAAAATCAATACCGCTTTTGTAGATATTATATAATTCCAAGTGCTTAAAAAAATCAAAACAATTTTTTGATTCTCCCGGATAATCACACATATCTAAAATTTCAATGTTCCCTTCTTCGTCATATTGTGTATTAAATCCGTATAAATCAGTAATTGTTTCCATATATCTTTAATAATAAATAGTTTAAACACTTTAAAAGTTCAAGTATTTGGAATTTTTTGGCAGAATTTTTTTTGAAAATGAGATTTTTTTTTTGAAGAGGGTATGATTTATAGAGGGGATTGTCCCTTCATATTTGAACTTTATACCCCGGGGGCAGGAAGGGGGATACGTCCATTATTATTAACACCCACCCCCAGGGGGGTATTAGATACCAACATTCAGATTTTGGATATAAACAAATAATTACTACATTGCAAAATATTTACAATGTAATATGAAAAATGAAAAAATAAAAAACTTTGATTTTAGAGATAAATCTTTGAATTCATCAAAGTCAAGTATTGAAATTGCCTTATTACCACTTGCTGAATCTGCTTTTGAAAGTTTATGTAAAGACAATAAAAAAGTTATAGAGGCTTACATTTTTTGGAAAGAAAAAATTGAAGAGTTAAAATACCGACTTGATTATACTTATAAGTTGTTCGTCGTTAAAAATAGAGATGCAAAAGGAAGTATTTTAGCGAGAGTTAAATGGCAATTCAAATATAAAGGTGAATACAGGAAACCGGCTCATATAGGTGTTTATATAGGCTCTTTAAATGACTTTCCAAAGGGATTAGAAGAAAGTAATATACATCTGATTGCTAAACAAAAAATTGACGAATATTTAGCTTCAAAAGTTCCATTGGAACTAAAAGATATCAACGGAAAAGATTATACATTATAATTTAACATCTCTCTCAAGCCACTAAAATAGTGGCTTTTTTATTTTCTTCAATTAAAAAAACAATAATACATTACATTTTATTTGCAATGTATTGAATTTTGACATAGCTTTGTACCCGAGAATTAAAGACAACTTTACTTCTGTTTTTAATTTAAGGTTAAAGTAATAAACTATGAAATTTAACAATCCTTCACAAATTGAGTATGTATCTCCGCATACAATTTTCAGAAACCTTGAAACTGAAAAACTTTATTTAATCCCGACAAACTATGAGATGATGAAAGAGAATATTAAAGTTATGGGAATTATCACCCCCCTTATCGTTAATTCCTTCAACAACATTATTGTGTCCGGGAACTTACGTCATATGATTGCCCTTGAATTAAAACTTCCTTTGGTACCTGTATTTTTTATTCATTTAAAAGACGATATGAGTTTGGTGTCACTATCATCTAATGTTCAGAGAGAGAAATCTTCAATGGATAAATATAAAGAAATGGAGTTTTACAAAACTCTATTCCCTCTTAAAAAAGGAAATAGAACTGACTTATTTTCCGAATTAAAAGAACTTAAAAAGGAAAGAGATAAAGTTCTATCGTCTATTCCCAAAGACACTCAAAACAAGTTAAACTCAATAGGTTTAATGTGTGGAGAATTGTTTCCTAATGAACCAACTAAATTGGAGGAGTATTTTAATGAGATAGATAATGGAAAATCATCTTTGAATAAGGTTTATAAGAAGGTTAAACTCCTTCAAACAAAAAGTAAGTGTCAGTCAAATGTTGAAGCCGGTGATTACAAAAATGGTTCCATAACTATCTACAATAAGTCATCTGAAACTATGGAAGAGTTGGAGGATGAATCTGTAAATGTTAGTATATCATCACCCCCATATTGGACTATGAAAATGTATCAATTGGATGAAAAACAATTGGGTCAAGAGGATACTATTGAGGAATATATAGACAATCTAAAAAAACATTATACAGAGGTTTATAGAGTATTAAGAAATGATGGGAGTTTGTTTGTGAATATAAACGATTGTTGTAGAAATGGAGAATATCAATTAGTCCCTCAACGATTTGTTTTAATGATGAATTCAATTGGATTTCGTCTTAATGACGAGTTTCAGTGGTTGAAACATAATCCTCGTCCAACATTAGGAAAGAGAAGCGTGAGAAGACACGAACCGATTTTTCACTTCATTAAATCAACCAAGTTTTACTATAATGAAGATTGGTTAAAAACAAGTAAAGATGAGACAAACTCCTTTACAATAGGAACGACTAAGGAAAGTCCTAAACTTACCTCTTCATTAGATTTTTATGGTGGTGTTTTAAAAACAGGTGTTGCCTCAACAACTGATTTAAAAAACAAATGTGAAGAAGAAGGAGTGTTTTTAGACCATCAAGCTACATTCCCATTAGATGTTCCAACGATTTGTCTATTGCTGACTTCAAAACCAAATGATGTGATTTTAGATAATTTTTCTGGTACTTCAACAACGGGTCAATGTGTAATGGAACTCGGTGAAGGAAGGTCATACATAGGATATGAACCATCACCGGAATATATTGTTGCTTCCAAAATTAGATTATCAGAATACAAAGAAGTTGCTTAAAAATTAAAGATATGATTTCAAACACAGAACTTAAAAAGAATCTCAAAAACGAGGTAGTGAATTTAGATGAAAACCAACTTAATGCAATCAGAACATTTTTAGTTCAAATGGCTACAATTGAGTATAACTTTCATAAGGAACATAAAAAGAAAGTAGAGGATTGCCAATCAAACTCAATTATGGAACTTAGCCATAATACACATACTTTGAAATTTAATGTTGCTTAATTATGAAAAATGTAATCTGCTACTCCCGTGTTTCAACCGATGAACAGGCAAACCAAGGATATTCGTTAGAATATCAAGAAGATATAATTAAAAGATATTGTAATAACAAAGGCTATAACATCATAAAATCATTTAGAGAAGATTATTCAGCAAAAGATTTTAACAGGCCAAAATGGTTAGAGATTAAGTCAATGGTTCAAGAGAGAAAACGAAAATCTGAAACTATTGATGCCATTATTTTTCTTCGTCCTGATAGGTTTTCAAGAAACTTGTTATTGTCTTTTGCAGAGATTACTGCTTTATCAAAAATTGGATGTGAAGTTGAGTTTGTTGAAGGACAAGTAGATGATTCTAATCCCGAGGCATTGCTATTACAAGCTATTGGTTTCGCCCTCCCTGAGGTTGAAAATCGTAAAATATCAAAACGTTCAAAAGAGGGTTCCCATAAAGCCCGTCTTAATGGATGTTTTACCGGGACACCACCAAGAGGTTATAAATGTGTTAGAGTTGGAAAGGATGCAACATTAGAGTTTAGTAAGGATGCGGATTTAATACGTGAAAGTTTTGAAAAGATGGCTTCGGGTTTATATACGGCTGATGAAGTTAGGCGTTGGCTAAATGGAAAAGGAATGAAGTTGTCAAAAAATCAATTTCCTAACATCATCAGAAATCTGACATACTCCGGTAAAATATTGGTTAGAGCATTAGGGAATGACCCGGAACAAATTGTTCAAGGGTTACATCCTGCACTTGTATCGGAAGAATTATTTGCCAAGGCAAATGATGTTCTCAACGGAAGGAAGAGAAATATGGATTTCAAAAGTGAAAAGTTGAACTTATACCCGTTAAAAGGTCATTTATATTGTCCAACTCACGGGAGAACTTTGTCTGCTTATGCTTCAACAGGAAGAAGTGGTAATAAATTCCATTATTACATCTGCACTAAACCCCACGTTAAGTGTGATAGATACCCAATTGAAGATGTCCATAATCAGGT
Source organism: Bacteroidota bacterium (assembly GCA_039798185.1). Classification (GTDB taxonomy): domain Bacteria; phylum Bacteroidota; class Bacteroidia; order Flavobacteriales; family Flavobacteriaceae; genus Flavobacterium. The sequence goes on from JBDKGM010000060.1 coordinate 16,771, forward strand.
TGAAAGAATTTTGTCTAATATTCAATTCTCTGCACAATTATTATCTACTTACAGAACCGCATTAAAAGGTTTGTTTGAGAATGATGATATAAACAGAAAAAAGAATATTCAAAAGTCAAATGAAGAGATTGAAAGATTAAATAAAAGAAGGTCTTTTGTTGAAGAACAATATATGGATGGAAAACTTCCGGCACAAGAGTATCAAGACCTAAAAAACAATATCAATACTCGTTTGTTTAATGAGAAAAACAAACTTCAAGAACTTCAAGAAGTATTCTCTCCTTTCAGAGAATATTTGGATAAACAAGTTCCTATGTTGGAAGATTTGGTCGGGTTTTATAAATCGGTGGATGGTAGAACTAAAAACAAGATTCTTGGCTGCATCTTTTCAGAAAAGTTATATTTTGAAGAAAAAAAAGTTGCAACACCTAAATTCACAACTCCAATAGAACTTCTTCTCAATGCCAGTAAGGTTTTGCAAAATGGTAGAAATAAAAAAGAGGTCAAAAATGACCTCTTTCTTCAATTTGCTCCCCCTCTTGGGCTCGAACCAAGGACCCTCTGATTAACAGTCAGATGCTCTAACCAACTGAGCTAAGGAGGAAGATTTTATATCTTTTAAGCGGTTGCAAAGATAAGACGGAATTTCATTTATGCAAACATTTTTCGAAAAAAAATCAAAAAAATTTACTTTCCAAAAATGGCTTTGTACACGTCGTTACCGTTAGCAAATAGGAGCAATCCAATAAGAATCACAAAACCAACCATTTGCGCTTTTTCCAAGAATTTATCGCTGGGTTTACGGCAGGAAATCATTTCATACAATAAGAAAATAACATGTCCGCCATCCAAGGCTGGAATCGGTAATAAATTCATTACACCCAACATGATCGATAAGAACGCAGTAATACCCCAAAAGGCTTGCCAGCTCCAAGTAGATGGGAAAACTTTGAAAATAGCACCAAATCCGCCGACACCTTTGTAAGCTCCTGTACTCGGGTTAAAAATCGCTTTTAGTTGGCGACCATAACTCGTTAATTGATTCATTCCGGTTTCAATTCCAATCGGAATCGACTCGAAAAAGCTGAATTTTTCATGTTGGATGGTGTATAGTCCCATTTTTTCCATATCCTCTACCGGTAACATGGACGCATAGGCAATGCCCATTTTTCCTTCTTTGTTGATGTTCACATTAAGTGGCGTATCCACATTATTTCGTTTTACAACCACAGGAATCGTTTTGCCTTTGTTTTCTTTTAAAAGTGGCAATACTTCATCCACATAAGTAATTTTGTGACCATTAAATTCAGTAACAATATCTTTTTCTTTAAAAACTGTTTTGTTTGGAGAATTAGCTTGGATTTCTGAAATAATAAACGGAATGCGCAAGTTGACCAATGCCCCTTTTTCCGTTTTCATCAATTGATCAATCAAGTTTTCAGGCATTTTCAGCACCGTATCTTTTCCTTGGCGGTTGATGGTGATTTCTTTAGCCAAGACTAAATGACCCGCAATTTCATTATATCGTTGCATCGGTACTTTATCAATGCTCACAATTTTATCTCCGTTGCGAAGTCCAGCTTTCTCTAGTACAGGATTTGTAACCCAAACGCCGTCTTTTAAATCCGTATTGGCAATGTATTCTTGGCCGTAGTAAAAGGTCATACCAATATAAATAACAAAGGCCAAAATGAAGTTTACTATCACACCTCCTAGCATGATAATTAATCGCTGCCAAGCGGGTTTAGAACGAAATTCCCAAGCTTGTGGCTCGCCTTGCATTTGTTCGGTATCCATTGATTCGTCAATCATACCGGCAATTTTGACATATCCACCTAAAGGTAACCAACCAATACCGTATTCGGTTTCGCCAATTTTCTTTTTCAATAATGAAAATTTGACGTCAAAAAACAGGTAAAATTTCTCAACGCGGGTTTTAAATAATTTGGCGGGAATAAAGTGCCCTAATTCGTGAAGAACGATAAGTATCGATAAGCTCAGTAAGAACTGGCATAATTTAATTACAAATTCCATGTATCCTTTTCCTAATTCAATGAGGCGCAAAAATAGTGTTTTTTGTCCCCTTAATTTTTAAGCGTGTAATGAATTCTAGTTTTTTATCAATTTTTTATGAAATACTCCTTCATTTGTGGTAATCCGCACTTGATAGGTTCCGTTGGCTAATGCACTCATGTCCCAATCATACGCTGAAGTTTTCATAACCATTTGTCCTAAAGCATTAAAGATTGTTACGGACTCTAAGGTAAAATCATTCGGCATTTGCAAATGGGCGGTTTGATGAGTGGGGTTGGGATATACCGCCAACGCATTGCTGTTGACAAAAGTCTCATTCCCCAAAGTAGCCGTACTATTTTTAGAGATGATATGTTTTTTAGGGTCAAATTGTACTCCAGTTACTGTAAACGGAACATTAACCAAAAATTCTTCTCCATCAAAGGTATTGTTCAATACGACATCCAAAGTCTGTCCCCCACTTCCAGTCAAACGAACGGGAACAGGCATTTCAAAATAAGTGACACTCGCATTGGATTGGGTTTGATTAATAGTAACTTTAGCTTGACCACCGCCCCAGTTTTGAGCAGTAATACTGTAAATGGGATAGCCTTGATTGTATACCCAATCGTTGAAGAATTCGGTCAAACTACTTCCATAAACCGTTTCTAAATGCGCCTGTAGTTGGGGAGTTTCAGCATATTTATAAGCCAAAGCTGGATCTGCTAGGTAATTTTTAAGTCCTTGAAGAAATACTGCATCGCCCAATTTCCAGCGCAACATGTGTAAAACCATCGCACCTTTGTTATACGATAAACGACTGCTGAAAATACGGTTGGCATTTAACGCTTCAGTATCGGTTAAGTAAACGGCACCTCCTGTTTGTGAGGTAATGTTGTTGATCATATTGGTTTTGTCAGCAATAAAAGCCGACTCGCCATCAAGGTTTTCAATAACCATAGAAGCTAAATAGGTGGCAAACCCTTCATTTAACCAAATGTCTTTCCAACTTCCACAAGTCACTTTATCGCCAAACCAATGATGCGCTAATTCATGAGCGATTAATTGGCGACTGAAGTTATTCATAAAAGAAACAGTGGTGTGTTCCATTCCGCCGCCCCAACCAAATTGGGCATGTCCATATTTTTCAGTGTGAAAAGGATAGGTTTCAAATGTCGTTTCAAAAAAGTCCATAATGCCAATTGTTTCATCCAATTGTGCTTGGGTATTGGCATTGAAATTTTCAGGATAAACATAATTGACAATAGGAAAGGTATTGGGAGGAGTACCCGCAGTTTGGGTATATACTGTGTAATTGGTTACCGCAAAACAAACCAAATAGGCGGGAATGGGATAACCGTGGTGAAAATGAGTCGTCTTTAAAGATCCATTTATCGTTTGGGATTGTTCCAAACCATTGGCTACCGCTACATATTGTGAAGGAGCTGTGATGAAAATATCTACGGTATTGATTTTATCGTTTAAATCTTGTTTGCACGGCCACCAATCCCGTGCGCCAAAGGGCTCAGACAAGGTCCACATAACAGGTGTTCCTGCATGTGTAGTGGCTTCAAACGAATCAAATCCGCTGGGTGGCGGAGTGCCATTATAGGTGATTTCAACCGTGGCTGAGGTGCCTGCAATAACGGTTGAGGGTAAGGTGATTACCAATTCTTCCGAAGCATTTTGTACAAAGGCTAAGTTGGTTGTATTTTGTTTGACAGCCGTCACGGTCATTTCGTTCATCAAATCAAATGTAACCGTATTCATGTTTTGAAGTGCTGTAAACGTAGTGGTTACTTTTCCACTTACGGTTGGTGAGGATGGATTAACGGTTAATTCAATTTTATGATAGGTAACATCGTAATTTGCAGTATTGGGATTTATGGCAACACTCATCGTGGCCGCCGCCGCTTTTCGCTCTGCATTTACCATTTCGTTGAATTCGGCAGAATTGGTTTGTGCAATTCCGAAAACACTACTTAACAATAAAGGAAGGAAGTAGATTTTTTTCATGGGTTTATTCAAAAATTTTTGCGAATGTATGAAAAATAACGGCATACAATTGATAATCAACTCCTAAAAAGCAGTGAAAAATTGCCAAATTTCAAAAGTTCAAGAAACAAAAAATGCCTTTTGTTACATAAACAATTATCGGAAGCAATTCCCTAACTTTGCCCACTGAAATTTAACACCCATAATCACATGTTACAGATTGCTGTTATTCGAGAAAATCCTGAGAAGGTAATTGCGGCGCTGAACCGCAAGCACATGGATGCCAAAGGTATCGTAGAGGAGATTTTACAATTGGATGAAAAACGTCGCAGTTCGCAGGCGTCCTTAGACAACGTATTGGCCGAATCCAACAAGCTATCCAAAGACATTGGGATGTTGATGAAAAATGGGGAAAAAGCCAAAGCGGAAATCCTCAAACAAAAAACCACGAACCTTCGTGAAGAAAGTAAAGTTTTATCTGAACAATTGGATGCTTTTGCTACGCAATTGACAGAGAAATTATATTTGTTGCCCAACCTTCCCGCGGACATTGTTCCGGACGGGAAAACTCCAGAAGAAAACCTGAATGTGTTCCAAGAAGGCGACATTCCCGTGTTGCATGAAGGGGCTTTACCGCATTGGGAATTGGTGAAAAAATACGATATCATCGATTTTGAATTGGGCGTAAAAATTACCGGTGCTGGTTTCCCTGTGTATAAAGGAAAAGGTGCGCGTTTGCAACGGGCCTTGATTTCCTATTTCTTAGATAAAAACACCGAAGCCGGTTACCAAGAATACCAAGTACCTCACCTAGTAAATGAAGCATCAGGCTACGGTACAGGTCAGTTACCCGATAAAGAAGGTCAGATGTACCACGTAGGTTTGGATGATTTGTATTTGATTCCGACTGCTGAAGTACCGGTTACTAATTTATTCCGTGACGAATTGTTGAGTGAAAACGACTTGCCGATTTTATGTACAGGCTATACCCCTTGTTTCCGCCGAGAAGCAGGTTCGTATGGCGCACATGTTCGTGGTTTAAACCGTTTGCACCAATTTGATAAAGTGGAAATCGTGCGTATCGAACACCCGGATAATTCGTATGCCGCTTTAGATGGAATGGTGGAACACGTGAAAAACATCATGCGCGAATTGAAATTGCCTTACCGCATTCTACGTTTGTGTGGTGGTGACATGAGTTTTGCCTCTGCGTTAACTTATGACTTTGAAGTGTTTTCTACAGCCCAAGATCGTTGGTTAGAAATTTCTTCGGTGTCAAATTTTGAGACCTTCCAAGCGAATCGTTTGAAATTGCGTTTTAAAGGAAAAGACGGAAAAACACAATTGGCACACACGCTAAATGGAAGTTCGTTAGCCTTGCCACGCGTAATGGCTGGGATTATCGAAAACTATCAAACCCCTGAAGGAATTGTAATTCCAGAAGTTTTGCGTCCTTACACTGGATTTGATATTATCAACTAATATTCGTTAAGAAACCTTAAAACATGTACTAGACTGACACTTTTTGTGTTATTTTAGTACATTGTTTTTTTATCCTATGAAACGATTTTTGTTTTTTATTGCCTTCGTAATCTCCTGTAATGCCTTTGCTCAAAACGAGCAGTTGGCACAAAATTACTTTGACCGTGGGGAGTTTGAAAAAGCATTGGTTAGTTTTGAAGATTTATTAAAATCACAACCGCATAATTTCAATTACTTTCAGCGCACCGTCGAGTGTTACCAGCAGTTGCAGCAATTTGACAAAGCGGAGAAATTGATTTTGGAACGCTTGGAAATGTATAAGCAGGGGAGTTTTTTGGTGGAATTAGGCTACAACTTTCAATTGCAAAAAAACACCGAAAAAGCCAAGAAATATTACGAACAAGCACTCGAAAAGATTCGTAAAAATCACAATGAGGTCTTTCAAATTGCCTATGCATTTGATAAAAAAAGTTTGACCGATTATGCCATACAATCCTATGAATTGGCGTTGACCATCGAACCCAAATACAATTTCAATTACCAATTGGCATTGCTTTATGGACAAAAAGGCGACTTGGATACGATGATTGAAAAATTCTTGACCGAATCATTCAATAATCCAAATAGTTTAGTGATGGTGCAAAACCAGCTGTCGCGTTTTATGAACGAAGAAGCCAATGTGACCTTCAATGATGCTTTGCGCAAGGCCTTGTTAGGGCGCATTCAGAAAACACAAGATTTGTTTTGGAATGATTTCTTAAGTTGGTTTTATGTGCAACAAAAAGAATACGGCAAAGCGTTTATTCAACAAAAAGCGATTTACAAACGCAGTCCGGAATCCTTTTCAAATATTGTGAATTTGGCACAATTGGCCATGAGTGAAAATGATGAAGAGGCCGCAAAAGAAATTCTCACGTTTATTTTAGAGAATACTAAAGATTTAGATTTACAAATAAAGGCACATACCTACTTGATTGAATTGCAAATCAAAAAGGCACAACCTGCTGAATTCCCTGCCATTGCTCAAGAACTTGACAATCGAATCAAGCAATTTGGTGTGAGTCCGTATTCACTTTCTTTATTGCAATTGAAAGCTAAATTTTCCGCTTTTCAGCAAAAAGACACTGAAACCGCCAAGTTCATTTTGAAAAATGCTTTGGAAATGCCGCTGAAACGCGAGGAAATTGCTGAGGTCAAAATGGATTTAGCCGATATTTTATTGTTGGAAGAAAAATTCAATCAAGCCTTGATTTACTACGCACAAGTAGAAAATGAAGGGGGCAACAATCCTACCGGACAAGAAGCCAGTTTGCGTGTTGCCAAAACCAGTTATTACAAAGCGGACTTTAAATGGGCCGAGCACCAATTGAATGTATTGAAGTCGGCATCTACCCAGCTTATCGCTAATGACGCCATGGATTTGTATTTGTTGATCAGCGATAATACTGTAGCCGATTCCACCCAAACGGCTTTAAAGAAATTTGCCCGTGCCGATTATTTGGTGTACCAAAATAAAAAAGCAGAAGCACTTCAAGCGTTTCAAGTCATTTTAAAAGAACACAAAGGGCAAGAAATCGAACCCGTTACCTTGTTGCGAATCGGGAAATTGGAAGAAGAGCAAAATAACATTCCACAAGCTATTGCGAGTTATCGTCAAATTATCGACCAACATAAAGAATGCATTTATGTAGATGAAGCGACCTATTTTGCTGCGGAATTATACAATAAAACAGGCGATACCGAAAAGGCAAAGCCGCTCTATGAAGATATTATTTTGAATCGGGAAGACAGTATTTATTTTGTCGATGCGCAAAAGAAATACCGTCGTTTGCGCGGCGATAAAGAACTCTAAGGAGATTATTACAAATGTTGAATTATAAATTTTAAATGGGAGTTTCCATTTAAGAATTGGAGAGGATATATGATTTTATATAATGTAACCATTAATATTCACGAAAGCGTTCATGACCAATGGATGCGCTGGATGCAAACCAAACATATCAACGACGTTTTGGCCACAGGCAAATTTTCATCGGCCCGTATGGTCAAAGTTTTGGTCGAAGAAGAAATGGGCGGCGTAACCTATGCCATTCAATATACAACCGACAGCATTGAAACGTTGCAACGCTATTACGATGAGGATTCTGCTCGTTTACGCGATGAAGGACAACGTTTGTTTGGCGAGAAAATGTTGGCGTTCCGCACGGAATTGCAACTGATTTCGGAACATTTTCAAAATAATTAAAAACTCACCCATGAATCAAGTTAAAGCCAAAAAACATTTAGGTCAGCACTTCCTGACTGACGAGACTATTGCCCGTCGTATTGGCGATACCTTGACCTTAGAAGGGTATGATACCGTGTTGGAAATCGGTCCCGGAATGGGTGTGTTAACCAAATATTTACTGGAAAAAGATATCGACACGCATGTCATTGAAATTGACACGGAATCCGTTGCGTATTTGGAGCAACATTATCCTAAATTACACGGAAAAATTCTGTCTAAAGATTTCTTGAAACACGATTTTTATAAAGAATTTGACGGCAAGCCATTTGCGATCACAGGGAATTTCCCCTATAATATTTCGACCCAAATTGTTTTTAAAATGTTGGAAATGCGCGATCGTGTGCCTGAGTTTTCAGGAATGTTCCAAAAGGAAGTCGCCGAGCGTATATGTGAGAAAAAAGGAACGAAAGCCTACGGGATTCTTTCCGTTTTAGTGCAAGCTTTTTATGAGGCTGAATATCTGTTTACCGTATCGGAAGATGTATTTAATCCGCCTCCAAAAGTAAAATCGGGCGTGCTTCGTTTGACCCGTAAACCCATATACCATTTGGACTGCAGCGAGAAAATGTTGTTCAATGTGGTAAAAACTGCCTTTAATCAACGTAGAAAAACACTAAGAAACAGTTTAAAATCCTTAAATTTGCCCGATTCTTTGCGGGAAGATTCTATATTTGACCTTCGACCGGAACAATTGTCCACCGAAGATTTTATCGAATTGACCCGAAAAATTGAGGCCTATGCAGTTTAAAATCAGTAAAGAATTACTGGATCAAATCAACAACTTGATTCTGCACAATAAGGAGCGTGAACTACACGACCTCCTTAGCGAACTGCATTATGCCGATATCGCCGAGATCATGGAAGAACTCGATGATAATCAGGCTTCCTACATCTTCAGCATCCTTGATTCCGAGAAAACAGCCGACGTGCTGATGGAAATCGATGAGGAACTCCGTGTTAAGATTCTTAAACGCATGTCGGCCAAAGAGATTGCCGAAGAGATCGACGAACTCGATACCGACGACGCGGCCGATATTATTGCCGAACTCCCACAAAGCAAAAAAGAAGAAGTAATCTCTGAGTTGGAAGACGTAGAGCACGCCAAAGACATTGTGGATTTGTTGCGCTACGACGAAGATACCGCCGGAGGTTTGATGGGGAAGGAGTTGGTGAAAGTCAACGAAAATTGGAACGTACTCACTTGTGTCAAAGAAATGCGTTTGCAAGCCGAACACGTTACGCGCGTGCATTCGATCTATGTAGTAGACGATGACAACCGCTTGAAAGGACGTTTGTCACTGAAAGACTTATTGACGACATCTACCAAAACGCCTATTAGCGACGTCTATATCAAAAAAGTGGATTATGTTCGTGTGAATACAGCCAACACGGAAGTGGCGCGTATCATGCAGAAATACGACTTGGAAGCGATTCCCGTAGTGGATGAAATGGGTCGACTCGTAGGACGCATTACCATTGACGATATCGTAGACGTAATTAAGGAAGAAGCCGACAAAGATTACCAGTTGGCGGCAGGTATCTCGCAAGACGTTGAGGCGGATGACAGCATTTTGGACTTAACGCGGGCACGTTTACCGTGGTTGGTTTTGGCTTTGTTTGGCGGATTCGTTTCGGTTCATACGTTAGGTTTGTTTGAACCCGCCATGAAAGAACACGGACAGTTGTTCTTTTTTACGCCATTAATTGCCGCGATGGCCGGTAATGTGGGCGTGCAATCTTCCGCGATTATTGTGCAAGGTTTGGCCAATAATTCCATCAGCGGTTCCCTTTGGAATCGATTGTTAAAAGAAATTTCACTTTCCTTATTAAACGGAATCATCTTAGCAACCATCTTATTTTTAGGGAGTCATTTTCTATTGGGCTATGCTACACAAATTGGTGAAATCATCGCAGTCGCTTTAATTTCAGTAATTGTCATTGCTTCATTGATTGGAACATTTATTCCTTTGTTATTGGATAAAATGGGTATTGACCCTGCTTTGGCTACAGGTCCCTTTATCACGACCAGTAACGACATTTGCGGGATTTTAATTTACTTCTCGATTGCACGTTTGATTTTAGGATTCTAAGTTCCATTTCCATTTCCCCTTTCTTATCTTTGTTTGGAATCAAAAACACATGTTTTGGAACCAACCGCTATTCGTATTTTACATTTAGACTCCAATCATCCCTTACTTTGGGAACAATTGGAAGCCGCCTGTTTTTTGAATGAAGCCGATTATACTTCAGACAAAGCTGCTGTTGAAGCTAAGATTGCTGACTACCACGGTATTGTCATTCGCAGTCGCTTTACCATTGACAAATCGTTTCTCGATGCAGCAACACAGTTGCAATTTATTGCACGAGTAGGTGCCGGTTTAGAAAGTATTGATATCGAATATGCGCACCAAAAAGGGGTTCATTTAATTGCTGCGCCCGAAGGCAATCGTAATGCGGTGGGTGAGCAGGCGCTGGGGATGTTGTTGTCACTTATGAATCAATTGAATCGTGCCGATCGCATGGTGCGTCAAGGCCAATGGGTGCGCGAGGGAAATCGCGGGTATGAGTTGGAAGGCAAAACCGTCGGGATTATTGGGTATGGGAATATGGGGAAATCATTTGCCAAAAAACTCCAAGGGTTTGAAGTGAAAGTACTTTGCTACGATATTCAAGAAAATGTAGGCGATGCTTTTGCACAGCAAGTCGATTTGCAAACCTTACAAACTGAGGCAGATGTGTTGAGTTTACATATCCCTTGGACACCCGAAACAGATAAAATGGTGAACGCTGATTTTATACAAAAGTTCGCCAAACCCTTTTGGTTAATCAATACTTCACGCGGGAAAAATGTAGTGACGGCTGACTTAGTTGCGGCTTTGGAATCGGGGAAAATTTTGGGTGCTGGTTTGGATGTTTTGGAGTATGAAAAACTCTCATTTGAAAGTTTGTTTACGGATGACAATCGCCCCGAAGCCTTAGATTACTTATTGGATTCAGAAAAGGTGTTGTTAACGCCGCACATTGCAGGTTGGACCTTTGAGAGCCATCAAAAATTAGCCCAAACCATCGTGGATAAAATTAAAAAGCACTATGATTTGTGGGATGAAAAGGAACAAGAGCTGCCTCGTGTAACAGGATTGGGCGGATTCTTTTTTACATCAAAAAATCCAAAGGCATTGCGCGAATGGTATGGAACTCACTTAGGAATCCCAGTGGATGATTACGGTTGGTCATTTTGGTGGAAAGATGCACAAGGGCAAGACGGCATGACGCAATGGTCGCCATTTGATGCGGGTTCGAACTATTTTCAACCCAGCGAAAAATCCTTTATGCTGAATTATCGAGTATACGATTTGGAAGGATTGTTGGAAAAATTAGCCGCAAATGGTGTAACAATAGTGGGGGAACCGCAGTCGTATGACTATGGAAAATTTGGTTGGATTATGGATCCTGAAGGAAACAAAATCGAACTTTGGGAACCAATCGATCGAGTTTTCAAATAATTTTCTTACTTTAGAACCGACAAGCTGAAAAATTATATCAACCTAAAAACAAAAATTATGGATTCACAAAAAGTAGACATGTTCATGATGGCTAATTCTAAATTCTTCGAAGCACATCATTTACCTGCTATTCGCGAGCGTTTATTAAGTTTGGATGAGTCAAAATGGGCTATGGTTCAAACGACTCAATTCAAAGACCCAACAACAAGTTTAATCATCTCTTTATTAGCGGGTGGTTTAGGTATCGACCGTTTTTACATTGGTGATACAGGTTTGGGGATTGCGAAGTTATTAACCTGTGGTGGATTAGGAATTTGGAACATTGTAGACTGGTTCTTGATCATGGGTGTAACGCGTGAGAAAAACATGGAAAAATTCCAAAACGCTTTATACTAAAAGCTTAAAAATATGACCCGAAATCGGTTGTACACTATCGTCATGATTGTCTCGATTTCGGGTTTATTTTATTTTATTTATTGTTATTTTAGAGATCCAGATACCGGTATTGGTTTATGCCTTTTTAAGAATGCAACCGGTTATCCTTGTCCGTCTTGTGGTACAACCCGTTCGATAAAACATTTGTACCAAGGCGAATTTTACAAAGCTTTAATCACCAACCCACTCGGTTACTTTATGGCCTTGGTGATGGCAGTAGTTCCAATTTGGGTAGCTTATGATGTGCTTACTCGAAATTCGGGATTCTTTATTTTTTATCAAAAAACAGAAGCGGTAGTTCGTAAACGCCCTATTGCAATCGCATTAATTGGCTTGGTTCTTGCCAATTGGATTTGGAATATTTATAAACAGCTATGATTCAAAATCTCAATTTTCCCTACAAACCCTCTGAACACGAAGCAGAAAAAGCATCGAATAGTTATTTGATGTCGTTGGTCGCTTTGGTCGCGGGTTTACCGTTGCCTATTATTAATTTAATAGCTACGTTTTTCTTTTTTATTGCCAACCGAAAAGGTACCTATTTTGTGCGTTGGCATTGTACACAAGCCCTGTTTTCTCAAGCCGGATTATTGTGTATGAATAGCTTTGGTTTCTGGTGGACCATCGATATTATTTTTTATAATTATCCGATTTCTGGAAGCTATTTTGCGTATTTGTTTACCGTGATACTTTTTAACATTACGGAATTTATTTCGACCATCTATTTAGCCGTGAATACACGCAAAGGGAAACATGTCGAATTATGGTTTTTTGGTCCTTTAACAAATTTAATCTGTAAACCCGATGCAACAGCTCAATAAAGTAATTATACAAGGAATTATCCTGTTAGCCTTATTTTTCGGTCTCTTTTTCGGGTTGTCTCAAATTGATTTTATCAAAGTTTTTGATATCAAACAAACGAAACTGAATACCGCTAGTAAGTTAGGCGACGTACTTTGGAAACAAGTGGAAGAAAGTGAAGTCATTATTCATAATGATACTTTACAAAAAACTTTGGATTCTTTAATTTCTCCTATCCTAGAAGCCAATGACATCCCTAAAGACTCGATTCATTTGCATTTAGTAAGTAATAGTCAAGTGAATGCATTTGCGATGCCGAATAATCATTTGGTGGTCTATACCGGTTTAGTCAAAGATTGTAAAAAGCAAGAAGCCTTACAGGCTGTTTTAGGGCACGAGATTGCGCACATTCGCAAGAATCACGTGATGCAAAAGTTATCCAAAGAAATCGGTTTGTCGGTATTGCTATCCGCTACGGGTGGAAATGGCGCACTGATACGTGAAATCTTGAAAACATTGTCATCATCGGCGTATGATCGGGCTTTGGAAAAAGAAGCCGACTTAACCGCGGTGGATTATTTAATGAAAGCCAATATCAACCCGAAACCCATGGCTGATTTCATGTACCAATTGGCACAAAAAGACGTAATGCCCGACGGTTTTGGTTGGATTTCAACCCACCCTGAATCGGAAGACCGTGCTCAATATATACTCAGTTATTTAAAGGGTAAAAAAATAGGCAACAAACAAATGCTTACCTCCAAAAGCTGGGAAACGTTTAAAAAGCGAATTGCTGAGGAGGATTAATAACATAAAAAAAACCTGACACTTACGTCAGGTTTTTTGTTTTTTAGGGTGCTGGATTCGGATGTAATTCCTGTATTTTCTGAATGCCTGCTAAAACTTCATCCGTGAGTTCGGACGAAAAAGCATCGAGATTTTCCTTTAACTGGGTTAAACTTGTAGCCCCAACAATCGTTGAAGTTACAAAGGATTGTTTGTGCACAAACGCTTCTGCCATTTGAACTAAAGTCAATCCGTTTGCTTCGGCTAATTCTTTATACAAACGTGTTGCCGTAAAACAATTTTCGTTGGTGTAGCGTGTGAAATTGGGAAACAACTTCATTCGTGAATTTTCGGGATAGCCGTTTAAATATTTCCCTGATAAAAATCCGAAAGCCAAAGGCGAATACGCCAATAAGCCTACACCTTCACGGTAGCACAATTCGCTCAAACCTACTTCAAACAAGCGATTCAATAGGGAATATGGATTTTGGATGCTCACAATACGAGGCAATCCATGGCGCTCACTTTCTTGTAAAAAACGCATTACTCCAAATGGATTTTCATTGGAAACGCCAATATGTTTGATCTTCCCTTCTTTTATTAATCCGTCAAAAACCTGTAAGACATCCAAAATATTGTCTTGCCATTGGTCGTCAAATTCGGTTAAACCGCGTTTCCCAAACATGTTCATCACGCGTTCGGGCCAATGCATTTGGTACAAATCAATATAATCGGTTTGGAGGTTTTTCAAACTTAAATCCACCGCTTCATGCAAACTCTTTTTGGAAAAATCCAACGGCTTACGAATGTATTCCATCCCGCGATTGGGTCCGGCAATTTTGGTTGCCAAGACTAACTTTTCACGTTCACTCGCCCCAATTTTCTTGATCCAAGTCCCAATAAAGCGTTCGGTACTTCCAAAGATTTGCGCATTGCCACCAATAGGATACATTTCTGCGGTATCAATAAAATTAATCCCGCGTTCGACAGCATAATCCAGTTGGTCATGGGCTTCTGCTTCTGTGTTTTGATTGCCAAAGGTCATCGTTCCGAGGCAAATCGAACTCACTTTCACATCGGTGCGGGGAAGGGTTGTGTATTTCATTTTTGGGTGATTGAGGCACAAAAGTACACATTTCTTAAAAAGACGGTTCACGAACTTTTGTTAAACAAACCTGAAAAATAAATCGAAGCGATACTTGAAATATGTAATTTTACTTTTTGTTAAAAATTTGAAAACCAAAAACTCATGAAAGCCCTTTTAATGGAAGATGATTTGGTGTTGTCCAAAGAAGTGGTTCACTTTTTACACCAAATGCAGTTTGAATGTGATGCTGTTTTTGATGGAGAAATTTTTTTTCGCCAACAGAAATCGGGCGGGTATGATATTTATTTATTGGACATCAATGTGCCCAAAATCAATGGTTTGGATGTGTGTAAAAAAATTCGGGAAACCGATGCTACAACACCCATTTTGATGTTGACCGCCTATCGTGATATTCAGGATAAATTGGATGCATTCAACATGGGTGCCGATGATTATTTGGTCAAACCCTTTCATTTTGACGAACTATTTGTGCGGATTCAAGCCTTATTGCGCCGGAGCAGTCAGCCCCAAGAAGCCAAAGAATTGATCGTTATTGGTGATTTAGAAATTGATGTTCGGGAACAAACCGCCAAACGCGCAGGGCAAAAAATTGAGTTAACACCCAAAGAATATCAGCTGTTAGTTGTGCTCGCCAAAGCCAACGGTCGAACGCTATCTAAACATTCCATTTCGGAGCAAATGTGGGACAATCATTTTGACAGTAATCTCAATACGATCGAAGTCTACATCAATTTCTTGCGTAAGAAATTAGACAAAAATTTTGAAACAAAACTCATCCATACCCGACCTGGATTTGGGTATTATTTGGCGGAACAAGCATGACTTTAAAACGAAAAATTGCCATTAACGTGTCCATCGCCTTTTCGATTTTATTCGGATTGGCAGCGACGTATATTTATATCAGTTTTTCGAATTTTAGAAAAGAAGAATTCAAGGATCGTTTGACTGAAAAAGCCCTGACGACAGCAAAATTGCTTTTGGAAGTTAAAGAAATTGACAATACGATTCTCAAATTAATCGACCAAAATACCATCAACAAACTCTACAATGAAAAAACCTTGGTATTTGATGGCCAATATAAGTTGGTGTATCAAAGTTTGGACGATTCCAAAATCAAGTATACCAAAGACGATTTGGTGCGGTTGAACAATGAAAAATCGTTCTATAAAGTCAATGGGGATCAAGAACTCTTAGGGATTTATCTGCCATTTGACAATACGGATTACTATGTGTTGATCTCGGCGCAAGATAAATATGGGTATTCCAAAATGCAGTATTTGTTGTATTCGTTGATTATTACCTATATCATCAGTATCACTTTGGTTTGGTTGCTCACCTATTTTTTCATCAAAAAATTATTGCAGCCTTTGGATGAATTCCAAAAAACGATTACCACCATTTCAGCGAATGCTTTAAATATTCATTTGATTGAAAACCAAAGCCATGATGAAATTAATTTGTTGACGAAAGCTTTTAATCAAATGTTGAATCGTTTGGAGTTTTCATTCAATACCCAAAAGGAATTTACTTCGAATGCTTCACATGAGTTATATACGCCGCTCACCCGAATTTCTTTGCAGTTGGAAAACCTGATGAATGCCGGCAACCATCCACCCGAAACAGAATTGTATTTGAAAAACATTAATAACGATGTGCATCAAATGGCCGATTTGATCAATTCCTTGTTGCTATTGGCCAAATTGAATCAGGATGAGATTGGGAAGAAATTGGAAACTTTGCGCGTAGATGATTTGGTTTTTGATGCTTACAGTCAGATGCAACGCAACTTCCCTGATTTCACCATGCATTTTGAGTTGGAAGATAATGAGGCTGTTGAAAATGCCTTTGAAATCCACGGATTTAAATCTTTGTTGCAAATCGTGATTGTGAATTTATTGAAGAATGCCTACTTGTATTCTGAAGATAAAAAAGCCACGGTTTTGATTCAGCAACCCGATGCTACCACAACGATTGTCTCGGTTACCAATTCGGGTAAAACCTTAACGGATGAGGAGCAACACCGATTGTTTCAGCCTTTTGCTCGGGGAGAAAATTCTGCAAATATCCATGGTTCCGGTTTAGGATTGCGGATTGTGAAACGCATTTTAGATTTTCATAATGCTGAAATTCACTACACTGCGGAAGGAACCAAAAATCAATTTCAAATCGTTTTTTCAGCCTAAATTTTCATTTAAGGTAAAATTAAGTCGGTTGTAAGGTCACTTTAAGGTGGATGCCGAAATTTTGTATCGTAAAACCTACGATATGAAAACCATCACGTATTTATCGTTCTTTTTGTTTTCCATCGGGATGATGGGACAACAAAAGTTGACGCTTCAAGACTGTGAACGTCAATTCTTAGAAAAAAATTTAATTCTTCTCGCCAGTCATTACAACATTGATCAAGCGCAGGCTGCGGTCATGCAGTCCAAAATCTGGGATTTGCCACAAGTGGGTGGTGAAGTCAATGCTTGGGCACCCAACAACAATCAAAAGTTTTTTAATGCGGGAAAAGAAGGTCAAAAAGCAGCCTATATCCAACAGGTGATTAAAATTGGCGGCCAACGCAAAAATCAAATTGAGTTAGCCAAATCCAATGCAGCCCTCGCACAATTGGAATTTGATCAACTGCTTCGGGATTTAAAATTTCAATTGCGAACGGCTTTTTTCGCGATTTACTTCGATACCCAATCCATTACTGAAATTGACAAACAGCGGGATAATTTAAAAACACTTATCGATGCGTATTCCGAACAAACACAAAAAGGGAATGTAGCTTTGAAAGATTTGGTGCGGTTACAGAATTTGTATTTGAGTTTAAAAAATGATCGGAATGCTTTGATGACCGAAATTTTAGACAACAAAAATGTGCTCATTACCCTTTTAAATTCAAATG
Source organism: Bacteroidota bacterium (assembly GCA_039798185.1). Taxonomy (GTDB): domain Bacteria; phylum Bacteroidota; class Bacteroidia; order Flavobacteriales; family Flavobacteriaceae; genus Flavobacterium. The sequence goes on from JBDKGM010000060.1 coordinate 34,077, forward strand.
ATAGCACACTTACTCCAGCACCGACCAATCAAGAATTGGAGGTCTACCAAGCAGGATTGCTCTATCAACCCGAACAGTTACAACAAATGGCAATGACCAATCGTCCGGATGTATTGCGCAGTCAGAAAGTGTTGGAGGCCGATTCGTGGAATATCAAATTGCAAAAATCACTTGCCTTACCTTCAATTACATTGGGTGCAGCCTATGATCAACGCGGTGGAGCTTTTAACAACCAAACCAATTTGACGTTGGGAATTCCATTGCCGCTTTGGAACCAAAATAAAGGGAATATCAAAATTGCCAAATTTCAATTGGATCAAGACAAAGTTGGAAACCAACAAAAGAATTTAGAAGTTCAAAATGAAGTGACCACAGCCTATCAAAAATATAGGGAATTGAAAGACAGTTTTGTGTCGTCCCGCAGTCCGATTGCGCAAGATTTGAATACCGTTTATCAAGGTATTTATACCAATTTCAAGAAAAGTAACATTAGCATTTTGGAGTTTACGGATTTCATGGAGAGCTACAACCAAAGTGTCATTACATTAAACCAGTTTCATAAAAACCTAATTAATGCCTGTGAAACGCTCAACTACGCCACAGCCTCTAAACTTTTTTAATCCCTAGTCGTATGAAAACAACAGTTATAAAATATACCCTTATTGCCTCCTTAGTCGCATTGGTTTCTTGTTCGAAAAAAGAAGAAACGGAAAAAAAAGAAGCCTTTCAAATCACGGATGTGATGTTTAAATCGACAAAATTCGCAACCGTAACGCCACAACAATTACGGAATGAATTGCGCTTTTTTGGGAAAATTAGTGCCGATAAAAACAAAATGATTGAAGTCTACCCTGTAGTGGGCGGTAATGTAGAAAAAGTCTATGTCGAATTGGGTGATTACGTAAAAAAAGGACAAATTATGGCCACCATCCGCAGTACTGAAGCAGCGGGTTATGAAAAGGATTTGCAGGATGCTCGCAGTCAGGTTTTGGTGGCCAAAAATGCCCTGAAAGTCGCCCAAGAAATGTTTGAAGGCAAATTGGTTACAGAGAAAGATGTCTTGCAAGCCAAGAGCGACTTGTCAGTGGCACAATCTCAGTTGAATCGCATGCAACAAACGTATAAAATCTATAACCTGAAACCGGGATCGATTTACCAAGTAGTTGCTCCAATTAGCGGGTATGTGATTCAAAAAAACATCAACCAAGATATGCAATTGCGCAGTGATCGCACGGACAATATTTTTGACGTTGCCGACACGAACGATGTTTGGGCAATTGCCAATGTGAACGAAAGCGACATCAATCAAGTGGGTTTAGGTATGGACGCTTCGGTTTCTACTTTATCCAATCCCGATAAAAAGTTTTCAGGAAAGGTCGACAAGATTTTCAAAGTAATTGATCCCGAAACCAACGCCATGAATATTCGTGTGGTGTTGAACAACTCCGCGTCGTTATTGGTGCCAGAGAGTAAAGCCACAATTAATGTGTCTTATAAAGAGAACAAAAGTATGTTGGCGATTCCAGCGTCTGCTTTAATTTTTGACAACAACAAAAATTATGTGATGGTCTACAAATCCCGAACGCAATTGGACACACGGCCTGTGGAAGTATTTCGTCAAGTGGGCGATGTGGCTTATATCGCTTCTGGTTTGAAAGAAGGAGAAACGGTGATTACACACAATCAGTTGTATTTCTATGATGCCTTAAATGACTAATCCAAACCCAAAATCACTATGAATCGTTTTATTCGAAATATTATCGCTTTTTCCCTCAAAAACAGAGCGTTTACGTTTTTTTGGGTGGGAATTATGGCCATCAGTGGGTTTTTGGCGTTCAAAAATATGCCCATTGAAGCGTTTCCCGATGTAACCAATACACAAATCATAATCATTACCCAATGGAATGGGAAAAGTGCCGAAGAAGTGGAGCGTTTTGTAACTACGCCTATCGAATTGTCGATGACGTCATTACAGAAAAAAACCAGTGTGCGCAGTACCTCCATGTTTGGATTGTCGGTAATCAAAATCATTTTTGATGATGGTGTAGATGATACTTTTGCACGTAATCAGGTGAATAACCAATTGCGTAATGTGAATTTACCTGAAGAGGTCGAACCCGAAGTACAGCCGCCTTACGGCCCAACAGGAGAGATTTTCCGCTATACATTGGAAAGCAAAACCCAAGATTCTCGCTACTTGTTGACTATTCAAAATTGGGTAGTCGATCGTGCGTTGCGTTCTGTGCCAGGTGTTGCTGACATCAATGCTTTTGGTGGACAAACCAAAATCTTTGAAATCAGTGTGGATCCCCGCAAATTGGAAAAATACAAATTGACTCCACTCCAGGTATACGATGCCGTAAGTAAAAGTAACTTGAATGTGGGCGGTGATGTGATTGAAAAAAATGGGCAAGCCTATGTAGTTCGCGGTATTGGATTGTTGCAGTCTATTCCCGATATTGAAAATATCATTGTTACTCAAGACAATGGGAATCCCGTTTTGGTAAAAAATCTTGCTTCGGTAAATGAAGGTTCGATGCCACGTGTGGGTCAGGCCGGATTGAATGATAATGAAGATGTAGTGGAAGGAATTGTAGTGATGCGCAAAGGAGAAAATACACCACAAGTTTTGGAGCGCGTGAAAGAGAAAGTACACGAACTTCAAACCAAGGTTTTACCCAAAGATGTGGAGTTAAAAGTCTTCTACGATCGAGATAATTTGATGGAATTCTGTACCCATACCGTAATGCACAATTTGGTTGAAGGAATTCTTTTGGTAACCTTAATGGTCTTGCTTTTTATGGCTGATTGGAGAACAACGGTGGTTGTTTCAATTATTATTCCACTGGCGTTGCTGTTCTCTTTCTTCTGCCTGAATTTAATGGGCATGAGTGCCAATTTATTGTCCTTAGGAGCCGTCGATTTCGGGATTATCATTGATGGTGCCGTCGTCATGGTCGAAGGGCTCTTTGTGATGCTCGATCATAAGGCCACACAAGTTGGAATGGAGAAATTTAATAAACTCGCCAAAGGAGGTTGGATCAAAAAAACAGGAACCGAAATGGGGAAAGCCATTTTCTTCTCCAAAATGATCATCATTACGGCGTTGTTACCGATTTTCTCTTTCCAAAAAGTTGAGGGTAAAATGTTCTCTCCATTGGCATATACCCTCGGATTTGCATTGTTGGGAGCGTTGTTGTTTACCTTAACGTTGGTGCCTGTATTGTCACATATGTTATTAAACAAAAATGTAAAAGAGAAACACAACAAATTTGTGGATTTCTGGAACCGTATAGTTGAAAAAGGATTCAACTTTACATTTCACCACAAACGATTATCCTTAACGGTAGCCATAGGGATTTTGGTGGTGACACTTGGTTCGGCGAAGTTTTTAGGAACGGAATTCTTACCGCCACTTAATGAAGGTGCTTTGTGGGTGGAAGCCAAATTACCGATGAGTTCGAGTCTGGATGAAACGGTCAAAATGGTGAAAGTCTTGAAAAAAGAAATCCGCAGTTTTCCTGAAGTGAATGGGGTGTTATCGCAAACGGGTCGAAGTAACGATGGTACGGACCCTAGCGGATTTTATTATGTGCAAATGCAGGTGAATTTGAAACCCAAAGACGAATGGAAACGCAAAATTTCTGTAGACGAATTGGTGGATGAAATTGACCATAAATTGAAAAAATACCAAGGGATTGGGTATAACTATTCCCAACCGATTATCGATAACGTAGCCGAAGCGGTGGCAGGTATAAATGCTTCGAATGCCGTGAAAATCTATGGTGACGACTTGGATCAGCTGAATAAAATTTCCAATCAAGTGATCAAACAGATTGAGCATGTAGACGGAATCAAAGACGTTGGAATTTTACGCAACATCGGTCAGCCCGAGTTGAGTGTGACCTTGGATAAAGAAAAAATGGCGGCGTACGGTGTGTCAATTGCTGATGCACAAGCGGTTTTGGAAATGGCATTTGGCGGAAAAACTGCGACACAGAAATATGAAGGCGAACGCAAATTTGACGTCCGTATTCGTTACGATAAAGATTACCGAAAAAATTCGGATGATATGGCGAATTTGATGGTGCCTACTTTGCGCAATACCAAAGTGCCATTGAAAGAAATCGCTGAAATCAAAGCTGCTACGGGTCCAGCCTTTATTTACCGCGATAATATGAAACGGTTTATCGGAGTGAAATTCTCTGTTCGTGATCGCGATTTAGGAAGTACGATTGCAGAAGCACAAGCGAATGTAAATAAAAACGTCAAATTACCTGATGGTTATACCATTGGTTGGACAGGTGAGTTTGAAAATCAAGTCCGTGCCACTACACGATTGGGTCAAGTGGTTCCTGTGAGTTTGATTTTGATTTTTGTGTTGTTGTTTATCATGTTTGGTAAAATCAAAGATGCGGCATTGGTGTTGGCTAATGTTCCCTTTGCTTTGATTGGTGGGATTTTGGCTTTGCATTTAACCGGAATTAATTTCGGGATTTCTGCCGGAGTTGGATTTATAGCCTTATTCGGGATTTGTATCCAAAATGGGGTGATTTTGATTTCGGAATTCCATAAAAATTTGAAAGCGAATATGGACATGGAATCATCCATTTTGCAGGCAGTGAAAGTGAGAGCCCGTCCTGTAGTTATGACAGCGTTAATGGCCGCAATTGGATTAATGCCTGCAGCGCTTTCTACCGGAATTGGATCGGAATCTCAAAAACCATTAGCGGTTGTAATTATTGGTGGATTGATTTCCGCGACAATATTAACTTTATTGGTATTCCCCATCATTTTCTGGGTATTTAATAGAGTTAAAAAGGAAGAAATAGTCTAGGGTTGATTCGGTCGGGGTGAGGTCACTCCAAGCTTTAAGAGGGCAAGTTAGAACGTACATTATGGACGTGAGCAAGTAATGGAGTGTTTTTACTCGGCCAATCTTAGTCATCATCAAATATACCTGACTGCCGATTATCAATTACTGTTTAATCCGGGGTATAACACCGATCGAAAAGGACCTTTGAATGTGTTTTCGGTTCGGTTACATTACGCGATTTAACACCCTTTGAGGGTTAGCCCCGAATGAAGTAAAAATCCTTTGCGGCGGAGCAAGCAAAGATTGCAACGAAAAGCGGGAAGATACGTAGATAGAAAACAGGGCGTCTGCTCCTTTTAAAATAAATGGTTAAGGTTGAGAGTTGATTTTTTGCTACGGCAAGAATCAAAAAAGGGGTCGAAAATTCGGCCCCTTTTGTGTTTTATAATTCGTCCAACATTTTGGAAATTTCATCCAATTTTGGTGTGAGGATGATCTCGATGCGTCGGTTTTTCGCTTTACCTTCAGGTGTTGTGTTGGGCATGAGTGGTGCATATTCGCCACGACCTGCTGCGGTTAAACTTTGACGGTTGATGTCTTTATTTTCAGAGAGAATGTTAACGATTGCGGTAGCGCGTTTGGTGGATAAATCCCAGTTGCTTTCTACACCGCCGCCAATAGTACCTAAGATTTTATCATCATCGGTGTGACCTTCAATTAAAACGGAAATATCGGGGTTTTGCGCCAATACTTTCCCCAATTCGACAACTGCTTTTTTACCTTCAACACCAACGGCCCAGCTTCCGGTTTGGAACAACAATTTGTTTTCCATGGAAACATATACTTTACCGTTTTTCTGTTCGATCGTCAATCCTTTACCTTCAAACGCATTTAAGGCTTTGGAAAGATTGTCTTTCAGTTTTTTCATGTTGGCATCTTTCGCTGCGATGTAGGCTTCGAGTTCGTTCAAACGTTTCGAACTGGCTTCCAATTCGGCGCGTAATTTATTCAAACGTTCTTGTTCGGCCGCGATGGTTTTTTCTTTGGCTTCTAGTTGAGCAAGAAGTTCGCGGTTCTTGCTAATGTTGCTGCTTAGTGCGTCGTTACTATCTTTTTCAAGCGCGGAATAAGCGGCTTGTAGGTTTTTCATGTTTTTTTCTGAAGCGACCAATTCAGCTTGCATTTTATCGCGATCCGCTTTGAGTTTGTCGTAATCGGCTTTAAGTTTCGCCGCATCGAGTTCGAGTTGCCCTTTGGCTTTTTGTAAATTTTCATTTTCGTCGGCCAATTGACGGTTTTCTTTTTTCAGATCCGCGTATTTGTTTTCCAATTCGTTATAGATTTTCTTGGAAACGCAGGAGGTTGACAGAGTTAACAATGCCAGACCTAAAGTTACTTTTTTAATCATTTTGTTTCTTGTTATTTCGGTTTGGGGAAGGTTATACAGTTCAGTTAATTTCAACTACAATGGGACAATGGTCCGAGTGTTTGGCTTCGGGCAAAATCACGGCACGGTGCAAACGATCGCGCAGGGGTTCGCTCACCAAATTATAGTCAATGCGCCACCCTTTGTTGTTGTTTCGAGCATTGGCGCGGTAACTCCACCAGCTGTAGTGGTGCGGTTCTTTGTTAAAATGTCGGAAGCTGTCGATGAATCCCGATTTCATGAAGGCATCTAGCCAAGCGCGTTCTGCGGGTAAAAATCCTGAAACGGTAGCATTGCGAATGGGATCGTGGATATCGATGGCTTCGTGACAAATGTTGTAATCGCCACAAATGATGAGATTAGGAACACTTTTTTTCAAATCGTTAATGTACGCTTGAAAGTCGTCCATGTATTTGAATTTATGATCCAAACGGTCAATGTTGGTTCCTGAGGGTAAGTATAAACTCATCACCGACACATCGCCAAAATCAGCGCGAAGGTTGCGGCCTTCAAAGTCCATGTGTTCGATGCCTGTTCCAAATTCGACATGATTCGGTTCGATTTTAGATAAAATGGCCACACCACTATACCCTTTTTTCTGTGCTGAAAAGTAGTATTGGAAGGGATATCCTGCCGCAGTAATGGCATCGGTTGGGATTTGGTCTTCAGTGGCTTTAATTTCCTGAAGGCAAATAACATCGGGATTGGCTTGTTGTAACCAGTCAAGAAATCCTTTGGTGATCGCCGCTCGAATTCCGTTGACATTGTATGAGATAATTTTCATGGATGATTTAAATTCGGGAAAACGGAGTTTCCTTTTATCATTTCTTCAAAAATACTGATTTCGCTCGAACTGCAGGAGTGATGTGGAAAAATTATAATAAATGTTTAACCTTTTTTTGGTAAAAGACTAAATTTTAAAATCGCTATTGGTAAGAATTGTTATCTTTGTTTTTTCACAATAAACACACAAGAGTAGAAGTAAATGGGTTTAGTCACAGCGAAAGAAGTAGCCAAGGCAATTAAAGCGGACAAATACGGTGTATTCGGGACGTTTGCAGGTTGGTTACTGATGAAAACACTTAAAATTTCGACGCTGAATAAAATCTATGATCGCAATAAACATTTGAGCGAATTGGAGTTTTTGAATGCCATTTTGGACGAATTCCAAATCAAATTTGAAATCCCTGAAGAAGATTTAAAACGTTTGCCCAAAGACGGTGCTTACATTACCATTTCCAACCATCCGCTGGGGGGAATTGATGGGATTTTATTGTTGAAATTAATGTTGGAGCGCGAACCCAATTTCAAAATTATTGCGAATTTCCTTTTGCATCGTATTGAACCGATGAAGCCGTACATTATGCCGGTGAATCCGTTTGAAAATCATAAAGACGCGAAGTCGAGTGTGGTGGGTATCAAAGAAACCTTACGCCATTTAAGTGATGGTAAACCTTTAGGGATGTTTCCTGCTGGTGAAGTTTCAACCTACAAAGACGGTAAACTTGTTGTGGATAAAGAATGGGAAGAAGGTGCAATCAAAGTGATTCGAAAAGCCCAGGTTCCTGTAGTTCCGATTTACTTTCACGCGCAAAACAGCAAGTTGTTTTATCGATTATCTAAAATCAGTGACACGTTGCGCACCGCCAAGTTGCCTTCCGAATTGCTGACCCAAAAAGACCGTACGATAAAAGTGCGTATCGGGAAGCCAATTTCGGTGAACGAGCAAAATGAGCACGAAAATTTAGACGATTATTGCGAATTTTTACGTCGCAAAACCTATATGTTGGCCAATTCTTTTGACGATGAAAGTAAGTTTCAAGCGTTAAATGGTTTGAAGCCTGCCAAAAACGTTAAGCAAATTGCACATCCCGCCAATCATGATAAGATACTCGAGGATATAGCTGAAGTTCGAAAAGGTGATTTTCGATTGTTGCAAAGTAAAAACTATGAAGTTTTCCTAGTCTCTGCAGATAAAATTCCAAATATTTTACATGAAATAGGCCGCTTACGCGAAATTACGTTCCGCGAAGTGGGTGAAGGAACCAACGAATCCTTGGACTTGGATAAATTCGATAAATACTACCAACACATGTTCTTGTGGGATGAAGAAACCCAACAAATTGCGGGTGCTTATCGTATGGGATTTGGTAGCGAAATTTTCCCGCAGTACGGAATTGACGGGTTTTATTTGAATGATTTGTTCCGTTTCGAACCCGAATTGCATTCGATGATGTCCCAGTCGATTGAAATGGGCCGAGCCTTCATTATTAAAGAATACCAACAAAAACCGATGCCTTTATTCTTATTATGGAAAGGTATCGTACATACAACATTACGTCATCCAGAACATAAATATTTGATTGGTGGGGTGAGTATTAGCAACCAATTTACGGAGTTTTCAAAATCGCTGATGATTGAGTTCATGAAGTCGCATTATTATGATCCGTATGTGGCGCAGTATATTCATCCGAAAATGGAATACAAAGTCAAGTTGAAAGATGCCGATAAAGATTTTGTATTCAATGAAGCCGAAGCCGATTTGAACAAATTCGATAAAATTATTGATGAAATTGAACCAGGGAATTTGCGTTTACCGGTTTTAATTAAAAAATATATTAAGCAAAATGCACGGGTGGTGGCATTCAACGTCGATCCCTTGTTTAATAATGCCGTGGATGGCTTAATGTATATCCGCATCGCTGATTTACCTGAAAGTACAGTAAAACCCGTGATGGAAGAATTCCAAGCCGAATTGGAACGAAAAATGGGAGAAAAATAAGCGACTACTATAGAAAAAGGAGCCCTTCATTTGAAGGGCTTTTTTTATTCAATAATAATTTTTTCAGTATAACGATTTCCGTCCAGTTCGAGTTGTAAAAAATAAAGGCCAGACACTATTCCTTTTAAATCCAAATCTTGTATTGCGAGCGTTTGGGGTTGAAATGTTTGAATTATTTTCCCAGTAATATCCACTAATTGAAGGCGGTCAATGGTTCTTAAATGGGTATTGCGCAATTGCAACATTCCTTGGGTCGGATTGGGAGCAACAGCCATTCCTACGTTTACGAATTGTGCATTTGGAAGCGAAGTATCTGTAATTCTAAAAATTGTACTTCCCCCGGTGATGAATAATTCACCATTAACATCCTCTCCAAATGTAGTGAAGAAATTATTTCCATTGAAATACGGCGTATAGGTAATAGCGCCTGTTGCAATATTGAGAATTCCCATACGGTTTTGACATAAATCCGCAAAATAATATTTATTCAACATGTTGGGATATAAGGTTCCTGTGTACACATAACCTCCTGTTATTGAACAACCTCCTGTTGCGGCATGACTGTATTCAGCAAAAGGAGCGATCATGCCCGAGGTATTGGCGCAAGAAGAGAATACGGAAGTTCCTTCAAAGCATTTCCAACCAAAATTTAAACCGGAATTGGGTAAAGGAGCTTGCACACGATTGATTTCTTCCATAACATCTTGCCCCACATCGGCAATCCATAAGTCGCCATTCAAACGATTAAATGAAAATTTCCAAGGATTGCGTAATCCTACTGCCCAAATTTCTTGCTTACCCGGTTCATTGATGTAGGGGTTTGTAGAAGGATAACCATAGTTTAACGAACCCGCCGTAGTATTCACATCAAGACGCAGCATTTTTCCTAAATATACGCGCGAGGGATTGGTTAGATTTACAGTCATGTTTTGCGCAAAATTCTGTGGGTCGCCACCACTACCGCCGTCACCCATGCCAATGTAGAGATAGCCGTCTGGACCAAACTTTAAAGTACCACCATTGTGATTATTGTAGGGTTGATCGATAGTCATTAAAATAGTCCCTGTGGGATTGGCCACATTAGGATCGGTACTGCTTACCGTATAGCGCGCAATGACCGTATCTCCCGAAAGATTGGTATAGTTAATAAAAAACTGACCGTTGGTAGCATAGTTTGGGTGAAAAGCCAAACCGAGTAATCCCTGCTCGCCCGAAGCCGATGTTAGAGAAGAAATATTCAAAAAAGGAGTAGCCAAAAGCGTATTGTTTTGAATGATCCGAATTAAGCCTCCTTGTTGAACCACAAACAATCGGTTATCGCCACAGTGGGTAATTTCAACAGCACTATTGAGTCCGGTGACATAGGTTTGAAGGCTGATTATCTGTGCCATAGCGACGCAGCTCCAGCCCAGGAGTACGAGTGTGTAAATCTTTTTCATGAGTGTTTTTAGTTTTTTCTAAATTACAAAAATTTACAACACACTGAAAATCAAATAAAAAAAATCCCGAGTCTCCCCGGGATTCTAGGCGTAAAATAAAAATGTGTGTTTTTGTTAGGCTTATAAATTATCAATGATTTTATCTTTGGGATAGCGTACTTTATAACTAATCCGTATTTTTTTGGATTCATTAGGGGCCAATTTAAGATCCCACGTCATAAAGCCTGTCTCTGGATTAAAAGATGCTTTGCCATCCTCCAATAATTCTATGGTTATGTCTTTGTCCGAACTCAACGGATATTGATCTTTTAAGGTTAGATTAATTTCTTCTTTTTTGTTGTTGCGAATGGTAATGTCGTAGGTAAACGTTTGCTCTTTGTAGGAAGATAAAAACTTGGTGCCCGACTTATCTACGACTTTCTCCCGTTTGATGGAAATCTTTTTGTCCCGACCCATACTCAAACTCAAGGT
>JBDKGM010000061.1:0-12962 GCA_039798185.1 Bacteroidota bacterium
CCCAAATCGGCTTTTGCTTTAACAAATAATGATGATAAAAATGGGCCTGTGATGTTGCAAAACACGCAAGCGCGTAAACTTACCTATGCCTTAAAATCCATAGCCGATTATAAAGCGCAAATTTTAGAAAATCAATTGTCTGGATTGTTGTTGAAAGTGAACGACAATGAAGTTTGGGTAAAATTAATCGGGTCGTTCAATGCCTATAATTTATTGGCGATCTATGGAGTTGCTATCGAATTGGGCTTAGAAAAAATGGAAGCATTACGCTTACTTTCAGAATTGGAAAGTGTGTCGGGACGTTTTCAGTTTATTGTTTCGAAAGAAAAAATTACCGCGATTGTAGATTATGCGCATACCCCTGATGCATTGGAAAATGTTTTAAAAACGATAGCCGATATCCGTACTAAAAACGAACAATTGATCACCGTTGTGGGTTGTGGAGGCGATCGTGATAAAACCAAGCGACCTGTGATGGCGCAAATTGCTTCGGAACTAAGTGACCAAGTAATATTCACTTCAGACAATCCCCGAACCGAAGATCCAGCGCAAATTTTAGCTGAAATGGAAGCTGGTGTGGAACCCCAAAATTTCAAAAAAACGGTTTCCATTTTAGACCGAAAACAAGCGATAAAAACGGCTTGCCAAATGGCCAAGGCCAATGATATCCTCTTAATTGCGGGAAAAGGACACGAAACCTATCAAGAAATAAACGGTGTACGTCATGATTTTGACGATATGCAAATTGTAAAAGAATTACTCGAACTATTAAATAAATAAACCATGCTCTACTATTTGTTTGACTATCTCGATAAACACCTAAACTTCCCAGGGGCTGGTGTGTTTCAATATATTACGTTTCGTTCAGCAATGGCGCTGATTTTATCGTTGATGATTTCAACCATTTACGGAAAAAAAATCATCAATTTCTTGCGCAATCAACAAGTGGGTGAAACCATTCGTGAGTTAGGATTGGAAGGACAAACACAAAAAGCAGGAACGCCCACAATGGGAGGTTTGATAATCATCATTGCAACGTTAATTCCGGTATTGCTTTTTACCAAATTGAACAATATTTACGTCATTCTTTTGGTGGTAACCACCTTGTGGATGGGAACCATTGGTTTCATTGATGATTATATCAAAATCTTTAAAAAAGATAAACAAGGATTAAAAGGAATATTTAAAGTTATAGGTCAAGTAGGTTTAGGACTCATTGTGGGTTCGGTATTGTATTTTCATCCCGGTGTAACCGTACGTGAGAAATCGACAACTCCGATTACCTTCAACCAATCGCAAAGTGTAATTTCTGAACAAGCGAAAGAGGTGAAGTCTACAACGACAACGATTCCTTTTGTAAAAAATAACGAACTAGAATACGCTCAAATCCTAAAACCGTTTACCGACGATTACCAAAAATGGGCGTGGTTGGTGTTTATTCCTATTGTAATTTTCATCATTACAGCCGTATCAAATGGTGCTAATTTAACCGACGGTATCGACGGACTCGCAGCGGGAACTTCTGCAATATCCGTACTGGCACTCGGAATTTTTGCCTTCATTTCAGGGAATATCATTTTATCCAATTATTTGAATGTAATGTATATCCCAAATTCGGGGGAAATGACCGTGTTTATTGCCGCGTTTGTGGGAGCATTAGTCGGATTTCTTTGGTACAATTCGTATCCAGCATCCGTGTTTATGGGAGATACAGGTAGTTTAACCATCGGTGGTATAATTGCGGTATTAGCTATTTCTGTTCGAAAAGAAATGTTGTTACCCGTATTGTGTGCGATTTTCTTTGCTGAAAGTGCTTCCGTAATTCTGCAAGTATCTTATTTCAAATACACCAAGAAACGTTTTGGCGAAGGCCGACGCATTTTCTTGATGTCACCTTTACACCATCATTATCAGAAAAAAGGCTATCACGAAAGTAAAATCGTAACCCGCTTTTGGATTGTAACCATTATGCTAGCAATTGTTGCGATTGTAACCTTAAAACTCCGCTAAGATGAAACGATTAGTAGTGCTGGGGGGCGGTGAAAGCGGTGTGGGAACCGCCATATTAGGGCAACAAAAAGGATACGAGGTTTTTGTGTCGGATTTTGGAGCTATCAAACAAAATTATAAAGACGTTCTTACACAATATACTATTCCGTGGGAAGATAACCAACACACGGAAGACTTGATTCTAAACGCTGATGTGGTGATGAAAAGTCCGGGAATCCCAGACAAAGCACCTATCGTAAAAAAATTGGTAGAAAAAGGAATTCCGGTAATCTCTGAAATTGAGTTTGCCTATCCCTACACCGATGCCATTACGATTGGAATCACCGGAAGTAACGGGAAAACGACCACAACGATGTTAACCTATCATTTGTTAAAAGAAGGTGGGTTGAATGTCGGACTTGGTGGAAATATCGGTAAGAGTTTCGCCTGGCAAGTGGCCGAAGAAAATTACGATTGCTACGTGTTGGAGTTAAGTAGTTTTCAATTGGATGGTATCGTGAATTACAAACCACATATTGCTATTATCACCAATATCAGTCCGGACCATTTGGATCGCTATGAGTACAAATATGAAAACTACATCGCTTCCAAATTCCGAATCACGATGAATCAAACCGAGGAAGATTACCTCATTTACGATCAAGACGACGAAGCCATCAGTAATTGGCTCAACAATAACAAAATCAAAGCAAAACAAGTTCCTTTTTCAATTACAAAAATGATTCAAGAAGGCGCACACCTAAACGACAAAACTATGGAGATCAACATTAATCAAGAGGAGTTCATGATGGAAACTGCTCAAATTTCTTTAGAAGGAAAACACAATTTAAAGAACGCGATGGCAGCGACTTCGGTTGCACAATTAATGCGCATTCGCAAAGAAACGATTCGTGAGAGTTTATCCAACTTTCAAGGCGTTGAGCACCGTTTGGAGAAAGTGTTGAAAATTCAAAATGTACAGTACATCAACGATAGTAAAGCAACGAATGTAAATGCTACCTACTTCGCATTAGAAAGCATGACTACACCTACCGTTTGGATAGTGGGTGGTGTAGATAAAGGTAATGATTACACCGAGTTGATGGCTTTGGTAAACGAAAAAGTAAAAGCAATTATTTGTTTAGGTGTTGACAATAAAAAAATTATCGATGCTTTTGGAAACATTGTGGATATGATGGTTGAAGTAGATAACATGCGTGATGCAGTGAATACAGCGAAACACATTGCCGAAAAAGGAGACGCTGTTTTGTTATCTCCTGCATGTGCGAGTTTCGACTTGTTCGAAAACTATGAAGACCGCGGACGTCAGTTCAAAGATGCGGTAAGAAATTTATAGATTTTAGATTTCAGATTTTAGAATTTAGATTGAGTGGACATGGGAAGTGAGGTTTTAAAAGAGCGAACAAAACAGTTTGCCTTAGCCATTCTAAAATTAGTAGAAAATTTATCAGGTCAAAAATCGCAAAACATTATTGCTAATCAAATCGTTCGCAGTGCAACATCTGTGGGAGCTAATTACAGAGCTGCATGTCGGTCGAGAAGTGATAAAGAGTTTGTTTCAAAAATGAATATTGTTCTTGAAGAAGCCGATGAAGTAGTGTATTGGTTAGAAATTATTCAAGAAATGAAGTGGACTAAAGAAGAAGAATTAAATAACTTGTTGAAGGAAGCAAATGAATTGGTAGCCATTGTAGTCGTTTCATTGAAAACCATTAATGCTCGTTTAAACAAATCATGAATCATAGCAGAATTCTAAACTCTAAATTCTAAACTCTAAATTCTAAACTCTAAATTAAAATGAAAAAACTAATCAACAGTTTACATGGAGATAAAGTCATTTGGGCCTTGGTGGCCTTCTTGGCGGTATTTTCATTTATGCCGGTGTTTAGTGCAAGTAGTAACTTGGCGTATATGCGTCATGGTTCGGGGAATGCTTTGACCTACTTAATCAAACACGCCTTACACATCTCGATTGGATTTTTCATTATCTATAAAGTTCACAAAATTCCGTACCATTATTTTCGAGGTTTATCACGCATTGCCCTTCCCATAGTTTGGGCGTTATTGTTGTATACCTTGGTGAAAGGAACGGTGATTGAAGGGGCGAATGCCAGTCGTTGGATTCAAATTCCGTTTCTCGGAGTATCCTTTCAAACGTCTACCTTGGCAGCGATAGTGCTGTATGTATTTGTGGCGCGGTATTTATCTAAAACACGTGAAACACCGCTGACTTTTCAAAGTTCGTTGTTCGAACTCTGGTTGCCCGTTTTCATCACGTTGGGGCTGATTTTTCCGGCTAACTTCTCCACGGCTGCATTGATTTTTTCCATGGTAATTATGATTGCTTTTATTGGAAAATATCCAATTAAATATATTTTAATGATACTCGGTTTGGCAGTTGCTGCCGCCGCTTTTTTTATACTTCTAGTGGTTGCTTTCCCCAAAGCTTTCCCCAACCGGGTAGATACCTGGAAGAGTCGTATTGAAAACTTTACTTCCGACAAACCCGATGAAGATGATTACCAAATTGAAAAGGCAAAAATTGCCATCGCTTCGGGAAAAATCTACGGATTAGGTCCGGGAAAAAGTGTGCAAAAAAACTTTTTACCCCAATCCTCATCCGACTTTATTTATGCCATTATCGTGGAAGAATATGGGTTGATTGGTGGCTTGTCGGTGTTGTTTTTCTACATCTTATTGCTGTTCCGTTTTGTAGTGGCTTCTCATAAAGCCAATTCACTTTTCGGAAAATTGGTTGTCATCGGACTTGGTTTTCCCATCGTTTTTCAAGCAATGATAAATATGGCGGTAGCTGTGGAATTATTGCCTGTAACAGGACAAACCTTGCCGTTGATTAGTTCGGGAGGTAGTTCGGTGTGGATGACTTGTATTGCGCTCGGAATTATTTTGAGTGTTACGAAGAAAGAAGAAGAAATCGCCGCAGAAGAGGAAGATAAAAAACGACGTGATGAAGCCTTACAGCGATTAATTGATAAGCAAATCAAAGAAGAAGAGGAAGCCGAATTGGCTGCAGCCCATTCAGAAAATGAAGAGGATAATCCGATGAATGCGGTTATAAATAAGTAAACCATGAAAAAGCATAAATTCATTTTGAGCGGCGGTGGTACGGGTGGGCATATCTATCCCGCGATTGCCATTGCCAACGAGTTAAAGCAACGATTTCCCGATGCGGAATTTTTGTTTGTAGGCGCTCAAGATAAAATGGAAATGCAAAAAATACCTCAGGCAGGTTATCCGATTGAAGGACTTTGGATTGCGGGTTTGCAGCGTAAATTGACGGTTCAAAACATGATGTTTCCATTTAAATTAATAAGCAGTTTATGGAAGTCACGCCGTATCATCAATCAGTTTCAACCCGATGTAGTAATTGGTACAGGAGGTTTTGCAAGTGGTCCCTTGTTACAAGTTGCTAATAGCAAAGGGATTCCTACCGTTGTGCAAGAACAAAATTCCTATCCCGGAATTACCAATAAAATTTTAAGTAAAAAGGCCAATGCGATTTGTGTGGCCTATGAAAATTTAGAGCGCTTTTTTCCTAAAGAGAAGATTGTGTTTACGGGCAATCCTGTGCGTCAAGATTTATTGGATCTTTCCCATAAACGCGAAGAAGGCCAAACGTATTTTCAGTTGGATCCCACCAAAAAGACGCTATTGGTTTTGGGTGGCAGTTTGGGTGCCCGTCGGATCAATCATTTGATTGCAAAAGAACTTGATTTCTTGCTGGATCAAGGGATTCAAGTGTTTTGGCAATGCGGCAAACTCTATTATGAAGAATACAAGCATTTGGGCGAAAAACCCAATGTGCATATCACGGCATTTATCGATCGTATGGATTTGATTTATGCGGCTGCTGATATCGTGATTTCTAGAGCAGGTGCCTCATCGGTTTCAGAATTGTGTTTGGTTGGCAAACCAACAATTTTTATACCTTCTCCCAATGTGGCAGAAGACCATCAAACCAAAAATGCGAAGGCAATTGTCGATAAAGGCGGCGCCTTGTTGTTAAAAGAAGCAGCATTGGATGAAGCATTCGAAGCTACTTTTGCCGATTTGTTGAAAAATGAAACGCTACAACAGCAATTGAGTGCTGCCATGAAACAACTCGGAAAGCCAAATGCAACTCGGGATATCGTAGACGAAATAGTAAAATTAATGCGTTAGAAAATGAATCTGAATCAAATTCAAAATGTCTATTTTATCGGAATCGGAGGAATCGGAATGAGTGCCCTTGCGCGCTATTTCCAGTTCATCGGGAAAAACGTAGCGGGTTATGATAAAACACCAACCCGACTCACGGATGAATTAGTGGCGGGCGGTATGGCTATACATTTTGAAGATTCAATTGCGGCTATTCCAACTAATTTTATAAAAGAAAATACGCTGGTAGTCATTACACCAGCCATTCCTAAAAACCATTCGGAATGGAATTATTTGGCTGAAAATGGCTTTGTTATAAAAAAACGCGCTGAAGTCCTCGGAATAATTACCCAAGACACCTATTGTTTTGCGGTGGCTGGAACCCATGGTAAAACGACAACATCGAGTATTCTCGGTCATATTTTATACGAAAGTGGAGCGGATGTAACCGCTTTTTTGGGAGGAATTGTGGAAAATTATCATTCCAATTTAATCGGACAAGGAAAAACCATTTCTGTCGTAGAAGCCGATGAATTTGACCGTTCCTTTTTGCATTTGCATCCCGATCTAGCCTGTGTGACTTCCATGGATGCGGATCATTTGGATATATATGGTGATGCTTCAGCTATTGAAGAATCTTTTCGTGAATTTGCTTCCAAAGTCAAAGAACCCAAGCATTTGTTCATTCCAAAAGGATTACCGTTAGAAGGAACAACTTTGGCCATCAATGAAGAAGCCGATTTTGTAGCACACAACATTCGCATTGAAAATAGTGCCTATGTTTTTGATGTGAAAACTCCAACAGAAACTATTCAGAATATTGCCTTTGGGTTACCGGGGCATCACAATTTAATGAATGCCTTAACCGCTTTAGCAATGGCTTACACGTACGGCACCCCAACCGGTTCCATTGCTAAAGCTTTGGCTTCATTCCAAGGTGTGCAACGTCGATTTTCGTACCAAATCAAAACGGATGCGAAAGTATATATCGATGATTATGCTCACCATCCCACTGAGATCAATGCCGTGTATCAAGCGGTACGCGAATTGTATCCTGGGAAAAAGGTAACAGCGGTTTTTCAGCCGCATTTGTTTAGCCGTACAAAGGATTTTGTAGACGGATTTGCAGCAAGTTTATCACAGTTTGATGAAGTGTTTTTATTGGAAATTTATCCCGCTCGCGAACTCCCGATGGAAGGCGTCAATTCCACTTGGTTGATGCATAAAATGACCAACCCAAACGTGCAGTTGATTACAAAGCAAGCGCTTATTCACAGCTTAGTACAAAATGATGCTCCCGTTATTGTAACAATAGGGGCAGGAGATATCGGTGAAATGGTACCTGAAATTAAAAAAGCATTGGCATGAAAATCGTTACTTGGACCAATATTCGATTGGTGCTAATCCTAGGATTGGCGGGGTTTTTGTATGCATTTGCTCAATATAGAAATGGGCATCGAACACTGAAAAAAACAGAGGTAGTTTTTGTAGGTGAAAACGCCAATTTTGTGCGCCAGGAAACGGTTAATAAATTGTTAATAGAAAATAAAACTGACCTGCAAAGCATACATATAGAGCAGTTAAATTTGGATAAATTGGAGTCCTCTGTCAACCAAAATCCAATGATTGAGAAATCAGAGGTTTACGTTAGTGTGGACGGCGTATTACGGGCGGAAGTCATTCCGCGCACACCCGTAGCGCGCTATTTTGGGGAATACCGTTCTTTTTATATTGATCGCATGGGGAATACTATGCCATTGTCCAGAAACCATACCGCACGTGTGCCTTTGGTGGTTGGAAATGTCAATAAAAAAACGTTGCCAAAGTTGGCTCGAATTTTAAAACAAATTCACGAAGATGATTTTTTAAAAAAGAATATTATCGGAGTGAAAGTGTTGAAAGATGAAAGTCTGGAAATGACAAGTCGTAATTACAGCTATACGATTGAATTTGGAAAAATGATTCGATCTGATCGTAAGTTTAAAAATTACAAAGCGTTTTTCCAGAAAGCAGTACTCGACAGTACAATTGAAAAATATAAGCGCATCAATTTACGTTTTACCAAACAAGTGGTGTGCACCCGATAAACAAACAGAAAGTGTCAATTTTTGAAACTATGAACCAGAAAGAAAACATTGCCGTTGGATTAGACATTGGAACGACCAAGATTGTAACCATGATCGGAAAGAAAAACGAATATGGAAAACTTGAAATCTTAGGGGTTGGAAAAGCCAAAAGTTTAGGAGTGTCTCGTGGTGTGGTGAATAACATCACGCAAACCATCCAGTCCATTCAACAAGCAGTGTTGGAGGCAGAAGAAAATTCGGGCTACAAAATTAATGATGTAGTTGTCGGAATTGCGGGTCAACATATTCGCAGTATCCAACATACGGATTACTTAATTCGCAGCAATCCTGAAGAAGTGATTGGCGAAAAAGACATCCAATTATTGATTGATCAAGTTAGCAAATTGGCCATGTTACCGGGTGAAGAAATTATCCATGTATTGCCTCAAGAATTCAAAATCGATGGGCAGTCGGATATCAAAGAACCTATCGGAATGTATGGCGGACGTTTGGAAGCCAGTTTCCATGTGGTTGTCGGACAAGCTTCGTCGATTCGCAATATCGGTCGTTGTGTACAAAGTTCTGGGATTGAATTGTCAGGATTGACTTTAGAGCCCTTAGCTTCTGCAGATGCCGTATTGAGTCAAGAAGAAAAAGAAGCGGGTGTTGCTTTGATTGATATCGGAGGTGGAACTACCGATTTGGCTATTTTCAAAGATGGTATTATTCGTCATACCGCTGTAATTCCTTTCGGAGGAAATGTGATTACAGAAGATATCAAAGAAGGCTGTTCGATTATAGAAAAACAAGCCGAGTTATTGAAAGTGAAATTTGGATCAGCTTGGCCAGGAGAAAATAAAGACAATGAAATCGTTTCCATTCCAGGAGTTCGCGGTCGTGACCCGAAAGAGATTTCGTTAAAAAATCTTTCAAAAATCATTCACGCTCGTGTGGTTGAGATTATCGAGCAAGTATTTGCCGAAATCAAAGCTTACGGTCATGAAAATCCGAGAAAGAAATTGATTGCTGGAATTGTATTAACAGGCGGCGGCTCTCAATTAAAACATATCAAACAATTAGTAGAGTATATTACTGGTATCGATACCCGTTTAGGTTATCCTAACGAACATTTAGCGGGGAACTCCAGCGAAGAGATTTCGAGTCCGATGTATGCCACTGCCGTAGGATTAGTGATGAATAGTGTTGCTAATAATACACAAAGTGCCTACAAAATTGAATTGCAACAAGCACCACAGCCGGTAGCACAACCCGTGTACCAACAGCCTGTTGCTGCACAACCGGTTCAGATTTTTGATCAACCCGTTGCCCCACAAGAGCCCGTGGTTCAAGAAACACCCAAAGCTCAAGTGCAAGAACAAGTTACTACAGAGAGTACGATTCGCAGATCCTTCTTCGATCGTTATGTAGACAAAATCAAAGATTTCTTAGACAACGCAGAATAAGTAGACAAAACACAATATCAAACAAAACCAAAATCGTATGATGAGCAACTCAGAATTTGGAAGCATCTCATTTGATTTGCCTAAAAACCAATCAAATGTTATAAAAGTTATCGGTGTTGGTGGCGGTGGAAGCAACGCTATCAATCACATGTTTAAGCAAGGTATCAAAGGCGTAGATTTCGTTATTTGTAATACCGATGCACAAGCCTTACAAAACAGTTCAGTGCCGAATAAAATCCAGTTAGGTGTAGGCTTAACAGAAGGATTAGGTGCTGGTGCGAATCCAGAGGTTGGACAGCAATCGGCTATAGAAAGTATTGCAGAAATCGAAAAAATGTTGGATAGCAATACCAAAATGGTATTCATTACTGCCGGAATGGGTGGTGGAACAGGAACCGGTGCAGCGCCAGTGATTGCTCAATTGGCGAAAGAACGCGATATACTTACAGTAGGTATTGTGACGATTCCTTTCCAATTTGAAGGAAAAGTTCGCTCTGAACAAGCCATGGCTGGGGTAGAGCGTTTACGTAAACAAGTGGACTCATTGATTGTGATTAACAATAATAAGTTGCGTGAAGTATATGGAAACTTAGGCTTTAAAGCTGGGTTCTCCAAAGCTGACGAGGTGTTGTCTACTGCCTCTCGTGGTATTGCGGAAGTAATTACGCACCACTACACACAAAATATCGACTTAAAAGATGCGAAGACCGTATTGTCAAACAGCGGTACAGCCATCATGGGATCGGCTACAGCAGTTGGAGAGAACCGAGCGAAAGATGCTATCATTTCTGCTTTGGATTCTCCACTTTTAAATGATAATAAAATCAATGGAGCTAAAAACGTATTGTTGCTTATCGTTTCAGGTTCTAGCGAAATTACAATTGATGAAATCGGAGAAATCAACGATCATATTCAAACAGAAGCAGGGTATAACGCTAACATCATTATGGGGGTTGGTGAAGATGAATCTCTAGGAGATGCTATTGCAGTAACTATTATTGCAACGGGTTTTACTACTGATCAACAAGCTGAAATCGTAAATACTGAGCCACGTAAAATCATCCATTCTTTGGAAGATGAACAGCGTTTAGTGCGAGATTTGAGTCAAAAACCTGTTGAAGTTTTTGAAAACCGTATCGAAACTCCTGTTGAAGAAAAAATAGTTGCACCCATTGCAGAAGTTCCCGCTGTAGAAGAAAAAGTGGTTTTCGAATTGTTGGAAGATGAAGCTCCAGTAGCTTTTTCGGCTCCAGTAATCAATGAAAATGAATTGATTCCTATGAATGAATTCATCCGCAATTTGGATGTGACTTTCGAAATTGTTTCGCCAATCAAAGATTTGGATTTTTCATTTAGTGCGCCAGTAGCCGCCGCTCCAGTAACTCCTGTTGCGACACCCGTTGCTGCACCAGTAGTGAATGATATTTTTGTGAATGAGCCGCAACAAGTGACCTTCCGTGAAGAAGTTCAGCCTACATTCACGTTTGACTTACCGGTAAACGAGCCAGTAGCACCAGTAGCTCAAGAAGAAAACAAAATCGTATTTGATTTAACCGAAGAAACCAAAAATATTAAAGTGAATGAGCACGTAGAATTTGTGCCCGTTACGGAAGTTGATAATGGTGTGATTCGTTACTCATTAGAAGAGTATATGGAAATCGAAAACGAATTATTAGGTTCGGCTAAACCTGTAGTAGCAGAAACAAAAGTAGAAGAGAAAATTGATGAAGAATTGAATTTCTCAACAAAAGTAGCAGCAGAACCTGCACAACCAAAATATACAGCATTCGCCTCCGATGATATTTCACCTGTAGAAATGAGTATTGAGGAAACTTTGAAAATGCGTGCAGACGAACGTCGTCGTAAATTAAAAGATTTCAACTATAAATTCCACAACAATCCATCACGTGTTGATGAGTTGGAAAAAGAACCGGCTTACAAACGTATGGGAGTGGATTTAGATCATAATGCCAACTTTAATAACCAATCAAGAATGTCTTTAGGAACAGACAGCAATGATGATATTCAATTGCGTTCCAACAATTCCTTCTTACACGATAATGTAGATTAAATCATAAGTTAATTAAAGATGGGTAACCCGGAAGAAATTGTTTCTTTCGGGTTATTTTTTTACCTTTGGCTCCACAAAAAAGCAATAGTTGCTAATTAATCACTAATTCTCTAATTCTGAAGACGATGAGTTTGGAAACCCAAATTATGGACGAAATGAAAAACGCGATGCGTGCAAAAGACACAGTTGCGTTAGAAGCGTTACGCGCGATTAAATCGGGTATCATTTTAGCAAAAACGGAAGCAGGTGCTTCGGAAACGTTAGCTCCAGAAGATGAAATTAAATTATTGCAAAAATTAGTGAAACAACGTAAGGATAGTGCTGCAATTTACACAGAACAAGGTCGTGCTGACTTAGCCGATCCTGAATTGGCTCAAGTTGCTGTAATTGAGAAGTTTTTACCCGCACAAATGTCTGAAGCCGAAGTAGAAGCCGCTGTAGCGCAAATCATTGCTGAAAACGGTTTTTCTGGTATGGCAGCTATGGGTCAGGTGATGGGATTAGCTTCTAAAACCTTAGCGGGACAAACCGATGGTAAAACCATTTCAACAATTGTAAAAAAGCTTTTAGCTTAAGTATATAATTTATAATTCATAATTCATAATTTATAATTATGAAAATGGCTGCGTAGTTCAACTGGATAGAATATCAGATTTCGGCTCTGAGGGTTGGGGGTTCGAATCCCTCCGCGGTCACAATTAGACTCCAAATTAATTGATTATCAATGATTTGGAGTTTTTTTATACCTTTGTGTGTCAGCTGCGTGTCAACAAATCGTTACACGAAAATAACATTATATTTCCAATAATATTGTATATGAGTAACGAATATAAATATTTTCCATTCTACTATATTTTTGATGAAGATCTAAAAAGTAAATTGATTTTTGATTTTTATAATACATCTACTAGTATTAAAGAAGAAAATTCAATTTCTTATATGGTCAATGAAATGATAGGTTCAAATATACCCTTCATTTTTTTAAGAGATATGTTTGTGTTTAAAATAACAAGAACTGAAATTCAAAAGTTAGATGTTAAATCAGAATATATCCATAATAAAATTCTATTCAAGAAAATTTTAAATTGTTATAATGATCTAAGAGATTTATTTGCAAATATAGGAAGTGAAAGTGATACTTTGGAAATAAGTAATTTTAAGGAGGAGATCATTTATTTAACTGCAATTACTTAT
>JBDKGM010000062.1:0-55191 GCA_039798185.1 Bacteroidota bacterium
GGTGTACATCCACCTGGCAAACCAATATTGTCAATGTTACCATTACAATCGTTATCAATACCGTCGTAACATACGTCGATAGCACCTGGATTGATTGTATTTGAAGCATCGTTACAATCTAAATTGTTAGCAACATAACCTACTAATGGTAAACAAGAAATAATGGAATTCGAAGGATTTCCATATCCGTCATTATCAGCATCAACATAATACGTTGTATTTGATAAAACTGTAACTACAGCTGAGCCTGAATTTCCTGTACCTTCTAAAGCATTTGAATCTGTAATTGATACAAGGCTGTATGTTGTAGTTGATGATGGCGTAACCACAATACTTGCTCCTGAGGTATAATTTGTTTCAGTGAAATTAGTAGTTCCATCAGTATACACAACTGTATATGGACTTCTACCACCAGTAATAGAAACATTAATTACAGCACTATCACCAGAACAGATGGAAGTAGTACCATTAATTGTAGCAGCTGTCGAACCTGTGATTAAACTAGTTGTACCATATAAGATGACATTATTCACATTAGAACCTGTATCAAATCCACCTGTACCACCAGCACCAGTTGCATTATATGCATAAATTCTGAAAGTTGTAGTGGATTGAATATCTCCTAATGAAGACATCACTAAATTATTAAATGCTGAAGTACTTGCAGCTACACCATTCAACACTGCAATATCGGTTGCATAGTTATTGATAGATGAGCGAATTGCAATTGAAGTTGGTCCCGTTCCTGAACGGTCCCAAACAAAACTTAATGAATTTGGAGTGAATTGATAACCAGCATTTGGAGTTACCGTAAATTGATAATATTTAGCAGCATCAATAGTTGTAGTTAACGGCCAGTTTGAACCTCCTAAACGATTGGTGTTTGCTGCATTAGTTATACCTGTAATTGTCAATGCCGCTGAAGACACAAATCCATTATTGTAAACACTTGGCTCAGTTGTTTCTGTTCCAGCATTACCAAATGTATTCCACATTAAAATAGCAGGTTGCGTAATATTTGCGGTTAATCCAACAGGTTGTGTTAATACATAATTAGTTGCATCTGCCCCACTTAACGTCGAAGTAGATGTTACTGCAATTCCTGTTCCTTGTGCTGAAGTAGCAAAAGTACCTGTACCATTCAATGTTACAGTATCCCCAGAAACCACTCCAGAAAGTGTACCTGTGATTACTGCAGTTGTAGTACCATCAAAAGGTTTATTTTGAGCAGCTGCTCCAGTAATTGTAAGTGTTTTTTCAGTAATATCAGCAGTTAATCCTGACAATTGAGTTACAGTATAATTACCTGCCGAAGCTCCATTTAAGGTCAAAGTCAAACTTATAGGCTTCGCTGTACCTACTGTTTTTGTTCCAAAAGTTGCAGTTCCAGAGAAATTAACAACGTCTGTATTATAAATTCCATTTAATGTACCTCCTGTATAGGTTGCTGTAGTATTTCCGTCATACACTTTATTATTTACAACTAAATCTGTAACTGTTAAATTTTTAGCAGCAACTGTTAGTTGTAGTGTAGTCGAACCAGAACCTCCATTATTGTAAGCCAAGATGGTTACATTATAGGTGTTCGGTGCAGCTGTAAGTGTACCAGAAATCTCACCTGTATTAGTATCAATTGTTAAACCAGCAGGTAAACCAGTAGCATTATAAGATGAGGGAGCATTGGTGGCAGTAATAAAGTAACTGAAAGCAGTTCCGTAAGTACCATTTGCTGTTAATGCACTAGTAATTACTGGAGTGGGTTCAGAAGTGATATCCGCAACTAATCCGGTTGGTTGTGTTAAACTATAATTACCAGCTGCACTACCTGAAATTGAATAGCCCGATACTGTAACTGGAATTGCAGTACCTGCTGCTGAAGTTGTAAAATTGGCAACTGGTGTACCACCTAAAACTACATTAGCTAGATCTCCAGCTAAAACACCAACAAGAGAAGGTGTTCCTGTAATAGTAGCATCAGTATTACCATCAAACACTTTATTAGCAATAGCAATTCCATTAATAGTTAATTCCTTGGCAGTAACTGTACTTGAAGCAGTTGCTACATTGATGTCAGAAGCTCCCGTTGTAGTTAATACAATATCCCCTGAGTAAGGAGAACCTGCAACAGTAGCATTAGCTGCTAAACGTACATAAACTGGAACGTTAGTAATATTTCCAGCGGCACCTACAACAGCTGTAGAACCAAATCCTGATCCTGAAGTTGCAGAAACTTCAAATCCTGTTGGTGCAGTAGCGGTAACCCCTGCTAACAAATAGGTTCCTGAAACTGTAAATGAAGTCTCAGAGGAAGCAGTTCCATAAGTTGTCGACAACGCAGAAGGTGTTCCGCTCGTTGAGAATGAAGGAGCTGGAGCAATACCTGTATATCCTTTAAGCACGACGTTATTGGTTGATGCTGCACAGTCAAATCCACCAGTTCCTCCTGCAGCTGTTGCCGCATATCCGTAAATACGGAAAGTTGTAGGGGTTGAAATGGCTGATATGCCAGAAATAGAAATAGTACGAATAGCTGAAGTACTAGCAGTCAATCCTGTAACCGCTCCAAGGTTTGAAGCATATCCATCAACCGATGAACGAATGGCCACACTTGAAGGTCCACTTCCTGAAAAATCCCAAATAAATTCAAAGGAAGTAGGTGTAAATGTATAACCAGCATTCGGAGTTACAGTGAATTGGATATATTTAGAAGTATCAATTGTAGCACCAACAGTCCAGTTTGTCCCACCAAAACGATTTCCATTAGCCGCAGGAGTTACTGTACTTCCCGTATAATTCAATGATGCACTTGAAATATTTGCATCGTTTGAAGTACTTGGCTCAGTAGTCTCTGTACCAGCGTTACTAAAAGTATTCCATTGTAACAATGCTACAATTGCTGGATTGATATTTGCTGTTAAACCAGTAGGTTGCGTTAAGGAGTAATTACCAGCATCTGCACCACCAATTGTTGAAGTTGAAGTTACAGCAATAGCATTCCCAATAGCTGATGATGCGAAAGTACCAGTTCCTGACAAGGTCACAGCATCACCAATTTCAACTCCTGAAAGCGTACCTGTAATTACTGCATTAGTGTTTCCATCAAAAGTTTTATTTTGAGCTGCAGCACCAGCAATAGTTAATTCTTTCGCACTGATGTTCACCGTTAATCCCGATGGTTGAGTCAAACTATAGTTACCCGCTTGAGCTCCATTTAATGTTAGAGCAAAAGTAACAGGTTTATTTGAACCAATTGCTTTGGTTGTCATAGAAGCCGTTCCTGAAAACGAAACTGTATCAGCTCCATAAACGCCCACTAAAGTTCCTCCAGTATAACTAACAGAAGTTGTGGCATCATAGATTTTATCAACTGTTGCAATTCCTGAAATTGTTAGAGATTTTGCCTGAATTGTTAGATCTAAAGTAGCATTTCCACTTCCTCCTCCATTGGTTGCTACTAAACCAATACTATATAATCCTGGAGCAGCCGTTGGAATACCCGAAATTTCTCCAGTTGCTGTATTGATTGATAAACCAGCAGGTAAATTAGTAGCATTGTAAGATGTCGGCGAATTATCAGCTACAATTTGATAGGTAAACGAAGTTCCATAAGTAGCCGTTGCTGTGGTAGCACTACTAATTGATGGCACTGGTGAAGATGTAATAGTAATTACACCATCCGCAGGTGAAAAATTATAGTTAATTGCCGTTAAACCAGACACATCTGGTGTTATTGTAATACCCGAAGTAGCCGCTGGAGTAGTATCAGTATAATTCGTAGAATAACTTACCGAACCCGAAACTACACTACTCGTATCTCCATTAAAAAATCCAGATAATGTATATGTTCCTGCTGCAACTACATTTGCTGCTGGAGTTCCTGCTGCTACAGATTGACTGCCTGCTGTTGCAGTTAGCGTTGCCTTGGATACTGTATTTCCTGAAGCTGGTGTTGTAATATTCACAGCTGTCGCTCCAGTAGAAGACAATACTATATTTTGACTATCATAGTTACCACTAACTGTTGCTGAAGCTTTTAAACGCACATACAAAGTACCTGATGCTGTTCCACTAGACTGGGTAAAAGTAGCAGTAGTACCAAAAGTTGTATTATCCGATGACACTTCAAAGCCCGTTGGCGCAGTGGCAATAAGATTTGCTGTTAAATTTGCTCCTGATACAGAAAATGATTGTGATGAAGAAGCAGTACCATACGTAGTAGTGAATGCTGCAGTAGTTGCTGCTCCTGAAATAGAAGGAGCGGGAAGTGTTGTTGCAGTAATTTGAACGTTGTCAATTCTATTATTTCCCGCAGCAGCTGTTGCTCCTGTTACCGTTAAACGTAAATAAACTGTTGCCGCATTATTCACACCAGTAATTGTTGGTAAAGTGAGTGTACCAAATGTAGAAGGAATAGTAGTAGTAAAAGAAGTTACCGATGTCCATGAAGTCCCATTAGTACTTACATCCCAAGCTTGAGAATTAAAACCTGTTCCTGATCGTTGTGTAGAATAAGTAACCACTAAATCTTTGTAGCCTGTCATACTGACTTTAAACACAATAGATTTACCATTTGCTGCATTTGAAGTACCCCCTAACAATCCCAAACAAGCTGGTGATGTAGTTACAGAAGACATTCCTGTTCCTGCATTGTTAGCAGTTCCTGCAAAGGCATTTAACTCTGTGGCTGCGGCCCATGAACTAGAGCTATTTGTACCATTCAAGTATAAATTACCGGATCCAACATTAGCTACATAAGCAGTAGGTGAGTTGGGAGAAACAACAGCTGCAGTCCCTCCATTGGTTGTAGTTTGAAAATCCCAACCGGCCAATAGGGTTTGTCCCCATGAAAAAGTCGACATTAACATAAACATTACAACTACTGAAAAAGAACGCAGTGTACTTTTAAATTGTAGATTTTTACGCATAATTAAAGATGTTGATTTTGCACAAAATTAAAAACTAAAACCCTGAAAATTGCGATTTTATGTTAGCTTTTTGTTAACAATCTTCACACTTTTCGTTAGTCGATGAAATTGGTTTTTTATCGGTATTTTTAAATTGTTTTAATAAAAAAACTCCTCTATTTCTAGAGGAGTTTTTTAGTATTAAGCTTGTCCTGTCGGACCAAAATTTAAAGGTGTTGGAGGTAAATCCGTTTCTTTAATTTCTCCATGAGCTGCTTCAAATCGATGAATGTTTTCTGCCATCGCTTTCAACAATCGTTTAGCGTGTTGCGGCGTCAAAATAATTCGTGATTTGACTTTCGACTTTGGCACACCAGGCATGATGGTCACAAAATCCAATACAAACTCTGAAGGTGAATGGTTGATAATGGCAAGGTTAGAATAAATTCCTTCCGCTGTTTTCTCATCCAATTCGATGTTGATTTGTCCGGGTTGCAATTCTTCGCTCATGACTAGTAAACGTATTCTTCTTTGTTAGCCATCAACTCATTATAATCGTCTTTCGAACCTACGATAATGTTATCATAATCACGCATACCGGTACCGGCTGGGATTCTATGACCTACAATAACGTTTTCTTTCAACCCTTCTAATTGGTCAACTTTACCTGCTACAGCCGCTTCATTCAATACTTTCGTAGTTTCCTGGAAGGATGCTGCAGAGATGAATGATTTGGTTTGTAATGATGCACGCGTAATACCTTGAAGTACTGGCGTAGCAGTTGCCATGACAGCATCACGAGCTACTACTAAGTTTTTATCATTACGTTTCAATACAGAATTTTCATCACGCAAATCACGTGGACTAACAATTTGTCCAGGTTTTAAAGTTTCTGAATCTCCTGCATCCTCAACCACTTTCATTCCGTATAATTTGTCATTTTCAACCATAAAGTCACTTGTATGTGCCAATTGTTCTTCCAAGAATAATGTATCTCCTGGATCTTCAATTTGAACTTTACGCATCATTTGACGAATAACCACTTCAAAGTGTTTGTCATTAATTTTTACCCCTTGTAAACGGTATACCTCTTGAATTTCATTCACCAAATACTGTTGAACAGCAGATGGACCTTGAATACGTAAGATATCTTCTGGAGTAATCGCTCCATCAGATAATGGCATACCCGCTTTCACGAAGTCATTTTCTTGAACAAGGATTTGACTTGATAATTTCACTAAATATTTACGAACATCACCAAATTTAGATTCAATGATAATTTCGCGGTTACCACGTTTGATTTTACCGAAAGAAACTACACCATCAATTTCAGAAACCACTGCTGGATTCGAAGGATTACGTGCTTCTAACAACTCGGTAATACGTGGAAGACCTCCTGTGATATCGCCTGCTTTTGAAGAACGACGTGGGATTTTCACTAAGATTTTACCGGCTTTAATTTTCTCGCCATCTTCTACCATAAGGTGAGCCCCTACTGGTAAGTTGTACGAACGAATTAATTCACCATCTTTTCCGTAAATCAATAAAGTTGGAATCAATTTCTTGTTTCTTCCTTCTGAAATTACTTTTTCTTGGAATCCGGTTTGTTCGTCGATTTCAACTTGGAATGTTTGTCCTTGTTCTAAATCTTCGTAAGCAATTTTACCTGTAAATTCAGATACAATTACCCCATTATAAGGATCCCATTTACACAAGGTTGTTCCTTTTTCAACCACATCACCATCTTTAACGAAGATGCTAGATCCGTAAGGAATATTGTGCGTATTTAATACGATACCTGTAGTAGCATCGATTAATTTTAATTCTGTTGAACGAGAGATTACGATATCCACTTCGTTTCCTTCTGAATCTTCTCCTTTAACTGTTTTAAGATCTTCAATTTCTAAACGACCTCCAAAACGAGCAACAATCGATGATTCTTCAGAAACACCACCTGCAACCCCACCTACGTGGAAAGTACGAAGTGTCAACTGTGTACCTGGCTCCCCGATGGACTGTGCAGCAATTACACCTACAGCCTCACCTTTTTGAGTCATTTTACCCGTTGCTAAGTTTCTACCATAACATTTAGCACAAATACCTTTTTTCGCTTCACATGTTAAAGGTGAACGAACCTCTACTCTTTCGATTGGAGACTCTTCAATTTCACGTACTACTGCTTCGGTAATTTCCTCACCAGCTGCAATAATAACTTGAGAAGTTAGCGGATTTACCACATCATGAAGGGTAACACGTCCTAAGATACGTTCGCCTAAAGTTTCTACAACCTCTTCGTTTTTCTTCAAAGCAGTTACTTCGATACCACGCAGTGTACCACAGTCTACTGAATTTACAATAACATCTTGTGACACATCGTGTAGACGACGAGTTAAATAACCCGCATCCGCTGTTTTCAACGCCGTATCCGCAAGACCTTTACGCGCACCGTGCGTAGAGATGAAGTATTCTAAAATCGAAAGACCCTCTTTAAAGTTAGAAAGAATAGGGTTTTCGATAATTTCTCCACCACCTGCTGTAGATTTTTTAGGCTTCGCCATCAAACCACGCATACCAGTTAACTGACGAATCTGTTCTTTCGAACCACGCGCTCCAGAATCCAACATCATATATACAGAGTTGAATCCTTGTTGGTCTTCACGGATATTCTTCATTGCCAATTCAGTCAATAAAGCATTGGTTGAAGTCCAAACGTCAATTACTTGGTTATAACGCTCATTATTTGTGATAAGACCCATATTATAGTTCATGGTAATTCCATCAACTTGTTCACGAGCATCCGCAATCAAATCGTCTTTTTTCTCAGGAACTTTAATATCTCCTAATGAGAACGAAAGACCACCTTGGAATGCGAATTTGTATCCCATATCTTTAATATCATCCAAGAATGCAGCTGTTGTAGGTACATTCGTAGTCGCTAAGATTTTACCAATGATATCGCGTAACGACTTTTTAGTCAATACTTCATTGATATATCCCGCAGCTTCTGGCACTACTTCATTGAACAATACACGTCCAGCAGTAGTTTGGATAATTTTGTATACCAACTCACCGTTTTCATTGAAATCTTTAGTTCTGATTTTAACGCGTGCATTTAATTCTAAACGACCTTCATTCAAGGCAATATTTACTTCTTGAGCAGAATAGAATGTCAAACCTTCTCCTTTAATTTGTAATTCAGGAGTAGACAAACGTTCTTTTGTCATATAGTATAAACCAAGTACCATGTCCTGAGAAGGAACGGTGATTGGCGCACCATTAGCAGGGTTCAAGATATTGTGAGAAGCCAACATTAACAATTGTGCTTCCAAAATAGCTTCTGGTCCTAATGGCAAGTGAACTGCCATCTGGTCACCATCGAAATCCGCGTTAAACGCCGTACAAGTTAACGGGTGTAACTGGATTGCTTTACCTTCGATTAACTTAGGTTGGAACGCTTGGATACCCAAACGGTGCAAGGTAGGAGCACGGTTTAACAATACAGGGTGACCTTTGATTACATTTTCAAGGATATCCCATACTACAGGCTCTTTTTTATCGATGATTTTCTTCGCTGATTTTACAGTTTTAACGATTCCACGCTCAATCAACTTACGAATAACGAATGGTTTGTACAATTCAGCTGCCATATCTTTTGGCAAACCACATTCGTACATTTTCAATTCAGGTCCAACGACAATTACCGAACGCGCAGAATAATCCACACGTTTACCCAATAAGTTTTGACGGAAACGACCTTGTTTACCTTTCAATGAATCTGAAAGTGATTTTAAAGGACGATTCGATTCCGTTTTTACAGCTGAAGCTTTACGTGTATTATCGAATAAGGAATCTACGGCCTCTTGCAACATACGTTTTTCGTTACGTAAGATTACCTCTGGCGCTTTAATTTCCATTAAACGTTTTAAACGGTTGTTACGGATAATTACACGACGGTATAAGTCATTCAAATCGGAGGTTGCAAAACGACCACCATCTAGTGGTACCAACGGACGTAATTCTGGTGGAATAACTGGAATTACTTTCAAGATCATCCATTCTGGACGGTTCTCGCGGTTCAAGTTAGAATCACGGAATGATTCAACTACTTGAAGGCGTTTTAACGCTTCTGTTTTACGTTGTTTCGATGTTTCATTATTTGCTGAGTGACGTAATTCATAGGATAAAGCATCCAAATCTGTACGTGCTAACAAGTCCATAATACATTCCGCACCCATTTTGGCGATGAATTTATTTGGATCTGAATCATCTAAATATTGGTTCTCCATAGGAAGGGTATCCAAGATATTCAAATACTCTTCTTCAGTTAAGAAATCTAATTTTTGTAGCGATTCACCATCTACATTTTTAGCGATACCGGCTTGAATAACCACATAACGCTCATAATAAATGATCATATCCAATTTTTTGGATGGCAATCCAAGGATATAACCGATTTTGTTTGGTAAGGAACGGAAATACCAAATGTGTGCAATAGGCACTACTAAGTTGATATGTCCTACACGGTCGCGACGTACTTTCTTTTCAGTCACTTCCACCCCACAACGGTCACATACAATCCCTTTGTAACGGATTCTTTTGTATTTCCCACAAGCACATTCGAAATCCTTTACAGGTCCGAAGATACGCTCACAGAATAAACCGTCACGTTCTGGTTTGTGTGTACGATAGTTGATGGTTTCTGGTTTTAAAACCTCACCTCTTGATTCTGCCAAAATTGACTCAGGAGACGCTAGTCCGATCGTAATTTTGTCGAATCTTTTAATGGTATTTTTATCTTTATTTCTGTTGTTCATCTTAGTCGTTTTTAAAATAGTTACAGTTAACGGAGCCGATCCTTCTCAGCATCGGCCTTCCGGTACTGATATTATTCTTCTAATCTGATGTCTAATCCAAGACCTTTCAATTCATGCATTAATACATTGAATGATTCCGGTAATCCTGGCTCCGGCATCGCTTCACCCTTAACGATAGCTTCGTAAGTTTTAGCTCTTCCGATAACGTCATCCGATTTAACCGTCAAGATTTCACGTAAGGTACTTGATGCTCCATAAGCTTCAAGTGCCCAAACCTCCATCTCTCCAAAACGCTGACCTCCGAATTGGGCCTTACCTCCTAGAGGCTGTTGCGTAATTAATGAGTAAGGTCCGATAGAACGTGCGTGCATTTTATCATCCACCATGTGACCTAATTTCAGCATGTAGATTACCCCTACTGTTGCAGGTTGGTGGAAACGTTCTCCTGTACCTCCATCATACAAATAGGTATGACCGAAACGTGGGATGCCTGCTTCATCTGTTAATGCATTAATTTGGTCTAAAGTAGCACCGTCAAAAATTGGGGTTGCAAATTTCTTCCCTAATTTTAATCCAGCCCAACCTAAAACGGTTTCATAAATCTGCCCGATGTTCATACGCGAAGGTACCCCTAGTGGGTTCAATACGATATCCACTGGTGTTCCATCTTCTAAGAATGGCATATCTTCTTGGCGAACGATACGCGCTACGATACCTTTGTTACCGTGGCGACCTGCCATTTTATCTCCCACTTTCAATTTACGTTTTTTCGCGATGTAAACCTTAGCTAATTTCAAGATACCTGCTGGTAACTCGTCACCTACTGTAATGGTAAATTTCTCACGACGTAACGCTCCTTGAAGGTCGTTTAATTTGATTTTGTAATTGTGGATCAAGTCATTAACCAAACGGTTCGTTTCATCATCCGCAACCCATTGACCTTTGGTTAAGTGAGCAAAATCCTCCACAGCTTGAAGCATTTTCTTGGTATATTTTTTACCTTTTGGCAACACTTCTTCGCCTAAATCATTCATTACCCCTTGAGATGTTTTACCATCTACGATAGCGAATAATTTCTCAACCAATTTATCTTTCAATTCAACGAAACGCACTTCGAATTCCATTTCTAATGCTGTCAAATC
Organism: Bacteroidota bacterium; assembly: GCA_039798185.1. Lineage (GTDB taxonomy): Bacteria > Bacteroidota > Bacteroidia > Flavobacteriales > Flavobacteriaceae > Flavobacterium. The sequence goes on from JBDKGM010000062.1 coordinate 10,861, forward strand.
GTCCTTATCTTTCGTGCGTTTACGTTTATCTTTCACCGCACGAGCGAATAATTTTTTGTCTAAAACAACACCACTCAATGAAGGTGAAGCTTTTAATGATGCATCTTTTACATCACCGGCTTTATCACCGAAAATCGCGCGAAGCAATTTTTCTTCTGGTGTTGGATCCGATTCACCTTTAGGCGTAATCTTACCAATCAAAATATCACCAGGCTTCACTTCAGCACCGATACGAATCATACCGTTTTCATCCAAATCTTTCGTTGCTTCTTCAGAAACGTTAGGAATATCATTCGTTAATTCTTCGTTACCTAATTTGGTATCACGAACTTCCAACGAATAATCATCGATATGGATAGAGGTAAAGATATCGTCACGAACAACTTTTTCAGAAATTACAATTGCATCCTCGAAGTTGTACCCTTTCCATGGCATAAACGCCACTTTCAAGTTACGTCCGATTGCTAATTCTCCTGCTTGTGTGGCATACCCTTCACAAAGTACTTGACCTTTCACAACGCGATCACCTTTACGAACAATCGGTTTTAAGTTAATACATGTACTTTGGTTCGTTTTTCTAAATTTAATTAACTGATACGTTTTCTCATCGGTATCAAAACTTACCATACGCTCATCTTCAGTGCGATCGTATTTAATGGTAACTTTATCTGCATCTACGTATTCTACAACACCGTTTCCTTCTGCATTGATCAATACACGAGAATCAGAAGCTACTTGACGCTCTAATCCTGTACCAACGATTGGTGATTCAGGACGTAAAAGTGGTACGGCCTGACGCATCATGTTCGATCCCATCAACGCACGGTTCGCGTCATCGTGTTCCAAGAATGGAATTAATGATGCCGAAATCGAGGCAATTTGGTTCGGTGCAACGTCGGTGTAATGAACAACTGTTGGTTCTACTACTGGGAAGTCACCCTCTTCACGAGCAATAACTTTTTCTGCAGTAATGGTACCATTACTATCCATTTCAATGTTTGCTTGCGCAATCATTTTACCTTCTTCTTCTTCAGCACTCAAGTAAATTGGTTCCGTTACTAAGTCAACTTTACCATTTGTTACTTTACGATAAGGCGTTTCAATGAATCCCATTCCGTTTACCTTAGCAAACACCCCTAATGATGAAATCAAACCGATGTTTGGTCCCTCAGGAGTTTCAATTGGACATAAACGTCCGTAGTGCGTATAGTGAACGTCACGTACCTCGAAACCAGCACGCTCTCTAGAAAGACCACCTGGCCCTAATGCCGATAAACGACGTTTGTGCGTAATCTCTGCTAATGGATTGGTTTGGTCCATGAACTGAGATAACTGGTTCGTTCCGAAGAATGAATTGATAACCGATGATAGTGTTTTTGCATTAATCAAGTCGATTGGTGTAAACACCTCGTTATCACGTACGTTCATACGCTCACGAATTGTTCTAGCCATACGAGCAAGACCTACACCAAATTGTTGTGAAAGTTGCTCACCAACCGTACGTACACGACGGTTTGACAAGTGATCGATATCATCAATCTCCGCTTTAGAGTTGATCAATTCGATTAAATATTTCACGATGGTGATGATATCCTCTTTGGTAAGCACTTGCTTCTCCATAGGGATATCTAAGTTTAATTTTTTGTTCATACGGTAACGACCTACTTCACCTAAGTTGTAGCGTTGATCCGAGAAGAACAATTTATCGATAATCCCGCGAGCCGTTTCTTCATCAGGTGGTTCTGCATTACGCAACTGACGGTAGATATGCTCAACAGCTTCTTTTTCAGAGTTGGTTGGGTCTTTTTGAAGCGTATTGTGGATAATTGCGTAATCCGCTTGATTATTATCCTCTTTATGAAGTAAGATCGATTTCACATTAGCATCGATGATTTCTTCAATATTGTCTTTATCTAAAATCGTATCACGATCTAAGATAATTTCGTTACGCTCAATAGACACTACTTCACCGGTATCTTCATCTACGAAGTCTTCGTGCCAAGTGTTCAAAACACGTGCGGCTAATTTACGACCCGCATATTTTTTCAATCCGGTTTTTGATACTTTAATCTCTTCCGCAAGGTCAAAGATTTCTAAGATATCTTTATCACGCTCAAATCCGATAGCACGGAATAAAGTGGTTACCGGTAACTTTTTCTTACGATCGATGTAAGCATACATCACGTTATTGATATCGGTAGCAAACTCAATCCATGATCCTTTAAATGGAATAACACGAGCTGAATATAATTTTGTTCCGTTAGCGTGGAACGACTGTCCAAAGAACACCCCTGGTGAACGGTGTAATTGCGATACAACTACACGCTCAGCACCGTTAATTACAAAGGTACCACTTGGTGTCATGTAAGGAATAGTTCCTAAATACACATCCTGTACGATGGTTTCGAAATCTTCATGTTCCGGATCGGTACAGTATAATTTTAAACGGGCTTTAAGAGGCACGCTATAGGTTAAACCTCTTTCGATACACTCTTGAATGGTGTAACGTGGTGGATCAACGAAATAATCGAGGAATTCCAACACGAATTGATTTCTGGTATCAGTGATTGGAAAGTTTTCCATGAAGGTATTATAAAGACCTTCGTTACCTCTTTCATCCGATTTCGTTTCCAATTGGAAGAAATCCTTAAACGATTTTATTTGAACATCCAAAAAGTCAGGATACTGGGGAATGTTCTTCGTCGAGGCAAAATTCAATCTTTCAGTCTGATTAGTTATCATCAATGGACAAAATTTTGATTTAAAAAAAGTACTTTTTTGTGTAAATACACGTTGTTATTGTTACTTTCCTTGAGTGAAATAACCGTTACATCTTTAAAAACAAACCAGGAAAATTGTTCGTTTTTTTCTTCGTTTCGGCTATCTTTTTATATGCTTTTGAAATGTAATCTTACATTCCAAAAAAAGATATTTTTATTATACGAAAAATGGTTTAGGTCTTTGAGTCGCAACTCTAGACCTAAACCTAATTCTTAAACCGGAGTGGAATTATTTCAATTCAACTACAGCTCCAGCTTCTTCAAGCGCTTTTTTCAAGCCTTCTGCTTCTGCTTTAGAAACCGCTTCTTTAATGTTAGAAGGAGCTCCGTCTACGATATCTTTAGCTTCTTTAAGACCTAAACCTGTTAATTCTTTAACCGCTTTAACAACAGCTAACTTAGAAGCACCAGCATCTTTCAATACTACTGTGAACTCAGTTTGCTCTTCAGCAGCACCAGCATCACCACCACCAGCAGCTACTACTACTGCAGCAGCAGCAGGCTCGATACCATACTCGTCTTTTAAGATTGTAGCTAAATCGTTAACTTCTTTTACAGTTAAGTTAACCAATTGTTCTGCGAATTGTTTCAAATCTGCCATTTTTTCTATCTTTAAAATGTTTTTAAATTTATTTTATTTATTAAGTGCGTTCAATTATTCTGCTGCTTCGCCTTTTTGCTCTGCGTTGTTTAACAAAGCAGAAAGTACGCGTTTTGCAGGTGATTGAAGTAATCCGATGATTTCTCCAATAACTTCTTCTTTCGATTTTAATGCCGCTAATGAGTCTAACTGGTTATCACCGATGTAGATTTCTTGGTTGATGTAAGCACCTTTTAAAAGTGGCTTATCCGACTTTTTACGGAAATCTTTGATGATTTTTGCAGGTTGATTTGCAACAGTAGCAATTAATATAGAAGAGTTTCCTTTAAGGATGGTTGGTAATTCACCGTATTCGTTTTCAGAAGCTTCCATAGCTTTTTCCAACAAAGTGTTTTTTACCACTTCTAATTTAATTCCTGCTTTAAAACAAGCTCTGCGTAAGTTAGATGTTGTTTCAGCATCTAAACCTGACGTATCTGCAATGTAAAGGATGTTCGCCTCTGCTAATTTTGCAGTTAAGTCTTTTATCGCGATTGATTTTTCTTCTCTAGTCATAATAAAACTTTTTAACTACCCAATTATACTGCTTTAGGATCTAAAGCAATAGCAGGACTCATTGTACTTGACAAGTGGATAGACTTGATGTAAGTACCTTTAGCTGCAGTTGGTTTTAATTTGATTAATGTTTGAATAATTTCGTGTGCATTATCTACAATCTTATCAGCATCGAAAGATACTTTTCCGATTCCAGCGTGAACGATACCTGTTTTATCAACTTTAAAGTCAATTTTACCAGCTTTCACCTCTTGAACTGCTTTACCTACTTCCATAGTTACAGTACCTGTTTTAGGGTTAGGCATTAAACCACGAGGACCTAAAATACGACCTAATGGACCTAATTTACCCATAACAGCTGGCATCGTGATGATCACATCAACATCCGTCCAACCGTCTTTAATTTTTTGTAGATAATCATCTAAACCTACGTGGTCAGCACCAGCAGCTTTAGCTTCAGCTTCTTTATCTGGAGTAACAAGCGCTAATACGCGAACGTCTTTACCAGTACCGTGAGGTAAAGTTACCACACCACGAACCATTTGATTTGCTTTTCTTGGATCAACTCCTAAACGAACAGCAATGTCAACTGACTCATCAAATTTTGCATAAGAAACTTGCTTTAATAAAGCAGAAGCATCTTTCAAAGAATACAATTTATTCTTTTCAATTTTTGATGCAGCTTCTTTTTGTTTTTTCGTCAATTTTGCCATAACTCATTATTTTTTTAGCGGAGAATCTCCGGTTACGGTAATACCCATAGAACGAGCAGTACCGGCAATCATACTCATAGCTGATTCCATAGTGAATGAATTCAAATCAGGCATTTTGTCTTCAGCGATCGTTTTGATTTGATCCCAAGAAACATTAGCCACTTTTTTACGGTTAGGCTGACCTGAACCGGATTTGATTTTTGCAGCATCCATTAATTGAACCGCAGCAGGAGGAGTTTTTACAACAAAATCAAACGACTTGTCTTTGTAGACAGTAATTTGAACTGGTAATACTTTGCCGGGTTGATCTTGTGTTCTCGCATTAAATTGCTTACAGAACTCCATGATGTTAACCCCAGCAGCTCCCAAAGCAGGTCCAACCGGTGGCGAAGGATTCGCAGCACCTCCCTTAACTTGTAGTTTAACTACTTTACTAATTTCTTTTGCCATTTTTTACAAAATTTAGCACATCTAACAGTTGGAAGCGTAGATGTAGGATTATAATTAATTGTGATTATACTTTCTCAACTTGCATAAAACTTAATTCTAATGGTGTTTTTCTTCCGAAAATCTTAACCATAACTTCAAGTTTACGCTTCTCTTCGTTGATTTTTTCAATCGTACCATTAAACCCATTGAATGGTCCATCAATAACTTTAACGGTTTCACCTAATTTGTAGGGTATCGATTGTGTATCAACATTGACAGCCAATTCATCCACTTTACCAAGCATTCGGTTAACTTCTGATAAGCGAAGTGGCACAGGATCTCCTCCTTTAACTTCACCTAAGAAACCGATAACACCGGTAATGGATTTAATAATGTGTGGAATTTCACCGGTAAGGTTGGCTTCAATCATTACATAACCTGGAAAGTAAACACGATCCTTAGCTATCTTTTTCCCGTCACGAACTTGCACTACTTTTTCAGTAGGAACAAGAACTTGCGAGATATAATCTGCCATACCCAAACGGTTAATTTCAGTTTCAATATAGTTTTTAACTTTATTTTCCTGACCGCTTACGGCACGCACCACATACCATTTTTTCACACTTGTATCAGCCATTGTACTCTAGAGATTATCCTTTAATTAAATTGAAAAAACCTGTGATTGCTTTCGAACATAATTCGTCAACACCCCAAGTCGCTAAAGCACAGATCACAGAAAACAAAGCCACAACAATAGTTAACTTTTGTACTTCTGCCCATTCTGGCCATGTTACATTTGATTTCAATTCTTCAAAAGACTCTGAAAAATAGTGGAATACTTTCATCGTATTGTATCTTTTTTGCACGGGTGGAGGGATTCGAACCCCCATCAACGGTTTTGGAGACCGCTATTCTACCCTTGAACTACACCCGTTTATTAAAAACCAGCAGAGTTATCAAACAGACACTCTGCTGGTTTATGTATTTAATTCTTAAGAATTAGTCTAAGATTTCAGTTACCTGACCAGCTCCTACTGTACGACCACCCTCACGGATAGCGAAACGTAAACCTACGTTAAGAGCGATTGGGCTTAACAAATCAACAGTGATTGTTAAGTTATCACCAGGCATTACCATCTCAACTCCTGCAGGTAAAGAAATTGTACCTGTTACGTCAGTTGTACGAACGTAGAACTGTGGACGGTAGTTGTTGTGGAATGGAGTGTGACGTCCACCTTCTTCTTTTTTCAAGATATAAACCTCAGCTTTGAATTTAGCGTGTGGCTTAACTGATCCTGGCTTACAAATAACCATACCACGACGGATATCAGCTTTGTCAATACCTCTCAACAATAAACCTACGTTATCTCCAGCTTCACCACGGTCTAAGATTTTACGGAACATCTCAACCCCTGTAATTGTAGAAGTCAATTTGTCAGCACCCATACCAATGATTTCAACTGGATCACCTGTATTAGCAACACCTGTTTCGATACGACCTGTAGCTACAGTTCCACGACCAGTAATTGTAAATACGTCCTCAACTGGCATCAAGAATGGTTTGTTAACATCACGCTCAGGCTCTTCAATCCAAGCATCAACAGCTTCCATTAATTCGATAATTTTAGGAACCCAGTTTGGATCATTGTTCAATCCACCTAAAGCAGAACCTTGAACAACTGGTCCGTTATCTCCATCATACTCATAGAATGATAATAAATCACGGATTTCCATTTCTACTAACTCTAACAATTCAGGATCGTCAACCATGTCCACTTTGTTCATGAAAACAACGATTCTTGGAATACCAACCTGACGTCCTAATAAGATGTGCTCGCGAGTTTGTGGCATTGGACCATCTGTAGCAGCAACTACTAAGATAGCACCGTCCATTTGAGCAGCACCTGTAACCATGTTCTTAACGTAATCCGCGTGACCTGGGCAGTCAACGTGAGCGTAGTGACGGTTAGCAGTTTCATATTCTACGTGAGAAGTATTAATTGTAATACCTCTTTCTTTTTCTTCAGGAGCGTTATCAATTTGATCAAATGATTTCGCTTGACAATAACCAGCATCAGACAATACTTTTGTAATTGCAGCAGTCAATGTAGTTTTACCGTGGTCAACGTGACCAATCGTACCAATATTAAGGTGTGGCTTGGTACGACTAAAATTTTCTTTTGCCATTTTAATTAATTTTTAACTTAGTTATATTTATTAGTGTTCAAATAATTCAAATTTGAGCCAATGACGGGATTTGAACCCGTGACCTCTTCCTTACCAAGGAAGCACTCTACCCCTGAGCTACACCGGCCTTTGGGTTCAAGTTCAGAAGGTAGATTTTAGAATTTAGATTTTTGTCATTCAAAAAACAATCTTCTTCACTATTTTGTGGGGAGAGCAGGATTCGAACCTGCGAAGGTGTAACCAGCAGATTTACAGTCTGCCCTCGTTGGCCGCTTGAGTATCTCCCCTAGCCATGCTTTAGCCGAAACTAAAACAATATTTTCAGTATTTCAAAGAGCCGATGGAGGGACTCGAACCCACGACCTGCTGATTACAAATCAGCTGCTCTAGCCAGCTGAGCTACACCGGCAATATTTAATAAAAAAGTCCGCTATTTCTAACGGACTGCAAATGTAGGGAATTTATTTTTCTATCAAAATATTTTTTTGAAAAAAATTTCATCAAATATGTGAACGGATTTTCTCTTTACGTTTAACCAATAAACGCTCAAGTGATTCAGCCGCTAATTCAACTGCCTCTTCAAATGTTTTGCATTGTTTTTTTACTACAAAATCATCGCCAGGAACATGGATTTTCACCTCAACTTGCTTGTTCTCTTTCTCACTCGTATTATCCACTTTTAAAAATACATCCGATGCGACAATTTTATCATAAAACTTTTCCAACTTATCCAAACGCACCTGAATAAAATCAATCAATTTACGATCTACTGAAAAGTTAACAGCATTTACATTTACCTTCATACTTCTAATTTTTAAGGTTACACTTGCGAGCTTACTTCCGGTTGCGGGGATGCGCAGTGCCATGCACCTTTTGCAATTCTGCCAAACTATTATGCGTGTACACTTGCGTCGACGCCAAACTGGAATGTCCTAACAGCTCTTTAACTGAATTTAAATCGGCTCCTTTATTTAATAAGTGTGTCGCAAACGTGTGTCGTAACACATGAGGACTCTTTTTTACCTTCTCGGAGACATTACTAAAGTACGAATTTATCAATCGATACACAAACGATTCATTCAATTTAACGCCTTTTAACATCAAAAAGAAATAGCCCTCATCAGCAATCATTTCTAATTCAGCACGTTCCCTTAAATAGCTCTCAATTTCCTCAACCAACACAGGCAATAAAGGTATAATCCGCTCCTTATTTCGTTTACCTAAAACCTTAATCACTCCACTAGCCAAATCCACATTCTTTAGCTGCAACCCAATCAGTTCGGCACGACGAATACCCGTAGTATAAAACAAATCAATAATCAGTTTATCCCGAACCCCTTCAAATCCCTCAGGAAATTGCAACTGATTCAAAACTTGATCTAACTCTTTTTCCGAAAAGGGAATCTGAACCTTCTTTGGTGTTTTTAAGGCTTTGTGCTTGAGCAACGGACTCACATTTAGCTGCCCTATTTTTAATAAGAATTTATAAAACGCTTTTAATGAAGATACTTTTCGATTAATGGACGTGGTCGAAATCCCATCATCTACCAAACTCACAATCCAACTGCGGATCATCGGATACTGCACCATTTCAAGCTGATCCATATCATACGCCCCTTTCAAATACTGCCGAAAAGAAAGCAAATCTTGTTCATAAGCCAATACCGTGTGCGCCGAGTATTTTTTCTCCAACGCTAAATAATCCCGAAATGCTTGTAAATTATCCATAAAAAAACTGCTGTAACAAAGTTATTAAAACTTCCTTACAGCAGTTGTATTTTCGATAGGAACTATTGACTATCCTTCCATTGCATCACGTAATCCTTGGATATACTGAGCTTTCTGGATTTGTGCACGACGAACCACGGATGGCTTCGTAAACGCTTGACGCGCTCTCAACTGACGTACAGTTCCGGTTTTATCAAATTTTCTCTTGTAGCGCTTTAAAGCTCTATCAATGTTTTCTCCGTCTTTAATAGGTATAATTAACATAAGCAGGACACCTCCCTTCATTTAGTGGCGCAAAAGTAATCATAATTTTGAATAATGAATGATAAATTATAAATTATTTTTTGGGCGTGACCCCGAATGACCTTTTTTGCTCCTTTCCAGTCTAAGGTCGGGGTCGGGTCGTCCGCTACAAGTCCGTTGCTCCGCAGCCGGGCTTTTCGCTTCCACCCCTCACGCAATGACTGCTTCTATCCTATTCCTTTACCGCCGGTTGGTAATCTTTTTGATCAATAATCATCTTCGATAAAATCTCACGCAAGATTTCTGAAGTTCCCCCACCAATCGGACCCAAACGGCTATCACGTAATAATCGAGCCAATGGATATTCTTCCATATAACCGTATCCACCCAACATTTGCAAACAACTGTAGATGGTTTCGTCAGCCACTTTAGTCGATTTTAATTTGGCCATTGTAGCTTCTTTCACTACATATTCTCCTTGATTTAATCGTGCAGTTGCCGCATAATTGAAAATTTTACAATGCTCCACATCCGTTGCATGGTTTACCAAGGTATGACGCAAAGCTTGAAATTTATCAATCGTTGTCCCAAACGCTTCCCGTTTAGACATATAATCAATCGTGTAATCCAAGGCATACTCGGCGCGGGCATGGGCATTAACCGCCATGACCAAACGCTCCAAGGCAAAATGCTGCATAATATACGGAAATCCTTTACCTTCCTCACCCATCAAATTCTCAGCTGGAATTTCTACATTATCAAATGCAATCTCTGCAGTATCTGAAGCTCTCCAACCTAATTTATCCAATTTGGTTGCCGATACTCCCGGACTATTGGTATCCATTAAAAAGATACTGATTCCTTTATTTCCTTTCTCCGGACTTGTTTTTGCCGCCACTACATAATAATCGGCATACACCCCATTGGTGATAAATGTCTTGGATCCATTAATAATGTATTTATCGCCTTGTTTAACGGCAGTGGTTTTCATTCCCGCCACATCACTTCCTCCAAAGGGTTCGGAGATACACAATGCTCCAATTTTGTCACCTGTAATACTTGGCGCAAGATACTCTTGTTTAATACGCTCACTTCCTTCAGCATTCAAATGAGTCATCGCTAAATACGCATGCGCCCACATTGCTGCTGCAAAACCTGAAGAGTGGATTTTCTGTAATTCTTCTAAAAAAACTACCGTGTAAAATAAATCCAAGTTCATTCCCCCATAGGCTTCAGGATAACGCAAACCGAAAAAGCCCATTTCCCCAAATTTTTTCCAAATAAAGCGTTCAATAGTACCCGTTTTTTCCCATTTTTCAATGTGTGGCACTACTTCTTTATGCAAAAAATCTTTAAAACTTGCGCGAAACAATTCGTGTTCTTCTGTAAAGTATACTGAACTCATTTTTATTCGTTTTTTTAGTGTCTTTTTTTAGAATTCCAAATATAGCGCAATAATTTTTAATTTTTCCAAATTTATTCCCTTGACATTTGTTAATTCCTCAATAGTTAAATCACCATTCATACTGCGATACGCCACGATGTTTCGTGAAACTGGATATCGAAAATAAGGGAACTGCCCTAACTCTTTGATAGTCGCCTCATTAATCTTAATCTTCACAAGATTTGGCGTCTTCAAAAGGGTAAAATGCCGCATTAATTCCTCAACAACATCAGACTTTAATCCGTAAACTTCGGTTAGTTGCTCCATAGAAACAAATGCACCTAAACTGCTTCTATATTTTATAATTCGGTCGGCCAACACCTCGCCAACACCTCGCACAGCAATTAAATCGTCAAAAGTAGCTTGATTGATATCTTTAGGAATGATGACTTCTTTGGCTTTCGAGAATTTTTCGGGCTTTGAATCTAATTTGTTTTTTGCCTTCGAAACCCATTCTGGAAATTTAAAATAGGGCGCCATTCTTTTTAATAAATCCTCCGAAACCTGGGTAACTTTTTGAAACTCCTGAGCTGAATTTACATACTTATTTTGTTCACGAAAGGCTGTTAATCGTTCAAACTCCTTACCTGTCATCCCCCAACGATAGGCCTTATATGCGGTTAAAAAATTGGGGTTAAACGGGTAAAATGTATATTTCTTGGACTTTTGCACCAAAGTATCCCCATCATTTTCAGCCATCAACCAATGTTGAATAGCTTCAGGAACGGGTTCGTCTTGCCTTTCCAAAATAGGAGAAAGCAGTACAATTTGAAGCGAAATGAGTAATAAAAGTAAGGTAAGTATTCCTTGGCGTTGATTTTTTGTAAAATGGGTAAACTGGCGTATAAAATTTATATTCATGGATATTACAAGTCGAAAACAGAGGATCGTTTACCGCGCACAAAATCTTTTAATTTGAATATAAAAGCGAGGGTGAGGTATAATCCAAATCCTAATCCCGCCGTCACAAATGAGATATAGATAAAAAACAAACGTACATTGGTTGCCCGCATCCCCAATTTATCAGCAAAACGGGAGCATACATAAAAACCATGACGTTCAAAAAAGTGACGTAAATCGGTAATCATTCGATTAAACTATTTTCTATTTCAAAGTTACATATTTCTTTTTAACAACTCCATGCCAATGGCACAATTCAAACATTTTTTTGGATCACAATATTGATTCTTCAATTCAATTAAAGCCTGTGATTGTTGCGCATCCAATGCTTGTATACCATACTGATCAAATTTGGCAATTACGGCATTACTTTCTGGCGGAATCTGTTGCAATAACAACAGCTGTTCCTCGGCTTCAAATTTTCCAATATATTGTGCATAAGCAAACTTTAAAGGGATAATCGTATTAATGATTACTAAATGAATAAACGCTTCCGATACTAATTTCCTCCTTTTTCGTGAAGGTTTGTCAAAAGTGTAATGGGTTTCCCAATAAGGACTGACCCCTAATTGAAATAAATCGATAAACTCTTGAAGCGAATTGCAATTCAACACGGATTGAAACAAGTGCTTTCGTTGATGATAAACCATCGCCAATTGCGCTAGACGTAATGTTGGGAAATTATCCGGACGTAATTTAAAAAATCGTACCGCTACATTGGGTGCTTGCAAATTGTATTTCAATACAAAAAATTCATACCATGATTTTAATTCTTGGGAATAGGAATCGAATGCGGCCTCAGGCAATAACCCTGCCTGCCCCATCAAAAGCGCTTCTAAATAATGTACTTCGAGCGTTTCTTTTCGAAAAACGGAAAACGACAGGGAATTGGCTACTGCTGCAAAAGCTTCGCCATTGGTATTCAAACCAAAATTTTTAGCCAACAATACAAACAAAACAGACTCCCAATCGTTTTGGTATTCGTTTAAAAGGCGTTCAATCGGTGCTGCTTTGTGTGCTAAGCGTTCAAAATACAAGCGTTCAAGCCAATTCTGCAGTACAAATTGGGGAATATTTAGTAACTCTTTCTCACAAGCAATCCATTCCTTGCGTTGCATCAGATAGTGATACTGTTGGACGAGTTGCACATCGACTTTATCTTTTAATTCTAAAACTGAAATTTCGGAATTATTTTGACGAAATACAGGCATATCATGCTCCCAAACAACATGAAGAATTACATTATCATAGTTAGCATCTTTTTCGTGATGGTGCGCATACCAATCTGAGGACTTCAAATGGATTTCTACCATTCCCGCCCATTTTTGGGAACCTATAATAATTTGTGCATTGAAAAAATCAGGTCCTTCCGTTTGTAAATAATCTCCCGAACGAATTAGCTGAATGGATTCACCTGAAGTGGTAAAAAGTTGGTTCACGTCAAAGCACTTAAAGCGCCACACGTGGTGCAGAAAATCTTCTTTCATAAGGCGTATATAAATCTAAATGGTCTCGAAACCACGAAGTTAAAAAAAATCTATTTGCAAAACCAATTTTTATCTTTGTAAAAAATGAAACCCATGCAAAAAATACTTTTCTTTTGTTTGTTCGGACTCCAACTAGTTTATGGTCAGACTTACAAAATCACGTACCAAAAATCTTCCAATGGAAAAGTTATAGAAGGACAAGACTTGCTGCTCGTGTATTCCGATAGCAAATCGACTTTACTTACTTCAGAAGGGATTCAATCACAGAAAGCAACGTATCCTTATGAAGAAACATGGATTGATCGATCTTCCCAAAAAATTTACCAAAAAGGATATTTGGGAGCACAACGTTCGGCTTTAACCATCGACAGCACTTCATTAGCCAAACAAACGTTTGAATATTTACCCGAGACCAAGACGATTCTTGGCTATTCATGCAAAAAAGCTAAAACGATTATCAATTCGAATACTATTGAATTATGGTATACAGAAGCGCTGGGTGTTAAAGGTTCGCCTTCTACCTTGGGACAAAATCTGGGATTGGTTTTGGAAATTGGCCGTAATGGAAACTTTTTTACCACAGCTGTTAAAATTGAAAAACAAAAAGGGAAAGCACTTGTCACACTTGATGTGAGTCAAAAACCTTTGGATCTATTAAGCTACCGCGATCAATTATGGAAAAGTCGGTTTACAACAATTCCTGTTTTTAAAGATCAAATTTTAAATTTCTCTGATGCCTCAAAATCCAATGACAGTATTTTTCGATTTGCAAACGGCACAATTGCGGTTCGCAAAATCAAATTTCCTACTATTGCAAAAGGGAGTCAGGTATTCTTAGATTTAATTGAACAATCGAATGGGGATGCGTATGACCGCACGGGTTCTGTTTTTATTATTCCTATGGATAAACCACAATCCCTTTGGCAAGGACTTAATGAGGGCGCCAGTAGCCTTCCTTTATATGAAAACGGAAATGGCAAAAAATACCAAGGCATAGTGGCAACGGATCAATTTCAACCTTTGATCGAACTAATGCGATTTTTTACACCCTTTGGGATTAAACAGTACAACCATATTGAATTAAAAGATAAAACCTGGCACCAACAGGTTCCTTACCGCCAAGACATCAGTGAATTGGTTTCGGCCTACGCTGGAAAAGAAGTGTATGTGGGTGCTTTTATCGGGAATTATGATAAGGGCGGACATAAAATTTCGATGAACATTACCATTCACCCAGAAGAAGAAGCACCCAACCGACCTGGATTTTGTATGCCTTTATTCAATACAGTGAATATTATGGAAATGGCAGGTCAAGAATACGGCACACTTTTTAATCATGAAAAAGGACTAGTCGTTGAATTTACATTAGACAAAGACTTGGACAATGCCCGATTGCGATATATCACAACAGGTCACGGTGGCTGGGAAAATGGTGATGAGTTTGTCCCTAAAAAGAATACGATACGTATAGATGGAAAAGAAGTATTTCAAGTTACTCCTTGGCGGGAGGATTGTGGCTCATATCGCTTATTCAATCCAGCATCAGGAAACTTTAACAACGGACTTTCCTCTTCGGATTATAGTAGATCTAACTGGTGTCCGGGAATGGTTACGTATCCGTACTATATTGATTTGGGCAACTTGAAAGCGGGAAAACATACGTTACAAGTCGTTATCCCACAAGGTGCACCTGAAGGCAATAGCTTTAGTGCCTGGAATGTCTCGGGGGTTTTATTAGGAAAATAAAAAAGGCTGTCTTTCGGACAGCCTTTCGTTTTATTTAATCGAACCGATAATATCGTGTTTGGTAATGATATGGAATTTTTTGTTGGGCAATTCTACCAATACTGCTTGATTGTCTTTAGAAAATAATTTTGAAACTTCTTCAATAGGTGCGGCAGCATTTACAATAGGATACGGCTGACTCATCACTTCGCGAATCGGTTTGTTGGCCACATCTTTATTGGCTACATAGCTACGGAACAAATCCGTTTCGTCTACGGAACCCACAAACCCTGTAGTATCGATTACTGGAATTTGTGAGATTTTATATTTACGCATACGATCGATAGCATGAGAAACCAATTCTTCTGTACGAACGGTTACTAATGGCTTGTCCAAATGATCTTTGATTACATCTTCTGCTTTTGTAATTTCCTCATCTAAGAAACCGCGCTCGCGCATCCAATCGTCGTTGAACATTTTACCTACATAACGGCTTCCTGAGTCGTGGAATAAAACGACTACAACATCTTCTGGTTTAAAATGCTCTTTCAACTGATGAAGTCCTTTGATACAAGAACCGGCAGAGTTCCCTACAAAGATTCCTTCTTCTAATGCAATTTTACGGGTGTAAACCGCAGCATCTTTATCGGTTACTTTGGTGAAACCGTCAATCAAACTGAAGTCTACATTTTTAGGTAAAATATCTTCACCAATTCCTTCTGTGATATACGAATAGATTTCGTTTTCATCAAAAATTCCAGTTTCATGGTATTTTTTAAATACGGATCCGTAGGTATCGATACCCCAAATTTTGATGTTTGGATTTTTCTCTTTTAAATATTTTGCTACGCCAGAAATGGTACCTCCGGTTCCTACACCCACTACAAAATGGGTGATTTTACCATCGGTTTGTTCCCAAATTTCGGGACCAGTTTGTTCGTAGTGTGCTTGAGCATTACTAGGATTGTCGTATTGGTTGACATACCATGCATTGGGAGTTTCTTCGGCTAAACGACGGGAAACCGAATAATACGAACGCGGATCATCGGGTTCAACATCGGTTGGACAAACGACTACTTTAGCACCTACGGCGCGAAGAATATCCATTTTCTCTTTGGATTGTTTGTCAGAAATCACACAAATCAGTTTATATCCTTTTACAATGGCCGCAAGTGCTAGACCCATTCCTGTATTTCCAGACGTCCCTTCAATGATGGTTCCTCCGGGTTTTAAACGACCGTCGGCTTCGGCATCTTCTACCATTTTAAGTGCCATACGATCTTTCACAGAATTACCGGGATTAAACGTTTCCACTTTGGCTAAAATCAAAGCATCAATACCTTCGACCACTTTGTTTAGTTTTACAAGTGGGGTATTCCCGATTGTTCCTAATATATTTTCTGAATAGTTCATTTTAAAAAAATTAAGCGAGCAAAGATAGTTAATTGCCTTTAGTTAATAAAAAAAGGCGTTCATGAAACGCACATATCCCTACCCCTGATAGGAGCGGCATCCCCGTAACGAAGTGGAGGGATATAGCGGATAGCAGGAAATAGGTCCTAAAAATATTATTGGAAAAAGTTCCAAACGAATCCGAAGCGAATGATAAAATCGCGGTACGGCATGCTTGGTGAGGCGTAATAATTATTTTTCCCAAAAAGTGAATTCACGTGTTCGGCCACAAAGAAAATTCGGGTTTGACGTACGCGCGCATTGAAAAACACATCGACTACGGGGAAGTTCCCAATTTGCTTTTGTGTTTGCACAAAATACTCGCCAATCACGGGATTATAATCATTGGCATAAAACTTTGAAAAGTAGTTTACCGTGGCACCTGTTTGCACAAACATGGCGCGTTTAAACCAATAATTGCTGTAGAAAAGACTACTGCGCAAGGTAAGTTCGGGCACATTTAAAACGGGCTTACTTTGATCTACTTTTTGGTACAGTGCTGTGATATCCCATCCAAAACTTCTGAATTTGAATTCGCGATCGGCTTTAACCGCAAGGTAGTTAATACTTTCAGCGAATTGGTGTGGGGTAACCAATTGTTGGTTGGCAACATTTTGTGTGTCTTGGAAATAAAGATAATCAGAAATACTAGACAACTGCAGGGAAGCGTGTAACCATTGGGTATTGGCTTCTGCTTTTAAGGTATTGAATTTTTCGTTTTTAAAACTATTGTACCAGTTGTAATTGGTATAACTACTTTGGTTTAGAATAAAATTATTGTTGGGTAATTTACTTTGGTTTTGGTATTGAAAAACGAAATTGTTTTTTTCATTAAGCGTGTAACGGGCCTTGATTTCAAAGTTCCGTAAAGATTGAGCGGTAAATGAATTGGTAAGTGAAGCAATACCATTCCAAGCCCCTTTACGGTATTCATACTCACCCCCGATTGTAGCGATGGAAGCTTTCAGTTGACCGGGAATAGCAACGGCACCTATGGTTTTTTGTCCGGGGAAATTATAGAAATAATTATAATTCTCTAGAAATCCGCGAAGCATACCCAGGGTTTTATTTTCGAATTGAATCCCAACGCGGTTATATAGCTTATCATAGCTAAGTTGATCATTAATTTTTGTTGCGTCACTTGCATCTCCAAAACGATTAAAGGTTGTGGATGTTGAAGTTCCTACCAAAGTTGTTGTAAGGGTAGCTTGATTGAATTCAAAGTATTTATGTTCGTAGTTAAAACGATGCAACAGATACAGGTTGTTTTGGTTGTCTTTGGTATTAATCCGTAGGGCGTGATCAAAGAAAAGGCGTTTGCTTTTTAATACTGTTAAAGCATCGGTAAGATATACTTGTAAGCGGGCTCTGTTATTGTAAATTGCTTCTCCCCCTTCAAAATCGGAGACAGTTGTTAGTCCGCCATTTTCACCATTTAAAAAATCTTGGCCTGTAAAATGGGCATTAAGAGAGTAACGACCGGAGGGCATTCGATAGGAAGTTGTCCAACGGAAATTACCCGTACTCGACAATTGATTTATATATTTTCCGAGAGAACGAAGTCCTTTGAATGCAACGGAAATATTGACGTTTTTCGAGGTATTAATAGCTACTAAAGCATCGACGGATTGGCCTTGCTCCATTACGGTTTTAAAATAGATATCGGATAATGGCGTGGGAACATGATAATAGCGAATATCATCAGATTCCATAAATCCAAAATGTTTTGCTTTGAAACCCATTTCTGGGAAAATTGAATTTTTTTGTTGGCTATAATCGAGATATGAGAACGTTTGCCCTTCGTTAGGATATTGAAGTTGTCCAAAACGATCTTTACGCAAGTAATTAAATTGGTAATATTTTTTGATTGAAAGCGTTGTATCGACGACGGTAGTATCTTTTTCGAGCGTATATAATTTGTACCAAGAAATGGGTGCTTTTCGCGCCGCTTCTTTTGCTTTATCTTCGGTGGTTTTAATCATGCTTTTGCGCGGTTTCTCTTCTTGAGATTGCGCAAAAGTAAGTAGAGGACACAAAGCCAGTATAGCGATGATTAGATTTCTCATTCGTGTGGTTTTCATAATCTTGGCAAAAATAGACAATGTTTGTGAGTGGAGGTGGATTTAACAAAAAATTGGAGGTAAAAAAAAACGCCTAAAAAAGGCGTTTTCTATTATTTAATAAAAAGAGGATTATTTTTTTGAAAATTTACGGTAGTAAACTCCGTTATCAGACGTGATTTTCACCATATAAATCCCACTGTTTAGAGAGGCTACATCAATCGTATTATTAACAACCGATGAAGATTGCAATACTAATTTACCTGTAACATCAAAAACACTTACTTGATTTAATGCAAAGTCTTTAGGATTATTAAAATGAATTTCTGTTGAAGCAGGATTTGGGTAGATAAAAAATGTATTGTCTGATTCAAAATTTTGTGTAGCTAAGTTAAGCCCTGCCGAACCTGAAGCAACTAATGAAAAGTCTTGAAGTCCACCTGTTAAATTACCTTTATGCGTAACTTGAATGGTATAAACACCTGGAGTTGCTCCGTAGATGTTGATACGTTCAATATTATCCACATCATTATCAGAATCGTTCGTTGCGCCTGAAACAACATCATCGGGATTCATCTTCCAAGGATAATAAGTAGTACCATCTTTTAGTACTTTTAAATCTAAATTATTCACTAATCTTGGAGTGCGAATGTCGGCAGTAGTACCCGTATTGATAGCTCCTGCAGGATCTGTCCAACCTATAGCCACATTCAAGTCTTGTGTTGAATTTACAGTAAATGTACGGGTATACGTTTGACCGTTATTTAATGTCAATTCACTTAATAATGCAGTTGAATTGTTTCCTGAAATAATTTGAGCAGCTGCATAACCATCTGCTAATCCCCAACCGAATTCATAATCTGGGCCATTATTACTTCCAGCCTCTCGCGCTGACTGACAGATTAATGTTCGAACTGAAGCAGAACGCATATAATTACCTGCATTTAAATTATTATAATGCTTTTGCAATAACAAAATTAAACCACTTATTGCCGGTGCCGACATTGAAGTACCTGACATCACAGTATAGGAAGTATCGGTTGGAGAATTACAAGAACTCACGCTTACTCCCATAGCTGAAATATCGGGTTTAATTCGACCGTCATCTGTTGGACCGTAATTACTAAATGAAGATATTGTAACACTTTCTGAACCTACATAATTTGTTACTTCATTTACAGCGGCAACAGTTAAAACATTTTTAGAACATGACATCCCAGTTAATAAATCATAACCTTGTTTATTTACTACCTGTGGTATTGTTGTTGTACTTCTATCATTTCCAGCTGATTTTACAACCTGATAATAGGGATAATTAAATAAAATTTGATCTATACTATTTGATTGTGTAGAATATTGACCAAAAAAATAATCACTTACATTTGCAGCTATAATGCCATATGAATGATTGGATACTAGATATCCTTGACCAGCAAATTGATTCATTTCTACTGCATCTGAACCAAAATCATAAGTCAGAGCATTAGCTTCAAAGGCTATACCTTTACGAAGACTACTAATTCCTGAAGCAAGTATTGTTCCAGTAACATGTGTTGAATGTGAACTCAATGTAGATGCACCATCTGAAGGCACAACTCTTGATCCAAATTCAACATGTGTATTTCTTACTTTATCTCCATCCCAAACACCAACAGTTACACCGTTTCCAGTCACACTCAAACCTAAAGATCCTCCTGGATACATTGAATTTGCACGAAGTGTAGCAGAAGAATTTGCATTAAAATCTACTCCATAATAATAGGGAGTATCGTTTAAAATGAATTGAATATTTTTTGGATTTAATGTATTTGGATTTTTAATCAAATATTGAGCAACTTCCAATTCATTTTTAGACTGTAATTCTAAAAGATAATCAGTTAGTTCAATGGATTTATTGCGATCAGAAAGATCAATAATTTTATTTCTTTCCGATTTAGTTTGGGAAATAGCTGTTAAGGAAATTAAACAAACAAGTAATAATTTTAGCATGTCTTTTTTTTTCAAAAGTAAAAAATAATTTCATTAAATAATAGTTAAAAAAAAAGCCGAAAATAAATTTTCGGCTTTTATAATACTATGTATTTACAATCTTAATATTGTGGATTTTGAACAATTCCAGGGTTTGCATTCAATTCAGAGATTGGAATTGGCATAGCAAATTTATAACTATTCATCGGTAAATTAGACGGATTTGCACCAGGGAAGTTAAAACCACCAACTGAATCATAATCCATTGGATGTCTATCTAAAGCTGTGACACCAGCTAAACCAGCCAAACGTTTTAAATCTAAAAATCTAAAACCTTCGAAAGCAAATTCAACTCTTCTTTGGTCTAAAATACCAGCCCAAGCAGCAGTTACATTCGAATAAACAGGAACCGCAGGTGCAACAGTATTTCTAGCTGCATTTACAGCATGAACTGCAGCAGCAGCACCTGTTAAATCACCAGCAGCAGCACGTGCTTCAGCTTTAATCAAATACATTTCAGAAATACGACATACTTTGAAATCATTATTGTTTCCATTTGTAGCTGTGGTAGCCCATGTCGTACTTCCTGTTGCTACACCACCATACTTGTGAAGAATCAATTTATCTGAATCTTTGTAGGCTGTAGAAGTTAAATAAGCAGGATCTACAACAGATGAGGGTGCACAAATAGTATGTAAACGAACATCACTTTGAGATGCAAATTGAGAACCAGCAACATTTGATGGGTTCAATCTATTAAACAAACCTCTACCTACTTCATAAAAAGGTGAACCAGCTACAGCAGGACGAATTGAACACCATCCATTGTGCATATTAGAACCTTGACCATTTTGAGGTCCTGTTCTCTTCAATCTGAAAATTACTTCAGTATTAGCTGGTTCTGATTCTGACCAGAAAAGTGACTTATACTGAGCAGTGGTAGCTAAACTAATACCAGAAGCAATAACTTGGTCAGCCCAAACTTCAGCATTAGTGTAATCGCCCTTGTATGCATAAGCTCTAGCTTTTAATGCTTTACCAAAAATAGGGTTAGCAAAAAAAGTTTTGTTAGTTGATGCAAATGGATCAGATGTAAAAGAATTATAAATAGTTAGAGCTGAGTCAATATCTGCATGAATAGATGTGTAGAAAGCTCCATTAGTAGCTCTAGACAAACCTGATTCAGAAGTTGGAATAACTCTATCAGCTAAAATACCAGCTAACGCATTATCATCTTTCATATCAGTTGAAAAATAAGAAAGAATTTTCAAATGAGCGTAAGCACGTAAAATTAAAGCTTCAGCTTTCATACGATTGATTTTATCAGCATCTGCAGCATCAAGTGGAGTAATCTTATCTGCATAAGCTATTACTCGATTAGCTCTTGCTAAAGAAAAATAACAAGAATTCCAGATTGCATTTGGACCTGTTGAAGATGGATTCAAAAAGAATACATATTCTTGGGTAATACCTTGTCCACCATTTGCAAAACCAATTGCAGCTTCATCAGTAAATACAGACGTAAATACAGCCTCTTCACGTGTAAAAAGCAACGCATAAGAAGTATTTAATAAATTCTGTAAGTCTGTAGAGGTTTTAATAGCAACATCTTCCGTTAGAGATCCCGGTGTAAAGGGCTCTAATAAACCTTTTTCATCACAAGATACAAAAAATGAACTTGTGAAAATTGCGGCTAAAATTAAACTTTTCTTCATATTATTTTTTTTTTTAGAATTTAATATCCAAGGTCATTGTATAAATTCTTGGTGTTGGATATTGGTAAACATCAAAATCTCTATCACTTTCAGGGTCAAAACCTTGCCATCTTGTAATGTTAAATAAGTTTTCACCTTGCAAAGTTAAAGAAGCATCTTTGATAAAAGTTTTTTCAATCAACTTCTTAGGAATACGGTAACCTACTTGTAAGTTTCTCATACGTACATAAGAAGCATCTTTTAAGAATCTATCCGAATTATCTTGTGCAGCAAAGTTAGCAGCTGTTAATGAAGGAACATCAGTATTGGTATTAGTTGGGGTCCATGCATTTAATAAATCACTACCTAAAGTAAATTGACCAATATTAGCATTCACATCATATAAGTTAGCTAAATCGTAATCGTATCTCCAAACTTTAAATGCATACGTAAATGTAGCAGAAGCAAAGAAACCTTTGTAATCCACATCAAATCCAAATCCACCTTGATAAACAGGCAATCTGTTTTTGCCTGTCGCTTTACGATCCGCAAAAACTGGATTTTCAGTTACTGTACCGTCTGCAGCTTGGAATAATAAGTTACCATTACTTTGGTTAACTCCCAAATATTGATAAGCATAAACTTCATCAATCATCCCATTGTTTTGAGTTACGTACTGAGGATCAGCACCTGAGAAAATTGGATTACCTAATGGAAGACCGCCTACACTGTTTTTGTTGTAGTTACCGTTAGCACGAAGTGTCAACTTCAAATTATCTGATTGAATCAAATCGTACATAATATTCACATCCCATCCGTTATTATCAACATAGGCAGGACTGTTTTTAGTAACAGTTGTTGTACCTGAATACGGTGAAACAGGAGTATCTAAGAATAAGTCAACTGTACGTTTAGAATAACGATCCACAGAACCTCTCAAACGCTTTTTGAACAACTCAAAATCAACACCAATATTACCTTGTTTTGTTGGCTCCCATGTTAAATTTTGGTCACCAAATAAAATATTCCATCCATTACCACCATTGTAAACATTTCCTGCAGCAGAATAGATATCAGCATATAGAGGAGGATTTATCCCTGTAAACTCTGTTCCATCTTGAATACGTTGGTTACCTACTGTACCGTAAGAACCTCTTAATTTTAACGTATTAATAAACGTTAATTTTTTCATGAATTCTTCTTCATCCATATTCCATCTTGCTCCTACAGACCAAAATGCTTTAGCATTGTTAGATTTTAAGAACTTACTGGATTGGTCTTTACGGATAGTAGCTGACATACCATATTTTTTGGCATAATCATAATCCAATGATCCAAAGTATGAAATCACACTATACTTTAACTCACTCACAGAGATTGTTGGACCATAGTTATCATTTGCAGTAGAGTTATCTGGTACATATCCTGCACCTGTACCCCACACAAATGTTTTAGGATTTAAACCTCGCTGTCTTGAATTGTTAGCATTCACTCTAGAATGACTGAATTCCATACTTCCAATCACATCTACAGTATGTTTTCCAAAAGTTTTCGAGTAATCAGCTTGCCATAATTGATTGTAGCGGAACTCTCTTCTATTATTAATATCTTCAAAACCATTGAAGTTACCTCCTAAAAAGTTAGGATTTCCAGCTGTAGTTGAAAATAAAATCGCATTAAATGAATCTGGGAACTCAGACTGTACAAAACGAGTCGCTAATAACTCCCCAGAAGATCTACCTCTCAAGGTTAAGTCTTTTAACAACTGGTATGAATATTCAGTAGAAACATTAACACGTGTTTCATCAGTTAAATTTTTGTACATTTTTAACTTATCCACCAAGAATAACGGAGTGTACAATAAGTTTGGACTCGCATCATACAACTGATATACATTCCATGAATTAACATACTCATCTGGAGATATGTAAGGAGCAGAAATATATGCACCCAACACATAGTTACGGTTAACTGCACCACCACCTAAATTCGTTGCTTCATTGTTTTTTGAAAAACCAAGACCTGTATTGATTGAGTATTTAAACTTCTCATTGGTAGATTTACCATTGATATTATTTCTAACTGTAAATCTCTTCAAACCAGTGGTTTTCAACACACCTTCTTGTTCAAAATATCCAACAGAGGTAAAAGCGTTTAAATTCTTCGAACTATTCTCAATTGTTAAGTTGTGAGATGTTGAAGTACCTTTACGGAAGAAATAATTTACCCAATCTGTATCAACAGCAAAATTTGCAATTTCTTGATCTGTCAAAGTAGAACCTAAACCTGTACCGTATAATTTCTCAATAGTTAACAATTCTTTACTGTTCGCATACTTGTAACGTGGAGTTTGCAACTCAGTCATACCAATTGTAGAGGTGTAACGGAAAGTTGTTTTGGCATCACCATAAGAACCTTTCTTCGTTTTAATAACTACAACCCCGTTTGACGCTCTTGAACCATACTCAGATACTGCAGATGCATCTTTCAAAACCTCAACCGATGCAATATCATTAGGGTTAATGGAACGGAAGTTATCCGCATTGGTTGGAAAACCATCAATTACATACAATGGATCAGAGTTACCATTAATGGTTCCTAAACCACGAATGATTACAGATGATTTTGCTCCAGGTTGACCAGAACTTGCTGTAATGTTAACCCCTGCCAACTGCCCTTGCAACGTATTCATAACGTTAGCATTTGGACGATTCTCAATGGTTTTGTTTGTCACAGAAGCAGAAGAAGAAACAGCAGTCTTTTTTGACACTGTTCTATACCCCTGAACAACAACTTCTTCAAGAACTTTTGATTCTTCTTTAAGCACTACTCGATAAGTAGATGCAGAACCAACTGTTACTTCTTTAGATGTATAACCAGTGTAAGATACCACTAATACATCCCCTTGTTTTACTTTGATAGAAAAATTTCCATCCATGTCGGCTTGAATACCTTGTTTAGTTCCTTTAATGACAACATTAGCCATTGGTAAAGCAACTTTCCCATCAGTAACCGAACCTGTTACAGTTTTCTCTTGTGCAAATGATAACTGCATTGTAAACGCTACTAAAAGCGTAAAAATCCATTTGAACTTCGATCTCATATTAAATTTATTTGAGTTAGTTATTCCGCAAACTTCCTAATTAATTCTTAAAAAAACAAATAATACTTCGGAATATTACCGTTTTCTGTTGTTAAAGTTTATCAGACATGGCTTAACTTTGTGGTTGCAACACATCTTATTGATACTAAAAAAAGAAAAAGGTTGCGTCAGAATTTTAAGAATTTATTTCTGTTTACGTTATGTTAAAATTTAACTTTTCTGATTTTGAAATGGAATGCGGTACCGATGAAGCGGGCAGAGGTTGTTTAGCAGGCCCTGTCACTGCAGCCGCCATTTTACTACAACCAGATTTTTCAATCCCGGAATTAAATGACTCCAAACAGCTATCAGAGAAAGTCAGACACCGCATTCAACCTGCGATTGTAAACCAAGCCATCTCTTTTGCAGTTGTTCATCTAGACCCTGAAGTTATTGATGAAATAAATATCCTCAATGCTTCCATCAAAGCCATGCAAGAATGTATTGTACAACTCCGCCCCCAACCTCAATTTATTATTGTTGATGGAAATCGATTCAAACCTATTTTGAATATACCTTATCAGACTATTGTAAAAGGAGATGCAAAATACATGAGCATTGCCGCCGCTTCTGTATTAGCAAAAAATGAAAGAGATGCCTACATGGAACGCATTCATGAAGAATACCCCATGTATAATTGGAAAAAAAATAAAGGCTACCCTACTGAAGAACATAGAGAAGCCATTCGTCAATTTGGGATTACTAAATACCATCGCAAAAGTTTCAGACTTTTACCCGATCAATTCACTTTGGATTTCGAATTTTAGTTACTGATTTCAGCTTCAAATAATGCTGAAAAGTAGGTGACAATTTTTGCTCGTACTTCCTCTTCATCAATAGTTCGGCCTAATTCTACATGCAGTGATGTTACTCCTTTCCCTCTAATTCCACATGGAATAATATTATCGAAAAAACCTAAATCAGCATTTACATTTAATGCAAAACCATGCATGGTTACCCAACGGCTTGCGCGAACTCCCATCGCACAAATCTTTCTTGCAAAGGGCGTACCTACATCCAACCACACGCCTGTTTCACCTTCACTCCGTACTCCTTTTAATCCATAATCCTCCAACACCTTAATTATAGTTTCTTCCAGCAACCGTAAATATTTGTGAATGTCGGTAAAAAAATTCTCCAAATCGAGAATTGGATAGCCTACAATTTGCCCTGGCCCATGATAAGTGATATCACCGCCTCGATTGATTTTATAGAAAGTAGCTCCTTTTGCTTCTAGCTGTTTTTCACTCAATAACAAATTAGAAAAATCTCCACTCTTCCCCAACGTGTACACATGCGGATGCTCGACAAATAAAAAATAATTAGCCGTTTCAATTTCTGGCTGTGATCGTTTCAGCATTTTATCCGCAACAATCTCAGCAAACAGTTTTTCCTGATAATCCCAAGTTTCTTTGTAATCCTTTAACCCTAAATTTTGGAGTTGAACTTTTTTATTCATGTTTCCTTTGTCATTGAAAATGGAGACCCCAAAGATACAAAATTCGATGGGCGCATAGGTAAATCTAACCTTTAAAACCGCGACCCTATTTTAATAGAATTTACGCTTGATTCTTTTTTAACAAACCGCTATCTTTGCTCGCAAAATTTTAATCTATGCAATTATCTGAACAAGAGCTTATCCGTAGAGATAAACTCAATCAACTTCGAGCGTTGGGTATTAACCCTTATCCTGCTAATCTTTTTCCTGTTGACCACACGTCGAAACAGGTCAAGGAATCGTTTGAAGAAGGTAAAAAGGTAATTGTATCAGGGCGAATCATGAGTGTTCGCGATCAAGGTAAAGCTGCATTTGCAGAATTACAAGATAGTGAAGGCCGTATCCAACTTTATTTTAATCGCGATGTCATTTGCCCTGGCGAAGACAAAACTATGTACAACACAGTTTTTCGCAGACTAACAGACTTAGGTGATTTTATAGGTATTGAAGGTGAATTGTTTTTGACAAAAGTTGGCGAAAAGTCTATTCGTGTTGATCATTTTACTTTTTTGAGCAAAACATTACGCCCGCTTCCTATGCCAAAAGTTGACGAAGAAGGTAATGTGTATGATAAATTCTCCGATCCTGAATTACGCTACCGTATGCGTTATGTAGATTTGGTTGTTAATCCAGAAGTGAAAGACATCTTTATCAAACGTACCAAATTATTTAATGCAATGCGCACCTACTTCAACTCCGCAGGATACATGGAAGTAGAGACTCCCGTTTTACAATCTATTCCAGGTGGAGCATCGGCTCGCCCTTTTATAACGCACCACAATTCGCTCGACATTCCTTTGTACATGCGTATTGCCAATGAATTATATTTAAAACGATTAATTGTGGGCGGCTTTGACGGTGTTTACGAATTTTCTAAAAACTTTAGAAATGAAGGAATGGACCGCACGCATAATCCTGAATTTACAGCAATGGAGATCTATGTAGCTTACAAAGATTACCACTGGATGATGGAATTTACGGAAAACTTATTAGAATATTGTGCTTTACAAGTTAACGGAACTACACAAGCTACTTTTGGCGAACATACAGTAAATTTCAAAGCTCCTTATGCTCGTGTCACCATGACCGATGCCATTAAAAACTTTACTGGCTTTGACATTACTGGAAAAACCGAAGAAGAATTACGCGAAGCAGCACTTTCCATGGGTATTGAAGTAAATGAAACCATGGGTAAAGGCAAATTAATTGATGAAATCTTTGGAGCAAAATGCGAAGGAAATTTCATTCAACCCACTTTCATAACCGACTATCCAAAAGAAATGTCACCTTTGTGTAAATCACATCGTGACAACCCTGATTTGACGGAACGTTTTGAATTAATGGTTTGCGGTAAAGAGATTGCCAATGCGTATTCTGAATTGAATGATCCTATTGACCAACGCGAGCGATTTGAAGCACAGCTAAAATTAGCCGAAAAGGGAGATGACGAAGCCATGTTTATCGATCAAGATTTCTTGCGTGCATTAGAATATGGTATGCCACCCACTTCAGGATTAGGAATTGGAATGGACCGTTTGATTATGTTTTTAACCAATAATCCTTCTATCCAAGAGGTATTGTTCTTCCCGCAAATGCGCCCTGAGAAAAAACAAGTTGAATTGACCGAAGATGAGAAATTAATCATCGGACTTTTAAAAACAGAAGACAACCAATCTTTAGGCGCCTTAAAAGAAAAAACACAATTGAGCGGTAAAAAATGGGATGCAGCAATGAAAGGTCTAGCCAAACACGGCTTAACTAAAGTAGTTGTGGAAGGTGAAAATAAAACGGTACAATTAACTTAAATTTTATACACCTTATTCATTCTAAGGATTTTATTTTTATATTAGCATCCAAATAAAGATTTTATGAAAAAAATAGCGCTAGCCTTGATCACTTTTTTTGCAGTCCAATTTGCATCGGCTCAAAAAACAGCAGAAACAGCCAATCCTAAAACGGTTGCTGCCACTGAAATCGAACAATTAAGCAAAGTAGTCCCTATGGACGATAACTTAAAAAGTAGTTATGCTACACTTTTTGTTCTTAGAGCACAAGAAGTAGCTAGCACTTCAGACGAAGCAAAAAAGAAAGAAATTTTTGACATGTATGCTCAAAAATTATGGTGGGGTCTGAATGAAGAACAACGTGCTAAACTTGAAGCAAATAAAGAATTATACAACAAAATAATGGTTTATAAAAAATAAAAAAAGAGGTCAATTGACCTCTTTTTTTATAATGCATAATTTAAATTCACTCCTATCCGACTTCGGGCATTTACATTTCCTGACATCAGATTTTGATGCAACGGCAACATAATATTTGCACCCAAAGACCACTTTCCAAAACCGGTTTCTACTCCAATTTTAGTGAACAAAACCGACCCATCAGTAGCTTTTAACTTTTGCCCATGTTGAACGTTGTGCCCATAAACTTCACCATTCAAACCAACTTGCGGAGCTATTGTCCAATTTTTGGCATTCCAAATATAAAAAAACGTTCCTGCATAATTGAATTGATTTCCAAACCGATATCCCTTGGCATTTTCAGCTTTGTTGGTATAATTTATAACCCCATTAATACCTATTTGCTTATATCGAACTGTGTAATCCACCAAAAAAATACCATCCCAACTCCCTGTACCTAATTGATAACCTGGATTAACACTTCCATTATTGGCTTGATCATAAACACCCGTAGGCAGTTTAACTCCTCCCCCCACAATTAAAGTATGTTGTATAGTTAAACTATCTTTTTTCAAATTTTGAAATACACGATAATTCCCCAATACCGTTACATCACCCAAGCCTTGAATCTCTTGACTTCCCAATGCTGTTTGACGTTGATGAAAATGATAGGGAATCAACACCGCAACCTGAATTCGCTTCGTTACAGGCAATCGACTCCAAACTTGAAGGGTATTGTATTGCTCATTATACCAAGGCGAATTGGAATATAATCCATCATTGGTTCGATAAAATTGGTATAAATAGCGAACTCCGATATAATTTGCATTCAATAACGAACCAAAACCCATACTCCCGCCACTAGCAGAACACCCGCAGGAATCACAATCATCCAATTTAAATTGAGAAGAACCATAATAGGTAACATTAGGAAATGGCAGAGTATCTTTCACATGAGCCTGCATAACAATTGCCCATAATAAAAATAAAACAATCTTTTTCATATACTAAAATTCTGAAAAACGAACATCATGTATAAACTGCATATCCGTTAATGTTTTTAAAAATGCGATTAATTGTGATTTTTCAATAGTGGTGAGTGGAATTCCCAAAGTTGTGCCTGAAGCCAATAATGGATCCAAATTGGGTGTATTCACCACTCCTGAATTATAGTGTTCCAAAACACCTTCCAACGTAAAAAACCGACCGTCATGCATGTATGGTGCTGTTAATTCAACATTGCGAAGGCTTGGCACTTTAAATTTATAACGATCCGACTCCAATTCAGTTACCCGAAAACGGCCCACATCATTTACTTGAGGATTAATTGGTAATCCGTTATTTCGATAACTGTTATCGGTAAACAAATCGGTAGCATGACAAGTAGCGCACTTTTGATTAAAAACAGCATACCCAGCCAGTTCAGTTGCACTTAAATCTCCACCTACTTCATTCCTACGGTATTTATCAAACTTTGAATTGGAGGAAACCATCATCGCCATAAATTGACCCAAAGCCCGCAACATATTTTCAGAATTTATTTCCCCATTAGCGAAAGCATTCTTAAACATTTTCTTGTACGTCGCATCCGATTTCATCATGGATAAAGCGGCTTCAAATGTACCATTCATTTCAATCGGACTTGTGAATGGAATGATGGGTTGTAAATCCAAATGCGTGGTCGCGCCGTCCCACATAAAAGCCGTTTGAAAGGCTAAATTTTGAATTGGCGGACTATTACGTGTTCCTTGAGCATTATTAACCCCATGACTTATGGAATGCCCATGGTGTGTAAACGCATCTGCTTGAATATGACAAAAACCACATGAGACTAACCCATCTGAAGACAAACGGCCATCATAAAATAATTTTCGCCCCAATTCGAAACCAGCTTGTGTGGGCGGATTATTTTCAAAATTGTAAACTACTTCGGGAAAATTGGACGGTTTATTGAATGCTAAAGGAACATCTACATAAACTTCTTGATCGGAACAACTGCAGAGCGTTCCCATCAAAATGAATCCTACTATCTTTTTCATAATAAAACTGAAAAAAAGGCGCTATCAAAGCAGCGCCTTTCTATTTTTAGTCATTATGAACATGTTCTACTTCAAACATGTTAGCCAAATTGGAAGTGATAAGCGCTAAACTAGAACCTCCCATAATCATAGCACCCATACCCATGCCGTTTGCAGCGGTAAGCGAAATAGTATTGGTCCCGTCAATTAACTGTGAAGCATCTGCCATAATATGCACTTGGGGAGTGATATTTGTGCGCACCAATGCATTCGATGGGAAATTTAACGAAACGGTTGCGTAATTATAATCCGTTCCGGTTTGACCAGTATGCACCATAAATGAAGTGGGAGAACTCACTGTAGGTGCTGTAAAAGTCCCTTCAAAAGCTACAAATTTGTAACCTGCACTCCAAGACCACATCATCCCTGCATTTTGTGCTTCAGTAAGAAAATTACCTTGCCCAGTTGCCCCTAAATTGAATTGATCCTGATCGACTCCAATTCCGAAAGTTACTTTAGTGTAATTCCCTGCAGGGATATTCGATAAATTCAAAATTAAAGAAGAAGGAGTCAATTCATCTACAATAAAATAACTCTGACTTTTCGGATAGGTAAAAACAGTCCCATCGTCTTTGGTGAGTTTAATGTTACTTACAATATATTTAAGTTTAGAAACCTTAACCACTTCACCATTGGAATTGGTATAGGCGGTATTCATGGCTAAATCTGCCGTTTTGTATACATTGTCAAATTCTAATTTTAAGGACCCTTCTCCTGAAATGGAATCCGTTGCATCATCTTTGGAACAAGAAATTAATGTAAGTGCCATAGCCATCGCTACCGCAATATTTTTGAAATATACGTTCATTATAAACCGTTTTAAAAATTTAGAAATAATAAAATTGCTGTCCGAGGCTTTCTGAATAAAAACCACAGCAAGTCACACCACAGAAATGCAGTGTAATTGAACTCATTTTAATTTAAACGGTGGGGGGATGAAAAAATAAAGATTCCGATGAAAAGGAATATTGATTGGAATAAGAAGGTAATTCCGCGATTGTAAAACTGCGATTCAACACAGTAATTGATTCAATCTCTACGTTCACAAAAGGGATTTCCCATTCAATTTTTGAACTGTTTTTCTTATCTTTTGAATCTGATTTTTCAGCTTCAGAGGCTTTTGCCAACTGCTTCATTAAATGACATTTACCATTACATTTCAATTCGGGTTTTGCTTTATTTTCACACAAAACCTTTGCAATATAATCGTAATTCAAACCGTATTCAATAACAGGAAATACCGGTTTAAAGACAAATAAGAGCACAATTATGAAGACACTTTGTTTCACTTTGCAAAAGTACACAATAAATTAAGTATTTTTAAACCCTGAAATAAATTAACAGTCTTACTTTTTAAAAATAACTTTTTATGAAAAAATATGTTGTAACCCTTTTATTTATTGCTTGCGCAACGGTTTATTCTCAAGTTGAAAAAGTGGGCACTCCCCAAAAACTAACAACTGCTGAAAAAACAGAAGTTCTGTATAATCGTTTAACTCGTGGTTTAACGATTACCCCAGAGCAGAAAGAAAAAATTCACCCGTTAGTTGAAAAAATTGTACAAAATCGTGAAGCTTATATCGCCGATTTAAAAAGCAAAAAAGACAATGGCGCATTGAAAACGAAAGAACAATTGGCTGAATTTAAACAAAAACGCGATGCAGAAGAAAACCAATTCAAAGAAGAAATGAAAAAGATATTGACTCCAGAGCAATACAAAGTATTTGAAGAAAGTTTACAACCAAAACGCAAGAAATTACCCGAATACGAGAAGGAATTAGGTGAGCCTGCTAAGGAAGTAAAGCCATAACTTTCTTTTTTTTGGTTTATTTCTAAAATAGTTTATCTTTGACTTATTATTCAATTAAAAATCAACTTCCAATGAAAAAATTAATTGCTGTTTTTGCCCTATTTTTAGCTACATCATTAAGCATGAGCGCACAAGAAAAAGAAATGTCAGTTCAAGAATTGGCAAAAAAAGATGCGGTTGAATTAGCGAAACTCGTTGGATTACCTGATACTCAAACAGAAGATTTTTTCCGTTTGTTTGAAATGAAGCATGAAGTAATGACTAATAAAAATTTGTCTACGGAACGTAAAACTGAAATGAGTAATGTTATCGAGGCAAAAATTAGAGGAACGCTATCACCACAACAAATGGCAGTTCTTGAAGCTAACAAACCGGTTTTTGACCGTTTAATTGGCAAAACTAAAACGACCAAATAAAAAAATATACAATAAAAAAAAGCTCCTGTAAGGGAGCTTTTTTTGTTTATAGCTGTTGTACCACTTTAGCTACTGCCTGAATGGTATAATCGAGATCATCGTAAGTCAGTGCATCCGTTATAAACCAAGTTTCATAAGCGGATGGTGCAATATATATACCCTCTTGAAGTAATCCATGGAAAAACTTCTTGAAGCGATCGTTATCGCCATTTTTAGCCGTTTCAAAATCAATTACGGGACGAGCATCAAAATGAACCGAAATCATCGAACCTAGTCGATTAATCGTATATTCTAATCCAGCGGCTTGTAATACGCGATCCATCCCTTCATGTAAATAAGCGGTTTTCGCATCAAGACGCTCAAATAATGTTGCATCTGAATTTATCGCTTGCAACATGGCATAACCCGCTGCCATTGCCAAAGGATTTCCACTTAATGTTCCTGCTTGATATACTGGGCCTAGTGGCGCTAAATAGTTCATAATCTCGTTTCGTGCAGCAAATGCACCCACAGGTAAACCGCCACCAATTACTTTTCCAAAACAAACGATATCCGCGGCAATTTGTAAACGTTCTTGAACACCTCCTTTAGCCAATCGAAATCCTGTCATTACCTCATCAAAAATCAACAACGTTCCATGTTGACTACATAAATCGCGAAGTCCTTCAAGAAAACCCTCTACAGGAGGAACACAGCCCATATTTCCAGCAACTGGCTCTACAATAATAGCCGCCACTTCATTGGGATTGGCCTCTAATAAATGTTGAACATTTTGCAAATTATTATATTGCGCTAGAAGCGTATCTTTTGCTGTTCCTTGGGTTACTCCCGGACTATTGGGCGTACCAAACGTACTTGCCCCGCTTCCCGCTTGAATCAAGAAAGAATCGGAATGTCCATGATAGCAACCGGCAAATTTTATAATCTTATCGCGTTTTGTATACCCACGTGCCAATCGTATAGCACTCATACAAGCTTCGGTTCCCGAATTTACAAATCGTATTTTATCAATGTTGGGTACCATCTCAATGGCTAAAGCAGCAATTTGAGTTTCAAGTTCCGTAGGCATACCAAAGGATGTCCCTCTATCCGCACGGTCTTTAATTGCTTGGATGACGGGTTCAAATGCATGGCCTAAAAGCATCGGCCCCCATGAATTTATATAATCAATCAATCGGTTCCCATCTTCATCATAGAGATAAGCTCCTTTTGCTTTAGAAACAAAAATTGGTGTTCCTCCGACACCTTTAAAAGCACGTACAGGCGAATTTACACCACCTGGAATTACGACTTCCGCTTGAGCAAAAAGCTCACTACTTCTTTGGTATTGCATATTAATTTACACTCAAGGTTTGGCCAATAGAAATGGCATTTTCTGTTAAATTATTTTTTCGTTTTAAATCATCAACAGTCATGTTGTATTTTTTTGCAATTGAAAACAAGGTGTCTCCTTTTGCAACAACATGCTGATTACCTAAGTTCTTTATTGGAAAAACTGTTGGTTTTTCCACAGCTGTTGAATCTGTAGCGCGAAGTATTTGTGGAACAGGCTTTCCTAAGACTTCAGCATCAAAACGGTACAATTGATATTTTTCAATCAAAGTGATGAGTTTAGTGGGGTAAGAAGGATCGGTTGCATAACCTGCTGCTTTTAATCCTTTCGACCAAGATTTATAATCATCCTGTTCCAATCGAAACAATGAAGCGTATCGCTCTCTAGAAACAAGGAACATCGAATGATCTTTGAATGATTCATGAGGATGACTGTATTTTCGAAAACATTCTCCTACCGCATCATCATCATAACTCACCGTTGGTCCCGTCCACTCTTTATGGCATTTTATTCCAAAATGATTATTGGCTTGCGTGCTCAAGGGTCCGCTACCCGCTCCCGATTCTAAAATTCCTTGTCCAAGGGTAATACTCGCGGGTATTCCATAATCCACCATATCTTTCTTAGCAATATCCTTATACTTTTCGATATACGCTAGTACCATTGCTGTGGTAACTTTTACCGTTGTTGTAGCCTGTAAAACCTCAGTTGTTTTTTGATTATCATTGGAGGGTGTCTCCCTTGCCTTTTCGTTTTCAACTTCATTTGATTTCGAATTCACAGCACCCACCGGATTGGTTCCTGAGGTCCCCGCAGGTGAAGTTGTTCGCTTTACAGGTGTTGAATTTGGTCGATTAACTTTTCTAGGATCTGTCTTTTTTGTGGTTTGTGCAACCGGTTTAGTGGTACGAACCACGGGGTGTGAAGTTCCACATCCAACTAAAGAAACAATTACAATTAAATAGAAAAAAAGTTTATTCATAAAACTGAATTAATGGCTGGTTTTTCTTTTTTAAAACAGCATTCACACCCGGTATTCCTTGCAGTCCTCCGGTGTGTATAAAAAGAATTTTTGACCCTTTTGGAAAAAAATTTGCTTGTATTTTATCAAAAACTCCAAACATCGCTTTACCGGTATAAATAGGGTCAAGCGGAATAGAGTGCTCTTGGTAAAATGCATTAATAAACGCAATAAGTTCGGGAGTTATTTTAGCATAGCCCCCAAATTCATATCCGGTTACTAAATCCCAATTTTTTCCTGTTGCAAAGCTACAAATATCTTGCCGTAAAAAATCGCCCATTAGTGCGGGAAAACCTAAAATTTTTGTAGAAGGAAGCTGTGCATTGATAAGGCCCGCTATTGTTCCTCCCGTACCTACTGCTGTAACTACAAAATCATAGCTTTCATCTTCTTTGGAAAGGATTTCTGAGCAACCCTTTACCGCTAATGCATTTGACCCACCTTCGGGTAAAATATAGGAATCCGGGTAAAGCACTTGCCAGTACGCTTCATTTCCTTTTAAAGTTCGAAAGTCATCTCGAGATATAAAATGAAACTGCATCCCCAATTGATGCGCTTGAAGCAAGGTAGGACTCCACAATTCAGGTTGGATCAATTCTTCTCCTCGAATAACTCCTATTGCTGCAATGCCTTTCTCATGCGCTGCAAAAGCAGTTGCCGCAATATGATTCGAGTGCGCTCCCCCAAAAGTGAGTATTGATTTCAATTGATTTGCTTGGACATGAGCCAAATTATAGAAGAGTTTTCGGTATTTATTACCCGAAACTTGAGGGTGAATTAAATCTTCACGGCGAATAAAAACTTGCACCTCATTAAATGATCCGATAGAAATAGTTTCAACCTTCATGGGGAGCAAAAATAAAACAAAAAAGGGAGCTAATCGCTCCCTTGATTTATCGCACTCTTTCGATGATTACTTTCTTACTTATTGAATATCCTTCTGAGGTTTTCAATCGAGCAATGTATATTCCTTCTGACAATCCACTTGTTGAAAATTCGTAGGAAGCATTATTCCCTAAATTTTTCTTTGTGAAAATGGTTTTGCCTAACATATCAAACAAACTCACTTCTGCCAAATCATATTGCGTTGGATTATTGACGGTTAACATTTGATTACTGTTATTTTGTAAAACATCCAATTTGCCTGAATCAAAAGTATCATTATTCAAAGCGGTATCGGTGAACGTTATTTGAAAACGATTATTAATGGTACCTGTCGGTAACGTTATAGTATAGGATTCATTTTTAATATCATGATACAAACCTGACTCATTATCAAACAAATAAATGTTTTCTGCCATATCAAAGTTGATCAAATCTTTCACTTTAATCGTATATACTGTAGCGACATTGGATTTGAATCCGATATTGATACGTTTACTACTATCAAATGCAGTTGTTGCATGAACAAAAGGTTCATTTTCCAACACAACATACATATCCGCAGGCAGATTTGAAGCGGCATCAGGAGATTTTGAGTCGGCTCTATCTACACCATCAATTGCATTAGGTAAAAAACAAAGAGCAATTTGTCGAACGGCATTCCCACCCAAAGATGCATTAACTGTGAAATGTGGTGTCGGTGCCGTTGAAAATTGCGTGTAATCAATACCTGCAACATTCGGAATATCCCAGAAATTTGTAGCTCCTACAGTGTTGGTTTGATTGGCATTGCGCTGAAATTGCGATAAATTGGCAACTCCTTCTTGTACATAAACACGATGTGAATTTTTAAGATGTACGCTTCCGTTAGTTACTCCACGCACCATAAATCCTTGACCAATGGGCGAAAAACGACGTTGATATACATTGTTTGGCGAACTATAAACAGTACCCGGATTTCCTCCTAAATCATAGGTGTAAAATGTTGCAGGTGTGTAAACACTCGTTAATCCATTGTATACGCCATAACCTCCACGATAATCAACAATATTATGTGAATTTACCGTATTATCATGTTCCCAAAATAAAGCAGTTCCGTCAATTGATGAATTGGATGGGTCTGTCAAAAAGGCATTTAAATCGATAGCCGATGGATACGGATTTCCCGTCAAAGTTGAAGCACCTGCTCCAACGTTAACAACAATAGTTCCGTCATTGGGTTTTCCTCTAAAGTCATAGCGTTGGTTATTCCCAGGATTATTAGCTGTGGCTTCTCCGGGATTGGTAGCATCTGATCCACTAACACCTTTCATGGTAAATCCTTGACCTGCTCCAATATTTGTAGTGGATCCCGATTGTACCCATTGTGCGTAATTAGTAGACGATAAAAACCGCCATATCCAATACGATGCAATGGTAACAGCACCTGTAGTAGAAACTCCATCATAACCTGATGAAATCGTGACGGGAACACTGTTAGTCACAGAAGTTGGAGTGTAAAGCTTTGTGATACCGAAATCTTCATTTCCAGAAGAAGACGAGGCATTTCCAACAGGTGAACACCAATAATTATAGGCATATTGATTGGATGTCCCTTCTTGAAAAACAGAAAGCTTACCCACACCTTTATTTGTAGATGCAGCGGTAGATCCTTGTAAAAATTGTCCACCATTTCTTAAATACAATATGCTATTTGAGCCACTCAACTCAAGGTTTCCTCCAGCATATAGCAAAGAACCTTTATTAAAAACGTAACTGTTGTCACTAACATAGATTTGAGCTATTCCTTTGGGTTGGAAAAACATCAATAAAACGGGCATTAGTAGTAATCTTTTCATAATCAAATAGTTTTGGTTTAGTAAAAGTAAGAATAATCTCAATACCATCGACAAAAAACATAAAAAAATCGATGAAATGCATCATTTTGATATAAAACTTACTTTCTCGCCTCTCTACAGTTCCATTTATTGCTCAAAAATACAACATTAATAGTTGACAATAAGCTGAATTAAAGTCTTTTATCGATTAAATTAAAAAATAATAGTCATCCAATATCTTCCCCTATCTAAAATAAATAAAAACCAATACAACTTTTCTTACTTTCATCTATAGGTGAAATGAATTTTTTTGTAAGTTTTTTCTATATTTTAAAATATTTATATGCATTTCATCGATTTTTTATGTATTTCGTCGTTATTTAATCAAACCACATATACTATATTTGACGTATAAAATCAAATCA
Organism: Bacteroidota bacterium; assembly: GCA_039798185.1. Taxonomy (GTDB): domain Bacteria; phylum Bacteroidota; class Bacteroidia; order Flavobacteriales; family Flavobacteriaceae; genus Flavobacterium. Next base: position 49,432 of record JBDKGM010000062.1, read on the forward strand.
AAACGAATTCATTACAACGTCAAATGTGATGCATTCAAACCCTAAATCAAAAAAATCAAAACCCAAAGACATGAAAAAAGAACTACTTCACCCATGGAATAGAATTTTCTTTTTCTTCCTATTGTTAACCACATTTGGAATTCAGGCACAAACAAATTGTGGATCAGCACAGGCCGTCTACATAAACGGACCCTGTGTTTCGGGAACAGTTAGTGACAACAATCAAAATTCACCCAACTACAGTACATGTTCTGGTACATTCCGTCGCGAACGCTGGTATACATTTACAGTTTCTGGTTCAACACAAACAATAACTATTAACGCAGCTGCAAGTAATCGAAATTTAGCGTTAATGCTCATTTCATCCACTTCAAGCTGTACAGGACTTTCTCAAATTGCGTGTGCGAATGCAACAAATACAGATAGTGCGCATTCAGAAACCATCACCCAATCGTTAACTCCAGGTATTTATTATATCAAAGTTTTAAATGTGGGTAGCGACAATAATATGAACTTAACTAGTTTATGTTTAACTGGTCCAACCCCTACTAATATCACTTGTGCTACTGCTACCAACTTAGCTTGTGGCACTTCTGCTTTACCAGGAACCACTTACGGTACAACTGGAGCTGCCAATCATAACACTGGTTGTACGATGAGTAATAACGGGGCATGGTATAGTTTTGTAGGAGATGGTCAGGAAACTACAATAAGTTCGACAGCTATCACAGGATACAATCACGAAATGGCCATTGTACAAGGTACTTGTGGCAGCTTAACAAATATTACATGTCAAGATGTAGCAGCGGCAGGTGGAACTGAAACTTTTACTTTCAACACTACTGTTGGAGTAAATTATTATGTATATGTTGCTTCAAATATCGTGGGAACAACAACTGGTGCATTTACCATTTCTAGAACTTGTGCTCCCATATACAATCCATGTTCTACGATTGCCACTATTTCAACATGTGGAACATCAACAACCGGAACTATAAGCGCTGGTAATGGTATCTATGCAACATCAGCTTGTGGGAATACTACAGGAGGTCGCGAATTAATTTACAGCTTCACACCTTCAACAACGGGTAGTTATAGTATCAATCAAACCGCTTCCTTTTCTACTATCAATTATGGATTTAAAACAGCAGCAAGTGGCTGTGATACTTCTGGACTTAACTGTATTGGTGCATACAATGGCGCTGCAAATTCAGGGTATTTCACATTAGTTGCAGGTACGCAATATTATTTCTTTTTAGATACGAATAGCACAGCCGGCGGGAATGTGACTTTTACTTTAAATTGTCCTCCAGCCGCTCCTTCAAATGATGATTGTGCAGGAGCTACCAATGTAACTGTAAATTCTACCTGTACTTTTTCAAATTACACACTTGTAAGTGCTACAAACAGTGCCGTGACAGCTCCTAGCTGTGGCAACTATCTAGGGGGAGATATTTGGTTTCGAGCTACTGTCCCTGCATCAGGAATTATTAATATTGACACACAATCGGGTTCTCTTTCGAATTTAGCAATGGCATTATATACAGGTTCATGTGGAACATTAAACTTACATTCCTGCGATGATGATTCGAGTTCGAATGGACTAATGCCTTTCATTTACACAACGGGATTAACAGCAGGAACAACTGTATACATTCGTATTTGGGATGAAGGAAATGATGAAGCCGGAACATTTGGCCTTTGTATTTCTACTCCAAGCGTACCCGGTAATGATAATTGTGCAGGTGCAACAACTGTAAACGTTAACCCTACAATCAATTGTACATTCTCTGTAGATGCTACTACCGCTGGAGCAACTCTATCTTCTGCAGGATGCGCTGGTACAGCTGACGATGATGTTTGGTTCCGATTTGTAGCAAAAGATGATAGCCATATTATTACAGTTACTCCAACCACACTTGGTAACGCTGTGTTTCAAGTATACAGTGGAACTTGTGCTAGTTTAACAAGTTTGGCTTGTGTAAACAACACGACTTCTTCAACTCCTGAAACTACAACTTTAACTGGACTAACAGTTGGAGCAACGTATTATATTCGAGTATATAGCTTTAGTGCAGGCTCTTCACAAGGGGCTTTCAATTTATGTGTAGCCACTCCATGTATCCTGGGTAATGGTATTGGCACCAACTCAAATGGCTGTGTGGCAACTGTAGTAGGCGCTCAAGGCTCAGGAGGTGCTGACCCAACTCCTGTTACAGGCTGTGGAACTTCAACATGTTCAACGCTAGAAGCTACTTACACTGCATTAGGAACTACCACAAATTACAATGTTCAAAGTATCGCGTATCAACCTCCTTATCAATTTGGTTGTTTAGCCAATTCTATCAGTGTCTATGTAGATGATGTGTGGTCAAATGCTATTTCGCTTCCTTTCAATTTTTGTTACTATGGAAACAATTATAACCAAGTAATTATTGGTTCGAATGGAACGGTTTCATTTGACACGACTAACAATACACCCGGCGGATTTAGCCAGTGGAGTTTCAATACCAACTTGCCTTCTAATGCCATGTTCTTAAATACCATCTTTGGTGTGTATCACGACATTGACCCTAGTAAAGGGGGTGAAGTAGGATGGGAATTAATCACATTACCTTCAGGTTGTCGCGCAATGGTGATTGGATGGAAAGATGTTCCTATGTATTCAACAACATGTAATAACTTACTCTATACAGGATCAATCATATTGTATGAAAATTCAAACATAATTGATATCTATGTAAAAGAAAAAAATACGTGTGGTAGTTGGAACTCCGGAAATGCTTTAATTGGTATTCAAAATGCTACTGGAACAGCTGCTGTTGTAGCTCCTAACCGTAACTCTTTGAGTACCGATTGGAACACAACTAATGAAGCATGGCGTTTTACTCCTGCAGGAACCTCAATCTCAACTATTACTTGGTATGAAGGAGCGGGAACTAGCGGACCTGTTGTAGGTACCACAAACACCATTAACGTTTGTCCCGTTGAAACAACTACTTATACAGCCAAGGTTACCTATACATTTTGTAATGGTTCTATCTTAGAAGTTACCGATGATACGACTGTTTCAGTTGTTGAAAGAAAAACATGGAATGGAACTGTAAGCTCAGATTGGTACGATCAAAACAACTGGTCGCCTGATAACGCTATTCCTACTTTAGACGATTGTGTAATGGTTCCAGTAACCCCGAACAATCCCTTAATTTCTGAAACAGAATCTTTTGCTGAAGCTAAAAATTTAATTGTATACAATGGAGCAGCTCTAACTATTGATTCAAACAATAGCCTAACCGTAAAAAATACAATCACGATTGAACCAAGTGCTACTTTTACCGTAGAAAATGGAGGTAGTTTGATTCAAATTGATAACGTTGCCAATACCGGAAATGTAAATTACAAAAGAAATGTATCCATCCGTGGGTATGATTATGTATACTGGTCTTCTCCTGTTGCCAACTTTAATGTAAGCAACATTGGTGCTCCAACAACTTCAAGCTACATTTGGAAATGGAACCCAACAATCGCCAACACGAATGGCGGTCAAGGTAACTGGGAGTTCGCTCTTGGAAATACTATGACAAATGGCCGTGGATACATCGTGAGAGGTCCTAACTCGTTTGGAAATGCTATTCCTCTTTCACTAAGTACAACTTTCACTGGTGTGCCAAATAACGGTACTATTTCATATACCATTGCCCGTGGTTCTGACATCAATACAGCTTACCATACAGGGACAAACGGAAGTGAAATCACCAACTATAGTGACAACTGGAACTTAGTCGGTAACCCTTACCCTTCAGCTATTCGAGCAAGTCAGTTCTTATTCAATAACCGTTCTAAAATCTTAGGAAATATTAAAGTTTGGACACACGGGAACTTACCTTCTGCCATCGCAAGTCCATTCTATAATACCTATCAATACAACTATAATCCAAGTGATTATCTAACCTACAACTTTACAGGTACAAGTTGTTGTCCTGCAATGTCCGACGATTATTTCATCGGAGCAGGTCAAGGGTTCTTCGTTCAAATGATTGACGGCCCCGCAGCGACCAATACCCTATTGTTCGATAATTCACTTCGTAGTCATACCTACGCAAATACAACGTTTTATAGAAGTTCATCATACATCAATGCCGAAATTGCAAATGTTAACCTAGAACGTCACCGTTTTTGGTTGGATCTCGTAAATTCTAATATGGTTTCAGACCGTACATTAGTTGGATACGTTCAAACCGCTACTAATGGAAATGATAATTTCTTCGATAGCAACACAATGGTATCAGGTAACATGGCTATTTTCACCATGATTGGAACAGAAAAATTCCAAATCCAAGGCCGCTCGCTTCCATTCAACGCTAATGATGAAGTAGCTGTAGGAGTACATTTACCTAGCACCGGATTCTACAACATTGCTTTAGCAGCTGTGGACGGTATTTTCCAAAACCAAGCGATTTATGTGAAAGACAAAGATTTAAACGTTATTCATGATCTACGTGTAGGACCTTATCGCTTCTACGGCAATGCTGGCACGCGATTAAATCGATTCATTATCATTTACAACACACAGCCAAGTACCACCTACAAAATGAATGAAAATGATGAATTGTATGTGATCGCTAAAGAAAATATTGCCGTGCAAAATACACTGCAAACTATTGAAGAAATCACTGTATTTGATACACTGGGTAGAACCTTAGGAAAATTCGAAGGAATTAAAGAAAATGAGTTTACCATAACCTCAATTCCGAAAAATAATCAACCCCTAATTGTACAAGTGAAACTAGCCAATGGCGATTATAAAACTGAAAAAATAATTTATTAACATACTTACTTAAATTATTAAAAATGAAGCCTCTGCACTACGCAGAGGCTTCATTTTTTTTGTACTTAGTCTGAAATTATAACCGTTTGTCGAGTTTCTATGAAAAGTCGTATTTTTTTGCTAAATTTTGTAGGAGAAACAAAAATAGAAACAAAAACACATGAAAAACATTTACGCCCTAATCGGAATACTATTCCTATGCCTACTACCGAACTTAACTTCTGCTCAAGGAACAACATGTGCTACTGCAACTTCTATTACAGTAAATGGTGCATGTTCAACCAACAAAACCCTTACCGATACCACAATTGAAAATGGAAATATTGGTTACAATTGCGGAGGCACCATTACACGCGAAGGTTGGTACAGTTTTACCGTAAGTGCGGGACCTCAAAACATTTCCATAGTCGGCGTGGGTAACAATAGAAACATTGCCCTACAACTACTTTCTGGTTCATGTGGATCTCTGACCCAAATCGCCTGCGCCAATGCTACTACAACAAACGGTACACAAACCGAAACTTTAAATACGGCAACGCCACTTGCCAACGGAACCTACTATATTCGCGTTTTAAATGTTGGAACAAACGATTTAACACTAACTAGCCTTTGTGTTACCTCAGCTCCCGCAAATAACTCCTGTGCAAACGCAACAACATTAAACTGCGGAACTACCAATCTTGCAGGAACTACTGTAGGTACATCGGGATCAACTAACCATGGCACAGCTTGTACTCTAAGTAATAATGGCGTATGGTATCAATTCACTGGCGACGGACAAGAAACCACTATTTCTTCCACAGCTGCTTCAGGTTTTGACCATGAAATGTCAATCTCAAGCGGTTCTTGTGGTTCGTTCACCAACTTAACTTGTCAAGATTCTAGTGGTTCTGGTGGTACCGAAACCTATAATTTTGTCACCTCAGTAGGCA
>JBDKGM010000063.1:0-11904 GCA_039798185.1 Bacteroidota bacterium
CATGAGTTCGCTCATATCCGGACTTTACCTCATTAAAATTGAATGTAGCGATGGGAGTGTTTACACTAAAAAAGTCATAAAGAAATAGATTATTTTTTTGACATACTCACAATTAGTAAAGTTCTCGTTCTTTATGCATTAACCCCTTGATTATGAAACAAAAACTACTCCTTTCTACTTTATTGACAAGCCTTTTTTCATTCGGTCAAATTATCAATTTCCCGGATGCCAATTTAAAAGCGAAGTTATTAAGTCCAAATACGGCTTATGATTCCAATCCTAGCTCTCCAAGTATTGTGTTGGATTCAAATGGAGATGGCGAAATTGAAGTTAGTGAAACCTTGACGACCTCACGAATTGATGTGTCTAATAGTGGGATTACCTCGCTTGATGGATTGCAGTATTTTCCAAATCTTGAATCTGTTTTTACAATTAATAATCCGATTCCAATGAATAGTTTTTTTGGATTACCGCAATTGAAGTACATCGGAATTGGACTAAATAGTTGGAATACGGTATCGAGTGCAAACATCCCACCAAACATCAAACATTTAAGCCTTAGTTTTGATGGAGCAATCACTTCATTCTGCCCAAATGAACTTACAAACTTAAAAGTGCTTACCTTATATAATTATCCCTTTTCTAGTTTAAATTTATGCAACACGGCAGTAGAATCCCTTCAAATCAATAGTGCGCCCTACTTAACAAGTGTGAATTTGAAGAACAATTATCAATCACCGATGTATAGTAGTGATGTTGTTTATCGCACATCACAAGCAAGTGTTCAAAATACACAATTACCTCCACCTCCTCCGAGTGTAGTTATTTTCAGCACTACTTCACTTCCGCTTACAATCTATGTTGATGCAAATGAAGTAAATACGGTAATTTATGGTTGGTTTAATACTTCATTTCAATTGGAAACCAATGCACCAATTTGCGATGCATCGACTTACTGTGTCAATGCACTTGGTACAACAGAATTTACGACATTCAATACATTTCCAAATCCAGTAAATACTGTTTTATCTATTGAAAATAAATTTCAAACGCCTATCAAATCAATTGAAGTATTTACGGCAACAGGTCAACTAGTATTTCGTCAGTTAGAGCACACAAATACAGTAGATTTTACTGAATTTGCTGTCGGACTTTATTTTTTAAAAATAAATACAATTGATGGGAAATCCTATAACCAAAAAGTCATTAAGAATTAAATTCTTTACTACTAATCTAGATTGTCTTTTCGTTTAATTTACTGTTTTTGTAACTAAATCCGAAGTAAATAGTAAGTCCGATTAACAACCAAACAAAGAAGTAAATCCAATTCCAAACGCTCAATTCGGCCATCATATACAAACAACTTACTAAGCCTAATAACGGAATTAAAGACAAATTCTTTTGATACGACCAAGCGGCTAAAGCAAATAGTGTTAAAAAGAAAATCCACATCGGAATTTTATGTTTAAATAGGTCAAAACCGGATTCATACTTTAAGCTTGAATCGATGGGTAAAGCATCTACAAGGGAATGATAGGCCTTGTTGTCTTGTTCAAAATCGCTTAAGGTAGCTTCTAAATCCACCTTGGTATCCTTAATTAATTTCAAATCATAAAGGTAGTTGGTAACTGCTTTTGCTTCCTTTTTATTCAAGGAAGTCACTAAGGTAGAAGCATCATTTAATTTGGGTTTATTAGCCACAAAATCGGCAACATTTTCTGGGAAAAATTTCAAACCAATTCCAAGTCCAACCACTAGAAGTGTTGGAAAAATAAATTTCGAATTAATATAAGGAGTTTTGAATTTTCCTCGCGGCACATCGGGTTTGTTTTGTAGGACCAAAACCCCGGCACATACTAATACAAATGCAAATAAAGTTCCGATACTACATAAATCGGTTACCATTGTCAAGTTCAGAAATAAAGCGGGAATGGCCACTACAAATCCGGTTACAATAGTTGCATAGGATGGCGTTTTGAATTTCGGGTGGACTTTAGAGTATCGTTTAGGCAACAATCCATCACGACTCATACTCATCCAAATGCGGGGCTGTCCCATTTGGAATACCAACAATACACTGGCCATGGCAACTACAGCACTTACCGCAATAATTCCGGACATCCATTTTAAATCTAATTTATCAAAAACAAAAGCTAATGGGTCGCCCACATTTAAACTTTCATAGGAAACCATACCTGTTAAAACCAAAGCGATAATGACATATAACAAAGTACAAATGATGATCGCCCACATCATACCTTTGGGTAAATCGCGCTGAGGATCTTTACATTCTTCGGCAGTTGTTGAAATAGCATCAAATCCGATATACGCAAAGAATACGGCAGATACACCTTTGAGTACACCCGTTACGCCATTCGGTGCAAAAGGATCCCAATTATCAGTATCGACATAAAATACCCCAACAGCTATGACTAATAAAATAATACACAGTTTCACTACAACCATCAAATTACTGGCATTACGTGATTCTTTCATACCGCGATAGACAAGAAAAGTAATGATGATAATGATCAATAATGCGGGCAAATCCGCAACCAAATGAAAACCTCCAAGGGTTGGAGCTGTGGTCCATGCGGTATAGGCACTTTGTAAACTTGCACTTAAATTCTCAAATGTTTTTCCACTGTGCATTAACGCTGTAGCCTCATCAAAACCTTTAGAAGCAGTCAGATAATCCATTTGAATCCATTGCGGTAAATGAATCCCTCCACTCTCTAATAATCCCGTAAAATAGTCACTCCATGAAATGGCTACTGTAATATTACCAATGGCATATTCCATAATTAAAGCCCAACCGATAATCCAGGCTATAATTTCGCCAAAAGCAACATAAGAATAGGTGTAGGCACTACCTGAAACAGGAACCATAGAGGCGAATTCCGCATAGGCAAATGCGGCAAAACTACACGCTATAGCCGTAAAGAGAAATAAAAATATAACCGCAGGTCCTCCATCTGCACTGGCTTTACCAATGGTGCTAAAGATTCCCGCGCCAATAATTGCAGCAATTCCAAAAGCGGTTAAATCTCTGGCAGTAAGATGTTTTCCCAATGCATGATGTCCGTCGGCTTCATTTTTTGCGACTTGATTTAAAATGTCATGCACGGATTTCTTTCGAAATAAACTGGAAAATTTCATACGTTAAATTGCATTAATTATGATGAAAACAAATATAAACTTTTATTTGATAGCTACTATTCTTAAAAAAAACACATTGTATAGTCAAAACCTATCCTAAGATAAAAACTAATAATAAAAAATAATATTAAATAGTGAGGGTTGTCAGTAATTTTGTACTGTTTAAAAAATGAATTATTAACTTAATACACAATACACATGTCATTAGTTGGAAAAAAATTCCCAAACATTACCGTAGACGCCATTTCATTCATGGGTGATAATTTACGTATCAACGTTTTAGATGAAGCGGTAAAAAACAATAAAAAAGTTTTACTTTTCTGGTATCCAAAAGATTTCACTTTTGTATGTCCAACCGAATTGCATGCCTTTCAAGCAGCATTAGAAGAATTTGAAGCGCGTAACACTATGGTTATTGGTGCTTCATGTGACACGAATGAAGTTCACTTTGCTTGGTTAAACACAGCAAAAAACAACGGTGGTATCGAAGGAGTTACCTACCCTTTATTAGCGGATACTACTCGTAATTTATCTTCAACATTAGGAATTTTGGACATTGAAGCAGGTGAATACAATGAAGATACCGATTCTATTATGTTAGAAGGATCCAATGTAACCTATCGTGCTACTTATTTAGTAGATGAAACAGGTAAAATTTTCCACGAAAGTGTAAATGATATGCCATTAGGACGTAATGTTCAAGAATATTTACGTTTGATTGATGCGTATACACACGTACAAACCAAAGGTGAAGTTTGTCCAGCTAACTGGGAAAAAGGAAAAGATGCGATGAATGCGGATCGTAACAGTACAGCTTCGTATTTATCCAATCATTAATCGAATTTCAAGGTGTACGTTTTACTATTGTTTTTTTAAAATGTACAATCTGAATTTAAAAAATCAAAAACCATGTTTCAAGAATTAGATAACGATAATTTAGCTGAAATTGTAGCCAACAACGAAACAGTAGTGGTTCAGTATGCAGCCTCTTGGTGTGGAAACTGCCGCATCATGAAACCTAAGTTTAAACTTTTGGCGGCTCAACATGAATCGATTCCTTTTTTAATCGTAGATGCCGAACAGTTTCCAAATTCGCGTCAATTGGCCAAAGTGGATAATTTACCCACATTTGCGACTTTTAAAAATGGCGTTTTAGTGAATCAAACCCAAACGAACAAAGCTGAAGTTTTAGCGGAGTTAGTGCAAGAAGTTGTGTAAAAATGAAGCTGCCAGTAATAAAACAACTGACTCAATTTATTGAGGAAAATGATCAAGATTATATTGTTGAAACAATAGAAGTTTTGGAACATTTAACGGAGTTAGAATCCCTAAAGGATGAAGAACTGGATGTTATTGGTGAATTGATTTCAAATCTTTATGGTGCTTTGGAAGTTCACAAAATGATCAAAGAAGGTAAAGACAAGAAAACAGCACTCAATGATTTTATGAAGCGCGTTTTAGGTTCGATAGACAAATAAAAAAAAGCCCTCCACTTCGGAGGGTTTTTTATTTTTAAACAGAAAAAAATAAAACTGATTTTAAAAATTGAACGTAAATTGTTCGTTTTAAAATAGTATTTTTGCAACTCTAAAAACATACAATAAAATGGCACAAATTACATTAGGCGGAAATCCCGTACATACCTCTGGAAATTTACCTGAAGTGGGTTCAAAAGCCCCAGCATTTGAACTGGTTAAAGATGATTTATCAACGGTTTCTTTAGCAGATTTTGCGGGTAGTAAAGTAGTTTTAAATATATTCCCTAGTATCGATACTGCAACGTGTGCAACATCGGTTCGCACTTTTAATGCAAAAGCTTCAGCTTTAGAGAATACTAAAGTTTTATGTATTTCTCGTGATTTACCTTTTGCTCAAAAACGTTTTTGTGGTGCAGAAGGTCTAGAAAATGTCATCAACTTATCCGATTTCAAAACGGGTGCTTTTGGTAAAGACTACGGTTTGGAAATTACAGACAGTGTTTTAGCCGGATTACATTCTCGTGTTGTTGTAGTGGTTGATGAAAACGGTACGGTTACGCATGCAGAACAAGTGGCAGAAATTGCAAATGAACCTAATTATGATGCGGCTTTAGCTGCTTTAAAATAAAATTATGGAATTTCAACGGGATAAATCCTTTGTTACAGGTCGTTTAAAAAGTTTTAAATACGCTTTTATTGGCGCATGGAAATTAGCAACAACAGAACATAGTGTTATGGTTCAGTTAAGCATAGGTACACTCATGACTGTTGCTGGTTTTTATTATAAAATTACCATGACCGAATGGATGTTACAAACCTTTGCAATAGGATTAATTGTATCTATTGAAGGACTCAATACAGCTGCAGAAAAAATCGCAGACTTTATTCATCCAGAATATCATGAAAAAATTGGCTTCATTAAAGATATTGCTGCTGGTGCAGTAATGTTTGCAGCACTCACAGGAGTTGCTATTGGTGCCATGATTTATATTCCGAAATTCCTTTAGAAAAAATTGCTACTTTTATAGAAATTTAGCTCACGAATGGCCAAAAAATCAAGTACAGCTTCGCCTCCCGAATCAGGAACTGAAACCCTGAAAAAATTTAAAATGAAAAGACAATACAAATTTATTTTGGGTTGTCTTTTGGTGCTTTTTTCAGTTGCGTTGTTAGTTGCCTTTATCTCCTATTTTGTAAATGGACAAGAAGATCAAAGTGTAGCCAATGCGTTTATTGATCGCAGTAAAGAAGCCCAAAACTGGCTTGGTAAATTTGGCGCATGGGTTGCAGATCTTTTCATTTATAAAGGATTTGGAGCGGCATCTTTCCTATTTGTAAAATTATTTTTTACAACTGGCGCTTATTTGGTTTTGGATATTTCTGTTCGAAAACTGAAATCCACTTGGTTTTGGGATCTATTTGCCCTAATCGTTTTGTCAATGATTCTAGGGTTTTTCGCCAATTCTATTCCGGAATTAGGAGGAACCATTGGATATGAAACCAATTCGTTTGTACAAGATTATATTGGAAAAACAGGAACCTTATTAGTTCTTGTATTTAGTGTTTTGATTTATTTGATTTTTAAAATTCGTCTTTCTCCTGATGGAATTAAGGCGTTTTATGAAAAGAAAAAGGCCGACATGCAAGCCGATTTAGACACGATTTCACCGCAAGCTACTGATAATGCGGATACAGCCGCTTACAATCTAGAAGAATATGCGGTTAATGAGAACGAACCTGAAGCGGATTATATCATTGAAGAAGTGGTGCAACCTAAATCGCAATTTGAAATCAATAAAGAAGCGCTGAAACCAACCATTTCAAGCTATTCAGGTATCGATTTAAATCCGAACAAAACTGGATTGGAGCCTATACACGAACCGGATATCGAACCCGTTTTGTTGACTCCCGAGCAACCGCTTGCTCCTCCTCCACCAATTACTCCTCCACCCGTTCCATCGAGTCAGAAAGAGATCATTACAACTAATGATGAAGCTTTTGTCATTGAAAAATCTCAAGATGAAGATGTAATAGTGGAAAATCTTGCCGCTAAATTGGTTGAAGATTTCGGACTTTTTGATCCGACACTCGAACTTTCCAATTACAAATTCCCTACCATCGATTTATTAAAGGAATATACTAGTGTTGGCATTACCATCAATCAAGAAGAATTAGAAGAAAATAAAAATCGAATTGTCGATACATTACGCAATTACAAAATTGACATTGCGCAAATTAAAGCGACAGTAGGTCCGTCGGTCACCTTGTATGAAATTGTTCCTGAGGCAGGTATTCGTATTTCTAAAATTAAAAGTTTGGAAGATGATATTGCCTTGTCTTTGGCAGCACTCGGTATTCGTATTATTGCACCCATTCCTGGAAAAGGAACTATTGGTATTGAAGTTCCCAATAAAAACCCCACGATGGTACCGATGAAAACGGTAATTTCGGCTTCGCGTTTTCAAGAGGCGGAAATGGAACTCCCTATTGCTTTGGGTAAAACAATTTCCAATGAAACCTTTGTGGTGGATTTAGCAAAAATGCCTCACTTGTTGATGGCAGGTGCTACGGGACAAGGAAAGTCTGTGGGATTAAATGCTGTATTGACTTCCTTATTATACAAAAAGCATCCTGCAGAAGTGAAGTTTGTTTTGGTGGATCCTAAAAAAGTGGAATTAACGCTTTTCAACAAAATTGAACGCCATTATTTAGCAAAACTTCCCGACACCGAAGATGCTATTATAACAGACAATACCAAAGTAATCAACACATTAAATTCATTGTGTATTGAAATGGATAACCGCTATTCTTTATTAAAAGATGCGATGGTTCGTAATATCAAAGAATATAATGAAAAATTTAAAGCCCGTAAATTAAATCCGGAAAATGGACATCGCTTCCTACCGTATATTGTATTGGTTGTGGATGAGTTTGCGGATTTAATCATGACAGCGGGTAAAGAAGTCGAAACACCTATTGCACGTCTAGCCCAATTGGCTCGTGCCATCGGTATCCATTTAATTATTGCTACGCAACGTCCATCAGTAAATGTAATTACGGGGATTATCAAAGCAAATTTCCCTGCACGTATTGCTTTTCGTGTGACCTCAAAAATTGACTCCCGAACTATTTTAGATACACAAGGAGCCGATCAATTAATTGGACGGGGGGATTTATTATACACCAATGGAAATGACTTAGTACGTGTTCAATGTGCTTTTGTTGATACGCCTGAAGTAGATAAAATCGTTGACTTCATCGGATCGCAAAAAGCGTATGCCACAGCTTATCTTCTCCCTGAATATGTTGGAGAAGAAGGTGCTAACGTCAATCTTGAATTTGATATATCAGAACGGGATTCTATGTTCCGTGAAGCAGCTGAAATTATTGTAACCGCACAACAAGGTTCGGCATCATTATTGCAGCGCAAATTAAAACTAGGCTACAACCGTGCCGGTCGATTAATTGATCAATTGGAAGCTGCAGGAATTGTGGGTCCATTTGAAGGCAGTAAAGCGCGTTCGGTAAATATACCCGATTTAGTAGCCTTAGAACACTTTTTTAATAATGAACAAAACCAAGAATAACATGAAAAAGTTTTTAGCAGTAGTACTGGTACTTACGTTAGGATTTTCTGCCCATGCGCAGGATAAAAAAGCCAAAGCGTTGTTGGATCAGGTTACAGCAAAAATTAAAAGTTTTGACAATATTGTCATCGATTTTAAATACACATTAACCAACGCTAAAGAAAACATTAACCAAGAAAGCAAAGGGAATGTTACTTTACAAGGCAATAAATATGTATTAAATTTCATGGGAGTAACCAAAATCTTTGATGGTAAAAAAACCTATACGATTGTCCCAGAAGATGAAGAGATAACTATCTCGAGTTTAAATGAAAGTGATGACAAAGCAATCACACCGAATAAAATGTTGACCTTTTTCAACAGTGGTTACAAATACACTTGGGACATCCAACAGAATATTAATGGACGTAAAATCCAAATTATAAAATTAGTTCCTAATAATGCCAAAGACCAACGAAAGGAAATTTTGTTAGGAATCGATACGCAAACAAAAACCATTTATAATTTAATTGAGATTGGAAAGAATGGTACGCGAACTACACTAACTGTTAATTCTTTTAAAACCAATCAACCGCTTTCAAAAAATCAATTTACTTTTGTGGCTAGCAAGTATCCCAAGTACATGATCAATAAATTAGACTAGTTGCGGTGAAAATCATAGATCGGTATTTATTAAAATCATTTTGGATTACATTTACTTCGGTTTTTGTAATCCTATTTTTTATTTTCATACTTCAAACCGTTTGGTTATTTATATCCGAATTGGCAGGGAAAGACTTGGACACTCTTATGGTTATCAAGTTTTTACTATTTGCCATGCCTAGAATAGTTCCGATGGTTTTGCCATTATCCGTGCTTTTAGCTTCCATTATGACATTTGGAAGTTTGGCAGAAAACTACGAGTTTGCTGCGATGAAATCGTCCGGTATTTCCTTTCAACGTTCGCTGCGTTATCTTACCTATTTTATTGTTGTACTTTCTGTCGTTTCTTTCTTTTTTGCGAATAATGTTATTCCCTATGCGGAATATAAGTTTATCAATTTCAGACGCAATATTGCGCAATTAAAACCTGCTTTGGCTATTGCTGAAGGTCAGTTTAGTGAAATTGGGAATTACAGCATTAAGGTTATGAAAAAAAGAGGTGAAAAAGGGAATCAATTGGAGGGCATTACCATTCACCGTACCATTCCAAATGGAGGCGGTACCACCACTGTTATCAAAGCTAAATCAGGGGAATTAGTGAGTAGCGAAGATTCAAATACCTTGAAATTAGTACTACACGACGGAACGTATTATGAAGATGTCGCAACAAATTACGAAACCCGAAACAATGTTCCATTTGCCAAAGGAACTTTCAAACGCGATGTATTCAATATCGATCTCTCCAAATTAAATCAAGAGAGTCAGAACGGCTTAGATTTAAGCAACACTTTTACGATGTTGAATATTTCTGAATTGCGCTATACATTAGACTCTTTAAATTCCAATTATGTCAAAGAAGCCCAATCGTATGGGGACAATTTAGCCGCTCGTTCGGGAATTATTGCTACTTCAACTGGAATGCAGAATTACACCAAAGTAATGCCTTCCCAAGATATTTTAGCCTATTTAACCCAAAATCAAAAAGTAGATGTCTACCGTTATGCCTACAGTAATGTAGAAAACATTGGTTTTTCAATTGATAGTGCATTATTTGAAATGGAAGCGAAAACGAAAAATATAAACAAACACTGGATTGCTATTTATGATAAATTCATGATTGCATTTTCGTGTATTCTTATGTTCTTTATTGGAGCTCCTTTAGGATCCATCATTCGCAAAGGTGGAATTGGTTTACCAATTGTATTTTCCGTTATCATTTTTATCATTTTTCACTTTATCAATACTTTTGGAAAACGATTAGCGCAAGAAAACGGTATTACGCCATTTCTCGGTGTTTGGCTTTCTACAATGATCTTACTTCCTTTGGCGCTCACCCTCACCTATCGTGCCATAAATGATATTGGTGGAATGGTAACATTTGATATTGTATTCGATCCATTCTTAAAACTTTTCCAAAGAAAAAAATCTGAAATAGTTCCAGTAACACCTGAAACGCTTGAAATTGAATCTGAAACGACTCATTCTATAGAAACCGCTACTATCACTTCATCGAATACAGCATTTTCTTCAGAAACAAACGTTGCGCCAATTCCTGTTGAAACTGAAAAGAGCATAGCTATTGAAGAGGCGGAAGAGTTTATAGACTTTACCCATCAAGTTGAAAAGCAAAGTCACGGACTCAATTTTGATGCAATTAAAAAATTGAATATCAAGGCATTACAATGCTATCTAATTACCTTAGCGCTAACTTTAGTGTATTATTTTACCTCACTAAACGTTGTGCTATTTGGAGCACTACTTCCTTTTGTGTTTTTAATCATACTTACTTTCAAAATGCACAAGGAATTAGTACAAAATGGGCATCAATTTGAACCCGGATTGCTAATCAGTCTACTCACTGCTTTTCCATTTTACCCCTTAAATTATTGGGGAATACAAAAACAATTACACAACATAATACAACAAGCTATCGACAATGAGTGATTTTATACAACTCAATACTATAGAAGAAGCCATCGAAGACATTCGTCAAGGCAAAGTAATCATCGTAGTGGATGATGAAGATCGAGAAAACGAAGGCGATTTTCTTGCTGCTGCAGAGGCCGTGACTCCCGAAATGATTAATTTCATGGCAACCCACGGGAGAGGTCTAATTTGTGCTCCTCTAACTGAAAAACGGTGTGCCGAATTGGAATTACATTCCATGGTTAAAAACAACACCGATCATATGGAAACTGCCTTTACGGTTTCTGTGGATTTAAAAGGACATGGAGTTACCACCGGAATTTCAGCAGCAGACCGAGCTAAAACAATTTTAGCCTTAGTCAATGAAGAAACTAAACCTTTTGATTTAGCACGTCCAGGACATATTTTCCCACTTACAGCAAAACAAGGTGGCGTTTTACGACGAACTGGCCATACGGAAGCTGCAATTGATTTTGCACGTTTAGCTGGATTCAAACCCGCAGGTGTCATTGTGGAGATTATGAACGAAGATGGAACTATGGCACGCTTACCTCAATTAGTTGAAGTAGCTAAACGATTCGATTTAAAACTAGTTTCCATTGAAGCGCTTGTAGCCTACCGTATGCAACATGATAGTCTGATCCAAAAGAAAGAAGATTTTCAAATGGAAACAAAATACGGTTCGTTCCGTTTGCGCGCGTATCAGCAGATTACCAATAAACAAGTTCATCTTACCCTTACTAAAGGAAGTTGGAACAAAGGTGAATCCATATTGACGCGAATTATTTCTGCTCCGGCTCACAGTGACATTTTAAATGCATTAACGGGTTGTATGAATAAAAAGATGGATGATGTTTTTAATTTGATTAAAAAAGAAGAAAAAGGTGCGATACTCTTCATTAATAGTGAACGAGAGCCTTCTGAGCTTTTAAATCGAATAGCCGAACTAAAACTGTTGCAATCGGAAGGAAAAATGGAATCGCCACAAATGAAAATGGACACCAAGGATTTCGGAATAGGTGCTCAAATTTTACATGACATCGATATTTCTAAAATTCGTTTAATCACGAATAGTTTCCAAGCCAAACGTGTCGGAATGATTGGTTATGGAT
>JBDKGM010000064.1:0-21598 GCA_039798185.1 Bacteroidota bacterium
ATCGCCGTCGATATACAACAAATGGTCTTCGAGATGTGTTTCGGCTTGTTGCAGAAAATAGGTTTTGAATCGGGGACCAAATTCGGTTTCCAAGCGGTTCAAATCGACTCCCCAAATCGTGCGCAATCCGGTCATCACATATTCATTGTACCGATCGGTTAACGAAAGCGTTTCGAGTTCGATGGGCAATTCATTGCTTTCAAGTGCTTTGCAATAGTTAGCGTTATTGGACACATTCCAACCCCGCTGATTGCCATTAAAACTGTGGGCTGCGGGTCCAATGCCTAAATACGGTTTACCTAACCAATAGGCTGAATTATTTTTGGAAAAATAACCTTCCTTACCAAAATTGGACAACTCATAATGTACAAAACCCGCTGCTTCGAGTTGGTCAATCAACAACAAGAATTGTTCCTGCGCTTGACCCTCATCGGGCACCGGAATAATGCCTTTTTGCACAAAAGAATGCAAAGCGGTTTTGGGTTCGACCGTCAAGGCATAACTCGAAATATGGGGCACACCCAATTGCAAGGCGGTTTGAATATTCTCGATCCATTTTTCATTCGTTAAACCTGGAATCCCATAAATTAAATCCAACGTAATATTGTCAAAAAGCGTAGTCGCCAACTGCAAACAGGCCAATGCTTCCTGTGCGTTGTGGGCACGATTCATCAAACGTAAATCGTCCTCAAAAAAGGATTGTACTCCAATAGATAATCGATTCACCGGAGTTTGCGCCAAGGCTGCTAAATATTCGGGAGTCAAATCATCGGGATTGGCTTCCAAGGTGATTTCGGGACGATCGGCTACTGTAAAATGGTTATGAATTTCTTCAATTAAAAAAAGAATATCCGATAGAGCTAAAACACTAGGCGTACCCCCGCCAAAGTAAATCGTTTCAATCACGGTTGAGGACCCAAACCAATCTTTTCGCAGTTCAATTTCACGTGCCATCATCCTAACCATTTCCTCTTTTCGTTTCATCGAAGTCGAAAAGTGGAAATCACAATAGTGACAGGCTTGTTTGCAAAAAGGGATATGGAGGTAGATACCGCTCATTTTTAGAATTTTCAAAATTTCCCCCGATAATTCGGGTATAGGTTTCAAGTCTCATTGGTTTTTTAAACCTGAAATTGATGAATCAAAAATAAACGAAAAAAGCCGGCTTCTCGAACCGGCTTCTGTTTTTTATTTCAAGATTTACCAACTGTAGTAATCTTTATAATGTCCGTTTGTTATTTGAATTGTCTGACTAGGATTAGCAGGATTGACAGCCGTTAAACTGAAGTTCACATCAATGATATATCCAACAATTGCAGGTGTTTTCGACACTACTGTCATCGTCCCTGTACAATTGTATTGATCGTATTCTAAAGTTGTCGTATTGAATTTTGAAAAATGCACAAAATTAGTGGTACTAGTCGGTGTAAATGAATAATTTCCAGGGCCATTATTAGTCGCATTGAAACCCATCCCAATTAAAACGTCATCATCGGAAAGATTCTGCATGATAAAATCATCCATCCCAAAGCCATTATTTTGATAACCTTTGGTACTGTACCAATCTTGACCTCCAATTTTGGCATAACATTCTAAATTAGGCACTGTTGGAGTTACTTCTGTATAAATCACATCAAAATTCCCGTTTACAGTAACATAGGGTGAACTTAAATCATTTTCATTTTCATAAAGGCGACCTGTAAAATTCCCTTTTACCACACGATTGGTTTCATCAATTGAAGTCAAATTGAAGGTAAAATAATGGGATGTAAAATTAATATGTGATGAATTCATCTCACTTCCCATTAAATTATAAGTCGATACCTTATTCAAATCACCAAATTTGTTAAAGTTAATCTCTATACCATAATTATCCGAGGTAGTTGCAGTAATTACAATTGTATTTTCCGACTTCCTAGCTTGGAAATTCGTTACAGTTTTGGCTACTGAATTGGAACTAAAAGTTACTACATTCTGACTTTGACCAGAATTACTTGAATTCTCAGAATTTGAACAGGAAATTAAAAGAAAAGTGAAAAGAAATGTTGCAAAAATGCTTAGTTTTCTCATGGTGTATAATGAATTAAATGGTTACATGGCAATAGATTACAAATATGTAATTTTTTTAAAAAAAATCAAAAGAGAATTAGAAATAAAAAGAGAATCACCCTATTCTATCCTTATTTTGTTTCACAAATGCATCCCAACCTGAATAACTTTTGCCAGCGACTACCTTTCCTGTATTAAAAAAATGACAAACGGCAGCGGCTAAACCATCGGTGGAATCTAGATTTTTAGGCAATTCTTTTAATCCCAGTAATTGTTGGAGCATTTTTGCTACTTGTTCTTTACTGGCATTTCCATTACCGGTAATTGCCATTTTGATTTTCTTCGGTTCGTATTCGGTAATCGGAATCTGACGTGAGAGTCCGGCTGCCATGGCTACACCTTGGGCTCTACCTAACTTCAACATGGATTGCACGTTTTTTCCAAAAAAAGGAGCTTCAATGGCAATTTCGTCGGGATGATACGTGTCGATTAACTCAATAGTGCGCTCAAAAATCTTCTTCAACTTCATGTAATGGTCATCGTATTTACTCAACAACAGTTCATTCAGTTGGATAAATTCCATTTTTTTATTCACCACACGTATGAGACCGAAACCCATAATGGTAGTCCCAGGGTCAATCCCTAATATGATTCGTTCATTTGCCACGTTCAATTATTTCGAGGGTTTTCGCTAAAAAGCACTTTCTTTGCACCATGAATCCATGGTCAGACAAAACTAAACAATTCCTCACAGTTCTCCTCAAAATTCTGATTGTATCGGGTGCGTTTTACGTGATCTACCACAAATTGAATTCGGACCCACAATTATCCTGGAATTCATTCCGTGAATCACTTCAAAAACTGGCACATCCGGCAACGATTTTTCTCTTGTTCACCTTGACTTTTGGCAACCGTTTTTTAGAAATCATAAAATGGCAAAATTTGGGTTCGACCCTACGCCCATTATCATTAATAGAATCCACCAAGCAAGTATTAGCAGCGCTGACTGCAGGTATTTTCACACCGAATGGCATTGGCGAATATGCAGGTAAAGCTTTTTATTTTGAAAAAAAAGAAGCGGGTCAAGTCGTGTTTTTAAATCTAATTTGCAATGGTATTCAAATGGTGCTTACGATAGTTTTGGGTACCATCGGACTCTTTATTTTGGGCTATACCTATTGGGGAATTGGGGTGATTACACTCGCTTTTGTAATGGCTTTGCTCTTTTATTTTACCCAAAAAATTACGATTAAAGGCTATTCCTTTCATTTACTTTATACCAAAATCCAAGCACTCCCAAAGTCGGTTCATCAAAAAAACAACCTCTTAGCTCTAGGCCGTTACCTCATCTTTTCCCACCAATACTATTTTTTATTTCGGGCTTTTGAAGTACATTTATCGTATGCAACGTTAATGGGAGCTATTGCCGCTGTGTATTTTTTGGCTTCCTCTTTACCGAGTTTTCAATTTTTAGATTTCGCAGTAAAAGGTAGTGTTGCATTGTTTTTCTTCGGGAAATTAGGTGTTAATGATTGGACTGTGGTTTTCATCAGTACATTGATGTGGCTCATGAACGTAGTCGTACCTGTGCTTCTGGGGAGTTATTTTATCTTAATCTTTAAACCACAATGGAAATCCTCCTCAGCTTCGGAATAATTACGGTAGTTTATGCCGTTTTCATTTTAAAAATTTTCACGGGAATTAAAAAGCTTCCCACATTCACCCTCAAAAATTCGACCCCAACCACGGGTTTCTCCATTGTAATCCCCATTCGCAATGAAGCGAAAAATCTTCCAAAACTTTTGGAATCCATCGCCCAATTAAATTATCCAGCCGATCAATTTGAAGTGATCATCATTGATGATTTTTCAGAAGATAACAGCGAACGTATTTACTTAAATTGGCGCCTTTTACACAGTCAATTTGACACCACCTTTTTGGAAAATGTTCGCCGTACCGGTTCGCCCAAAAAAGACGCCATTAGCCGTGCGTTACCCATCCTTAAGCATTCGTGGGTCATCACCACCGATGGCGATTGTATCCTTCCTAAAAATTGGCTGCAAGCCTATAACGATTATATTCAGGAAACGAATAAAGAAATGGTGGCCGGACCCGTAATTCTAAAAATCAAAAACAACTGGTTTCACGATTTTCAGCAATTGGAAACGCTCGCCCTTCAAGGCACGACTATGGGCAGTTTTGGAAATGATCAAGGATTCATGTGTAATGGCGCCAACTTTGCCTACACCAAAGCCTTTTTCCTTTCGATAAACGGTTTTGAAGGTACCACACACTATGCAGGAGGTGATGATGTTTTTTTATTACAAAAAGGGCGCAACCAATATCCCGAAAAAGTGGGGTATCTCAAAAGTGTCGATGCCCTTGTCAAAACCCGTCCGATTGACGATTTATTCGCGGTGATGCAACAACGTATTCGTTGGGCAGCCAAATCTACGGGTTATGCCAATAGCTATGCAAAAGGATTGGCTGTTGTTGTTTTACTGATGAATGTGAGTTGGGTTGCCGCAGTTACTCTAGCCATAAATGAACTTGTAGTTTGGCCAATCGTTTGGGGCGTTTGGGCGGTTAAGTATGCTGTTGATTTTGCATTACTGTATAGTACCAATGCTTTTTTACGCCAAGGTAAGTTTTTCCTACCCTTAGCAAGCAGTGTACTATACCCGTTTTTCAGTAGCATCACAGGGATTTGTGCGCTATTCGGCGGATTTCAATGGAAAGGGCGTTCGTTCAAGCGTTAATCCTCACTACGAATAATAACGGGCAAGATAAATTGCGTTTTTACCGGAATACCGCGTTTAATCGCTGGGTTAATTTTTGGTAAATCCGTTAAACGCGCTTTCAAAATACTGTCAATTTTCTTCTTATCGTAGGCCGTTGAATCTTGCGGAAATTGAGGTTCAAATACCAATGAAGCGTCTGGATTGACCGTAATTTTCACGTCAATCGTATCCAATTCAGGATACAAAACCGCTAAAGTATCTGTATTTAATTTTTGCTGAATAGTGCTCGATAAAACTTCAAAGAAACATTGTTTACGTTGGTTGGCATCGGTTAACTTTTCACATTCTACAATAGACGGATATTCATCTACCTGATTCCAATTAATCGCCTGGAGCTCTTTTTGCAACAATTCCTGTTCGTTGGGAACTTGTTTCTCAAAATAACTACACGAAGTAAGGGCCAACGCCAAAAGGACTACAATTCGTTTCACAGCTTATTTTTTCGATTGCAAATAGGCTTCATAGCGTTTGTCAAACCATTCGCGTTTGGTTTGTTCTGCCGTTTCTTTTTGGTCTTTATACAACATCCCTAATTTCTCCGAATAAATGGCAATCTTTATGGTGTAGGTATAATATTCCTCTTTGGTCAACGTCACATTCGGATCGTTTTGCTTTTCAAAAAAGGAAAAAAATAGTTCGTCATAATGCTTTTTATCATACGCCAAAACTTCTTTACGGTATTTGGAGTACAACTCATTTTTTAACAACAAATCGGGATCCGATGAATTTTGCCCATGGAGTTGTGGAGCCCAAAAGCCCAACCCAAAAACCATTACGAATAACCCAATTATTTTTTGCATACTGAAACCCTTGAAGGAAACCAAAAATAGTAAATTAAACCGAAAATAAAGAGGGTTTGGACCGTTGATTTTTTGGAGCAGCATTTTACCGTTCTTATCAAGAATCCTCCCGCTTTCGGCAGTCGCTTTTCCGCTGCGCTACAAGAGCTCCAACAATGCCTCTATCGGGGCTAATATCGACGAATTGTTTGAAATGAAGAATTTTTAAATCCAAAATTCCAAAATCCAAAATTCTAAATCCAAAATTCTAAATTCCAACAAGCGACAACTTATTCCTCTTTGTGGCGACGACTGTAACGTACAACTTTAAAACTTTAACATCTTTAAGAAACTTAAGTTGGCCGTTGGCCGCAATTCTTTGCAATCTTAAATCATTGCGTTCTTCGCGGAAACTTCGCTCCTTTGCGGTTAAAAAGCCAGTAACGGACTACGTATGACTTAAAACTTAGTGTCTTCGTGCCTTCGTGGCAAAGAATAAAGACATTGTGAAACATTGTACAAACATCGTGTAACTTCGTGCTCCTAAATTTTGAACCATAGAGAAAGAAGAGAAAAAACTGCGAACTTCACGGAAACTTCGCGCCTTTGCGGTTAAAAAGCCAGTAACGGACTACGTGTGACTTAAAACTTAGTGTCTTCGTGCCTTCGTGGCAAAGAAAAAGTATCTCCAAAACCTCAACCACGACAAGACAACTAAACCTTATTAAAAACAAAAAAGCTATTCCGAAATGAATCGGAAAAGCTTTTCATTGGTCTAACTACTAAACCTTGTCTCGTTGTTACACGAGACGAAACAACACAACTATTATTAATGTGCTTCCTGCAAAAAGAAGCATCATTCAAATGCTTTTTTGGGCAAAAAAGCGCTTCGTAGAACGAAACGCTTTTCCCAATTTAGCGGTCTGGACGGGACTCGAACCCGCGACCCCATGCGTGACAGGCATGTATTCTAACCAACTGAACTACCAAACCTTGCTTTATTGCGGATGCAAATATACGAGCAAATTTGAGGTTTGCAAACGTTTTTGCAGAAATTTTCAAATTATTTTTTTGAGCACTAACCAAACATTTGTTTTTCAACCAAATAGGCGGTCAATATTTTTTCAAAATCCACACCTACATTGACGGGAACGTACTTAATTTTGTTCTGTGCACAGGCCATTGCTATCGATTTAAAGTAGCTATCTACCCGTTTTTCATATTCGTTTTGGACATTTTCAGCATAAAGATTCACAATTTCACCCGATTCTACATCGATAAATTTACGCGGATGGTTATCAAAATCGAACTTCAATTCGGTAGCTTCATCGACCACATGAAAGACAACTACTTTATGTTTATTGTGCTTTAAATGTTGCAACGCATTAAACAATTTTTCATGATCTTCTCCTTGAAACATATCCGTAAAAAGAATAATCATCGAACGGCGGTGCATCTTTTCAGCAATTTGATGCAAATACGTTATCGTATCCGTTCGTTTCACTTCTTTGGATTGTTCTAGGATACCCTCCAAAATCGACAATAACATGCGATGGTGACGATCAGAACCTTTTTCGGGCGCGTAATACTCATACCGATCAGAAAATACGCTTAAACCCACCGCATCGCGTTGCTTTTTCAATAAATTCATCAAAACTGCAGCGGCCAACACTGAAAATCCAATCTTACTTTCGTAAAAAGGTTGCCCCGATTGCAGAACAGGATAATGCATAGAAGAAGAATTGTCAAGAATCAAATGACAACGCAAATTGGTTTCCTCTTCAAATCGTTTGGTGTACAAACGGTCGGTTTTGGCAAACAATTTCCAATCGATATGCTTTGTGCTTTCGCCTTTGTTATACACTTTATGTTCGGCAAACTCAGCCGAAAACCCATGAAATGGCGATTTATGCATACCCGAAATAAAACCTTCCACCACTTGATTGGCCAATATCTCTAAATGCTTAAACCCTGAAATGAGCTCCTTTTCTTGTTCGATCTTCATAGTTTCAAAGATAAAAAAAAGCCTGAATTACTTCAGGCTTTCTCTTCACTTTCGTTTATCCGTTATAATAACGCATCAATTGCATCGGTGTAGGTTTTTTTCGGTGCAACACCTACTTGACGACCTACCACTTCTCCGTTTTGGAATACCAAAACCGTTGGAATGTTACGCACTCCATATTTTGCAGCAAACTCTTGATTTGCATCTACATCTACTTTTCCAATAACGGCTTTCCCATCATATTCTGAAGAAATTTCATCGATAACCGGACCCACCATTCTACATGGACCACACCATGCTGCCCAAAAATCTACTAACACCGGTTTTTCGGATTTTAATACTACTTCTTCAAATGTAGCATCGGTAATTGCTAATGCCATAATATCTGTTTTAATTAGTTATGTATTTGTTTTTTAAAGGACAAAGATACTTAATAAAAATGGCGTGACTTTATCCTTCGGATTACTTTTAATTATTTTTTAATCATTGAAACTGATACTTAGTTCAATTTAAAATTGACTTGCAATTTTTCCAGCTCACTCAACAACTCACTAGATATTTTAATTTTTGCCTTTCGCGAAGGCATGGCTAAATAGGTCACTACACGTATTTCGTCTGTATCACCCGAAATTTCTGCCTCAAATTCTTCTGCCTCTAAAGCTTCTTCTTCCGCTTCTTCTTGGATCACTTCGGCAGTCTTTACCACCAATTCCACCTTTTTCTTGACTCGCTCAAACTCCATTACTTCAAAAGTGACTTGATGATCGCCTTTGTGGGTTTGGAATAAAGTGGCTAATTGTTCAATCATCGCTTGATGCAACTCTTGAATATTCATTTGGATCACCAATTTTTTGGCAAAAGTTGGTAATACATCCGCTAGTAATTTCACTTCTTGAAATGTAATTCGGGGATCCGATCGTTTTCCTGTTTCGCGATTCACCCAGCCTTCACGCACCAATACTTTGAAAAACACAAACTGATTGTTCACTAAGAAATGACGGAATTTTAAATATTCTTCATCAAAAATTCGGAACTCAAAACTTTCGTCATACCCTTCCAAAGTAAACATGGCCCAATCTTTTCCACTCTTACCTGTTTTGTATTGTACATTGGAAACAATCCCTCCAAAAGTGACGGTTTTATTGACCAAACCTTCCAGGTTTTTTAAATGTTCCAATTTAATGGTACAGAAATATTTCATTTCAAAACGGTAATCGTCCAAAGGATGTCCTGAAATATAGATCCCAACGACTTCGCGTTCCCGAGCCAATTTAGCCATGGTTGTCCATTCTTCACAAGGTGGAATTTGCGGTTCTGCAATTTGCACTTCACTGGTGTCTCCAAACAAACTGACTTGTGCCGAATTTTCATTTTCTTGAAACTTCGATCCATAGCGCATTGCCTTTTCTAGAAAGGTGATATTATCCCCATCGTGATGGAAATATTGCGCGCGGTGGGTATCTTCAAAACAATCAAATCCCCCTGCTAACGCTAGATTTTCAAAGGCTTTTTTATTCGCTGCACGCAAATCAATACGCTTGGCTAAATCAAAAATCGAACGGTATTTTCCATCTTTTCTACAAGCCACAATGGTATCCACAGCCCCTTGTCCAACTCCTTTAATAGCACCCATTCCAAATCGAACGGCATAGTCTTCATTTACTGTAAACTTGTAAAACGATTCGTTGACATCTGGACCCAAAACATTCAAGCCCATGCGTTTACATTCTTCCATAAAGAATGAAACTTGCTTGATATCATTCATGTTATTGGAAAGCACCGCTGCCATATATTCTGCTGGATAATGGGCCTTTAAATAAGCCGTTTGATAGGCCACCCAAGCATAACAAGTCGAGTGGGATTTGTTGAAAGCATAACTCGCAAACGCTTCCCAGTCTTTCCAAATTTTATCTAATTTATCCGCATCGTGTCCGTTGGCAACGGCTTGGTCGATGAATTTGGATTTCATTTTATCCAACACATCTTTTTGCTTCTTACCCATCGCTTTACGCAATACGTCGGCATCCCCTTTGGAGAAGTTGGCCAACTTTTGCGACAGCAACATTACCTGCTCTTGATAAACAGTAATTCCATACGTTTCTTTCAAATACTCTTCGCAAGCATCCAAGTCGTAAGTAATGGGTTCTTCTCCATTTTTACGGCGAATAAACGAAGGAATATACTCCAACGGCCCCGGACGATATAAGGCATTCATCGCAATTAAATCTCCAAAAACGGTAGGCTTTAATTCCTTCATGTATTTCTGCATCCCCGGCGATTCATATTGGAAAATCCCTACCGTTTCTCCGCGTTGGAACAATTCATACGTCTTTACATCATCAATTGGAAACGCATCGGGATCGAGTTCGATACCTGTGCGGTATTTCACCAATTTGCACGTATCCTTGATCAAGGTTAGGGTTTTCAAACCCAAGAAGTCCATTTTCAACAATCCCGCGCTTTCTACCACGGAGTTATCAAATTGGGTCACATATAAATCTGAATCTTTAGCGGTAGCAACCGGAACATAATCGGTAATATCACTCGGTGTAATAATCACCCCACAAGCGTGAATCCCTGTATTACGGAGGTTGCCTTCTAAAACTTTGGCTTGCTGAATGGTTTCGGAACTAAGGTCACCACCATTCGCCAATTCAATTAGTTCTTTTACTTTATCAAATTCATCCGAACGTAATGCGGCTTTGAGTTTGTCATTTTCTAAAGAGAAAATTTTAGCCAAATTCAAGTTATTCGGAATCAACTTTGCAATTTTATCGGCTTCAAATAACGGTAAATCCAATACCCGCGCTGTATCACGCACCGATGACTTGGCGGCCATCGTTCCATAGGTGATAATTTGCGCCACCTGATTGGAACCGTATTTTTGGATGACATAATCCATAACTTTACTCCGACCCTCGTCGTCAAAGTCAATATCGATATCGGGCATGGACACCCGATCCGGGTTCAAAAAACGCTCAAAAAGCAAATCGTAGGCAATAGGATCGATATTAGTAATTCCTAAACAATACGCTACGGCACTTCCCGCTGCCGATCCACGACCGGGTCCAACGGAAACCCCCATGTTTCGGGCTTCGGCGATGAAATCCTGTACAATCAAAAAGTACCCTGGATAACCCGTTCGTTCAATGGTCGCCAACTCAAAATCGAGGCGTTCTTTAATGTCGGGTGTGATTTCGGGATACCGTTTTTCGGCACCTTTAAAAGTTAAGTATTTTAAATAATTATTCTCACCTCGTTTTCCTCCATCTTGTGCATCTTCTGGATTTTCAAATTCGGTCGGAATTTCAAATTTTGGCAGCAAAACTTCCCGTGCCAAATCGTAAATTTCAATTTTATCGACGACTTCGGCAATATGGGTAATGGCTTCGGGGAAATCGGCGAAGAGTTGCTTCATTTCAGCACCCGATTTGAAATAATATTCCTGGTTGGGTAATCCAAAACGATAGCCACGTCCGCGTCCAATTGGCGTGGTTTGTTTTTCACCGTCGCGCACACACAAAAGAATATCATGCGCATTGGCATCTTCTTTATTTACATAAAAGACGTTGTTAGTTGCCACCGTTTTGATGTTATGCTTCCGCGAAAGATCAATCAAGGCGCTGTTTACCCGATTCTCATCTTCCTGATTGTGACGCATGAGTTCGATATACAAATCATCGCCAAACTGATTCTTCCACCATAACAAAGCCTCTTCCGCTTGGTTCATACCGATATTCAAAATTTTATTCGGTACTTCCCCATACAAACTTCCGGTGAGTACGATGATATCTTCTTTATAGCGTTGAATGACTTCCCGATCGATACGCGGCACATAATAGAATCCGGCTGTGTAGGCAATCGATGCCATTTTCGCCAAATTATGATACCCACGTTTGTTTTTAGCTAAGAAAACCACTTGATAACCGTTGTCTTTTCTCGAACGGTCTTTATGATTATCACACACATTAAATTCACAGCCTACAATCGGCTTAATGATTATCTCTGAAGGTGTTTCACCCGCTTCAATGGCTTGCTCGTTCTTTTGTTTCGCGGCTTTATTGTGTGCTAAAATATCCCGAACAAAATGAAAGGCACCCATCATATTGCCCATATCGGTCATGGCCACCGCGGGCATGCTATTTTTTACAGCTGCACTTACCAAATCTTTCACAGAAATGGTCGATTGTAAAACTGAAAATTGAGTATGATTGTGCAAATGGACAAAATCCACCGCAGCCATTTCAGCATGTCCTTGTTGAATATCCTGTTGTGAAATTGGTGGCGCTACAGAAGGTGCTGCTTTTTTGCGTAAATCCTCCGACTCTTTTTTGAGATTCAAGTGCGTCAATCCAATGGGCTGAATAACTCCAGGATGATGTGCTTTAAATCGTTGAAAATAATCTGCAGGTGCTTCTAACTCCTCTTTGGTAAAAACCTCACGTTTAATTAACTCCAGAAAACATCGGGTGGTAGCCTCAACGTCGGCGGTAGCATTATGCGCTTCACCAAAAGGTTCTCCAAATAAAAACTGGTGTAATTCAGTTAATGTTGGTAGTTTAAAGCGTCCACCTCGCCCGCCAGGAAGTTTGAGCATTTCCGCTGTAACTTCAGTACAGGTATCGAGAACAGGAAGTTGTGCTAACTTTGATTCAATTCCGGCACGGTAAAACTCACATCCCATGATATTGACGTCAAACCCTACGTTTTGCCCGACAATAAACTTGGTTTGCCCCAATGCTTCGTTAAACTTCAAGAGCATTTCTTGCAATGAAACCCCATATTTATGAGCCAATTCGGTAGAAATACCATGAACGCGTTCGGCATCATAAGGAATATCATAACCTTCGGGAATTACCAGATAATCTTGGTTATCGATTAGATTTCCAAGTTCGTCATGCAATTGCCAAGCAATTTGTACAGCACGAGGCCAGTTGTCCGTATCAGTAATAGGAGCCGCCCAATTACGGGGCAATCCGGTGGTTTCGGTATCAAAAATTAAGTACATATCCCTGAACTTGAGGCTATTTGAATATTGCGCCTCAGGAATCAAAAATACACTTTCAGAAAGGAAGATTCAAGGAATAGTTATCAACAAAAAAAGCTGCCTGAAACAGACAGCTTTTGCTATTATTTTTTAAACCGAATTAAGGTGCTGGCAAAATTGGCACTTTATAAAAAGTCCCGTATTGAAAGTTCACCAACTCTCCATACGAAGGATTGTTTGAAGTTTGTACGGCATTAAATTTAAATGTTCCAGAAATTGTACTTCCTGTGTTTTCAGAAATTACCAATTCCCCATTACTTCCTTCAACGTTCAAAACGCGAACTTTGGCATTGTTGTTACCTCCAACAATGGTGATTAAATCGCCTGCTTTATAATTATTTCCTGGCGAAGCAACTTTTACAGAAGTAACACCACCAGCAGCATTTGTAGCAATAGATAATGTTAATCCACTTCCGTTTCCACCCGTTGTAGGATACGAACCACTACAGGTTAACACACCATTCATGGTCACACAATTGGGCGTATATCCTGAACCCGCTGATGGGAAATTTTTTGCAATACCCGCAACAGGGCCACTGATTATTTTTGTTTCATAGTCCACAACGATATCATTGAAAGACGATGTATAAGCGGCTTTGGTTGCCGTATTTGTTGTACCAAAATAATAGGTTCCTACATTTCCAGAACTCACATCTAAAGTCAAATCTTCATCTTGAGCTAAACCTACTAAGCTTATTGCTCCATTTGAAGATTTATAAGCTTTCACATCGATACCACGGAATAAGATTCCATCTCGGTAACCTTGTAATCCGGGATCATTAAACTTCACTTCTTCACTGCAGGAAACAAATGAAGCTACAGCTAGAAAAAGGGCAATGTATTTCTTCATGAATTCTAATATCGTTTATATCAGGACAAAAATAGTTTTTTTACTGAATTATCGGTCATTTTTTAACGATTTTCTCTGGGTGAACTAAATTTATAATTTCCAGTCGGTTGATTTAAAAACTTTTGTATATTTGCGCCCTCATTAATCGGGGTCGGGAACCCCATAATTTAATCAATAGATTATGTCAGTAAAAATTAGATTACAAAGACACGGTAAAAAAGGAAAACCTTTTTACTGGATTGTTGCCGCTGATGCGCGTGCAAAACGTGATGGTAAATTCTTAGAAAAAGTAGGAACTTACAATCCAAACACTAACCCTGCTACTATCGACTTGAACTTAGACAAAGCAGTTCAATGGTTACACAATGGTGCACAACCAACGGATACCGCAAGAGCAATTTTGTCTTACAAAGGCGCTTTATTGAAACACCACCTTGATGGCGGAGTTCGTAAAGGTGCTTTAACACAAGAACAAGCTGATGCAAAATTAGCTGCATGGTTAGAAGAAAAAGCTTCTAAAGTAGATGCGAAAAAAGACGGATTAGCAAAAGCAAAAGATGATGCTAAAGCTAAAGCGTTAAAAGCTGAAAAAGAAGTAAACGAAAAACGTGCAAAAGCTGCTGAAGAAGCTGTAAAAGCTGCTGAAGCTGAAGTTGTAGCTGAAGAAGCTGCTGCTGAAGAAGCTACCGAAGAAGTTGTAGAAGAAACTGTTGCTGAAACAACAGAAGAAGCTCCTGCTGCTGAGGAAAACAACGAAGAAACTGAAGCTTAATATATACTGCGGTAATGCGTAAGAAAGACTGTTTCTATCTCGGCAAAATCGCGAAAAAATTTAGCTTTAAGGGTGAAGTGCTTATTTATTTAGACACGGATGAACCCGAAATGTATGAAAACATGGAATCAGTATTTGTCGATTTTGGCAAAGATCTGGTTCCATTTTTTATTGAAAATTCAAATCTTCACAAAGGCGATTTCTTACGCGTGAAATTTGAAGATGTAGACAATGAAGCCGACGCAGACGAAATCTTAGGCTGCGAAATCTACCTCCCGTTATCGGCACTTCCCAAATTGGAAGGAAACAAATTCTATTTCCACGAAATTATTGGCTTCGCCGTTGAAGACCAACGCCTTGGCACCATCGGAACAATCACCGGAGTAAACGACTCATCCGCGCAGCCGTTATTCGAAATCGAATGGAACGCCCGACAAATTCTCGTTCCCATGATTGACGACTTCATCATCGAAGTGAATCGTACGCAAAAGAAAATTGTACTCAACACGCCTGTGGGATTGGTGGATTTGTACATGGAGTAATTTAGAGTTTAGAATTTAGAGTTTAGAGTTTAGAAAACTACCCAACCATGTCTTTCCGATTCAAACAATTCACCATTGAACAAGACCGTTGTGCCATGAAAGTAGGCACTGATGGCGTACTTTTGGGCGCATGGACGCCTATCGACCATCATCCCTATTCCGTGCTGGATATTGGCGCAGGAACTGGATTGATTGCCTTGCAATTAGCACAACGCTCAAATGCCGAACAAATCGATGCGCTCGAAATCGATCCCGATGCCTACGAACAAGCCGTAGATAATTTTGAAAATGCGCCTTGGAACGACCGCCTTTTTTGCTATCATGCCTCACTCGATGATTTTATGGACGACCTGCAAGACGAGGAATACGATTTGATTGTCTCCAATCCCCCTTTTTATACCGAGCAGGTTAGTTCAGGAAATGAAAGCAGGGACCGCGCACGCCAAAACGATGCTTTACCGTTTAGTGATTTGTGCGAAGCTTCCGGAATTTTACTCTCAGAATCGGGCGTTTTAGCGGTTATCATCCCGTTTAAAGAGGAAGAAAATTTTATAGCACTCGCCGCAGAAAACGATTTATTCCCTTTCAAAATCACCCGCGTTCAAGGCACTCCAACTAGCGAAATTAAACGGAGTTTGCTGGCATTTTCAAGAATTCCACAAGAGCCTAAATGCGACACACTAATCATCGAAACGGCACGTCACGACTACACCGAAGCCTACAAAACGCTTACACAAGATTTTTACCTGAATTTCTAATTTTAGGAGCAACAGTACCTGCTCTTAATCACCTTCCCTCCCGCTATCCGCGCTACACGGTAGCTCGCTCCTATCGGGGCTAAACTCAACGATGGGTTTCAAATGAAGATCCAAAAACTTTCACATTTTGCTAGTTTTTAATTAACAAAACTTTGGAATAGTCTCGAAAACATCCGTTGTACTTTCGTTGTACAACCGCAAAACCATGAAACCCTTTTACTTTTTTCTGCTCTGTGTATGTAGCAGCCTATCGCTACAAGCCCAAGAATTTCGCATTCATGGCACACTTCGTTCACAAGAAATGTATATTTCAAAAGTAGATGTAGCGAATGACCGCACCAAGAAACATGTAACCACCGATGCCAACGGCTATTTTGAAATGGACGTGGCACTCGACGATGTACTGTATTTAATTCACCCCGATTTCGAACTCCAAAAAATCATTATTGTGAGTTCCACTACTTGGCTTTATGAAGTCGAACTCATCCCCAAAGCGATCCAATTGGAAGAAGTAGATGTTACGCAACTTAAAAATGTAAAGGTTAAAGTCGATCCAGGGGAAACAAAACTAGAAGCCATTAAAGACGCTGAATTTGAGCGTTACACGGGGGTTTACAATGGCTCCATGCCTTTAGGAATGGACTTTGTCGGTTTGTTTAAAAAATTAGGCGGCTTGTTTAAAAAGAAACCGGTGGAAACTACAGAAACGGCCGCTCCTTCAGTAACGGACTTTATTGAAAGTCGGTTTACAGAAGATTATTGGGAATCTACAATTCATATTAAACCGGAACAAAAAACAGCATTTTTAAACTATTGCCTTCAAGATCCTAAGATAAAATCGATACTTTCTCGTGAAGACGGTTTGGAATTGACCGAATTTTTCTTGCAAAAAAAGAAGGAATTTGATAGCCAAGCGGTCATTATTGCACCCAAGCCCTAGCATTCTGACCTGCCGGCAGGCAGGCAAGTACAGCGGACAGCAGGAAAAAGCTCCAAAAAATAACAGTTGTTCGTTTCTTTCTGAAGTTGGTTTTGTTAAATTTGCAAACGTTTTCGTAAAATAACAATCCGACGGTAAGTCCGTCAACAACAATAACAAACAAATGAAACCAGACTTATTTCAGGCTCCCGACTATTACTTGTTGGACGATCTATTGACAGACGAACATAAATTGGTGCGTGACGCGGCGCGTGCTTGGGTGAAACGCGAAGTTTCTCCGATCATTGAAGACTATGCGCAACGTGCAGAATTCCCCAAACAAATCATCAAAGGTTTGGGAGAAATTGGCGGATTTGGCCCTTATATTCCTGAGGAATATGGCGGTGCTGGATTGGATCAAATTTCGTATGGTTTAATTATGCAAGAAATTGAACGTGGGGATTCGGGTGTACGCTCAACATCTTCGGTTCAATCTTCCTTAGTTATGTATCCGATTTGGAAATATGGAAATGAAGAACAGCGCATGAAATACCTACCCAAATTGGCGACGGGTGAAATGATGGGTTGTTTTGGCTTGACCGAACCTGATTTTGGTTCGAACCCTGGCGGAATGGTAACCAACTTCAAAGATATGGGTGACCATTATTTGTTGAATGGTGCTAAAATGTGGATTTCCAATGCGCCATTTGCCGATATTGCCGTAGTTTGGGCAAAAGATGAAACCGGACGTATTCACGGGTTAATTGTTGAGCGTGGCATGGAAGGATTTTCTACTCCAGAAACCCACAACAAATGGTCGTTACGTGCTTCAGCTACAGGTGAGTTAATTTTTGACAATGTAAAAGTTCCTAAAGAGAATTTATTACCGAACAAATCCGGATTAGGCGCACCGCTAGGCTGTTTGGATTCGGCACGTTATGGTATTGCTTGGGGTGCGATTGGTGCCGCAATGGACTGTTATGACACGGCTTTACGCTATGCGAAAGAGCGCGTTCAATTTGACAAACCGATTGCCGCAACCCAATTACAACAAAAGAAATTAGCCGAAATGATTACAGAAATCACGAAAGCACAATTATTGACTTGGCGTTTGGGCGTATTGCGCAATGAGGGAAGAGCGACTTCGGCTCAAATCTCAATGGCGAAACGCAACAACGTGGATATGGCGATCAACATTGCTCGTGAAGCGCGTCAGATTTTAGGTGGTATGGGTATCACTGGTGAATATTCAATTATGCGTCACAGCATGAACTTAGAATCGGTAATCACCTATGAAGGCACACACGACATCCACTTGTTGATTACAGGTATGGATATCACTGGTTTTGCTGCATTCAAATAAAAACAAAATCTTTATAAACTAAAAATGCTTCACCAAATGGTGAAGCATTTTTTATTGTGGGGTATTTATTATTTATTTGGATTTAAAGCTTGATCAATTCTTGCCATTAAATCAGCGATATGAAATTTACTTAAGCGATCGGGAGCCGTAGCATAAGCTGTTTTCAACTGACCTTTCAACTCAACTAAATGTCCACGGGCAATAGAAGGCAAATCGGTATCCACCATTACAATGCGTCTTCCGTTAAAATTGGCCACAGCATTTTTATCTAAATTGATGGCATCAATCAATTTTGAAACAAAAGCTTTTTGTAGATTTCTTCGGTATACATCAATGGATGCATTTGTTTTTAATTCAGAGAAAATCCCATTTTTCAAATCGCTCATGAGTTCGTCCACAGAATAATTTTCTTTACCTAGAGAAGCAGTTTCCATCAAACGAGCCATACGATCCAACGACAATAAATTGGAAAGTGTGCCATCTTGAATGCCGCGAATGAGCTCTACGCCTTTATCCGGATTAATTTTTGCCAAGATATTTTGGTCCAACAACCACGTTGGCGTTTTGAATAATTGCTTATTTAAAAATTCAACGGCTTCATTTTGAATACTGGAAGGCACCGTTTCGTATTCGTTTCCTTGCATGTCATAGGTCTTTGGTGTTTCATAAATTCCTCCAACATTTTTGGTAACGTGACCCATATAGCGTCTGAATTGACCTACCAAAGCATTGTACATATCCTCTAATTCCGAATAATCTTCTCCTTTTTCTTTACTCCATTCGATAAGATTCGGTAAAATATATTTTAGATTTTTTATTCCATAATCAGAAGCTTTCATCGCATTATCCCCAAGATCTTCGGTTTGATAACGCGGGTCAAAAGGACTGCTTTCGGTTCCAAACCAAAGTCGGCGATTTTTGTAAGCCTCTTTGGTCATTTCATTAAGCAATGCTTTTTCTTCGTCTTCTGATTTTGCATCTGGGAAATAGGAATACCCCCATTTGATGGCCCATTTATCGTAATCGCCAATTCTTGGAAATAAATCATTCACACCGTCACCTGGTTGGGCTACATAATTAAATCGGGCATAATCCATGATGGAAGAAGTATGTCCATTTTTCTTTTGGTATTCTGGATTTCTCAACATTTCAACTGGGGTAGCATTACTAGCTCCCATATTGTGACGTAGTCCAAGAGTATGTCCCACTTCATGAGCGGCTACAAAACGAATTAATTCGCCCATTAATTTATCATCAAACTTTTTGTTTCTCGCTTTTGGATCGACAGCAGCGGTTTGAATCAAATACCAATCGCGTAACAGGCTCATAATATTATGGTACCAGCCGATATGACTTTCCATGATTTCACCCGTTCTAGGATCATGCACATTTGGGCCATAAGCATTTTGAATTTCGGCAGCAAAATAACGCAACACTGAAAAACGGGCATCTTCCAAACTCATGGTTGGGTCATTTTCTGGCCAATATTCACCGCGAATAGCATTTTTCCAACCGGCACCTTCAAAGGCAACTTGCCAATCATCAATTCCTTGCTTGATAAAAGGTTTCCATTTATCGGGTGTTGCAGGATCAATGTAGTACACAATAGGTTTTAAAGGCTCAATTAACTCGCCTCTTTTTTGTTTTTGAGCATCTTCATCATTTTTAGGTTCCAAGCGCCAACGCACTGCAAAAACATCAGTATCTGCTTTTTGAGAATCTTCTTCAAACACGTCATAGCGATTGGCAAAATATCCGACTCTTTTATCAAATGTTCGTTTACGCATTGGCTTTTCAGGCAACAATATAAAAGAAGTATTTAACTCCATAGTCACTACACCTGCATCTAAACCAGCGGGTAAATCGACACCAATTTTTGGGGCAGGTGATCTTGAAATTTGGGGCGCAACCGTTGAAAACGTTTTTGTAGTTCTGATTTCGGTATTGATTGGAAAACTTTTTACAAATTGAATAAACGATTTATCTTTTTGAAACGCTTGTATACTTAACAATTGTTTTTTGATGGGATCCAAAGAAAAGGTTTGTACATCGGCTTCAAAAGTAGGTGTCATATCAATTACACTTGCCACATTTTCTTTGCCCGATTCGTTTTTTTTGTAAGCTAATATTTCATAAATCCCTATGATAGGATCGGCATTAGAATTTTTAACCGATTTCGCAATCGGCTTATCTTCTTCTGTCGACATAATTACATAGGTAATTGAACGCAAAATAATCGTATTGTTTAACCCTTTTTCAAAACGAACAACTTGACGATTTACTTCTTCACCTCCAAAAATTCCACCTCCTGCAGGAGTCTTGGAATATCTTGTGGTTGTCATTATTTCTTTTCCTAATAATGCATCTGAAATTTCAAACAAGTACTTGTCACCCACTTTGTGCACATCAATTAAGCCCTTTTGCGTAACTGCTGTTGAGTCGATTACTTTCTTATAGGGTTTGGGTTCTTTCTTTGCCTCAGGCTTTTTGGCGTCTTGTGTTACAGGAGGAGGCGAGTCTTTCCCTCTTTTTTGCGCATACGTTTGTATGTTGAAAAAAAGTAAACACAATAAAAAAATGTTCAAAGATTTATTACTCATACGATTAAGATTAGTGAATTTTTAAAAATACAACTAAGATGGAAGACTATGGTTTTTTTAAAAAAAAATTAACAGAAGACCGAAGCGAAAAAGTAAGGAACTTCTAATTGACGCATCTTCAATTCTGAAATTTCTTTCCATGAATAAATCAAACAATAAATAAAATTGATTTAAAATACTTCCTTTATTTGGGTAGCATTTTTATTTTTACAAAAAAAATACGCTATGAATATCCGAGAAATAAATCACTCGATCCAACCTTTGAAAGATCAATTGTTGCAGCATTCTTTATATGAGAAGGTTAGAACCATTGAAGATTTGCATTGCTTTTTAGAAAACCATGTGTATGCTGTTTGGGACTTCATGTCGTTATTAAAAGCGTTGCAACAAAAGTTAACGTGCACAACTACACCTTGGCTTCCGGTTGGCAATCCAGAAATTCGCTATTTAATCAATGAAATTGTAGTAGCCGAAGAAACCGATTTGGCTCAGGATGGGCGACGCATGAGTCATTATGAAATGTATTTGGATGCTATGGCACAATGTGGTGCGAATGTATTGACGGTACAACAGTTTTTAGAAGACATTCAAAAAACACAAAATATATTTATTTCAATAAACCATGCAGATGTACATCCCAATGTTCGGGCATTCTTGGATTTTACTTTCCGTGTCATTGAGGAAGGGAAACCCCATAAAATAGCTGCTGCTTTCACCTTTGGTCGAGAGGATTTGATTCCGAACATGTTTACTGAGATTTTAAAAAATTTCCAACAGAACTTTCCTCAAACAGATTTGTCTAAATTGATCTATTACTTTGAGCGACATATTGAATTAGATGCCGATGAACATGGTCCGATGGCTATGCAAATGATTTCGGAATTGTGTGGTGATAGTGCCACAAAATGGAATGAAGTGTTGGAAGTTTCCCAACAAGCACTCGAAAAACGCATTGGTTTATGGAATGCAATTGAAGAACAAGTAGTACAAACAGCCGAACTCGTTTAGTCGGCTTTTTCTTTTTTCTTCTTTTTATCGCTATCGTTTCCTTTTTTTAATTTCTTCAAAAAAGTGTCTAACGAAAGATTGTAATTTAGACTCCATACGGAACGA
>JBDKGM010000065.1:0-28005 GCA_039798185.1 Bacteroidota bacterium
CAACAACCCCCTATGATATTCACTAAATTTTCGTTTAAATACTCGCGGATTAACGCTTGCATTTCTTCTGGTGTTTGGTCGTATTGTCCGAAGGCATTGGGTAATCCCGCATTCGGATGCGCCGAAATATTGAGTTGGGTATGTTGCCCCAAGCGTTTTAAATAGGGTTTCAACTGATCGGCACCGAGCGCACAATTGAAGCCTACACTCAACAACGGAATATGCGCAATCGAAATCAAAAAGGCTTCCACGGTTTGCCCGGACAAGGTTCGACCCGAAGCATCGGTAATCGTTCCCGAAACCATCACGGGAATATCGGATTGGCGTTCTTCTTTTACTTCTTCAATAGCAAACAAGGCGGCTTTTGCGTTCAGTGTATCAAAAATTGTTTCGACCAAAAGTAAATCGGCACCTCCATCGATAAGGGCTTCCACTTGTTGGCGGTAAGCAATTCGCAAATCGTCAAAGGTTACGGCGCGATAGCCTGGGTCGTTAACATCCGGACTCATACTTGCGGTACGGTTGGTTGGGCCAATGGAACCCGCTACAAAACGCGGTTTATCGGTAAACTCATCGGCAACTTCACGCGCAATTTTAGCGGATTGGTAATTGAGTTCGTACACTAAATCTTCCATGTGGTAATCGGCCATTCCAATGGTTGTCCCCGAGAACGTATTGGTTTCTACGATATCAGCACCTGCTTCAAAATAAGCACGGTGTACGGCTTTTACCGCTTCAGGTTGCGTAATCGAAAGTAAGTCGTTATTTCCTTTTAAAGGATGAGGAAAATCTTTAAAGCGTTCGCCACGAAAGTCGGCTTCCTCAAAGGCATTGCGTTGCAACATGGTGCCCATTGCGCCGTCGAGAACGAGGATTCGCTGTTTTAGAATTTCATTGATGTTAGTTCGCATACTGATAACAAGTCGATTGTTGCGTTATCAGGAAAGAGTGGTTTCTCCTAAGTTATCTTTTTCTGAAATGAATCAGAATAGAATGTAGCACCTTCCTCAGGGAGTGAGGGGTTGCTAAGCGTTCATAGGGTCTATTCCCTCCCGCTTTCGTGATAACGCCATTATTATTAAGAACAATGCAAAGGTAAGACAAGAAATCGGGGATTTCAAAATAAAAATTTGAAAAAAAGCGCAAACGTTTGCGAAAAATTTAAAGATATATTTGGATTTATTGGAATTGATTTTCATAAATTTGCAGTCGAAAAACAAAAGAGGAAAAATTTGAATCTGATTGCAACCTCGTAAAAAAATGCTAAAGCAGTGATCCTTCTTTAGTTGTTGCAACACCTCATCTTTCCTTCTTAGCTTATTAAAACAAAATTTTAAAGTTATAATTATGGCTTATTTATTTACTTCTGAATCGGTAAGTGAAGGACACCCAGACAAAGTAGCCGATCAGATTTCTGACGCATTAATCGACAACTTTTTGGCATTTGATGCTGAATCCAAAGTAGCTTGTGAGACTTTGGTAACGACCGGACAGGTAATTTTAGCCGGTGAAGTTAAATCGAACACCTATTTAGACGTTCAACAAATTGCACGTGATGTCATCAAGAAAATTGGTTACACCAAAAGCGAATACATGTTTGAAGCGAATTCATGTGGGGTTTTATCAGCAATTCATGAGCAATCAGCGGATATTAACCAAGGGGTTGACCGTGCTACGAAAGAAGAGCAAGGTGCGGGTGACCAAGGAATGATGTTTGGTTATGCCACGAACGAAACCAACAACTACATGCCATTGGCCTTGGATTTATCGCATGCTTTGTTGATTGAGTTGGCTAATTTACGTCGCGAAAATAACGAAATCACGTATTTACGTCCGGATGCAAAATCACAGGTAACTTTAGAGTACTCTGACGATAACAAACCACAACGCATTGACGCGATTGTCATTTCGACACAACACGATGACTTCGATCAAGAAGAAACGATGTTGGCAAAAATCAAGAAAGACATGATTGAAATCTTGATTCCACGTGTGAAAGCGAAATATCCACAATATGCGCATTTATTTAATGATGACATTACCTATCACATCAACCCAACTGGAAAATTTGTAATCGGTGGTCCACACGGAGATACCGGTTTAACAGGGCGTAAAATCATCGTAGATACTTATGGTGGAAAAGGTGCTCACGGTGGTGGTGCATTCTCTGGAAAAGACCCAAGTAAAGTAGACCGTTCTGCAGCGTATGCCACGCGTCACATTGCGAAAAACTTGGTAGCAGCAGGATTGTGTGACGAAGTTTTGGTACAAGTATCCTACGCGATTGGAGTAGCGAAACCAACTTCTATTAACGTAAACACTTACGGTACGGCTAAAGTAAACCTAAAAGATGGTGATATCAGCAAAATTGTGGAAACGATTTTTGACATGCGTCCATACTATATCGAACAACGTTTGAAGTTACGTAATCCGATTTACAGTGAAACGGCAGCTTACGGTCATATGGGACGTACACCTGAAGTAGTTACTAAAACCTTCAAATCACCTGATGGACAATCGAAAACAGTAGAAGTTGAATTATTTACATGGGAAAAATTAGACCACGTAGAAAAAGTAAAAGCGGCTTTTAATTTATAATACTTAGTTATTTAGTTCATAAAAAAACCTGACTCGAATAAGTCAGGTTTTTTGTTTTTTATAAGTTGTATTTCAAGGTCATCATCACATAGCGCGGTTGCACAAAGTACTGTGAATTCGTCACCCGAAATTGGTCAAAGGAGTTATCGTTAAGTGCCTTTGTATTTAAGATATTCGTAGCTGACAATTTGTATTCCCATTTACTGTCTTTCTTTTGGTAGGTAAAACTTGCCGACAAGAAATCGTATTCATTGTCTACTGTTTTATCCCCATTGTAATAATGGTAGAACTCATATTCTGACACCAAGGAAAACGCATCCAAGAAATAATATTCCAAACGCACGAAGGGTTTGTCCGTAAAGAATTTGGTTTTACTGCGCGGATTTTCAAATTCGCTAATCGAATAGGTATAACCAATTTCTAGATTAGGTACTTTCTTGTAAT
This sequence comes from Bacteroidota bacterium, assembly GCA_039798185.1. GTDB lineage: Bacteria > Bacteroidota > Bacteroidia > Flavobacteriales > Flavobacteriaceae > Flavobacterium. The sequence goes on from JBDKGM010000065.1 coordinate 3,043, forward strand.
TGGTAGCCAACTTGATCGTGTGGTTTTGAGCAATACTTTTAGACAACGCACTGGTTCCTCCCAAGAAATTATAAAATTTGGACCAGTTCACATTGGTTGAAAAGGATGCTTTATAGTATTTGTAAAACGAACGACCATAAGAACCTGCTCCACTTAAAGTTTCATCCACATAATTGTAATTATTCAACGGGGATGAAATTTGGTTCACTCCACTAAATATAGTTTGTGACTTAATCGCATCGATACTTCGGGAGTAATTTACAAAGGCTGATATATTTTCAAAATTAAACATGTTGTATTTGAAATACCGCAGGGAATGCGTTTGCGCCATCGCATTTTCCAAACGTCGGTTTCCACTGGACAAACTGCTGTAATTGTTCAAAATATATCCTTCTGCCAATTTTGAGATATCGGTAAACGAATTGGTAATGGCAAAATTATAGGTTAGCGTTTCTGCCTTTTTAATTTGATATAAAGCGAAGAAATCGGGCAAGATTCGGGTGAAATTTTGTTTATAATCCGAGCCTAACTGGGTATTATTCATACTATAATAATGAAAACTCACCCCAGGATTGAAGGTGAACTTTTTATATAACATTTTATAATGTACCCCAAAAAACACGTCGTTGAAATTATACGTAACATTATTGTTGTTTTCAGGAGCGCTCAAATTATTGACGTTTCCATTATCTAAAATTTGATAAATCGCCGAATTAAAACTCTGGTAGGAATAGGTATTGCCAAGGGTTAGATTCAAATTAGCTTTTGGAGTAACCATGTAATAATAATCCAGTTTTGCATCTACCTTATTGGTTTTTACCAAACGATTTTGGTTGTAATTATTGCGCGACTGTGGGATATACCCATTTAAATTAAAGGGCTGTGACGCCAAATTTGCATTGTAGAATGGATCTTCATTTTGGTACAAGTGTTGAGTCTCAAAAGCAATCACATGTTTTTCTGAAGGCGTACTGTATAATGCAAAATTTTGATTTACAGAAGTAGGTTGTTGATTTTTGGCCGTGTTAATCGTTTCGTCAAAAGAAGAAGCACCCAAAACCGTATTTCGGTTAAGATTTCCAATTTCATTCTGGTCGGAACGTTTCGCTAAAATATCGTAATCCAATTGAAATTTTGTACTCGGTTTGTAGCTCGCACTTCCTTTCATCAGACCGAATTTGCTATTCTGTTTGGAAGCGTCTGTAGTATTAGCGATTGTATTGTTGGCAAAATTGGTCGTGTTGGTTTGCGTTAAAAGTTGGGTTCGCGACCCAGAATAAATCCCGAATCCGCTAATCGTCCAAGCTTTAGAGGGATTGATGGCAAAGTTTACCGCACCAAATTGGGTGTCGATACTTTTTGCTCGGTTGTTACGAAGCATTGCAATTCCGAGATCATTTGAACCCACATTAAAACTACTTCCTCCTTTGGACATCATATTACGGAACCCACCCGTCATTTTAAAATAATCTTGAATCGTCAAGGGTAATTCGCCAATGTTATTGATGTTGGTAATCACATTGATACTGTACTTTGGGTTGTAATAAAACAACTTGGGGTTGACATTGTAACGATCAAATTTCGTTTGAGGTTGGAAACCACCTGCAGCGGTAATATCACCAAACCAGAAGTTCTTTTTCCCTTCTTTCAATTTGATATTCATCGCCACATTATCTTGATTGTTCTCCACTCCTTTCAGAATGGAATTTTCATTATAATTACGAAGTACTTGCACTTTATCAATGGCATCTGCGGGAATATTTTTCACACCGAGTTTGGTATCACCGTCAAAGAAATCTTTCCCTTCAACCATCAGTTTAGTTACTTTTTTTCCTTCCACTTCCACTTCGCCGTCGGCATTGACTTCGACTCCGGGAAGTTTCTTTAACACGTCTTCCAGTTTGCGCTCCGTTCCATTTTTAAATGAATCGGCGTTGTACATAATCGTGTCACCTTTGATAGAAACAGGCATTTCTTTAATAATTTCCACCCCATCCAATTGAATTCCGCCCGGCTCCATGGCCACATTATGGGTCATGTTTTCGGACTTGGTTTGAAGGGTGATTTCTTTATTTTGCATCCCGATGTAGCTCAATTTGAGTACATAAGTAGTATTGGCTTTTAGGGTTAAGGCATATTTCCCTTTATCATTGGTGATGGCATAGGAATCAACGGCTTTGGTATCTTGATTTACCGCCATGATATTTGCCATTTCAAGTGGCGTTTTCCCCGACTCGGTAACGGTCCCTTCAACGCGTATATTTTGACCAAAAAGAAGTCCGGAACTACAAAGTAGCAGGAAGAAGTAAATATTTTTCATGTGTGTATTTGGAACTTTTCAATATTAACGGCCCATGCGAAATTCCATGCGGTTTCCACCAGGTCCGCTATTCATTTCACGCATTTCTTCCATTTTTTTCAAAACAATATCGTCGTATTCTTTTTGTTTTACCTCTTTTCCGTTGGTTGGCGCTTTGATTTCGACTTTATCTTTTGAATTTAAAACAATTTTGGAACACAAAACAATGGTTTTTCCATCATTTACTTCCAAAATTAAACCGGGTAAACCCCAGTAGCCTTCTGGACCTTGATTGATAGGAATTTCAGGAGTGTACCATGCGGTAATCGTGATATCTTTTGGGAGATCGAAATCCTCCATAAAATTGGTACGCGTTTCTTTCTTCTCGGCAGTAGCTGTTTCCGTTTTAGGCGCTTCTTTCTCTTCTGGCTTTGCTTCACCTTCTTTTTTGTCATTTCGACGGGGACGGAAATTACGGAAGTCTGTTTTGCTTGCCGGAATAACACAGGTGGCTTTCATACAGTTGTATCCACCAATTTGTTTGGTTTCTCCTGTCATTTGCCATTTATAATGGGTTAAGGTATCTTTCACCAAAAATTCTTTCCCCATAAATTCTTTATCTACGGTGTACATTTGGTCTTTTACATTTTTATAATAGGTGCCGCCGCCGCCCATCACTGAGGCCATCATGCGGAATCCGCCATTCCCTTGACCGGGGGCATCCAATTTTTCTTCTTCTTTATAAATAGAAGCTTGGCGATCAAAATTAAGTACGAAGGTTTTTTCAAACATTTTCTTCATACGCTCTTCAATCATTTTTTGCATTTCAGGCGTAATGTTTTTGTTTCCTTCAAATCGGGATTTGAAATCGGCTGTACTGGTTTTGGACTCATAAACGGCCATGCCTTGGAAGTCTTTTTGTGCCCAAGTTGCTAACGAAGAAAAAAGGATCGCTGCAAAAAGAAAAAATGGTTTCATAGAAAAAATTTGTTTTGGAAAACAAATATGACGATAAGTCCATCAATTTGTTACCAAGGTTTTGTTAAAATCAGGAATAAGACATTTTTATTATCAAATGGTTTAAAGTATCTTAGCCGTATGTTGCGCAATTTATTTTTTAACCTTCTTCTCTGTTCCCTTCGCCTTTCGGGTCAAGAAACCATGCTTAGCGTTGAATTACTGGACCAACGTTCGATTCAAGCCGATCAGTATTGGGGATTTGACGGATTGGGTAATTTTTTTTATAGTGAAAATGCAATTGTGTACAAAGACAATGGTCACACCAAAGTTCAATACCAAAATCTACCCTTAGGTCCGATAAAATCTGTGGATTTAACCAATCCGTTGCGACCCGTAATTTTTTATGAGCAATTCAATACCGTTGTCATTTTAGATAATTATTTGAATGAAATACAAACCCTCAATTTTTCCAATATAAATCCGCCGTTATTGGTTCAAGCCATTGGGATGTCCAATCAAAATCGACTTTGGGTCTATGATGGATTACAACAACAAATTGGCCTATTTGGATTAAATACCAATACCTTTTCGCCCATTGGAAATCCGATGCAAGGACTCTGGAATTTTGTCCAATTTTCATTCAATACCTTGCAATGGATTGATGCACAAAACCATTGGAAAAGCGCTTCCATCTATGGACAGATTAGCGACAACGGACCTGTTCCTAAAGGCGTGATGCAATTTATGGATGGAAAAAATTATTTCTTTATGGAATCCGATCGCCTTTACTATAAATCATTAGAAAGCGGTAAAACCTATCCCGTCGAAATTGTTGAGAAATCGATTAAAAAAATCTATTGTAAAGAACAAATTTTATCTATTTTTACGGACAAAGGAATCACAAACTATAAAATCACATTACCGTAATGCATATTGCTGTAGCAGGAAATATTGGCGCTGGAAAAACCACATTAACGCGTTATCTAGCGAAACATTATAAATGGGAACCCCACTATGAAGATGTGGTAGACAACCCTTACCTAGACGACTTTTACCACCAAATGGAGCGTTGGTCGTTCAACCTTCAAATTTACTTCTTAAATAGTCGTTTTCGTCAAATTTTACAAATTCGCGAAAGCGGTAAAAAGATTATTCAAGACCGTACGATTTATGAAGATGCGCATATTTTCGCGCCCAATTTACATGCAATGGGTTTAATGACGAATCGTGATTTCGAAAACTACAGTTCGTTATTTGAATTGATGGAAGCGTTGGTAAAAGCTCCTGATTTGATGATTTACTTGCGCAGTTCGATTCCGAATTTGGTAAAACAAATCCACATGCGCGGTCGCGATTATGAAAACACCATTTCGATTGACTATTTAAGTCGATTGAATGAACGCTATGAAGCTTGGATTCAAACGTATGACAAAGGAAAACTATTAATTATTGATGTAGACAACATTGATTTCGTCAATAACCCTGAAGATTTAGGGACGATTCTCAACCGAATTGATGCTGAAATCAACGGATTATTCTAAACGAAATATCGCATAAGAACCTGCTAAATGGCAGGTTTTTTTTTATGGCAATGTATCCCAAAGACTTTTGATTGTAAGTGTCGCTGGCATCGGTTTGTCAAAAGTGATGTATTTGGTTTCGCCGGGCAATAAATCAAAGTAATTATCACTAAACCGAATGGCTTCTGAACTCTCTAAAGCTACATTTTTGGCAAAAACATCGGTTTGAATGGCAATCGTTGTATCGTTTATTTTTTCTAAGGCAATTTTAGGTTTTTGCAATTTCATGTTTTTTGGGGCTACTCCTGTGTAACTGCATGAAAGCTGAATTTCTGGTGCTAAAAATTGTACGTGCAACACTACAGAGCCATCCAATTGAGGACAGTCTTCGAAGTCATCCAAAGAATAAGAACGTACGCCATTCGCAGGTAATTGAGCTGAAAGTCGTTTTTCTTTGCGAACAATTCCGTTTAGGGTAACCCATTTTAACAGCAGCTCGCCTTCGTGCACTGTATTTACATCATTAATTAAATCAATCACTACATGGCCATTGGGTTCGCTATGCGGAACAATTAATTGGGGAGCAAAACTTCGCTTAACTTGATAATGCAGGGCTTTCCAATTTCCTAAATAATCAATCGAACTCCAAGAGGTAACTGGCCAACAGTCGTTCAATTGCCAATACAAACTTCCCATGCAGTAAGGACGGTTGCGCCGATGGGCTTCAATGGCTTGCTGCATCCCTTTTGCTTGAAGTAATTGGGAAACATAAACATAGTCCTCAAAAACAGCAGGCACTTGAAAGTCACGCTGCATATACGTCGCGATAGTTTCAAATCCGGTGCGGTGCTTTTGATGATGACGAAGCGCATTAGATTGTAAAGAAAGGGGCTCGCCGTCAGAAAGAAGGCGTAGCATGGCCATTGACGGCATGGCTTGAAATCCGTATTCACTCATGAAGCGGCCTACTTTTTTGTCATAAATTTCAAAAGGTTCTAATCCCCACCAAACACCCCAATAATGCGAATCGCCTTGGGTTAGACTTTCTTTTTTGCCCCAACCAATAGATGGAGAGGAAGGCCAATAGCGGTTTTCATTCTGAGGAAGCAATCGATTTAAAGTATTCGGAATCCGTTGACGAAACAACTGTTGATAGTCATTCCAAATGCGAGCAGAATCTTGTGCTGTATACTTGTATTGTTTTTGCCAACCCCAATTGTGCCAACCTTCATCGCTTTCATTATTACCACACCAAAGGGCTATCGAAGGATGATTTTGCAAGCGTTTGACTTGATCTTCGACTTCCTTTTCCACCGACTGTAAAAAGGGCTCGTCACCCGGATACATCGCACAAGCAAACATAAAATCTTGCCAAACCAAAATTCCTTTTTCGTCACAAGCTTTGTAAAAAGCATCATCGGCATATACGCCACCACCCCAAACGCGAAGCATGTTGTGATGCGAGAGACGGGCATTTTCAACCAATGTTTCCCACTGGGCAGGTGTGGTTCGAGGCACAAAACTATCGGGAGGAATTACATTAGAACCTTTCATGAATACGGGTTGACCATTTAACTTGAAGTAAAAACTTTTCCCTTTTGCATCCGGTTCTTGAACCCATTCAATTGTGCGCAAACCTATCGCTATTTCTTTTCGGTCTACTTCTTTTTGTTTTTGAAAAAGTTGAACAGACAAAGGATATAGATGCGGCGTTCCCAGATCGTTGCACCACCACAATTGGGGATGATCGATTTGGATGGGTAGTGAAATGGTTTGACTTCCTGCTTTCACTTGAACTGTTTTCGTAATGCCTGCCAATTCAATGCGGACTTTACCACCTTGTTTCATATCAAGTGCTACATGGACATTAACTTCAGCTTTTTCAGGGGTCAAAGAGGTAATTTCATGAACTACATGATTGATTTTAGCCGTATCCCAAAATTGAATTTTTAGGGGTTTCCAAATACCGCAGGTCACTAGACGTGGACCCCAATCCCAGCCGAATTGATACGGTGCTTTTCGCGCAAAAACGCGGTTGTCATCAGGAAGTTGGTATGGTAATCTTTGGGCTAATGCATTCGTTCGTTGTACAGCCGACTTAAACTGAATTTTTAAATGGTTTTGCGCTTTCGCGAATGATTTCACATCCACACGCCAAGTGCGAAACATATTGTCAGCGTCTAAAATCGATTGCCCGTTTAAGAAGACATAGGCATACGTATCCAACCCTTCAAAGACGAGTTCGATATGCTCCTTTTGAAGTTCGCCTTCCGACAACGAAAACTGAGCTTCATAAACCCAATCTTCGTTTTCAATCCATTGCACCTCTTTTTCATTCGCTTTTAAAAACGGATCGGGAATACGGTGATTGACTAGTAAATCGGTATGAATTGTTCCAGGAACCGTAGCTTTTAGTGTATCTTTTTTACCCCATTGTACCACCTTCCAATTCAAGTTACACAAGTCTTTTTCTAGAACTTGCGCTTGAAAACCAAGGGACCAAAGCAGTAAAAGATATCCTAATTTACGCACTAGAGTTGTTGTTTTAAGGCTTTAATTTCATCTGGATTTGCGAGAATACCACCTTCGGTAATCGCTGAAGAATGTACAAAATGCACACCTGTTGTGGTTACAATTTCGCGCACATTGGAAGCACGTAATCCGCCGCCAGGCATAATCGTTATACGGTCACCTGCTTGGAGTTGCATGGCTTGGAGTTCGAACATCCCATCGGTTACATTCGCTTTTGTACCAGAAGTTAGTACAGTTGAAAAACCACAATCAATGATTTGTTCCAAGGCCAATTTCCAATCGCTCACACGGTCAAAAGCGCGGTGAAACGTACACGGAATAGGATGTGCCAAAGCAACGAGTAGTCGGTTGCGTTCTTCGTCGATTGAATTATCTTCATTCAATATTCCGAAAACCATCCCGTGTACTTGCAACTTTTTAAGTTCGCTCACCGTTGCTTTCATCAGTTGAAATTCGGCCTCCGTATAGCAAAAATCCCCTCCACGAGGTCGCACCATCACATAGACGGGAATGGGCACTTGGGTTAAAACTTTTTGTGTGGTTTCTAGATTAGGAGTAGTTCCACCTACTTCAAAACCGTCACACAATTCAATACGGTCGGCTCCAGCTTGAGCAGCGATACTAGCCGACTCGGGATTAAAACAAGCGATTTCGAGTTGGATCATTTTAAAAAATAATTAGCATCAATCAAGCGATTGCCTGTGGAATCGTGCACGGCAAAATTGAATCCACCTTGCACACAAAAGGAACCATAATTACCTTGTTTATCGAGAGCAATGAAACCTACTTGAATATCTTTGAGATTCTTTTTGCGGTTTTGGGTAAGTTTCACAATACGCATCACGGCTTCTTCACACGCTTGTTGCGGTGACTTCCCTTGACGCATGAGTTCGACCACCAAATGACACCCGGCAATACGAATGACTTCTTCCCCATGACCGGTAGCCGTTGCAGCACCAATTTCGTTATCGACATAGAGTCCGGCACCAATAATCGGTGAATCGCCCACGCGACCGTGCATTTTATAGGCCATTCCGCTGGTAGTGCAAGCACCAGAAAGATTTCCGGATGCATCGAGAGCAATCATCCCTATGGTGTCGTGATTTTCAATATTCACTTTGGGTTGGTACTGACTGGTTTTCAGCCATTCTTTCCATTCTTTTTCAGAGGCTTCCACCAATAAATTTTCTTTTGTAAATCCTTGGGATAGCGCAAAATCTAAAGCTCCTTGTCCGACCAGCATTACGTGGGGTGTTTTTTCCATTACTGCACGCGCGACAGAAATGGGGTGTTTGATATGTTCGAGACAAGCAACCGAGCCGATATTAGACAATTCATCCATGATACAGGCATCGAGGGTCACTTTACCATCGCGATCAGGGCGACCACCATAACCGACACTGCGTTCGTTGGGATCACCTTCGGGAATACGCACACCCGCTTCTACGGCATCCAGTGCACGACCCTTTTTGGATAAGACTTCCCAAGCGGCTTCGTTGGCTTGCAAACCAAAATTCCACGTTGACAATACGATGGGCTTGGAGCCTACTAAGGAAGGATTATTCGATTGTTCCGCAGCTTCAGAGGACCAAGAAGTAAGCGACAAGCCTACGGTTCCCAAGGCGGCTGATTTTAAAAATTTACGACGTGTGTTTTCCATTTATTCCACGATTATTTCATCTACAAAAAGCCAAGATCCGTTTCCAGCACCCGGCATTCCGTCTTGAATTTTACCATTATTCTTAGCGGTTACTTTCACAAATCTTGCTTTAGTTTTTTTACCTACCCAATCGATTGCACCTTTAGACTCTTGAATTTGAGCATGTGAAAAAGTTTGAACGGTTTCGAAAGTAATACCATCTGTAGAGACTTCAAATAGGACTTCTTTTGGAAAGTAAATCCAACTCGACGGACTTTCAAGTGATCCTAAATTAAGATGGGTGATGGATTGTTTTTTGCCTAAATCGATAAGAGCCACCATATCTTTTTCCCAAAAACCTAACCAATCGCGACCGAATTTTTGTGTATCTCCTTTTACCCCATTAACCAGAGCAAAACTACCTCCTGCACTGTAGCGTTTATCGGGTTGATTTTGAAGGCTTACTAAACAGCTGGTCGCTTTATGAATGGTGAAAAGCTGTTCACATACTTTACTTTTTTGCTGACCTTCCTCAAAATAAGCCGCTTTTACCATTTGTGATTGTGTAATCGTCAGCGCATTTAAAAATGTAGGCGATTGTTCGGTAGGTTGATTTCCATCTAACGTATAGCGGATATTGGCTTGATTTTGATTGGATTTCAAAATATACAACACGCCTTGTTCTCCGCCTGGATTGGGCATTACCTCGGAGGTTACTTCAAAAACCGCTTTACTGAAGTTTATTTTATTAGCTTCCCATAACGGAAAATGTTGGGTGACACGTTGAAAATAATTTGAATATTCTTTGGGATTGGAAGTTCCCCACAACACTTCAGAAAGCGCCGTCATACGCGGAAAAATCATGTATTCAACCTGTTCAAAAGTGGGAATATATTCGGTCCACACATTGGCTTGCGCCCCCAAAATATATTGAGCTTGTTCGGCATTGAGTTCGCCAGGAATGGGTTGGTAACTGTATACTTTTTCCAAGGGCGTATACCCGCCGATGGCTAAAGGTTCGTTCTTGGGTTCGCCCTGATAATGATCAAAATAGCAATGTGACCCTGGCGTCATCACTACTTGATGTTTTTGTTGGGCAGCTGCAATACCACCTTCCGTTCCACGCCAGCTCATTACCGCGGCATTGGGTGCTAAACCACCTTCAAGAATTTCATCCCAACCGATGATTTTTTTTCCTTTTGAATTGACGAATTTTTCAATTCGTTGGATAAAATAACTCTGCAATTCATGTTCGTCCTTCAAGTTATTCTCCTTCATTCGTTTTTGGCAATTGGGACAAGCTTTCCAACGTGTTTTCGGACATTCGTCACCCCCAATATGGATAAACTGGCCTGGAAATAAGTTCATGACTTCTGTTAATACCTCTTGCAAAAAAGTAAAGGTTTCTTCTTTGGGACAAAAAACATCTTCCAAAACACCCCATTCTTTAGCCACTTCAAAAGGACCACCTGTACATGAATATTGGGGATAAGCCGCTAAAGCAGCACGCGCATGTCCGGGCATTTCGATTTCGGGAACGATGGTGATATGGCGAATACGCGCATAATCGACAACGTCACGAACATCTGCTTCGGTGTAATAACCACCATAGCGTTCGGTATCAAATTTTTGATCATTATAATGACCGACCATGGAACCGTTACGCCAAGCGCCAACTTCAGTGAGTTTAGGATATTTTTTTATCTCAATTCGCCAACCTTGATCATCGGTTAAATGCCAATGGAAGGTATTGAATTTATAGGCAGCGAGGTAATCGATGTATTTAAAAATGGCTTCTTTTGGGAAAAAGTGTCGACTTACATCGAGGTGCATCCCGCGCCATTTGAATTTTGGAGCATCTTGAATGATACCGCAAGGAAATTGAAGTTGATCTTTGGGAACGTTGATTAGAAGTTGTGTCAAGGTTTGAAAACCATATTGCACACCGGTATAATCACTCGCTTTTAAAAATATTACTTTGGGATTAATTTGAATTTCGTAAGCTTCGGGAACAAATTTTGGATCGATTTGCACAATAATCGCGTCTTCTACGATTCCTGATTTATTGGTAATGTAAAGTGCTTTTTTGCGCGATCGAATTTCCTTCATCAACGGTTCGGCTTCGGCATCCATTTCAATGGGCGCAACAATAATTAGTGTTTCCTTTGTTGTAAAAAATCCATCATGTAATTCGACATAGTTAGGCTTTGGAATAAGCGGATAATTGGTTTGTGACCAAATAACTGAAGTAAGTAGTACGAACAGCAAAGATAGTTTCGTGCGCATATTGAGTTTTGATTGTTTAGGTAAATATAAAAAAAAAGCCCCACCGAAGTGAGGCCTATCTTGAAATCTATTCAATTATAAATTTAAAATCACATATTCAAGAATATACGAAGTATTCCCAATATTTCCAGAAGCATGATTATGGAAAGTTGTATAATAAATGGTGCCGCTATTGGCATTCCCTTGACAAGGTCCGAGTGTATCACCATGACCTTGATGTACGGCCCAATCCGATGCGCTAATGGTTATAGTTATGTCTGAATTGGAAGCTTCATCATGATGACAGATGGTTACCCAACCGGTATCGTCTCCGCCAACCGGAGTACCTACTGCTCCACCCGAAAAATCGGTATTGCGCACCATTAACGGTTGGTTATTGGCTGGATTCATTACTAATGCTTCCCAAAAAGTAGGATCGTAAGCGTTGATTTGTTCCCAACTTCCTAAATCGTAATCAATATTTAAAGATGAAAATCCGATGGCGGCGGCTAAGTTGGCATCGGGAATTGTTGCTCCATTGATATATCCTGAAGGTCCGTTATTGATGGCACACATTTTATCATCAGAGATAAATCCAAAAGGCAAATTACATGAATTGGAATTGGTGCCTCCGCCTGTTAAATAAGCCACAGCCCAATCAGAAGCATACAAACTTCCGCCATTGGTAACAAAGTTGGCTAAATTGGTATCAATTTGTGCATTAAGTGTATTTTGTTTCCCTCCACAATTTAGAAAGATGATATCGTACTGCGAAATAGTGGCATAATTTCCTAAATCATTATGCGTAATCGATGTAATGTTATAACCCAACGACTGAACAATCAACTCAATTTTATCAAAGGATCCTGGAACATAAGCCATGTTGGCAACTTGTTCTAAACGACACAAGGTTGGGTCAACAGTTATTGTTTCCTCTTTAATCACATTAATTTCAAGTGTTGTTCTGAAGTTAGAACCATTACCTGTTTGCAGATACAAGTTTCTTTGTCCAGCGGGAGCTAATAAGGTGAATGTCCCATCAGCAGCTGTGCGGGTAAAATGGATTTCATTTTTACTATCAAAAACAAATACGAGCGCACCTCCTACGGGCTTGGTACCATTTTTAACGGTTAAGGTACCTTTCACTGTTCCTGAAGGTTCGTTAATTTCAGTTTGATTATCGTCTTTACTACAACTTACAAGAAGCAAAACGAAGGTCGTTAATGCAATGCGGAGAAATTTACTTTTCATAAAATACAATTTTGGTTGATAAAAAAGGTTGAATTGCAACGACTTGAGGTATTCAAATGTAACCAATTACTTTATAAAACCTTCATTTTCAGTAAAAAAAATCCCCGCAATCGAGCGGGGATTAGAATTTAAATAGTCTGACTGATTATTTATGGGTTTCTGAACAGCATTTTTTACCATTCGCTTCACCAATAAATTTTCCATCTTTATCATAGTGAGACATACATTTTTCTTTTTCTTCTGGAGAACAGCCTAATGAATCACACATTTTTGCACATTCTTCTTTAGACATAGAAGCGCATTTGCTCATATCGCATTTGCTTTTCATTTCGCCTTCACATTTTCCATCACATTTTTCACCTGTACAATCTCCTTTACAGTTTTCTTTCGAAGCGCACATTTCTTTCTTAGTACACTCTTTTTTGTCTACTGTACTGTGACCATTACTTAAGATTGGAGCAATTACTAAACCAACTAAACAAGTCAATTTAATTAAGATATTCATTGAAGGCCCTGAAGTATCTTTAAATGGATCTCCAACCGTATCTCCAGTTACCGCTGCTTTGTGTGCATCTGAACCTTTGAATGTCATTTCACCATTAATTTCAACACCTGCTTCGAATGATTTCTTAGCGTTGTCCCATGCACCACCAGCATTATTTTGGAAGATCGCCCACAATACACCGGATACACAAACACCTGCCATATAACCTCCAAGTGCTTCTGGACCCATTAATAACCCAAGAATGATTGGTGTAATGATTGTGATTGCACCAGGCAACATCATTTCGCGTAAAGCGGCTTTGGTAGAAATATCCACACATTTTCCGTATTCAGGTTTACCTGTACCTTCCATAATTCCTGGAATTTCACGGAACTGGCGACGTACTTCTTGTACCATATCCATGGCAGCTTTCCCAACGGATTGCATCGCTAAAGCTGAGAAAATTACTGGAATCATACCTCCAATAAATAAAGCAGCTAATACATCTGCTTTAAAGATGTTAATTCCGTCAATACCTGTAAATGTTACATAAGCTGCAAATAAAGCCAATGCTGTTAAAGCAGCAGAAGCAATAGCAAAACCTTTACCAACAGCAGCAGTCGTATTTCCTACAGAGTCTAAAACGTCTGTACGTTGACGCACTTCTTTAGGCAATTCGCTCATTTCAGCTACACCACCTGCGTTATCTGCAATAGGTCCGAATGCATCAATAGCTAATTGCATTGCAGTTGTTGCCATCATCGCTGATGCAGCAATCGCTACACCATAGAAACCAGCTAAGAAATACGCACCCCAAATCGCTGCAGCAAAAAGAATTACCGAACCAAAAGTTGATTTCATTCCTGTTGCTAGACCTGCAATAATGTTGGTTGCAGCACCTGTAGATGAATTTTGTACAATATTTAAAACTGGTTTTTTACCTAATGCCGTAAAGTATTCGGTGATCGCTGAAATTAATAAACCTACAGCTAAACCTACTAAAGTAGCGTAGAATACATTGATACGAGGTACATCTTTAACCCCTTCACCAAAGAAATTCATATTGATTGTTGCCGGTAACATTTTGTCGATTAAGAACCAACAAGCTACCACTGTTAAGGCTAATGAAATGTAGTTTCCTAAATTCAAAGCACCTTGCACTTCTGCTTCTTTGGCATCGTTATTTTTAATTTTAACGAAGAATGTTCCAATGATAGACGCTAAAATACCGATACCTGCAATAGCTAAAGGCAACAAGATTGGCCCCATATTTCCGAATGAATCCGAGAATTGAGTACCTGCTGCTTCAGACATATCTTTAATGATGTAGTTTCCTAATACCATGGAAGCTAATACAGTTGCCACATACGAACCGAATAAGTCGGCTCCCATTCCCGCAACGTCACCTACGTTATCCCCAACGTTATCTGCGATTGTTGCAGGGTTACGTGGATCATCTTCTGGAATTCCTGCTTCTACTTTACCTACTAAGTCAGCACCAACGTCAGCGGCTTTGGTATAAATACCACCACCCACACGGGCAAACAAGGCAATTGATTCTGCTCCTAAAGAGAATCCGGCAAGGGTTTCCAAAACCATAGACATATTTTCATAGAAGGATTTTCCTTCAGTGCCCATGAATTGGTTTAAGAATACTAAAAAGAAAATGCTCAAACCCAATACGGCCAAACCGGCCACACCTAATCCCATTACAGTTCCTCCAGAGAAAGAAACTTTCAAGGCTTGAGGCAAACTGGTTTTTGCAGCTTGCGTGGTGCGCACATTGGATTTTGTGGCAATGCGCATCCCAATATTTCCTGCTAGGGCTGAGAAGATAGCACCAAAAATAAAGGCGACTACAATCATCCAGTGGGATACCCCTGAAATTTGTGAAACGGCGAATAAAGCTACAGAAGCGATGACCACGAAGATAGCTAAGATTCGGTATTCTGCTTTCAGAAACGCCATGGCTCCTTCTTGAATACTTTTAGCAATACCTTGCATTCGTTCATCACCGGCATCCTGTTTGTTTATCCATGAGGCTTTAATCCCCATGAATAGCAATCCTAATACTGCCATTGCAATTGGCAGATAGATAAACATTTTCTCCATAAAGTTGGTTAGTTAGTTATAGAATTTTAAATTATCAAATCGAACAAAAATAAAGAAAAATAAACACTAAGATTATGAAATTTGCCATTTTATTACAAATAAATACCAAATCATCAATTTTCCTTTACCCTCAAGGCTTTTCAAGGGATATGTCGTAACCAAATCGTTAAATTTTCATCATTTTTTGGATGCAATACTGAAGATTTCCTACCAATAGGCTCCTGAAAATCAATAGGACAAAAAACAAAAAAGAGCTGACGATTGCCAACTCTTTTTGCTTTTGATTTGATAACAATTAACGCCAACCAAGCGTTTACTTCTATTATTTGATGCTAAACAATCCTTCTGGACGGTTTTCAATAGCGGCAAAACGATCGATACATTGCTGTAAGATTTCACGCGCTTCTCCAACATTACCCCAACCGTGCACATCAACTTTTTTGTTTTCAAGATCTTTATATACTTCAAAAAAGTGCTCGATTTCCTTCAAAAGGTGCGGATTTACATCTTGTAAGTCGTTCAATTTATTCCAAATTGGATCCGAAACCGGTACACAGATAATCTTTTCATCCGGTCCTTTATCATCGGCCATATGGAAAACACCAATAGGTTTTACTTCCATCACACACATGGGAAAAGTAGGTTCGGTAACCAACACTAACACATCCAATGGATCACCATCTAAAGCCAATGTTTCAGGAATGAATCCATAATCTGCAGGATACATCATGGAAGAGAACAACATACGGTCGTAACGAATTTTTTTTAATTCAAAATCATATTCGTATTTGTTACGACTTCCTTTTGGGATTTCGATTAATACATCGAAAGTGTTTTTATTATCAGCTGTCATATTTTTCAGTTCAATTATTCGAGGGCGCAAATTTACTGCGGATATAAGGTATTCGCCAAAAAGAAATGCAAAAAAAATATACACCTAGTGCGCAATTGTGAATCCCAAATTTTTTTAACCTAAAAAATATATATAGTGTTTTTTTACAACACAATTTTTACCAATTTGGTATACATTTTTACCGTTCGTTAGGATACTAAAAACAAAAAAGCTGTTTTTAGAATAAACTCCCAAAAACAGCTTTTAAATTTTTAAATCAGATTGCTTTTAAAAATAGAATCCAAATTCACCCTTAATGGTAAAATTATTGGTTCCGGGTAAATCGCGGTAATTGCCTCTCCAACTGGCATCAATTCGGAAGACTTTAAAAATATTACCAATCCCAACACTATATTCCCAATAAGGAGTTTTGGGTGCTTTATAAATTAAATCCGACGCATTTAAAAGTCGGTTTTGCTCAGAAAAATCGCCGTATACCCCACGAATACCGATTATTTCTCTCCAATTTAACTTTCGAATGCCAGGAATTCTTGAAAACAAGCGCCCTTGAAAATTATGCTCCCATTGCAACGTAACGTATTCATCGGTTACAAACTCATAGAAATTCAAATTACTGAAGGTGTTTCCAATAATGAAATAGGTTTGGTTTCCGGGAACTACACTCATCAAACCGAGCGGAACTGTTCCAAAGGTTTTCCCCAATTCCATAGTCAAATTGGTTCGACCTAAGGGTCCGATCACAAAAGGTTGTTTGTAATACAATTGTACTTTGGTATAATCAAAATCACTATTCAAAACCCCTTTAAAACCTTGACTTACATTTAAAAACAAGCGGCTATATGGATTATCTACAGACAATCGTTCAACACCATAACCAACTGACTTTTTCTTGGGCGTGAACTCCACTTGAAAATGCACTTCAGATTGGCGTAAGTCACCCCGCGTTTGAGTTCGAGCCGCATCGGTATAATAATCCATGGTAAATAAATCGCGTGAAGCCGACTCAAGCGTTCGGAAGGAGAAACCGGTTTCAAAAATTAAATTTTTCACAGGTTCGATTTCGACCGCAGCCGTGGTCAAATTGATATTGGACAACTTCCCATTTGTTCCCGACATGAAAATACCGGAAGACGCAAAACTTCGTCCTAAAACATCATTTGTCGTGGTTAAACTTGCCCCTATTTGTTCTATATCTCTTCGATTACCCGCGGATAGTATCAATCGGTTTTTAGTATTTACCATCCATTTGGCAGATACTCCATATTTGAATTTATGATCATCAAACCCAAAAGCGGTATAGCCTTGAATTCGCCATTTGTCATTCGGACCAAAATACGTTCGGCCGCCTGCCCGTAAGCGAATTCCTTCGACGACATTATACCCAAAAGTAGAAAAAATGGGACCGTAATCAAAATGTCCTTTTTGTATATAGCCACTTGCTAGAATAGTGACTAGGTTATACATCTGCTTAAACTTTTTGACAGTTTTTAGGGTGTCGAGCATTTTGTAGACACCTATTTCGTCCTTATTGAGTTTTTCAAATCGATTTTGCTCCCAATACTGTTCATTTCGGGTATAGACGGCATTATCAATAAAATTCACCTCATCACGATAAAACTTCTCTGGTTTGGATTCGTTGAATTTGTGATTTCGATATAGCGAGGTTCGCTTTCCATAGACTCCTTTCGACTCTTCTTTTTTGGAAAGCGAAAAATCGGACATCATATAATCCCGGGTAAGTAGAAATACGGAATCATTCACTACATCAAACTCTTGTTCGATATAAATATCCTTTACCCAGTTGATATTGGCGCTTTTGGATACCGCCATATTAATGGATTTAATCGCAAAGGTGGAATCATTCACCCAGAAGTCGCCTTTAAAAGTAAGTTCGTTTTTACGACGGGGATAAAAGACAATATTATAACACCATTTGTTATCGACAAATGCACTGTCGCGCAACACATAATTATAGACATCAATTCCGGTAGTGGAAATTGGGCTGGTAAAACTTTTATCGAAGAACGTAAGGTGATTGTTATAGATATTGTAATCGTTATACAAATCTTTGATAAAGGTATTTACTCCATCACCATTACTCAATCCTGAATTTTTATTTCCTTCAAGTAGTTCTTTTTGCTTACCGAGTTTATTATCGCCATACACTTTATATACAGACTCATTAATAAAAATGGGCAAATACGTTTTTCCTGTGATTTTTGAAGTATCAATTTTATTAAAAACAAACTCCATCCCTTTAAACACTTTGCTTTTGGTGAAGTTGCTATCGATACTGTTTAAATCAAATTCAACTTTTTCATATTTATCATAAGCATATTGATCGAATAAGCGCAATCCATTTCTTCGTTTACGCTCCCATATTTTACGAAGGATACGTAAAGCTGGATTATTTTTCTTTGATGTTTTACCGGTATAAACTACAACTTCTTGAAGCACTTCTTCTTCATTCAAAACGATTTTTAAGTTGTACGTTACCGGTTTTTCAAGTTCGACATCTTTAGTCGTGAACCCCATGAAGGCAACTACTAATGTGGTGTAACTTTTAGAAGATTCAATGTAGAATTTCCCATTCTCATCACAAACGACACCTTCATTCGAACCTTTAAACACGAGATTGGCAAAAGGAATGGGTTGATTTTTTTTATCAATTACAACACCACTAACTTTGGTTTGAGCAGTTATTAGAATTGTAAAAAAGAACAATACAATACTTGCGAGTAGGTTTTTCTTCATCCTGTTTTGTTAAAATAAAAAAGCCATTCCAAGTATTCCTGGAATGGCTTCAAATATAAATGAAATCCTTATTTATACATTACTTTTTTGACAGCTTTAACAACATCACCTGCGTTTGGCAACCATTCTTTTAAAAGGGTTGGCGAATACGGCGCTGGAGTATCTGCTGTAGTGATTCGTTGAACAGGGGCATCTAAATAATCAAAAGCACGTTCTTGAACCATATAGGTGATTTCAGAAGCCACACTTGCAAAAGGCCAAGCTTCTTCTAAAACAACCAAACGATTTGTTTTTTTCACCGAATTGATAATGGCATCATAATCCATAGGGCGCACTGTACGCAAATCAATCACTTCACAGGAAATGCCTTCTTTAGCCAATTCATCTGCAGCAATTAACGCTTCTTTGATAATTTTACCAAAAGAAACAATCGTCACATCTTTCCCTTCGCGCTTGATATCTGCAACACCAATTGGAATGATATACTCTCCTTCAGGCACCTCTCCTTTGTCACCGTACATTTGTTCCGATTCCATGAAGATAACGGGATCATTATCACGGATGGCCGCTTTCAACAATCCTTTGGCATCATACGGAGTTGAAGGTACAATAACTTTCAAACCTGGACAGTTAGCGTACCAGTTTTCAAAAGCTTGTGAGTGTGTCGCAGCCAATTGACCTGCCGAAGCAGTAGGTCCACGAAACACCATCGGCATTGGAAATTGACCGGCAGACATTTGTCGCATTTTAGCAGCGTTATTGATGATTTGGTCAATACCAACAAGGGAAAAGTTGAAGGTCATGAATTCTACGATAGGACGACAACCGTTCATGGCAGATCCAACCGCGATACCGGCAAAACCAAGTTCCGCAATAGGAGTATCAATGACACGCTTAGCGCCAAATTCATCGAGCATTCCTTTGGAGGCTTTGTAGGCACCGTTGTATTCGGCCACCTCTTCACCCATTAAATATACTGATTCGTCGCGACGCATTTCTTCGCTCATCGCTTCGGCTATCGCTTCTCTAAATTGGATCGTTCTCATATCGAATATTTCGTTATTCAGTTTTAGGATTCGCAAAAATAACAATTCTCAATGATTAAAATATTCCGTCTTCCGATTTTGTGTCAGCTTTTTTTACGAAATCGATATAATTGGTCAAAAAAAGTAACTTCCAACCCTAATTTCCACCTTATTCTCTTAAAAAAGAATTTCTTCTCTCTGAATTTTTGCGTTAAAATTTTAACAATTCAAAATAGAAAACCCAACTCCTAGCAGAATCTTCAGCGAAATCGATTGAAATATGAAAAAATATTATGCATGCATATAAAAGTTAGAAATATATTTTTTACTTTTACGTCGGAAAAATTTAAACCCCTCTAGAATATATGAAAATATTAGTTTGCATCAGCCATGTGCCTGATACTACTTCAAAAATCAACTTCGTTAACGGGGACACGGAGTTTGATACTAACGGTGTACAATATGTGATTAACCCTAATGACGAATTTGGACTTACCCGTGCCATTTGGTTTCAGGAGCAACAAGGTGCGAAAGTGACGGTTGTAAATGTGGGTGGACCCGATACGGAAGCTACTTTACGCAAAGCCTTAGCTATTGGTGCTGATGATGCTATTCGTGTGAATGCAACACCAACTGACGGATTTTTTGTAGCTAAACAATTGGCTGAAGTTGCCAAAAATGGTGGTTACGATCTAATTATCTGTGGAAAAGAATCCTTGGATTACAATGGCGGAATGGTTCCTGGTATGTTAGCCGGCTTATTGAACTACAACTTTGTCAATTCATGTACGGAATTAACGGTTGACGGTTCAACCGCGAAAGCATCTCGTGAAATTGATGGTGGTAAAGAAGTAATCGCAACCCAACTACCCTTAGTTGTAGGTGGTCAAAAAGGAATTGTTGAAGAGAAAGATTTACGAATTCCCAACATGCGCGGAATTATGACAGCACGTACAAAACCTCTTGCTGTTGTAGAAGTTGTGAGCGCTGACAACAAAACCAAAGCGGTTAAGTTTGAAAAACCAGCACCAAAATCAGCTGTGAAAATGGTAGCTCCAGACAACCTTGACGAATTAATTAACTTGTTACACAACGAAGCAAAAGTTATCTAAGCTTCCTAAAATATAAAGACTATGTCAGTACTTATATATGCCGAATACGCAGACGGCAAATTCAAAAAAGTTGCATTGGAATTGGCTTCATACGCTAAAGCCGTTGCAGACAGCATGGGAACTAGCGTTACTGCAGTAACAGTAAATGCTGGTGATACTTCAGAATTAGGTAAATACGGTGTTTCCAAAGTTTTAAATGTAAACAACGGTCAGTTAAACAATTTTAACGCGAAAGCGTATGCTGATGTGGTTAAACAAGCCGCACAAAAAGAAGGCGCGAAAGTTGTCGTACTTTCTTCTACCACAGACAGTTTGTATTTGGCTCCATTAGTAGCTGTAGGTTTGGACGCAGGTATGGCTTCTAATGTAGTTGGATTGCCTTTAAGCACTTCACCGTTCCAAGTAAAACGCAGTGCTTTTTCTCAAAAAGCATTCAATATTACAGAAGTTTCAACGGATGTAAAAGTTTTATGTATTTCTAAAAACTCATTCGGATTGGTTGAAAACAGTGCATCGGCAAATTCAGAAGATTTTGCTCCTGCTTTAAGCGATGCTGATTTTAACACTAAAGTAGAATCCGTTGAAAAAGCTAGCGGCAAAGTTTCTATCGCTGATGCGGATATCGTTGTGTCGGGTGGACGCGGTTTAAAAGGTCCAGAAAACTGGCACATTTTAGAAGATTTAGCAACGACTCTTGGCGCAGCTACAGCTTGTTCAAAACCCGTATCAGATATCGGTTGGAGACCGCATAGCGAACACGTGGGACAAACTGGAAAACCGGTTGCATCAAACTTATATATCGCCATTGGGATTTCAGGTGCGATCCAACATATTGCTGGGATCAATGCTTCTAAAGTAAAAGTGGTAATCAATACCGATCCTGAAGCTCCTTTCTTCAAAGTGGCTGATTATGGAATCGTTGGAGATGCCTTGGATATAGTTCCTCGACTTACGCAAAAGTTAAAAGAATTTAAAGCACAAAACAGCTAGGATTCTTTAAAAATATAACCTAAACTCGATAGGCCGTTTGTTTTTTTACAAGCGGCTTATTTTTTTATAAAAATCCCCAATCTTTTTGTTATTTTGCAGTCCGTACTCAAAGAGTTCTCTAAGAGCTTTATTCAAAAGCTTGACGACAAAACACGAGAGTAAACGGCCCACATCATTGCTGTTCTGAAAGGCTTTGATGCTGCTAAAACATTAAGTATACCATGAGTTTAGTCAAACTTACCATAAAAGGCATTTCGTACAGTCAGACCCAAAATGGCGCCTACGCATTAATTTTAAATGAAGTAGATGGCGAACGTAAACTACCGATTGTAATTGGTGCTTTTGAAGCCCAATCCATTGCGATTGCTTTGGAAAAAGAAATCAAACCACCGCGTCCTTTAACCCACGATTTATTTAAAAGTTTTGCCGATCGATTCGATATTGTTGTTAAACAAGTGATTATTCACAAATTAGTGGATGGTGTGTTTTACTCTAGCATCATTTGCGAACGCGACAAAATTGAGGAAATTATCGATGCCCGTACTTCGGATGCCATTGCATTGGCTTTGCGTTTTCAAGCACCTATTTTTACCTATAAAAATATTTTGGACAAAGCGGGAATTTATTTAAATCCGACAGGAAATGAAGGTGAAATGGGCGACGGAGTGCTTTCAGAACCTGAAACTTTCGGGCAATCAAATGAACCCACGCCAACAGCTGGAAGCGGATTGAATACTTACAGTTTAGCCGAGCTCAACGATATGCTTGAAGCAGCTGTTCAAGACGAAGATTATGAAAAAGCGGCTCGTATCCGCGATGAAATATCCAAACGCGAATCTTAAAATTAATCCCTGTGAAACAATACCACGACCTCGTTAAGCATGTTTTAGAACACGGCGTTCAAAAAGGAGACCGCACCGGAACCGGAACAAAAAGTATATTCGGCTACCAAATGCGTTTTGACCTCAGCGAGGGTTTCCCTATGGTAACCACCAAAAAACTCCATTTAAAATCCATTATTTATGAATTGTTGTGGTTTTTAAAAGGAGAAACAAACATTGGTTATTTGAAAGAAAACGGTGTGCGTATTTGGGATGAATGGGCCGACGAAAATGGCGATTTGGGTCCGGTATATGGGCATCAATGGCGCAATTGGGACAGCAAAAACATTGACCAAATTGCTGAATTAATTGAAACGCTAAAACAAAATCCAAACAGCCGACGCATGTTGATTTCTGCTTGGAATCCTTCGGTATTACCGGATACCTCAGTTTCATTTGCTGAAAATGTTGCTAATGGCAAAGCAGCACTTCCCCCCTGTCATGCCTTTTTCCAGTTTTATGTCGCCGAAGGAAAACTATCTTGTCAATTGTACCAACGCAGTGCGGATATTTTCTTGGGAGTGCCTTTTAACATTGCTTCCTATGCATTGTTGACGATGATGATTGCTCAAGTATGCGACTTACAACCGGGAGATTTTATCCACACTTTTGGTGATGCACATATTTACAACAACCACTTTGAACAATTAGAATTACAATTGAGTCGGGTACCTCGACCCTTACCTACTATGAAAATCAACCCAAATGTAAAAGATATTTTCGCTTTTGAATTTGAAGATTTTACGTTAGAAGGCTATGACCCGCACCCCCATATCAAGGGAGCTGTGGCGGTTTAATGTTATTCTCTATGAAAACTATTTTCTCTTTTTTAGCGCTCGTTTTTTCTGGTGTTTTGGCTAATGCTCAAAGTGAAGTTATCAAGTATACTGATTCATTAGGCAAAGAAGCTACTGAAAATAACTTTTACAATAAAAGTGTTTACAGTTTTCAAGATTCATGCAAATGTTACGTTATCACGAATTATAACGCTAAAAACATCCCGAAGAAGACCGTTTGTTATGAAGATGCGGATACGCGTATTGTAAACGGTCAGTACATTATTTATGACCAAAACGGGCGTAAAACGTATGCTTATACCTACATCAAAGGAAGTAGAGTAGGCCCTTACCATCGTTGGTATGAAAATGGAATGTTATGTGAGGTTGGCTATTTCTATAAAACAGACGAAACTAAAATTGGCAACTATAAGATTCAAAGTTTTTGGAATAGAAAAGGTGTTCAAACCGTGAAAGATGGTAATGGTGAATATGCTTTTGAAGATGAATTCACAAAAGATAACGGCACGTATATTGAGGGATTGAAAACAGGGAAATGGACTGGTGCTTTTACCAAAAAAGCCAATACGTATGAGGAATTCTATGAACAAGGAAAACTCATAAAAGGGGTTACAACTACAAAAGAGGGCGAAAAATTATCGTATGAAGCAGCTGAAATTCAACCCGAGCCAATAAAAGGAATAAACCATTTTTACAAATACATTAGTTCCAACTTTGAACCTACTAATGAAGCATTAAAAAAGAAAGTAAAAGGCACCATCATCTTAAGTTTTGTAGTTGAAAAAACAGGCTACATTAGTGATGTGCGCGTAAATAATAGTTTAGGTTACGGTTTGGACGAAGAAGCAGTACGCTTGTTGAATTCCTACCCTAAATGGAAACCTGGTTTGCAAAAAGGCATACCGGTTCGTACATCTTATCAAATCCCTATTCGTTTAGATTTTAGTATTGGATATTAATAAATAAAAAATCCGCCTTGAAGGGCGGATTTTTAAAACAAACCAACTAAAACTTACACTTCAAGTACGCTGTTTTCAGCGTTGGCATAAGCATTCCAACGGTAGCTGTCGGCTTCAGGATCATTAATAAATTCTCCATCCACCACATATCTGAATTCAAAAGTGTTGTCCTTTGGTAAATCAAAAGCACCTTTGAATGATCCGTTCTTTAACTTTGATAGCGAACCGGCTTCAGGATTCCAATCATTGAAATCACCTACTACTGACGCAGCTGCCGCTTCTTTAGCTTCCACAGTAAACGTCACTTTACAAACCGGTTTCGTTTTTACAAACTGTTTCTTAATAGCCATAACTATTTCATTTATAGATTACTGCAACAAAGTAAAAGAATAAAAACCTTGGTTGTATCCCTAAAAAACCGATTTATTATTTTCACAAAAACTGTCATTTTTTAAAATCAAATTCCCATTTTTTAGCCATTTATTAAAAATTATAAAATCAAGAAAACGATTTCTTATTTTCAAATAGTC
>JBDKGM010000066.1:0-22211 GCA_039798185.1 Bacteroidota bacterium
GATTGGGATACCCTTTCAAGGATGCACCTACAGGTGTAACCTCGGGCGTGTTTAACAAACAAATCCCTGGAACTTGTACGGGTACTGTGCTGCTGTTATCCGAGGTGCCGTTTCCAAATTGACCATAGGTATTGTCTCCCCATACCCATAACGTACCGTCGGTTTTAGACGCAATGGCAAAATTGGCACTTTTGCATTTTACCTTGTCCCAATTGGCATCTGTTCCTATTTGAACCGGTAAAGGTTGGTCTTGCAGATTACCAATACCCAACTGCCCGAAATCATTGCGCCCCCAGGCCCATAAGGTTCCATCGGTTTTGATTCCGTAGGAACTACTAAATCCTGTGGCAATTTCACGCCACGTATCGGTTCCTATTCGTCGAGGGGTATTACGAAACAACGTAAGCGATAAACCATCACCCGCCTGTCCATACCCGCCTTCACCCCACGACCATAAAGAACCGTCGTTCTTCAAAGCCAGTATGTGCGCACCAAAGGAACTGATTTTTTGCCACTGGTTGTCTGTACCCAATTGAATCGGTAAGGACACTACACCCGTACTGGACCCTTGCATGAGTAGTCCCGTTGAATTGGATCCCCAACCCCATAAGGTGCCGTCACTGCGCAAAGCGATGCCTGCACCTGATGCACAACTTACCACATCCACATAATTGGAAGCTGTGGTAATTTGCACCAAACTCAACTGACTGAGCGGTGTAGTACTGCCCTGTCCCATTTGGTACGAATTATTCACCCCAGCCCCCCAAAGGGTGCCGTCACTTTTAATAAAAAAAGAAAAACCTCTACGATTACTAACTCTATTCCATGATCCTGAGCCAATCTGTGTAAAATTGGAAATAGCATCAACACTAGAATTTACGCCCAGAGCACCATTGGTATTCTGACCCACCCCCCACAAAGAACCGTTAGATCGAAAAATAAAAGTGTTGTTACCTCCATTAATATTACCTATAATATCTGTAAAAGTCCCCAATTGTATAGGTGTCAACTCAATGTTTTGCTCTAGATCACTCGCTAAATTATAGTAATTATTATATCCCCAACCCCATAAGGTGCCATCGCTTTTCAATACGGTAACACAAAATTCCTGGGGATTAAAATCCGTGTAACATTGCGCTTGCCCCATGCGTGGGAATATCAAACAAAGGAGAAGAAAAAAGAGGAATGTCTGGCGGAATCGGTTCATGGCTTAAATAAAGGTTGAGAGTTATTGTAATCTACTGCAATTTAAAAAGTATTTTACAACTAATTAATATTGTTTTTCCTATTTTTTCAAAGTATTTTTCCTATTTGGAGCGATAGTTTGATTTGAAGATTGGGGTGTAAGCATGGTTTGCTACCCTATTAAACCCATTCCACTATTAAACTGAAATTCCAATAAAGAAATCCCAATACATAAAATCCCAAATTCCAACCGAAGTATTGGGACTAACGTCTAAAGACTAACGACTATCGACTAATCACTAGTCACTAATCACTTCCACCCAAATCCACCTTATGCAGTATCTGCATGAACGCGTCCCGGGAGATTTCGAAGGCGCCGAGTTTTTCGAGGTGGTCGTTGTGGACTTGGCAGTCCAATAGGTGGTAGTTTTTTTCTTTGAGGTCTTGGATTAAGGTGATGAAGGCCACTTTACTCGCGTTGGGTACGGTCGAAAACATGCTTTCGCCACAGAACACGTGTCCGAGATCGACGCCATAGAGTCCGCCCACGAGCGCACCGTCTTGCCATACTTCGTAGGAAACGACGAGTCCGAGTTCGTGCAACTTGGTGTACGCCTTAATAATGTCCTCAGAGATCCAAGTACCGGTTTGGCCTGTGCGCGGCGTTTTCTGACAGTGGCGAATCACTTGGTCAAAAGCCGTGTTGCGGGTTACGGTAAACTGTTTGCGGTTCAAGATATTCCGCATGCTTTTGGAAACTTTGTAGGTTTGGGGATGCACCACCATCCGTTTGGGTGGCGCCCACCACAATATGGGTTCGTCGGGATCATACCACGGGAAAATCCCTTGGTGGTACGCCAACAGCAACCGCTTGATCGACAAATCCCCACCAACGGCCAACAACCCTTCTACCGATGCCTCGGAGACGGGAGGGAAATAGAGGTGTTTGGAGAGGAAATGCACAATAGGTTGTTTTAAATTTTATATTTTAAATGTTGAATTACATGTCGTACTAATCACTAGTTACTAATTACTAGTCACTAATTTAAAAACAAATTCCAAACCCTAGCGTCTACACAATAGAATTTGGAATTGGATTGATTTTTAGCCTGAAAGTTACCGGTTCCAACTTGAAACTTTAAACTTTAAACCTACCTACGGCAGGCAGGCCTGAAACAAAAAACTAGAACGGTAAATCGTCGTGTTCTTCTTCGTTGAAGCTCGTTGCGGGTTCGAAGGCTGGTGCAGCAGGCATTGGTGGCGCTTGTTGAGCCATCGGTTGACCGCCTTGTGCGGGCGCTTCGGCAGCGGCACGCTCGATACGCCATCCTTGGATGGAGTTGAAATACTTGGTTTCTCCTTGTGGGCTTACCCACTCTCTTCCACGTAAATTAATGGAAACTTTCACGGGTTCCCCAACTTGATAACTGTCCAATAAATCACATTTGTCTTGGGTGAATTCCACCATAATGTGTTGTGGATACTGTTCTTCGGTAGTTACTACCAATTCTCTTTTTCTGAAAGTGGGGCTCACCTGCTGTACGGCATTAATCACTTTTACTCTTCCTGAAACTTCCATAATTGTATTGAATTAAATAAAAAAATATTATCCTACTCGTTCGGCCAGCAGGGTTTTCCAAGCGGAAAGCACCTCTCCAGCGTCTAAGAATGTTTTGGCTTTTTCGTGCACTTTTTGTTCGTCGGCCGAACTCAACGCTGCTTTCACCTGCACATTCGCATTCACAAATATAGCAATTTCTTCTGCCGTTGGCAAGGCTTCTACATTTCCTAATTTTCCCAAATCATTACCGTCAAAAACAGCGCTTTCGCGAATAAACGACGGAATCGCATCCACGCCAATTCCTAAGGTAGCCAGCGGTTTTTCGACCTCAAAGAGTCCGGCTTTGGCGCGGGAATACCAGTTGCCTCCCAAGCGCGAAACCAGGTCAATTTTCTCGGGATCGATGGCACCTTTTTCGTCCAAGACCGCTTCGTTGATGTGGATTTTAACTACTTCGCAGATGATGAGATTTCCTGCACCGCCTTCGGTACCGAGGGCAATGATGTCGTTGACTTTGCACTCAAACTGCACCGGACTTTCGAGCACGCGGTAGGGTTTGACAAGCTGCGAAGGCACTTGAGTGAGTCCGGCTTTGGCAAACTCGTTCACGCCTTCGGCATATTCGGTACTGGACAGCGACATTTGTTGCACGATGTCGTAGTTCACTACATTGATCACCACTTCGCGGGTGTCTTGGCAGTTGATTAAAGTATGTTTGATGGAATTGTCACGCACGCGACGGGCGGGTGAAAAGACCAAGATGGGCGGATTTGCACTAAAAATATTGAAGAAACTAAACGGCGACAAATTGGGTTTGCCGTTTTTGTCTACTGTACTGGCAAACGCGATGGGTCGGGGCGCGATAGCCGATTGTAAATACCCTTGCAACTGCATGGGCGAAAGCGACTTTGGGTCGATCGTTAACATGGTGAGTGGTTTTGGACAAAGATAGCCAATTTTAGCACAAACTGGAACGATGCAGGGGTTCGCAGCCCGGATTGAAGCGGCATCCCCGCAACGCAGTGGAGGGATAGAGCGGAAAGCCGGAAATGCTGCCCAAAAAAACAAAAAAATATGTACTTTTAGGCAAATTATTTCTGCATGCAATTTACGGACCGCCGTGCTGTTACCCGTTGGATTATCATTGCCACTTCGTTTTTGATTGTGGTGTTGATTCTATGGAACACCTATAGCTTTTTCCAAATTTTTAAGGAGGAAGAACGGGTGAAGATGAACCAATGGGCGTTGGCGCAGAAGAAAATGGCGGCTGCCGACTTGGATGCGGATATCGAGTTGCCGTTTGAGATTATTCAGAATGCGCACATCCCGATTATGGTGACGCAGAACGGCAAGATTGTGAACCACATCAACATTGACCCGGCGATTGAGAAGGACAGCTTGCAGATGCAGTCGTTGTTGGAGAATTTAAAATCGCAGAACGACCCGATTAAGATGGAGTACCTTCCGGGGAAGATTCAATATTTGTATTATGGCGACTCGGACTTGCTGAACAAGCTGAAGTACTACCCGATTGCGTTGTTGCTTATCATTTTCTTGTTTGCTACTGTGGTCTACAACTTCTACCGCAGTACAAAGATGGCGACCCAAAACAAATTGTGGGCGGGGATGGCGAAGGAAACGGCGCATCAAATTGGGACACCTTTATCCTCGTTAATCGGTTGGCTGGAATTTTTGAAAGCGGACAGTTCGGTAGACGAATCGACGCTGGAAGAAATTGAAAAAGACATTGTGCGGTTGCAAACGATTACGGACCGTTTCTCGAAAATTGGATCGGAGCCGGTGTTGGAAAACCGCGATTTGATTGAAGAAACCCGTGCTTCATTTGACTACTTAAAATCTCGTTTTTCAAACCAAGTAGCGTTTACGTTTTCGGCACCAAGCGAACCCGTTTGGGTAAAACTGAATCCGGCGCTCCACAGTTGGACCATCGAAAACCTCATGAAAAACGCCATTGATGCGATGCGTGGCAAGGGAAGTTTGGATTTGGCCATTGAATGTGACGGTACGCAAATAAAAATCAACGTGACGGATAACGGTAAAGGGATTCCGAAAAATCAATTTAAGAAAGTCTTCGAACCCGGTTTTACTACGAAGAAACGCGGTTGGGGCTTGGGCTTGTCGTTAACCAAACGCATTGTTGAAGAATACCATAAAGGCCGCATTCGGGTGCTCCACTCGGAAGTGGGCAAAGGCACAACGATACAGATTGTGTATGGGGTAGCCCCTTAGTGTAAGTTTACAGTCGCAGTTTGCAGTTTACAGTGGGTGGTGAATAGACGTTAGACTTTAGAGTGATTAGTGACTAGTAATTAGTGATTAGTGACTGGTAATTAGTGAATAGACGTTAGTCGTTGGCCACGGAACTTCAGGAAGAATTTGTGATTTGGAGTTTTTTTATTGGAATTTTTTTCGGGGATATGAAATTTTGGATTTTGGTCCCGGAACTTCGGAAGGGATTTCAGTGTAAAAGTGGAAAGGTTTAAGAGTGTAGTACGTACCGTTTATGGTTCATTTTCTTTGCCACGAAGTCACAAAATCACTTAGGCTTTAAGCTATAAAAAACAAAAACCCCGATGGATGCGAAGCAGCGCCAAACGGGGAATAACAAGTCAAAGATAATTTATATCTTTGAAAATCAATAGTTATACGCCTTTTTTAACATTTTAAGCCGAATTACAATGCATTATGATCAATTTGAAACTTTAATTTCTACGCCTCGTTTATCCCGTTATTGGTTATCCTGCAAGGGTTCAACATGCCAAATTCAACAACTTTATAGAGCAAATATTCGATTAACTCAAGCTTTTTTAGGGGTGCTTAGTCTTTTTGAAGTGGTACTAAGAAATAGAATTGACCAGTGTTACAAAACAACTGTATTGCATCAAAATGGAGCTGATGATTGGTTAATTCGTTCCATACAGGCTGGTGGTTTCTTGACCCAGAAGGGATGTGAAAAGTCATTGGTAAAAATTCGAGCCGCATATGACAAGTTGGGCAAGTACTATTCCCATGACAAGTTAGTTGCTGAATTAAGCTTTGGCGTTTGGGTTTTTCTTTTTGCAGGTAAGCAATATCAGGCTGGAGGTAATGTATTATTAAGCATTTTTCCTAAACGTCCCCATAAGTTGAATCAAAAGGCAATCTATCAAAAATTAAATCAAATCAATTCGTTGCGAAACCGAGTTGCACATCATGAACCGATTTGTTTTGGACCAACTAACACCATTAGTGCAAATTATGCCCGTACTCATTTTCAACATATTGTTGATTTATTAACTTGGATGGAAGTAGATGTTGATGCATTATTTCAAGATATTTTTTCGTGTGAGAATGAAATGGAAGCTCTAGAGCGATTTGTTTAAGTATATTCATTATTCTAAATAGCGAACTGCAAGTAAATATACTTTTTAGTTGCAGTTTGCAGTGGGTGTATTCGTGGTATGGGTTTAAAATTGTATTACGTGCCTTTTATGAATGAAGCATTTCATTTCTCTTGCTTCTCTCTTCTAATTTTTACCGCAAAGCCACAAAGTAGTCGCAAAGAACGCAACGATTTAAGTAGGCAAAGATCGCGGCCTTTGGCCGACTTAATATCCTTAATTTTATGCGGTTTGGTAAGTGTTCTTAATTTCTTAATATTTAAAAATTTTGGAACGCAAAGTTTCACAAAGGTAGTTTAGTATAAAAGTGTAGCAGTAGCTGGGGTTAACGTACATTTTCAAATCTTCAAATTGACTCATTGCCATATTGTCTCATTGCCAAATTGCCACATTAAAAAAACCACCGTTTCCGATGGTTTTCCTTTATATTTTTTCTGCGATATTTTGAGCGAGTGCTGTAAATTCTTCGGGGGTGAGACTTGTTTTGCGTTGGAAGCGCATGTCGTCCATATCTTGGAGCGGAATCAAGTGCACGTGCACGTGAGGGACTTCGAGTCCGACCACGGCCACACCGATGCGTTTGCACTCCACGGTTTGTTCCAAGGCTTTGGCTACTTTACGCGAAAACTGCATCAATCCCAAATAGTGCTCTTCTTCCATGTCAAACAACTTGTTGATTTCCTGTTTGGGAATACACAAGGTGTGCCCTTTGGCATTGGGATTGACATCCAAAAACGCCAAGTAGCGGTCGTCTTCGGCTACTTTATAACACGGGATTTCGCCGTTTACGATTTTGGTGAAGATACTGCTCATGGTTAGTCGCGTGAGATTTCTAAAATTTCAAATTTCAAGGTACCGTTGGGCACAGTGATTTCGGCCACTTCACCTACCGATTTTCCCAATAATCCCTTTCCAATTGGAGAAGTTACTGAGATTTTCCCGGTTTTTAAGTCGGCTTCACTTTCAGCTACCAAGGTGTATTTCATTTCCATGCCGTTGGCTTGGTTTTTAATCTTCACATTAGAAAGCACCAATACTTTAGAAACATCCAACTGCGACTCGTCAATTAAACGGGCGTTGGCATATAAATCTTCCATTTTGGCAATGCGCATTTCCAATAAGCCTTGCGCTTCTTTAGCGGCATCGTATTCTGCATTTTCAGACAAGTCGCCTTTGTCCCGTGCTTCTGCAATGGCTTGCGAAGCTTTCGGACGTTCAACCGACTTCAACTGTTCTAATTCGTCTTTTAATTTCTTTAAACCTTCCGCGGTATAATAGGATACCTTACTCATAATTCCTCTCGTTTTTTATTAATCTTGGGGTTATTTATATCAAAAGTTATGATTTACTCGTTGTATATAAAATAGAAAAAATCCCATCGTGACGGGATTTCTTCCTCCAAAGATATATTTTTTTGGTTAATTAATTCCTACTTTTGTTGTGTTGAGGAGGACAAATGTAAACAAATTCGTTGAGCAAAAAATCAACTTTTTAAAAAAATTAGCATGAAAAAAGCGGTTATTCTTTCACTTTTAGTTGTCTTGAGTTGGGGTTGTAGTAAAGATGGTTTTAGCAACCAAAATCCATACTTACCCAATTACGGCTTCTCCATGGAAGTAAACACGAATCTTCCCTCCTACAATTCCTTGTTATTTACTGGAAACAGTGTGCGGGTATATCCTGTCAATGGCCCAACGAATGGAGTGATTCTTTTCTACACGGGTTCGACCTACAACGCTTTTGACGGATCATGTCCGAATCAAAATATCACTACTTGCTCGAAACTTACCCTTTCGGGTTCGAACGCCCATTGCGAATGTGAAGCCGAAAACTACAATTTATTCAACGGGCAAACCACTGGTAAACCCTACGGTTTAAAGCAATACCGCGTACAAGTCAACGGCAATGTCATTACTGTATACAATTAAAAAAAAGCCGGAACGAATCCGGCTTTTGTATTTAAAATTTTAAGGTAAGTCCAGCTAAGAAATTACGTCCGGCTTGCGGGTAATAATACGGATAGATATCATACATATATCCGTTGGAAATGTACTGTTTGTTCAATACATTATTGACCAAACCATTTACAGTAATCGACTGGAAGACTTTTTTGGGCATCCATGTCACCGACACATTAAAATCATTCACCACATAATCGGGTAAACGCGCTTCTGGCGTTTCCAAATTGTTCAGATATTGTTCCCCTACAAACTTTGTCAACCAAGTAAGTGTTACCGCTTTTACGGGTTGGAATACGATTAAATTCCCCGCAATCAAATTGGGTGAATAGGCGATATTCGTATTTCCTTTGGCTACCCCGTTATTGGTTAAATCTACATTTTTATTGGTACTCACCGTTACATTAGGTTTCCAATACCATTGGTTAGAAAGCGCTACGGTCGCATCAATTTCAACACCAAGGCGGTAGCTGTTTTCACTGTTGGAACGAATGGGGTTACCTACATCATCCAAAGCTCCAGTTAGAATCAATTGATCTTTGTAGGCCATATAATATACATTGGCGTTCCATTGGACTTTCGAACTTTCATGGCGCCATCCCAACTCGAAGTCGTTTAATTTTTCTGGTTTTACAGTGCCGCCTTCATAATCGGTGCGGTTAGGTTCGCGATTGGCACGCGCATAGGAGAAATAGAAACTGTTTTTCGCGTCCATGTTAAAGTTTACCCCAGCCTTAGGATTAAAGAAGTTAAAGGTATCATCAACAAGATTGGCTTGCACTCCATTGGCTTTATAATTCACACGGCGGTACTGCACATCGCCATAAATACTCCATTTGGAATTGAGATCGTAGGTAGCTTTCGCAAAAACATTCCCGTCGGTTTTGATGCCGTAGTCGTCATAGTAATGGTCGCCCAATTCTGAAGTTGAAGCAAAACGTGCCCAAATGACTTTTCCATAATGCAATCCTTCGTATTTGTTCCAGCCGCCTCCCAAAATTACATTCCAGTTGGTTTTTTTATAATTAGCTGAAAAAGTGGTGCCATAGAAATCATTGTCCAACCATTTTTGACGAATCAAATCGGTGGTGGTTTGACCCGCAACAGGTGTCAGACCGTAATCGGCAAAATCAGCATCTTCTTTATAGTTTTCGTAATAGCCTTTTCCTTTGGTATAATGCACCGCTAAATTTGTGCTCCACGCTGCCGACCATTTTTCGTTCCAATGCAATTGCGCATGATCTTGTTGGTAGTTATCGGTTTCATTGTCATAATAACGTGTGTTTCCGAATTCATCGGTATACATTCCTGCTGAGTTAAAGGTACGATCACCGCTCATTGTGAAGGCATCAATTCCGTTCCAGGATTGGTAGGTTTTTTCTTTACCTCCAAAAACGAGTGCTTTAATCAAGGTCGTTTTACCCACAAAGGTTCCTTGCAAGAAATAGGATTTTAAATCGGCGCTCGCTCGGTCGATATAGCCGTCTGAGTTTAATTTGGACAAACGACCGGCGATTTCAAAATGGTCATTCATCAATCCCGTACTGAACTTCACCGTATGTTTGTGGGAATTGAAACTCCCGAAAGAATTGGATAGTTCTCCCGATCCTTTTTTGGAAAATGAATCCGTTAACATGTTCAGGCTGGCTCCAAAGGCTCCTGCTCCGTTGGTGGACGTTCCGACACCGCGTTGCAATTGCAAACTTTGCACAGACGAGGCAAAATCAGGCATGTTCACCCAAAAGGTGCCGTGACTTTCCGAGTCGTTGTAGGGAATGCCGTTGATGGTGATGTTGACACGCGTTGCATCGGTACCGCGCACCCGAATTCCGGTATAACCAAAACCATTTCCTGCATCGGAAGTAGTGACTACCGAAGGCATATAGTTCATTAACATCGGAATATCTTGACCGAGGTTCCGACTGGCGATGTCTTTTTGGGTTAAGTTGCTAAAGGATACCGGCGTTTTTTTATTGACGCGAACGGCTTGGACTAAGACTTCGTCCAGTTGGGTGGTTTGGGTCGAATCCTTGGGTTTTTCTTGCGCCCAAAGCGACACCGGAAGGCAGATGGCGAATGCTATGCCTGTGATGGATTTTTTGAATACGTTTTCCATTCGTAAAAAAGATTACGAATAACTGGGGTACATTATTCTTGGTTAAAAAATGATTGTACTGGCCCGACAAAGGGGAAGGCGCGCTTCTTCGCCTTTGTCTTTTTCCTTGGCAGCATTACCTGCCCAGGTTCAATGGGTATGATCTCAGCTCGTTATTTTGAGCACCCCGATGAGACGGTGCAAAGGTAACTTAAAATAAAGGGGAATTGCAAAACCTTTTTTTTAAAAATTGGGTTTGCGGCGGTTTTGTTTGATTTCCGATTTGGATTTTTTATTGGCCAAGCGAGCTATTTTTACGCTCATCGGAATGGCGGTCGCTTTCCGGGGTTTAGCAATTTCAAGGGCTTGTGCGACCAAACGCAATAATTTTTTTTCCGCTTGGGTGCGGTTTTTCAACTGACTGCGATCGGCTTCAGAAGTGATTTGCAGTAGACCTTCATTGGAAATACGGTTGGCTAATTTTTCCAAAATACGTTGCCGTTCCGAGTCATTTATAGCCCGTGAAGTGTTTACGTCCCAAGTCAACATCGCTTTTGATGCCACTTTGTTGACGTTTTGCCCTCCTGCTCCACTACTCCGCACGGCTTTAAATTGGAGTTCGCTGATCAATACTTCCGCGTTCATGTTACGGTTGATGAGCGGGTTTTAATAAATCATTAACGGTTTTCACGGGATTGAAAGTCACCAAAGGCACTTCCACAAAAACGGTAAGCCATTTGGCCATCGCCCCATTCCATAAGCCGGGTAATTCAAAGGCTTTCAGCGGTCGACCGTCTTTGTTTTTTTCGACAATAAATCCGGTATTGGGATCGACAAATTGGGTTAAATCAAAATTTCGTCCTTGGTAATCGCGAATTCCACACACCAAGTCCACCGGATTAAAATGGGTTGCTTGGTCCATAATGTAGCGCTGTTCTTTTTCAATCTGCGAAGATTCGATGATTTGCAAAAACACACGGCCTTTGTGATCGCGCACCCAAAAGGGTCCGCCACCGGGTTCGCCCTCATTTTTCACCATACCGCAAACGCGAATGGGTCGGTTGAGTGCCTCAGTCAAATATTCAATTTTACTTTCGCGGGTATATTTTGGGAAATCTTCGGCAATAGCGAGTTGCAATTTATTCTCGACATAATGCGCGATTTCAATGAGCAGTTCATTGCTTAAAGTATCGTGGTGCAATGCTCTTAAATAGCGAAAAACGGTTTCTTGGGTTTGCAACAACACGCCTGCCAACGCTTTTTTGTATAAGGTCATTTCCCGCCAATGGTTTTGGGTTACATTGTCGATATTCTTGACAAAAACCACATCGGCATTCAACCGATTTAAGTTTTGAATTAAGGCTCCATGACCTCCTGGACGGAAAACAATTTGATCGTTGTTATCACGGAAGGGTTTCCCTTCAACGTCTACCGCAATTACATCAGTCGACTTATCTTGGTAAGAATATTTCACCTGAATTGCGATGTTCTTTTCCGCTTCAATGGTTGGCTTTACCTGTTCGATGATCGCTTCAAAACCCGCTTGATGTTCTTCTGAAACGGTGAAATGCAAATTAGAAACCCCACGGGAATGAGCATATTGCACACATTCATTCAAATGTTCTTCAATGGCTGTGGCTATATGTGTTGGATATTGATGAAAAGGTAAAATACCTTTCGGTTTGTTGGCAAAATTAAATCCTTGCGGGGACAAAAGCGTTTTCACAAAACAATACTGCCGCTCATCCGATTCTAGTGTCTCGTAATTAGGAAAGAGTTCGCGGGCTTTGGCCTCCACTTCGCGATAAAAGGGGAACTTTTCTTTGGCCACCAAAAACAAGGATAAATCTTTGTTGTGCGAATGGTTTACATAACTATTAATCGTGTCGATACCCGGCTTAAATTCATTGAGAAACTCACTTAAAAACTTGAACATCCGACTTGCAGCTCCTGAGGCAGGAACGAATTTCTTTAAGGTCAGCTGTTCTTTTTTCTCATCAAATAAATTGGCATAATACAACGCCTCTTCTTCTGTGATTCCCACAATTCCATTGTCTACAGTTGCAGCGCGTTCGAGATGAATCTTAGGCAACCCATTTTTCAAAATAGAAAACTGATACTGTATCGTGGTCAAATCCATTTGACGCTGGTAGATCGCGATAAAATCATAGGGTGTAAAGCCCAATTGCATGGCTTTTTCTAAGTCAACTACAATCTTTTTGGCTTGTGCTAAACGGGATTCTGCATTCCCACTCAACTTGAGGTAGGGCTTTTTATACTGCTTTAAATTCTCTTCAAAAATGCGAAGTGTTTCCTCTCGATTGTCGGGGCGATCACGCAAATCATCGGCTTCCCAAGGCACATCGACATCGGTGAGGAAAATCAAATCGTATTTGTGTTTCTTCGCTGCTTTTTCAATATCGTGGTGCACCGAACCGTAGTAGATGTCGCCAAAAACTTTGGTCACTAATACATTGGTGTCACAAAACAAAAAGCGGTTGGCTTGTTGTAAGCGTTGGTTTTCCAATTGCGTTTGACCTATAGCAATGGGTAGTAAATCTTCGGATTGGCAAATTTCGCCCGACTCATTCCATTTTTCTTGCAGATAATCACGAGCAAACTCGGGGGTCCAAACCGTATCAAAGGCATCTGCCAATTGTGCGGCAATAGTTGACTTCCCCGTAGACTCGGGACCGTAAAATGCAATGCGTAAAACCGTTCTCCCGTCAGTTACGGACGGGTGTTGTTTAAGATTTTCTTCCATTCGATGTAGGCTAACACGGCTAGTACCGTAAACACTAAATATTGTAGCGAGAGCATGCCCAATCCGCGGTAAGCAAAGAGTGGGACAGCGATGCAATCGCCAATGATCCAAAGGGTCCAGTTTTCAATCTTCTTCAACGCCATATACCACATGGCGGTAAAAAATAACCCTGAGGTAAAAATATCAATATAATTGGGAATTTCAAGGGTATAGTCAAAAAATTGGTAGACCCCATACGTCACTATAAGTGTCAAAATAAACATGCCCAATCCGACGATTTTCTCTTGAGTGGTGGTGCGCGTGATGGCCAGCGAACCTTCATCTGCGCCTTTTGTCCAGCGGTACCAGCCGTAAACGCTCATGATGGAATAATAGATATTCATGGTCATGTCGCCAAAATACTGCGCTTGGTACAACAAATACACGGTAATGATGGTAGAAATGAGTCCGGTGGGATATACCCAAATGTTTTCTTTTTTCGCAAAATACACGCTTAAAATCCCCGTGACAAAAGCCAAAAACTCCAAGATTATTTGGAGTGACGAAGCATTTTCATAAGATTTTAAAAAGAAATCAAACATCGTTTCAGGTTGGAGCGTAAAAATACGGATTCTCGAATGAAAACGAGGTTATGATTTTGTAAAATGCCTTTCTTGATTTATGAGGATTTAAAAAAATCGGGGTTTTCTTCAAAAGCAGTGCCAATGACTACCAGGGTTGCTCCCGCTTTATGGGCGGCTTGAATCTGTTCGAAGCTACGAATGCCTCCACCTACAATCAACGGAATCGCTAACGATTGGGCTACCGTTGTAATCACATCAAGGGGTACCGCGTGTTGCGCCCCACTCCCCGCTTCGAGATAAATCATTTTTTTTCCCAACAATTGACCCGCGAGTGCTGTCATTGCAACGTGTTGGGGATTATTTCGCGCCAAAGGCTGTGTACCACTCACGCGTTGTACCGCCGTTTCCGTTCCACTTTCAATGAGTAGATAACCGGTAGGAATAACTTCTAACGAAGTGTGTTGCAATAAAGGCGCAGCTTTGACTTGTTGCTCTATTAAATATTCGGGGTTGCGACCCGAGAGTAAGGATAAAAATAAAATACCGTCGGCGGCTTCGGTGATTTGAGCATAATCGCCGGGAAACAAGAGCACGGGCAGTTCGGATTCATGTTTGAGTTGGGTGACCAATTCCTCCAAATGTGGCCCTTGAAATGTGCTGCCTCCCACGAGTAGGTGTGTTACCGGAGACCCTTTGAGGCGTTCGCATAAATTAGCGACCTGCTCGGGTTGGGTTTTCTCGGGATCAATGAGTACCGCCAACAACGGTTGTTGGGTATGGTAGGCCGTTAAAATGGAGTCGTATACCTTCATTAGGATTCAAAAGCGCATACAAAGATATAGTCTTCGCGCTGAATAAAATGCACAGGGAAGAATTCAGTGCATTGATTAAAGTCTAATCGAGCGGTGGCTACTCCATCAGCGAAACTGAAAGGGAGTTCGCTAATATGGTTGGGGTAACTGATGCCTTTTTCGTTTTTGATTTTGAATACGGCTTCTTTGATACTCCAAATGATGGTAGCTTTTTGCAATTGCTCGGAAAGTGTGAGTCCGGCCAAATGCGTTTCAATATCCATAAAGCGCGGTGCGATGTGCAGCACTTTGGGTCGCATGGCTTCGGCATCGAGACCGAGGTTTTCATCGCTAAGAGCTATTGCTGCAAAATCATGGGAATGGGAAATCGAAATATGACTTCCGTTAGACAACAAGGGTTTGCCATTGGGATCATAGTGCAGATCGGCATCGGAAAAACCGAGGTGATGAAGCAATTGCCGTACGGCTAGAAATCCTTTTTGGTGGGGGGGAGATTTGAGTTTGTCCAGTTTTAACTGGGAGCGTTCTTGAAGTTGCAATCCTTCCGCTAATTGTTCCAGCGACTCCTCAATTTTCCAGAGGTGCAGTTGGGTTTGTGGACGGATGTTTATGGTTTCGTAAAATGCCATTTGTGCAGATTCTCCTAGCCCCGATAGTAGTGGAAATCCTTTTTGGGGTGGTGGTAACGGCGTGAATTCGACACCTTTGACGTCATCACCCCAAAAAGATTGCAACGGATAGCGGGAAATAGCTCCTTATTATTTTTCTGATTCTTAGCGGGTTAAATCGGATTAACGATTCATAAAATTACATTAAAGTTTTTTATTTCCAAACTTAGTTTGTAGTTTTGCACCCTCAAATTTAATCACAAATATACACAATACATGAGTACGAAAACTGTGCCTTACGTGGCGTACAAAGTTAAAGACATTTCCCTAGCTGAATGGGGACGTAAAGAAATTGAATTGGCGGAAGCGGAAATGCCAGGATTAATGGCGTTACGTGAAGAATACGGTGCTTCGCAGCCTTTGAAAGGAGCGCGCATCGCAGGATGTTTGCACATGACGATTCAAACTGCGGTTTTAATCGAAACTTTAAAAGCATTAGGAGCTGAAGTAACTTGGTCTTCATGTAACATTTTCTCGACACAAGATCACGCTGCTGCTGCAATTGCTGCTGCAGGTATCCCCGTGTATGCTTGGAAAGGTATGAATGAAGAAGAATTCGACTGGTGTATTGAGCAAACGTTATTCTTTGGGGAAGATCGTCAGCCGTTGAACATGATTTTGGATGATGGTGGGGATTTAACCAATATGGTTTTCGACCGTTACCCAGAATTAATCGGCAACATCAAAGGTTTGTCTGAAGAGACCACTACAGGGGTGCACCGTTTGTATGAGCGTATGAAAAATGGCACCTTACACATGCCCGCAATCAACGTAAACGACTCGGTAACTAAATCGAAATTTGACAACAAATACGGTTGTAAAGAATCGGCTGTAGATGCAGTTCGTCGTGCAACTGACGTGATGTTGGCGGGTAAACGCGTGGTGGTTTGTGGCTACGGTGACGTAGGAAAAGGTACAGCGGCTTCGTTCCGTGGTGCGGGTTCTATCGTTACGGTAACTGAAATCGACCCAATCTGTGCGTTACAAGCGGCTATGGACGGATTTGAAGTGAAAAAATTGGATACGGTAATCGCTACTGCTGATATCGTAATCACGACTACTGGAAACAAAGACATCGTAGTAGGTCGTCACTTCGAAAACATGAAAGACAAAACGATCGTATGTAATATCGGTCACTTTGATAACGAAATCGACATGGCTTGGTTGAATGCGAACCACGGTGCTTCGAAAATCGAAATCAAACCACAAGTGGACAAGTACAACGTAAACGGTAAAGATATCATCATCTTGGCCGAAGGTCGTTTAGTGAACTTAGGTTGTGCTACCGGTCACCCTAGTTTTGTGATGAGTAACTCGTTTACCAACCAAACCTTAGCACAAATCGAATTGTGGAACAACAGTGCGAACTACAAAAACGAAGTGTACATGTTGCCGAAACATTTGGATGAAAAAGTAGCTGCGTTACACTTAGCGAAATTAGGCGTTGAATTGGAAGTATTAGATCCAAGTCAGGCTGAATATATCGGAGTTCAAGTAGAAGGGCCGTACAAGCCTGAGTATTATAGATACTAATAATTTTAGAATTTAGAATTTAGAATTTAGAATTAATCTTTGCAAAACTCATAATTCATAATTCATAACTCATAATTTATTAAAGTCGTTTCTTCATGGAGGCGACTTTTTTTATGGCGTTCCCCCGATGAGGAATATGGCTAAAATTTCGAGTTGGGCCATCGGGGTCAGGCTTTCCGCTGTATCTCCCGAAGGATCGGGAGGATGCCGCTTCAATCCTTAACGCAGTCCGTGCCAAGAAGAAGAAGAAAGAGAAAAGAAAAAGCCAGTGCAAAACACTGGCTTTTCTATTATAAGGTTTCTTTCAACCATTTGTAAAATTCACGTTGCCAAACCATCGCATTTTGGGGTTTCAACACCCAATGGTTTTCATCAGGGAAATACAAGAACCGACTCTTGATTCCTTTCAACTGAGCCGCTTGGAAGGCTTCTTGCCCTTGTCCAATCGGTACACGGTAATCTTTACCGCCTTGAATAATTAAAATCGGCGTATTCCAATTGTTCACGAAGTTAATCGGGTTGAACTGACTGTAGGTTTTTTGCGCTACAGCATTGTCTTTCTCCCAATAAGGTCCGCCATGATCCCAATTATTGAAAAACACTTCTTCGGTGGTGCCGTACATACTTTCTAAGTTAAACACCCCACAATGGGAAATAAACGTTTTGAAACGGTTGTTGTGGATACCTGCCAGATAAAACACCGAATACCCACCGTAACTTGCGCCTACCGCACCCAAACGGGCTTTGTCCACATAGGCTTCTTTCGACACATCATCAATCGCCGACAAATAATCTTGCATCACTTGACCACCCCAATCCTTAGAGATTTGTTCGTTCCATGCCACCCCATGACCGTGCATTCCACGTCGGTTGGGTGCCACCACAATGTAGCCCTGTGAAGCCATCAAAGAGAAATTCCATCGGAACGAATACGACTGCGTCAACGGCGACTGGGGTCCGCCTTGGCAATACAATAAAGTGGGGTATTTCTTAGTCGCATCAAAGTTGGGCGGCAAAATTACCCAAACCAACATTTTCTTGTTATCGGTAGTCGTCACGTAACGGCGTTCGTATTTGGGTAAATTCAAACTTGCATACGCTGCATCATTCACATGCGTAATTTGATTCCATGCTTTTGATTTTAAATCATAGGTATATACCTCAGCGGCATGGTTCATATCGGTGCGGGTTACAATGACTTTGCTCCCTGAAAATCCAACGATATCAGCCACATCAAAATCACCATTCGTGATTTGTTTAACAGTTATGGCTATTTTGGTCAACCCCGGATTATTGACTTCGAACAATTGTTTTGTCCCGTCAATAGCGGCTACAAAATAAATCTTCTTGCCATCGGGCGCCCATAGGAAATTATCAACGCTTCCGTCCCAAGCGGCGGTTAGATTTATTTTCACTAGGTCATTAAGTCGAATGATGATATCATTTTTGTCGGCTTCATACCCATCGCGTTGCATTTGCAAATACGCCAAAACCCCTTGTGCTGAAAAGGCGGGATTGGTATCGTAGCCTAAGTTGCCTTCGGTTAAATTGCGTGTCGATTTGGTTTCGATGTTGTACTCGTACAAATCGGTGTTGGTCGAAATGGCATAAGCGGTTCCGGCTTTCTTTTTACACACATAAATGATGGTATTGTTGGGTGACCAAATGTAGTCTTCTTCTCCACCGTGTGGCTTTTGCGGAGAATCAAAAGGTTCTCCCGCCATAATATCAAAAGGTGTGGCTTTGGGATCCTTCGCATCGGCAAAATACAAATGGTTGTGTGTACCGTCGTTCCAAGTATCCCAATGACGGTAATCGAGTCCGTTGTACACTTGCGCCGAAGACTTTTCCAATTCAGGATAAAAATCTTTACCCAATACTTGATCGACTTTAGTCTCTTGCGAAGACAATACATACTTGCCATTTGGCGATACATTGCGATTAGCTACAAGGGATTCTGCATTTTGAACCTCCGTAGCGGCGCCACCCGAAACGGGAACCGTGTAATATTTTGATGACGATTTATTTTCAACCACCGAAGGTGTACTTACTTTATACACGATGGACTGACCGTCTTTGGAAATTCCTAAAACGGAAACGCGACCCAATTGCCATAACATTTCAGGCGTAAGGGTTTGCGCACTTGCTACAACACTCATAAGACTCAGGATTACAATTCCAATTTTTTTATTCATAATTCGTAATGTTTAGTTTGTGGAAATACGAGATTCCGGCTTAAAAGTAATAAAAAAACCACTCCGAAGAGTGGTCTTT
The DNA here is from genome assembly GCA_039798185.1 of Bacteroidota bacterium. Lineage (GTDB taxonomy): Bacteria > Bacteroidota > Bacteroidia > Flavobacteriales > Flavobacteriaceae > Flavobacterium. The sequence goes on from JBDKGM010000066.1 coordinate 18,815, forward strand.
TTTGAATTGAAAAAACGTTACTTATTGTTTGATGAAGCGTTTTGTAGCATTACCATTGGCATTGCTTACTTCGATTAAGTACGTTCCAGGAGCCATAGAAGTCACGTTTACCCCTTCACCAGAAGTGGTTCCGCGTTGTACCTCTTGACCCATCATGTTTAGAATTCTATACGATGTCTCCGCCGAAATATCCGAAAGATTCAATACGTCTTGAACTGGGTTTGGATATACATTTGTTACAAGAGTACTCACTTCTTCTCCTCTTGCTACAGATGTAATATTCACAGTGTAATCTTCTACTTGGCCATACGTAAATGACCCACAAGAAGAAGTTGGAGTTGCATTATAACGCATAATTACACGCATACGTGTGCTACCTAAAGCCGCTGTGGCTGGGATTGTAATTGTGCCTGTTACAGGAGTAGTTGTTGTAGCTGCACGGGTATAAACTGTTTCACCAGCATCAGTAAACACTCCATTTTTGTTATAATCAATATACACGGCATATCCTTCTGCATATACTGTTGCTGTCCAAGCCGGTGTAATTGTGATTGTGTAAGCAGTACCACGAACAGCATTGGTTGAAACTGCTGTAAAGTTTTCATATCCTGCAGTTCCTGTTGAAGCGTTATTGATGGTACCAAATTGTACACGTCCAATACGCTCATCCGCTGTATTGGTAGCAGAAGCTGTACAATAAGTTACTGTAGTTGCAAGCGTTGTAACTGAAACCGCATTACTAGCTACCGATACATTTCCAGCAGCATCTTTTGCTCTAACTGTAAATGAATACGTAGTTGAAGCCGTTAATCCTGTTGCAGCATAGGTTGTAGTTGTTGTTGAACCAACAAGTGTTGTTCCGCGATACACATCATATCCTGTTACGGCCACGTTATCTGTTGCCCCTGACCAAGACAAGTTAGTACTTGTAGATGTCGTTCCTGAAGCGGTTAATGTTGGAGCCGTTGGAGCGGTTGTATCGGGTGCAGCTGTTGTTACTGATACTGCATTGCTAGCAGCTGATACATTTCCAGCAGCATCTTTAGCTTTTACTGTAAATGAATACGTTGTTGCAGCTGTTAAACCGGTAACCGTATAAGTAGTTGTAGTTGTTGACCCAAGTAATGTAGCTCCTTGATATACATCATAACCCGTAACCGCTACGTTATCGGTAGCTCCAGACCAGGTTAAAACTGTAGAAGTTGCAGTTGTTCCTGAAGCGGCCAAAGTAGGTGCTATTGGCGCTACAGTATCAGGTGTTCCAGAAGTAATTGTAAAGTTAGCATTCGACACATCAAAGAAAATATGGTTCGATCCTTTTACCATGATACGACAGGTTGTACTTGGCGTATTGGGTAAAGTCACAGCTTGTGTACCATCGTTTGGTGTGCCCGCTAAAATGGTTGTCCATGTAGTTCCCGCATCTGTTGATAATAAGATATCTACATTCGCACAGTTTACACCGTTTGCAGTAGTTCCTGCCACATTCCAAGTTACAGTTTGTGAAGTCCCTCCTACATATGACACAGCTGTGTTTGGAGCCGTAACAGCAAATGGACCTGCTGTTGCATTTACAGTAACAATCATATCATCACTGTTGTTTGTTCCACCGCCCACTCGATTATCACGAACGGTCAAACGGAAATTCATTGTACGCGCCACCGAAGGTAATGCTTCCACAGTGATTTCAGTTCCCGCAGTAGTTGTAGTTCCCGCTAATACTGATTGCATTCTTGGGAAATAACGCACAGGTGACGTTGAAGAGTTGTACGAACGGAAAGTTGGTCCGCTTGTGCGTGTTGCACTTGCTGCCGAACTTGCACCTGTAGCCGTTGAAGCTGCATTGTCAAATTGTTCCCAGTTGTAAGTGATCACATCACCATTGGCATCTGTAGCAGAACCTGTTAACATAAACGGAGTGCTTTTTGGTACTGTATAATCCAAACCGGCATTCACTACAGGCACTGCATTACCCGTTGCGGTGTTCACCGAACAGGTTTTTGCTTTAATATTATTAGTTACTTGTTGCACACTGATAGCATGGAAATAGGCATCTGAATGCGGTTGTACATCTTGACTTGTAATACCTGCATACCCCATAATTGTAGATCCAGAACCGGGCTCCATATTGGCACCTGTTCCTTCATTACTCATTGAGAAAGTATGGTTGGCACCAAATTGGTGACCCATTTCGTGTGCTACATAATCGATATCGAAGTTATCTCCAGAAGGAATAGCATCGGCTGGAGAGGTAAATCCGCTTCCTTTATTTTTATCTGTTGTACTTGCAGTATCATCCACACAAATACATCCGATACATCCTGCATTTCCTCCTCCTCCAGAAGCACCAAACAAGTGACCAATATCATAGTTGGCATTTCCGATTACGGAAGTAAGGGTGTTTTGTAATTCAGCATTCCAAGCTCCTCCTGAACCTGTTGATGCAGCAGAATAAGGATCCGAAGCCGCTGCCGTGTAAATTACTAAATCATTATTGGCAATAATCACCATACGTGCATTGAAGTCTTTTTCAAAAACACCATTCACACGGGTCATGGTATTATTCATTGCTGCCAATGCCAAAGCTTTTGTACCCCCAAAATAGGCAGTATATTCACCTGTACACGACAAAGCCAAACGGTAGGTGCGCAACACTGCATCATCCGCATTTGGACGAGCCGCTAAACCATTCAAAGCATTAGTCATGATTGGCTCATCATCTACTAAACAACGAAATGTTCCTGTAGCCGCATGATCCCCTTTTCTGTATATAGTATACGTAGATAAGTCTTGTGTCAATGGCTCAATGAACTCCGCTGTGCGATCGGCGCCCAAAACCATTGACTTGAATCCTAATGGCGATACACTGAAATAAGCTGTTAAAGTTGGATTATCAACTCCATAACCTACATAGGATTTAATTTCTGGGAACTGTGCCGCTAGTGCTGGGTCCATATTCGAACTTTCATACACACTAAAGCGTTCCATTTCTCCTTTACTGTTTGGAATTTCAACAACTACATTGCTTGATCTTCCCGTAAAACTGCGTGCGGGAGCTGCCTGCAACACCGTTTTCAAATCATTCACATTCAACTGCATTAGGGTTTTTTCAGGCAACTGCATGCGACTGTCCAATAAGGTTACATTGCCGCGAGAAGCAGGTGTCCATACCGATCCCTTTTGCTGTGCCGATACCAATCCGGAGATGGCAAAGAAGGCCACTGAAAGTAATCTGTACTTCATATAAATTTGCTTTTTTAGGTTATAAGGGACTAAAGTATTAAGATTTCATTAAGAATAAAGCGGCAAAACTCAAAAGATATTAACAAATCGACGAAATACCAAGCAGTTAAAAATGATTTTGTCATAATTTTTCTAAATTACCTATGAACTCCAC
>JBDKGM010000067.1:0-93857 GCA_039798185.1 Bacteroidota bacterium
GCGGGGGTAGCGTATTTTTAGTTCATAGTTTTTATTTTTAGTTTGATTTCGATGTTAAAATTAAGAGGTCTATTTTTAAATTCTTGCACATTTTATCGATTAACTGACAATTTTTCAAAGACTTGTAAGGTATTTTCTATTTTTTAACAAAAACTCTGTAATTTTTCTTACGATGATTTTTATCAGATACGAAGAAGAAACCTCTTTGGTTTTATAATTTTAATTTTTTTTTAACGTCGTGTTAAATTTTAGAAGAACAGCTATCTTTGTAGACATACGAATACAATTGAAAACACATGACCCTAATTAAATCAATTTCAGGAATCCGCGGGACCATTGGGGGTAACGTAGGGGATAATTTAACCCCAGTTGATGCGGTAAAATTTGCTTCAGCTTATGGAACTTTCTTAAAACAACATACAAGTAAAGAAAAGCTAAAAGTAGTGATTGGACGCGATGCCCGTATTTCGGGACCGATGATTCATAACCTTGTCGTAAATACGCTAATCGGTCTCGGCATTGATGTGATTGATCTCGGACTTTCAACTACGCCCACAGTAGAAGTCGCTGTTCCTCTTGAACAAGCTGATGGTGGTATTATTTTAACCGCATCCCACAATCCTAAACAATGGAATGCCTTGAAGTTATTGAATGCTAAAGGTGAATTTCTAAGCGGTGCAGACGGTGCACAAATTTTAGCAATAGCCGAAGCTGAAGCTTTTCAGTTTTCTGAAGTCGATGATTTGGGCGAAATTACAGTCAACGATGCCTATATGGATATTCATATCGATGAGGTTTTGGACTTACCATTGGTAGATGCCGAAGCAGTGGCACAACGTAAATTTAAAGTGGTGGTTGATGGTGTAAACTCGTCAGGTGGAATTATTATCCCGAAACTCTTGGAACAAATGGGCGTAGAAGTTGTCAAGTTATATTGTACACCTAACGGTCATTTTCCACATAATCCCGAACCTTTAAAAGAGCATTTGGGTGACATTTGTAAATTAGTTGTAGAAGAAGGTGCTGATTTTGGTATCGTAGTAGATCCCGATGTAGATCGTTTGGCCTTTATTTCTAATGACGGTGAAATGTTTGGTGAAGAATATACCTTAGTTGCCGTAGCGGATTATGTGTTGAGTAAAACGCCAGGAAATACGGTATCCAACATGAGTTCGTCCCGTGCTTTACGCGATATCACTGAAAAACACAACGGTTCGTACCAAGCCAGTGCAGTAGGTGAAGTGAATGTGGTCGAACTGATGAAAGCAACGCAAGCGATTATCGGAGGCGAAGGTAACGGAGGAATCATTTATCCTGAACTGCATTACGGACGGGATTCACTGGTAGGAGTAGCTTTGTTTTTGACACATTTGGCGGCATTAGATTGTACGGTAGCCGAATTACGAGCGAGTTATCCGCAGTATTTTATGAGTAAAAATAAAATTGAACTCACTCCGCAAATTGATGTGGATACTGTGATGGCTACTATTGCCCAACAGTATGCTACTGAAAATATTTCAACAATTGATGGTGTAAAAATTGATTTTCCAACGGAATGGGTGCATTTGCGTAAATCCAATACCGAACCCATTATTCGTATCTATACAGAAGCGCCTACCCAAGCCGAAGCAGATGCCTTGGCGGTGCGTTTTGTCAATGAATTAAAAGTAGTGGCTGGAATTTAATTTTGAAAGCCAACCAATCATATACGGCCACTTCTCACGGAGTGGCTTTTTTATTGCGGTAATTTTCAATAGGGAAAATCAAAAGAAAACCGGCGACATAACAACCGATATCTTCCCAAGCAAATGAGGCGCCCAAAACGGTGTGTGCGATTTTATTTTTTTCTAAACCCAAAAGAGAAATGCAATTTAGGTATTGCAAATATTCAATGAGAAAAGCAAAAAGTAAAGTAGCGGTTGCTACTACTGCAGTAGGCAAGGGGACAAAACTTTTGACAAAATAATAAATGAGTAAAATCACCAAAACATCGCCCAAATAAGGCCGCACAAAGGCATCACGCACCCAAAGTGCAATAGCCGTTTCAAGGAGAAATAAACTCAAAAAGATGCGAAAAGCTTGTTTGTTCCATTGCATGGGGTAAATGTAGTTATTTTTAGAATCCATCAAGACTTTGTTAAATCCTTTTGACCCATTGGATTGAAATGTGTATCATTGCTGAAATTTATGTTGACTATGACCCGAAACATCCGATTACTTCTTGTTCTTATCGCGGCAGTGTGGACTTCCTGCACTTCGGTAGAAAAATACAATACGCGATTAGAAACGCCCATTCCCGTTGATAAACTACAAAAAGATATTACCTATATTCAACAAAAATTAGATCGCTTATATCCCCATTTGGACGGCTATATTTCTAAAGAAAAACTGAAATCATCTTTTGACAGTATTCGCAAGGTGATCAATCGCCCCATGACCACAAAGGAATTTTACTTTGTGCTCGCACCCGTTATCGCATCAGTGCGCCAAGGGCACATGAGCACGAGTTATCCACAACCCTTGTTGACTAAGGCACAGCGTAAACATTTAAAGCAAATGGGAGAGGGACCCTTATCGCAGTTTACTACGGAATGGTTGTCTCAAAAAATGATAGTCATCAAGAACAAGTCGGATAAAAAATACCTTAAACCCGGTGCAGAGGTTGTTTCTATAAACGGCATTACACCCCAACAATTGTATACAAAATACCGTCCGACCATCACCTCTGACGGGTATAATGAAACCTATATTCGCAAAGGATTTGGCCGACGCTTAGCGGGATATTTTACAGGAGAAATAGGCATTCAAGACAGTTTGCAGTTTGTTTTTAAACAAAATGATTCCACCTATACCGAATGGGTGAAACGCAAAATAAAAGAGAAAAAAGCACCTGTAGTTAAAGCGGTTGCCAAAGCAAAAGATAGTACAACGACTCCTGTAGTGGCTGCCAAAGTGAAAAAAGAACGCGTACTCTCCCGCAAAGAGAAACGTATTTTTGGCTATGATCCGTTGACCAAAGAGTGCGCCGTGAGCTTGAAACGCTCCGAATTGGATTCGACACTCTATGTGCTTCGGGTGAAGAATTTTTCCGCCAGTAAACACAGAAAAGCCTACACCCTTTTATTTGATTCCATACAAAAAATGGGGTTACAGCGATTGGTGTTGGATTTACGAGACAATCCAGGAGGACGCGTAGCTGATGCAGTCAACTTATACCGTCATTTTACCGACCAACCGTTTACCATACTCCAACCCTCCGAAGTGACTTCAAAAACCAGCTTATGGAAAGTAGGTGTTTTGCAGAATATGAGTCCGATCGGCTATCCCTTTTTTATGATTGGTTATCCAATTTATATGACTTTTAGCTATTTCCGTACGACCAAAAACCCTGACGGTACTTATCAATACAAGTTGGTTGGAAGTCGCCCAGTAGATCCGGCACCACAAGCGTATACTGGAAAACTAATGGTCTTGATTAACGGAGGTAGCTTCTCAGCAGCCTGTATCGAATCGGTGGCATTAAAACAACGCCCGAATACACAATTCGTAGGTGAAGAGACAGGAGGCGCTTACAACGGTACGGTGGCGGGAATCATGCCTTTGGTACGTTTGCCTCATTCTAGAATTGTTGTCCGTCTCGGACTCATGCATGTCCAACCCGTCGCACAAACAGACCAAGACGGGCGAGGTATTTTCCCCGATAAAGAAATTATCCCTACCACCGATGACCGTGTAAAAGCCAAAGACCCCGAAATGGAGTATGTGGTACGGAATTTTAAGTAAGAGATTGGGGTTAGTCATTAGACTTTAGACGTTAGTCATTAGAAGTGTGACAAGTTTAAAGTTGCTTTCGTTGAAAAGTGGGGTTTAGTTAAAAAGTTTATGGGGTTTAAAAGTGTATTTGGGATAGTACATAACATGGACTTTTTGGGTCACAAGGTTACACAAAGTTTCTCACAAAGTTTCTCAAAGTTAAAATCCATAAAGCAGTAACTATGAACACTATGTCACTATGTGTTTAATTAAATTTTTACCACATCGTTTTAGTTACAGCCACAGCAGCAGTTTTCTGTGGATATGGAGTGATTAAAAACGTTTTTGTGTTTATCGGTTTGAATAGGTTTAATAGTATATTGGGATATTATATATTATTGATACATTAACGTATTGTCTCATTGCCACATTACCTCCTTTATTCATCAAAATTCACCATCCAATGTACGCCAAACGCATCAGTGCACATCCCAAAATAAGCACCCCAAAAGGTTTTGCTCATCGGCATTAAAATTTTTCCACCCGCTGCAAGTCCGTTGAACAAACGATCGGCTTCTTCTTGACTGCTGGTGTCTATAGAAATTTGCACATTTTCACCAACAGAAACAGCACCCTGTTGACTCGTGCTGTCGCTTCCCATAAGTAAGGTTTCCGCACTGATTGGCAATACCACATGCATCACGCGATTGGATTCTTCCTCCGCAACAGGTTCGGTAGCTTCTGCGGGTGGCATGTCTTTAAATTTTCCCATATATGCGATAGGGGTTCCAAAAACAGTTTCATAATGTAAAAAGGCCGCCTCACACGTACCATTGAAAATGAGATAGGGATTTACTTTTGCCATAAAAATTGTTGGTTGTTAATTCAAATTAATTTCTTTAAAAAATAGAAAGACGTACAAGAAAAAGAGTCCTGGATCGCCTACTCAAATTGCCACATTGCCACATCGACTCATTGCCTAATTATCACATCGACGCATTGCCAAATTGACTCACATGTTTTTTAAAAGATTCCAATATACTTTTCCAACCCATACGTTGCATAGCCGTTGGATGGATAGATTCAGGTTGGAATGTCTGGGTCACATAAACCGTATCACCCATCACATCAAAGTTTACAGTAATTTGTCGTCCGTCTTCAAAATGATACCGTAAAAAATGCATCGGTTCGATTTCGTCATAAATACCCACCAAATCAAAAGCAACACTGCCGTCCTTTGCCGCCATGGTGTAGGTAAACGATTCACCTACTGCCAATGTTCCAACCGCTTTCGGACAATGCCAATCTGGGGAAGCCTGATTCCAATTGACCACCTGTTCCGGTTGGGTAAAGGCATTCCATACCGTTTCTAGCGAACGGGGAATAGCCGTTGTCACCGAGATTGTTTGTTCGGGTTGCTCAGCCAAAACTTGTACAATCGCAAAGGCTTTTGGAAAAGCCACTTTGAAATAATCCGCATAATGGTCTAGCGTGTCCAATGACATCGTCAGTAACGTTCCTGATCCTTGGGGATGCAATTCGTATTTCTCTTTGTAGCCGTTCCAGGTCGGACCCGTAGTCACTACTTTGCCGTCTTTGAGTTGGTGCAAATGGTGAAATACAATACGTTGGTGCGGTAGGCATTCTTCAATTTCAGATTCCATTCCGTCACCATTTGCAGTTACAAAATACACTTTACTGCCTATTTCCCAGTCCGTGAGCGCTTTGGATTCAACCGAAAAAGCATCCATCCATTGCTGGTAGTTGGCATCATCCCACAAAGCGTTCCACACGCGCTCGGGACTTGCATTCATGTAATGTTCGAAATGTAAGGTAATCATGGTTTAGGTTGTTTGGGTAAAGATAGGGAAATTAGTGGATAATGGATAGTGATTGGTGACTAGTGACTAGTGATTAGTGACTAGTCATTAGTCGTTAGACATTAGACATTGGTATCGAAGCTTCGGGAGGAATCTGTTCCCGAAACTTCAGGAGGATTTTGGTCCTGAAACTTCGGGAGGATTTTGGATTTTGGAATTTATAAAGTTGGAATTTATAAAGTTGGAATTTATAAAGTTGGAATTTGTTCCCTAAACCTAAAGAGTATTTTACCAACTACTGTAATTCGGGTTGGGAAGCCTTTACAAAACAATTCTTTTTAGCATTCCAGTGCAGCGACCATTGGCCACCCACACGCCCGTATTGGTTGCTCACTTTCACAGTAGAAGGGGAGTCCGATGTAACATTATCGTAAATGAGGGTCATCAAATTTCCTGTGGCTATCGTTTCCTTACTGAAATCGATGTGTTGCACTAAGGCACCGTCTTTTTTACGGCAAACTTTTAAGGCGGTCATCACTGTATTTTGTGCGCCAGCTGCTTTGGCATACACTCCAACAAAATAAAAGTCGGGTGTAGTACTCGCTTGAAGTATTTCAACAGAATCACAACGGTCAGTGACTGCTGTGTCGGTTAATTTCGATTGAAAAGTGAGTTGTACAGGAACACTTTTTCCCGATTCAGCGGTCCAAACGCCTGTAGCAGTAGTGTCGGTAAAAGGGAGGGTAAAAGTAGCGGTTCGGGAATTCTGATGCAGTTCATACAGTGTAAGTTGCTTTGTAGCAGGGTCGAGCACACCTTCTAAACGAATCGGAGTGTGGTATTTGGTATACTGGTAGATACCGTTGATGTTTAAATTTTTCTTTTCAGCTGCTCCAAAATAATCGTTGGTGATTTGTATTGACAAGGTTACGGGCGATTTTCCAACGGTACCGGTATAATTATAGCATTGGTACCAACCGGCATGAGCAGTAAATAATCCGGTAAAAAAGAGCGCAAAGGTAGTAATGGTTTTCATAAGTTTTGGTTTTCAGTGGTTTAGAATGATTTTTTGTTGGAAAACCGAATTCAAATTTCGTGCCAAACTTTTTTATGATAACCGTGTTGTTTTATAAAACACCAGTAAGGACTAGTCTTAACCTGTTTGAAACGTGACTTATTTAATAGATAAAATTTCTAATTACATTCTGATTTTCAAAGGTTTGTGTTTTATTATATTGAAAGTATTCCCCATTTTTTTATTTATCGTTTGATTAAGGCTATTCGTTCCATGATAAGTTCCACTTTATCTGGAGCTACTGGAATACAAATTTTATTCTGGAATTCAAGATTTCCACCATCGGATTTGTTGTATTGTACCGCATAATTGATATTCGCAATATAGGATTTTTGGACGCGTACAAAATGATGATGGTGGCAAAGAATATCTTCAAAGTTTTTAAGGTAACGGCTACAGATAATCTTATTCCCTTGCTGCAATACAATTTCAGCATAAGAACCTTCTCCTTTAATGTAAAGTATTTGGTCGATTTCTAGAAACAAAATACTATTCCCTGTAGGAACCGCGATTTTATTCAGTTTATTGAGTTCAAGATTCTCGCGAAGTACCTTAAGATTTTGGGTTTTCACCCTAGAAAAACGTTGTACTGCCGTTACTAATTCGTCGGGATTAATTGGTTTCAATAAATAATCAATCGCAGAAAACTTAAAGGCTTTTACAGCATACTGACTATAGGCGGTGGTGAAAATGATAGAAAAATCAATATCCTCTTCATTAAAAAAATCAAACAATTCCAATCCGCTGTGTCCCGGCATTTCGATGTCCAAAAATACTAAATCAGGCTTGTGTTTATGAATCGCTTTAATGCCTTCTGCCAAGTTTTCACATTGTTCCAAAATGGTAACTTGTGAACAACAGTCCGCTAACAATAGTTGGAGTGCCATACGCGCTCGTATTTCATCATCAATTATAATTGCTTTTATTTCCATGTCATCGGGATGTTAAGGTAAACCGTAGTGCCTGTAGGTTCGTCATTTTCTACTTTATCCACATAGCTTACGGTTATTTTGTGGAGTTTATTTTTGTTTAATATTTCCAAACGTTTATCAATAGCGTGGGTTGCAAACGATATATGGTCCTTACGGTTGTGTTGGTTGATGGCTTCACTTCTTTTGCGACCAATACCATTGTCATCAATTACAATTTGAAGAAAATCATCGTGTTTTAAAAAATGCAATTGTACTCGTTTAGGCCCTTTACAATGCAGTAATCCATGTTTGATAGCATTTTCAACAAAAGGCTGTATGAGTAAAGAGGGAATCATAAGGCCTTCACTGTCTAAGGTTTCCTCAATATAAATTTCATAACTAAAGTCAGTATTAAAGCGCGCTTGTTCCAAATCGAGATACAAGGTTAGGGTTTTCACTTCTTCGTGTAAGGTGACATAACTTCGCTCTGTGAGTTCTAATATTTTTCGGGTAAGTGAAGCAAATTTATTGAGATAGGATATTGCTTCTTTTTTGTCATTGGTGAGTATATAGGATTGAATGGTATTGAGTGCATTATAAAAAAAATGCGGATTCATTTGAGACTGAATTGCGGTGAGTTTAGAAGCATTAAGGTTGTTCTCCAATTGAATACGGTTGAGTTCGATTGCATTTTTCTGTGCTATTTTTTTGAAATGGTATTTGCTAAAAATAAGCACCAATAGGGAAAACATAAAACAATACAGCAATACAAAATGCCAACTCAACCAAAATGGTTTTTGTATGGTACAATGGTAACTTATACGGTTGCATTTTGTTTTTTCTAAGTTTTCAATTTTAAATTCTAAGGTATAATCACCAGCAGCGAGAGAAGACAGTTTTAAGGTACGCTGTTGGTCGTCTAAGTAATTCCATTTACCATTGTTTATTTTATAAGCGATGGGGAATCGGGTATTGGGTTGATAAGCCAAAACAGAAAAATCAAAACTAATATTGTTTTCATCATAGTTTAATGTTTTGACGGTTGTAATTTTATCATTCACCCGAACAGCATTCAACATAAACTTAGGAAGCTTTTCTTCTTGAAACGAGGAATTGGGTAGAATGATTAACCCTTTTGAGGTGGCTAAATAAGTGTGGGTTCCCAATGCGGTGAGGTCACTGATAGAAATGTCTGGGGTGATAACCAGTAATTTTATTGTTTTTTTGGTAATTAAATCATGTTTAAAAATAGCATTGGAAGTAAACAAATACATGCCATTATTGATGATTTTTAAGGATTTAATACATTCCGAAGCCGGAATTGCGGGTATCGTCAATGGGCGAATACGATTGCTGCGATCGATGCGTAGTATTTTAGCGTCATGGGAAAGGAAATAAATTTCTTGGAGTGCATAAAAGAGTTTTTGAGTAAAAATGGGTTTTTGATTGTATTCCAATTTTTCAAGTCGCGAAGGCGATTGACAAAAAATCCCGAGATGTGTTGCAAAATAAATCGTCTGGTTTTCAGGATTATAACTTACCGCTTTACCACGTACATTGGTCAAAAGTTTTGTAATTGTAAAACGTGCATTTTTATCTTTTACAGTTTGATTGTATAAGGTTTTCCAAGGGTTGGGCGGACTTTGAGTAGAAATAAAACCGCATACTCCACTGGCTGCAAAAGCATAGAAATCAGGTTCAATACGTGTAATGTCTTTTAGAGCGATATTGATCTCTGTGAGTTGCGGCGTCAGTACTTTAAAATTATTTGACGTCATAAACGTCGTTTTTCCATCTTGGTAGAGTTGGTAGACCTCGTGATTGGAATTCCCTTTATAGATAGCTGCTTGGTTGAGATTCTCAGGATGGAGTTCGGTAATATAATCGTTTTCATATCCAATTAAAACTTTATTTTTTGAAGTACGAAGGGTGAGTGGTTTGGTGTCGCTTTTCAATAAAAGTGTTGCAAAATTAGGAATGTACAAGAGTCCGTTGGTAAGGGTTGCAACCCAATATTTCTGTTCCCGATCTTTAAAGAGGGTAGCGATATTTTGATTTTTGAAATAAGGGGTAAACGTACCCTTGTGATAAGAAACTAATCCGCTGGTTGTTGCTAACCAAAGTTTGTTTTCGATAACACTTAGATTTTGGATACTACTTTCTTTGAATTGAGCCAAGAGTTCGAACTGATGGTTGGCGTAACTATGCAGTTCGCCATTGATTTTAGAGGCGATGTACAATTGATTCCCGGCACTTTGTACAACTATTGATTTGGAGGTTTGAATGGCATCAGGTAGTGGTTGGAAATCCACGTTCAATTGGGTGTTGATGGTAATTAATTCTTTGGTAAATAAGTAAAAGTTATCGTTTGAATAATGCGTTGCTTTGAGCTGGGTAGTATCTAATGGAAGGGTTTTAATGCGGCGTAAGGTTTTGAGATCATAAATTTCTATTCCTCCTTTTTGAATCGTAAATAAATAATCATGAAGGATACCAAATTCGTAATACCCAATACTGTTTTTTTGAACAAAGGGTTTTAGTGTATTGTTTTCAACGTAATACAAATAGCCATCAAAATTAATGTACCATATACGATTGAATCGATCTTGGGCAATATTTGAACCACTTTTACTGGTTTGCTCTGCTGATGAAAAAAGTGTGAATTTGGTTCCGTCATATTTACAAAGCCCTTCACTAGTTGCCATCCACATGAAACCTTCACGGTCTTGAAATAAATCATAGATAGTGTTTGAAGGCATTCCCGAAGTTTTATCTAGGGTATAGGAATAAGGGTTCTGACTCCAACAAAAGGAACTCAAAAGGAATAAATAGCTTAGCAATACGATTTTTAGTTTCATCGAAATACAGCAAACGTCATAATACAAATATACTTTTTAATTACACGTTGCCTTCGAATAGCGATGATTTGCAATACGTATTTCATCAACTCAAAAAATGACTTTATGAATTGTGCTTAAAAAGAATCGTTAGCCTACCCTAGGTTTGACCAAATTTTAATTACAACCCTATGAAAAAAATTGTACTCGGACTCTTTTTAGTCTTTTTTACCTTGCTCAGGGGGCAAACTCCTGTCTATCAATTTGATTTTGATGGCAATGCAAACAATTCAGGAACGGGAACCTTTACGGGATGGAATTTATCCGGTGCGGGTTCGCTAACCTATGTCAACAACCGATTTGGACAAGCGAACAAAGCGGTTAACATTCCAAACAATGTGACCTTTGTCAATCAAGGATCGGAAAATGCACCCAATTTACCCGCGGGCAATAGTGCCCGTACCTTATCGTTTTGGGTGAAATTCATCAACGATAATGACGCGTCATCCTACTGTGTAGTGGGTTGGGGCGCAAGTTTAGCCAATAACGCCTTCGGATTTTGGCGTAATGGAGTACAAAACTCGTATTACACTTGGGGTGCGGGAAATGATTATAATGTGCCCCAAACCAACGGACAGATTCAAGCCCAAAATAACGGTTGGGTGCATATTGCTATTACCCATACGGGAAGTACACTGACAACTTATTTTAACGGCGTTGATGTAGGTAGTTATGCAAGAACCTTAAATACCTTTGGACCTTCATTCTTGGTGCTTAATCGTCTAGTTAATGCCGCAACAAATGGAACGGGAACGGCATTTCAATTGGATGATTTACGGATTTACAATTCCGCATTAACGCCTGCGCAAATTTCAGCGTTGTACACAACTACACAACTACCCACTTTACCTACCATTTCCAATGTAAGCGCTACCTCTGTAGGATCAACAACAGCTACAATTGGTTATACGGTAAATGCAAATAATGCGGCAACCACTACAGAAATTCGTTATAACATTCCGCCTAGCGGACCCGTATTAATCCAGTCAGGCCCTGGAGCAAATGGGAATACGGATACCCCTTTATCCCAAACATTAACGGGTTTACAACCCAATACCACCTATATCTACGCCGTATGGGCAACAAATAGTCAAGGGACAAGTTTTACCTCGAATCCACTGATATTTACAACCTTACCACCGGCCACACAAGCTCCCGCAATCACAAATGTGAATACGTCTTCCATTACGTTTAATGCGGCAACAGTAAATTTTAACTTAAATGCTTTTGGAACGTCCACAACCTATGTGGTCGAATACGAGACAACACTGGGCGGTCCGCTTACTACCGTTCCAGGTGGAACCACTTCGGTAAATACAGCGACGCCATTTCAAGTGCAATTAACAGGATTGACCCCCAATTACAGCCAATATTCCTATCGCGTGAGAGCAACGAACACGGCAGGTCAAGTAACGCTATCCAACTGGGTTTCCTTTTCAACACCAAGTGCAATCGTAATGACTAACGTTTCGGAATCCAATATTACGACCACTACGGCACAAATCAATTATACTTTGAACACTAACGGATACAGTGCAATAGTTGCCATTGATTACCAGGCAGGAACAATTTTTGATACGGATTTACCCTATTCCACTGCTACAATCAATCCAGCATTGAACAATACAACAGCAACCAATTACAACTATACACTGTCGGGTTTAACTCCGAATACTACGTATTCGTATCGTT
Organism: Bacteroidota bacterium; assembly: GCA_039798185.1. Taxonomy (GTDB): domain Bacteria; phylum Bacteroidota; class Bacteroidia; order Flavobacteriales; family Flavobacteriaceae; genus Flavobacterium. The sequence goes on from JBDKGM010000067.1 coordinate 12,149, forward strand.
TAGGAGTCGCTCATCCCAATGCAGGAACGGATTCATTTCAAGAAAATGCAGCTTTTACCACTTTAGCTGTTTCAGCAGTACCTACTGCACCGTCACCACAATCGTTTTGTAATGGTGCTACGGTAGCTAATTTAAATGCAACTGGAACCGGAATCAAATGGTATACTGCAGCTACGGGTGGAACGCCTCTTGCTCCAACAACTGTACTAACCACAGGCGCCTATTTTGTGAGTCAGACTCAACCCAACTTAGCTGAAAGTTCACGCATTCAAGTACAAGTGAATATCACGATTATTTCACCACCTTTTAATGTACCACCTAACCAAACATTTTGTCAAGGGGCAACTTTAGGATCGATACAAACGGGTGCAGGGTCCAATTTTCAATGGTATGCAGCTGCTTCTGGTGGATCCGTGTTGCCGAATTCAACTTTAATTTCAACGGGGACGTATTATTTGTCACAAACGATTAGCAATTGCGAAAGTTCACGTACAGCAGTATCCGTTACAGTGACTTCACCTACTGCACCTTCAGCACAAGCGCAAACATTTTGTAACAGTGCTACTGTGGCTAATTTAGTAGCAACGGGTGCTAATCTAAAATGGTATACATCAGCAACTGGAGGAGCTCCTCTTGCAACTACTGCTGCTGTAACTTCAGGAACTTATTATGTTTCACAAACGGTGAACACTTGTGAAAGTTCCCGTTCTGCAGTATCAGTTACAGTAACATCAACTAATGCCCCTACAGCACAAGCACAAACATTTTGTAACAGTGCAACAGTAGCTAATTTAGTGGCAACGGGTTCTAATTTAAATTGGTATTCAGCGGCAACAGGTGGCGCACCATTGGCTTCTACTGTTGCATTAACTTCTGGCACCTATTATGTTTCACAAACCGTAAATACCTGTGAAAGTACTCGAACTTCAGTTTCTGTAGTAGTGAATGTTGTGAATACTCCAACAGCACAAGCACAAATATTTTGTAACAGTGCTACAATAGCTAATTTAGTGGCAACGGGTTCTAATTTAAATTGGTATTCAGCGGCAACAGGTGGCGCACCATTGGCTTCTACTGTTGCATTAACTTCTGGCACCTATTATGTTTCCCAAACCGTAAATGCCTGTGAAAGTTTGAGACAAGCCGTAAATGTAACAGTGAATACTACTGTCCCCCCAACAGTACCCAATAACCAAACCTTTTGTAGTGGTGCTACAATAAACAACATTCAAGTTACTTCAGGAACAAACATGTTTTGGTATACTACTGCTACAGGTGGAACGGCTTTGTCATTTGCAGCTCCTCTAAGTACAGGAACCTATTATGTTTCACAAACCGTAAATGGATGTGTGAGTTCGCGCGCTGCTGTAGCAGTAACTGTGAATCAAGTAGGAGCACCTACTGGAAATGCAAATCAAACTTTCGTTCAAGGAAATACAGTTGCAAATTTGAGCGCAACTGGAACCGCTATTGTTTGGTTTGCTTCAGAGCAAGATGCATTATCTAATAATAATCCTTTAGCCTCAACAGCAGTACTCGTTAATGCAACTACTTATTATGCGATACAAACTGTAAACGGTTGTCGTAGTAACGCAGCATTGGCGGTATTTGTTACAGTAACTTTAAGTATGTCTGAAGCAGAACAAGAACTCCATTTCTCAATGGCACCCAATCCTGCTACCACGTATATTACAATTCAATCCGCTGAAGAGATTACAAAGGTTTCTATTTACAGTTTGTATGGACAATTAATCCGTACCGATAAATCCAAAGAATTTTTAGTAAATGATTTACCTTCTGGAATTTATTTTGTAGAAGTTGAAGCAGCCGATGCAAGAAAAGGCATCCAAAAATTTATAAAACAATAAAAGTGAGAAAGTGGCTTGAGAAATATCGTTTAGAGGTATTTATAGGCCTTCTATACTTGGTATTAAGCATTCTCTCCTATATAATTTTAAGCTAGAAGTAGTAGTTTCATTTTTAATAGTAAAAGAGGTTGGGTCGTTGGATCTGACCTCTTTTTTTTATGAAAATGATAAAGAGTTAGATAAAAATAAGTTGTTAGTGAAACTAAGGGCTGTTATGACAAGGCTACCGATTCATAGCCATACTCCTCGATGTATTGTTAATTTACGTATTAGCAATTAGTATTCAGCCATCAGCAATTAGCCTGTGAGTTGATCAAACAGTAATAATTTAAAATGAAATCCGTGAAAGTGGTTTCAAGAACCGTTTAATTATTTCAATTTTAGTTTTTTATAGCAAATTATTTAGCAAGATTGTAACTGTTGTTTACGGTTTTTTCTTTAGGTATTTTTTTATGATATAAGGGGTAATTCGATGCAATTCCTTGTCGGGATAAGCAGGATGATTGCCGTCTTGGGTGAAAAATTCGGGACGACCATTAACTTTTGCATAAAAATACAAGTGTTTACCATCTTTAAAGAAAACGGTGCAGTCTTTTAAATTGACTTTTTGTTGTTGAATTTCCTCTGCATCATAGGCGAGAATAGGTGTCGAACCTGCACCCGGTTCCTGTGTGTTTTCAACTACTTCATAATGGTCGTCATGCCATTGCATGTAATTCGGTATTTTAGATAAATATACGCCAAAGACAGTACTGGTGGTCAATTAGGCGATCCAAATAATCCGCGACCAAAACCCTAATTTTAAATTAGCAATTTTATAATTTTTACTACATTCGGGAAATGAAACGTCACCTTCATTTCCCGTTTGTATTCGCCCTTATAGTATTGACCGCTCTAGGGTGTTCCTCCAACCATAAAGCAGATAAAACAGCTTACTACCGCTGTTTAGATGCTGCAGATTCAGCCCAACTTCATTTTAATTATACCAAAGCCTTTCGTTTTTATAATCAATCCTTAACCTATTGCTCTGATACGACTCCCAATTGGACCGCCTACAGTCAGATCGAAATGGCAAAAATTCAAAATCAGTTTGGAGATTACCACAGTGCCGATTCAGTGCTAACACAAACTTTAAAATTAGATACCGAACCCATTTACCGCCGTAATGCTAGTATTGCCTTGGCCAATAGTTATACACACTTAGAAAATTATGCGCCGGCCATTACAGTTTACCAACAGTGTTTGCCTCAACTCACTAATGTAGAAGATCGTTTGATTGTTCAAAACAATTTAGGCTATGTCTACAGTAAAGCCCAACAGTTTTCAAAGGCAATGGAGCTATTTGGTCGTTTGAAAAATGAGCGCGCATTGGATACTTTGCCCCAAACTAAAGCCATGATTTATGATAATTGGGGAATTATCGCCTTGAAATTGAAACACAACGGGGGGAAAGCCGCCCTAGATACCGGCTACCGATTACGGGATTCGTTGCAAAATAAGCAAGGTCTAACGTCAAGTGCCATGCATTATGCCCATTATTATCAACTACAAAATCAAAAAGACAGCATCTTATTTTGGGCGCAAAAGGCATATGATTATGCCCAACAATGCCATAATCCAGAAGACCGATTAGAAGCTTTACAGTATGCCATCAATGCTGCCGATGCAAAGGATGCAAAAATGTATATGCGCACATTTTTGCAACTCTCGGATAGTTTACAACATGCAAAAGCGCAGGCCAAAGCTCAATTCACCAGCATTTTATACGATGCCAAAAAAGAGAAAAAAGAAAATGCCCAATTCCGCGGTTGGATCATCAGCCTTGTGGGATTGCTTGTACTGCTTATTGTGTTGAGTGTAATTACAACCTATATACTCCGTTTGCGCGCCCGTCAACGGGAACTTCAGGCGGTTTATGCAACCGAACTTCGCTTATCCAAGCAACTGCATGATGAATTGGCCAATGACGTGTTTAAGACGCTCTCTTTTGTGGAAAACCAAACACCGGATTCCCCAAACAAAGAAGCGGTTTTGGATCACCTGGAAGAAATTTACCAACGCACCCGATTCCTATCGCGTTCAACAGGTGCCATCGAAACAGGGCTAACATTCAAAGAGGAATTGCTCGAACTCATGTCGGGATTCAGTTCGGCAACCGTTGCAGTGATTGCCTTAAATGTTGAACGAATCGATTGGAATTCTTTGGCACCCACTTCCAAAATTACACTGTACCGCGTACTGCAAGAGTTGTTGGTGAACATGAAAAAGCACAGTGGTGCCAATCGGGTACAAATAACCTTTGAAGCCAGCAGCAGTGCGTTAATGGTACAGTATGAAGACAATGGAATAGGTATGCCTACTGCAGTACATCCAAAAAATGGTTTGGTAAATGTGGAAAACCGTATTTTAACCTTGGGCGGAAGTATTAGTTTTGAAACGCACCAACCCACAGGTTGTGCCCTTAAATTCATACTACCCAAATAACGGTTATGGTTCAAAAAGTAATTATAGTAGAAGACATTGATAGCATCAGTCTATCGGTAAGCCAAGTGCTGGAATCCTTAGGCGTTTCAGAAATTACCGTGGTAAAATATTGCGATGATGCGTGGACAAAAATAAAAGCAGCGGCCGGTAGTGGCGTGCCCTATGATTTGGTGATTACCGACTTATCGTTTGAAAAAGACTACCGCGATGTCGCCTTAAAAGGAGGAGAAGCCTTGGTAGAAGCGATTCATTTGACGTATCCCGAACTAAAAACCATTGTCTACACGATTGAAGACAAACCCTATCGTGTAAAAAAATTAGTAGAAACGCTTGGCGTAATGGGCTACGTTGTCAAAGGACGCCGCAGTATCGAAAAGTTAAAGCAAGCCATCCAAGCGGTTGCGGCGCAGGTACCGTATATCGACCCCGAATTGCATCACGTACAGCAGGAATCGGGTTTTGTCAGTTTAGACAGTTATGAAATAGCCTTATTAAGCCAACTCGCCACGGGATTGAACCAAGAAGAAATAGGGGAGTACTTCCTCCAGCAAGGCATCAAGCCCCATAGCAAAAGTGCCATCGAAAAGCGCATTGCCCGATTGCGCGATGCCTTCAACGCCCGTAACTTGGTCCATTTAATCAGCATAGCCAAAGACCGAGGAATATTGTGATGTTTTAAATTTTAAATTTTAAATGTTGAATTAATGGCTACAATGTAGATGATAGCTATGCAATAAACAATTTTTTTCTCGTTTTACGGAAAACCGTAAAATGGGACCCTTTCCCACAACTACATTTGTGTTGGTCAAGTGATCCACACGTTCGTATATGCCTTTAAAAAGAAAGCCCAGAGTGATCTGGGCTTTTTTGTATTTTTCGAGAACAGGAAAAGCTAAGTAAAGGCATGAAATACACATCTAATTATCCACGCCCACGCTCTGCGAAGTCTCCGCTCCACAAAGTATTCTACCCGCTTTTGCACCTGTCTGAAAAAAAGTGATTCAACATAATTTTTGGTATATATCGTGCCAACAAATCCGTTAAATAGGAGTAGACCTAAATTCGAAATTTTAAATTCCAAATAAAATAAATTCACGTATGCAATTTATCTACCAACTCTACGAAGGCACTTACCTTCATTTAGCTATAGAACTGAAAGGAAACCAATTGTGGGTGCATCGTAATTTACATGCATTTATCTTTGATAAGTTTCCTCCAGAGCAAGTGGTAGATACCGTTAACAATCCCAAATGGGAATCGTTGTGTTCCTTTTTAGAGCAGCAACAATGGGAAAAAGAATACATCGATCCTGTTATAATGGATGGATCACAATGGGAAATGATCTATCAAAGTCCGACAAAAAAAATGAAATGTTACGGGTGTAACGAAGTACCCTCAAACTTTTCCGCTTTTATGAAGCATATTGATGCCCTAATCAAAAAGGGTAAAAATGAATAGAAGTTTTTTAAAATATTAAAACTCCTGTAGAATTGCTCCTTTAGCACAAACTCATTGTACAATACATATTTCACAACCCCTAAATTCTTGGATTTGTGCCGAGTAGTCGCACTTCAAATCGTTACTTTTTCTTCCGTACGATAAACTTACCTCTCCCTTTATATAATCAAACCATCCCGCCATCCAAAGAATAGGATATGGGTATCTAATCATCCTTTGATTCATTGTTTCAAGTGCATTTATGAATAGTTATAGCATAGATATAGCACTGATACAGCACGAATACAATACAAATACAGTACTCTTTACGTTGATATGCTATTGTTGTAAATAATTACAAAAGAATCGTTTACGAAGTGGTATTCCTTTTTTTTCTCGGTATAATTTTTAGGAAACAATTTAGTAAATGGTAATCTGTTTTTGGAATCATGTAGGGATGCTCAAAATGAAACCTAAGTTCCACGAAATTAGTTCCTTCACTACAAAAAAAAACTCCCAAAGGATAAACCTTCGGGAGTGGGGTATTAGTTTTCTTTTTTAAAGTAACGCGAGGGGGTGCGCACCACCGTTGGCTCCGGTTTGGGTTCGGGTTTGGTCGAGGTGAAGTGGCCGTTTTCGTCCACATAGACAATCATGCTGTCAAACCCTTTTCCTTTGTTATTGTGGAGTTTGCGGTCGGCTTTTTTCTTGTCTTTTTCTTTTTGTTTGAGGGCTTTGTTTTTTATACTTTGTTTTTTGGAAAACGAGTCTGCCATAAATAGATAACGATTTTAGTGAATTAATTCAGTGATGGGACGTCCATTTTGCTTGACAATTTGACGCCATAAGGGTTGTTCGCTTTGGGTACAAAAACTGATCGCATGACCCGATTGTCCCGCACGACCTGTACGACCAATACGGTGTACATAGGTTTCCACTTCATTGGGTAAATCAAAATTGATCACCAGTGGTAATTCTTTAATATCAATGCCACGGGCTGCAATATCAGTAGCCACCATGACTTGGATCGTATGGGCTTTAAAATCCGCTAAAGCACGTTGCCGCGCCGATTGGGATTTGTTCCCGTGAATTGCGGCAGCCGTAACGCCTTGTTTTTCGAGCTTTTGAACCAATTTATTCGCCCCATGTTTGGTGCGGGTAAATAGCAAACATTGATTGCCCTTGTGGTTGCGCAACACGTTTAACAATACCGTGACTTTCTCCAAAGGATCAACTACATACACCGATTGCTCAATAGCCGCTTTTATGGAAGAAACTGGATTGGCATCCACTTGTACGGGTTGGTTTAAAAATAAAGGCAATAATTTTTTTATAGAATCAGGTAAGGTGGCCGTAAAGAACAGCGTTTGCCGTTGTTTAGGGATAAATTGCAAGACCGCTTTCATATCGTGGATAAAACCCATGTCAAGCATACGGTCGGCTTCATCCAAGACCAAAACTTCAATCGATTGTAAATTGATCTTCTTTTGGCGCACCAAGTCGAGTAAACGACCGGGAGTGGCCACGATTATTTCAGGACGCTGTTTGAGGTCGCGAATTTGATTAACTTCAGATACCCCACCAAAAATGACCTGAGAATGGTGTGCGGTATGTTTGCCCAAAGTTTGAAAAGTTTGTTCAACCTGTAAGGCCAATTCCCGCGTAGGTGTTAATACCAGAACGCGAACGGCTCCTGGTTGTTTAGGAGTATGTTGGGCCAATTGTTGTAAAATAGGGAGTACAAAGGCAGCGGTTTTACCCGTCCCCGTTTGGGCACAGCCGATGAGATCTTTACCCGTAAGAATAAGCGGAATGGCTTTCTCTTGAATGGGTGAGGGGGCTGTATACCCCGCTTCGGTAATCGCTTTTTGGAGCGAAGGAAGCAATGAAAAATGTTGAAAATGCATACGCATACGAATTAAGGATTAGGGATACCTAACCTTGCTGTATTCGATTTAAGAAGTAGAAAGGGAGACGTAGGGAAAGAAACAATAAGGCATGGGCGATTATGGGACGCTTCCGCCTTATTGTATTCCAATACTAGGCACTCTTATACGAGTGAAAACAAATACAATCAGGTGTATTTAGTATCGTTTGTAGCTGTTGAATGAATTACGAGAATTCGAATTGCGGTCTTCACGTGGACGTGCTTCCGCTACTGAAATGGTAAATCCATTCAATTCGCTTTCATTTAAATTGGAGATGGCACGGATACCTTCTTCTTTTTGAGCCATTTCTACAAAGGCAAAACCACGTGGACGACCGGTTTCACGATCACTGATGATTTTGGTAGAAGTTACTTCGCCATAGGCGCTAAACGCTTGGTTTAATTCAGATTCTGAGGTGTTATAACTCAGATTGGAAACATAAATGTTCATAATAATAAAATTGTTTTAAATTAAAATAGGCAGTACTGAAACGCCAAAACTGAAGAGAAAAAAGAGATACTTAAAACAAATTTTAAAATTCAGAACGAGCATTGGCAGAGAACCAATCGGGACAAAGGTAAGGCGATTAATTGGATAATGGTGATTAAAAGTGATTTATTTTCAGATTGTTAGGTTTAAGTTGATGCTTTTAGTGTATCATAGAGGAGTTGATTAAAGTAGAAATAGGGTCAGGATGTTCTGTTTACATGAATATTAACGATAGAATGTGTTTTACGAAAGTTATTAGGGGTACATTGCTTTTTTTGAAAAAATACCCGATTAAAATAACTTAATGTTTCAAAACCACAAGCATGAGCCAAAGTACTAATTTTGGTTTCTGTAGTTCGTAACAAACGACAAGCCTCTTGAATCCGTATTTCGTTGACATAATCCGAAAAGGTTTTACCTGTAGCTTTTTTAAAAAATTTACAAAAATTACTTTCACTCATATGGATACGAGCGGCTGCTTGTCCTATGGATAGGGATTGATTAAAATTTTCTGCAATGTATTTACATATGGTATTGATTCGAAGTTCTCTTTTGGGCGATCCAAAGGCAACGGTGAGTTGGTCTCCAATAGGTGTATAGGGTAATTTAGAAAGGTCATTGAGCAATACCAAAAGGAGTACAACACGGTCCATACTTTCATATTCAGTAAGCCGAAGCATAACTTTTTCTACTTCTTCTGAGGCTTTAAAATGAAGTCCGAAAACTGCTTTATCTAGCATTGTATGGAGTGGCGCATATTCTTCAATAGCTAAAATCGCATCCAGAGGTGCTTTTAAAAATTGAATAACGATTGCTTCTACAGGTTGATTCTCAATCGCCTTACTACTCCAGGTGTGAGGCACACCACTTCCCAACAATACTAAATCCCCGTCGGTGAAATCATCAAAGGAATTCCCAACTATTCGATGTCCGGAGCCCTTTCGTATATAGGTAAGTTCGAACTCAGGATGGTAATGCCATTTGAATTCAAAAAAAGGGACCTGGAACCGGTAGGCATACACACTCGCACTGCCTTTGTCATTAGGAATGTTTTCAAAGTAAGGCTTCATAGACCATAAGGTATTCTTTTGCCCTAAATTTATAGTAAAAAATTCAATATAGTGTTATATATTGATAATTTACAGGTACGGTCTTGGATTTTGTTCGTTTAATTTTGACTTGATTATTCGACTAATAAAATGTAACAATAATTCAAAATCAACTAACTATGCATCAATTACCCGCATCCATAGCGTCTTTTTTATCTACTCCGTATCCCTTAACTCAGGAAGCTGTTGATTTTTATGATAAAAATCGATACATCAAGTTGAAATCAGTATTGAATGCTGAAACGATTGACTTTTACAATTCAGTAATTACGGATCAAGTGAATACAATGAACCAAGTCCATAGTCCACTAGAAGATCGCTCAACTTATGGTAAAGCATTCCTGCAATTGTTTAATTTATGGTTGGAACATCCCCTGATAAAAGATTTGATTTTTAGTACTCGATTAGCCCAAATAGCAGCAGATTTAATGCAAGTAGATGGGGTTCGATTGTATCATGATCAAGCGCTATTTAAAGAAGGTGGCGGCGGCATCACACCCTGGCACGCCGATCAATACTATTGGCCTTTGGAGACCGATAAAACAATTACACTTTGGATTCCCTTGCAAGAAACACCTTTAGAAATGGGTCCATTAGAATTCAGCGCGGGAAGTCATACAATTATTGAAGGTCGTGAATTGGCCATTAGCGATGAAAGTGAGGCTTTCCTTCAGAAAAAATTACGGGTTACTGATTTCGAACATGTGATTGAACCATTTGATTTGGGGGAAGTAAGTTTTCACTCGGGTTGGGTTTTTCATCGGGCAGGCGCTAATACGACTTCAGCAATTAGAAAAGTGATGACAATCATTTATATGGATAAAAATATGGTGCTTAAGAATCCAGAGAATCGCAATCAAATAAACGATTGGGAAACATGGTGTCCAGGGGCAAAAGTGGGAGAGGTAATCGCTTCAGCAATTAATCCAGTTTTATTCACCCGATAATATGGAAATACGTTATTTATGTACCTATTGGGGATGTGAATCCCTCTCGGCTTCGGAATTTCTTCACCGTGCCGTTACAAGTGGTTATACTGGGGTTGAAATTAATATGCCCAATAATCCTGATTTTGTCTCCGAATTTTTGGACACGCTTGCTACTATTCGCGCCACTGTCAATCCTAATTTTTATTTCATCGCTCAACAAGTGAGCGCCCCTAGAAAGGAAACAGAAATGGCTTATACGAAACATCTCTGTGATCGATTGACCTATTTAAACGAATTAAGACCGGATGCAATCAATTCGCATACCGGAAAAGAATATTATAGTTTTTCCTCCAATTGTAAAATCATTGCCGAAACAGACCAAATCATGCAACACACAGGTATCCCTATTTGGCACGAAATACATCGCGGACGATTTACCTTTCATTTGAAGACATTACTTGATTATTTGGAAGTATTTCCCCACTTAAAGTTGGTGGGCGATTTCTCTCATTTTTGTGTTGTTTCAGAAAGTAATTTAGACGATCAATACGAACTATTAGAACAAGTGTTTCCTCATATTCAGCACATTCATGCACGAGTAGGTTTTGAACAAAGTCCTCAAGTCAATCATCCTTTTGCACCAGAATGGGCGAATTATTTATCTCAATATGTAAAATGGTGGCAGGCCATTATTCAACTTCACCAAAAGCGTAAAAAGGAACAAATGACCATTACCCCTGAGTTTGGTCCTACACCGTACATGCCGTTAGAACCTTTTACCCAAAAGCCACTGGCCTCACAGTGGGACATCAATATGGAAATGAAAAACTATCTCACCAAACAACTATACCATGAAGCAATATAATCCTTCGGCCAGTTTGCATTTTATCACCTTTAGTGCCACATTAGGTGGCTTATTGTTTGGATATGATACCGCCGTAATTTCGGGAGCGATTGGTAATTTAACCGTGTATTTTAAGTTGACTACATTAGAAATTGGTTGGGCTATTTCAAGTGCTTTGGTTGGCTGTTTACTGGGAGCAATGCTGTCCGATTTTTGGAGTACACGATGGGGACGGAAAAAAGCCCTATTGTTTGCAGCCCTATTGTTTGTGTTAAATTCAATTGGAACGGCATTGCCCGAATCCTTTTCGATATTCATCTTATTCAGAATTATTGGAGGTGTTGGAGTGGGTCTGGCTTCTATGGTGGTACCCATGTATTTAGCCGAAATTGCACCCTCCAACCGCCGAGGTGCCTTAGTGGGAAAATACCAATTAGCTATTGTTATTGGTATTGTTTTGGTCTATTTCGTCAATTATTTTATTGCGCTTCAAGGTGATGCATACTGGAATTTAACTCAGGGTTGGCGTTGGATGTTTGCTTCTGAATTATTGCCATCAGTCTTATTCTTCGCAACCGTTTATACCATTCCCGAGAGTCCACGTTGGCTTATACAAAAAGGAGCTTATGAAAAAGCAAAAGAAGTTTTGACCGTTTTTCATGCAACTAACGATGCGGCATTGGAATTACAAACCCTTCAAGAATCCATTCAAACCACGGAAAATAATCCATGGTTAAGTTTGCGATTACCCAAATATCGAAAGGCATTGGCTGTAGGGATCGGACTTTCCATTTTGCAACAACTCACAGGAATCAATGCTATTTTGTATTATGCGCCCGAGATTTTTAAAAGCCTCGGAAGTTCGATACATGCTTCATTATGGGAGACATCCGTTTTGGGAGTCGTAAATTTAATGGCAACTATTTTGGCAATACGATGGGTTGACCGTGTTGGTCGAAGACCGCTCTTAATTTATGGATCAATAGGGATGATTTTTGCGCTCCTAGGCGTAGGGAGTTTACTTTACTTTCAAGTAGGACCTACTTATGTGTTGCCTTTTTTAATCCTTTTTATGGCATCATTTAGCATATCTTGGGGGCCTGTTGTTTGGGTAGTTTTGTCTGAACTCTTTCCCAATGCAGTGCGCAGCCTCGCTTTGGCTATAAGTGTATTTGTTCAATGGATTGCCAACTTTTTGGTTACTCAATATTTTCCGTATCTTGTAGAAAATACTTGGGTACCTAATAGCCTCAAAAGCGCATTCCCTTTTCTTGTTTTTGCCTTATTTTGTTTTATAGCACTTCTTTTTGTATGGAAAAAAGTCCCCGAAACTAAACATACTACTTTAGAACAAATGGATAGTTTATGGGACTAATTTTTAAATCATACCGTTACCTCTTTTTACTTTGGTCCGTCTTTGTTTCTGGGCAATCATTGGTTGATGAGGTGAATGTTTTCATTGGAACAGACGGAACAGGACATACTTTTCCGGGCCCTTCAATGCCTTTTGGAATGGTTCAACCGGGTCCAGATAACAAAGATTATGGCTGGAATCATACCAGTGGATATCAGTATCAAGACACCTTGTTGTTGGGATTTTCTCAAACTCGCTTAAGTGGAACAGGGATTAATGAAATGGGGGATGTTTTATTACTCCCTATTCATACTCCCAAAAAGACATTCGCAAAAAGTTATCATAAAGAGTCTGAGAAAGGTCAGGTAGGCTACTATGCTGTCACTAAAAAAGACGGGGTTAAAGTCGAACTGAGTTGCTCTAACCGTGTAGCGTTTCATCAATATACATTTCCTACTGAGGAAGCAACTGTTTTTGTTGATTTTCAGCATGGTTTACGCTTTGTGTTTGATGAGAAGAATCCCAAAAAACATGTGGTAAGTAATCACATTCAAATCGAAAATAATACAACAATTTCAGGGTATTGTTCCACTGAAAACTGGGTAAATCGCACCTATTTTTTTACAATTACTTTTGATCATCCTTTCACTAAAAATCAGACTATTGAATCAGAAGGTCGTAATGAAGCACCACGTTTTTTACTGGATTTTCATTTAGCAAAAAACAAATTACTTAAAGTGAAGATTGCTTTATCAACCGTTACCGTTGAAGGGGCAAAAAATAATATGCAGCAAGAAATTCCACACTGGGATTTTGATCAGGTAGTAGCCAAAAATCAACAGGCTTGGGAAGGATATCTCAATCGAATAACTATTGAAGCACCTCCCAAACAGCGCGAAATTTTTTATACTTCATTATACCATTTATTGTTGCAACCCTCAAATATTGCGGATGTAGATGGGATGTACCGGGGTGTAGATAATACAATTGCTTTAGCACCCAATAAAGCCTATTATAGTACGTTGTCTATCTGGGATATCTACCGTGGTGCTTTCCCTTTGTTGCAGTTAGTAGCTCCTGAAGTTATTGACGATATTGTGCATTCCATGTTGATGCATCATCAAGCCAAAGGATTTTTACCTATTTGGACTGTTTGGGGGCAAGATAATTATTGCATGATAGGGAACCACGCAATTCCCATGCTGCTCGCTGCTTATCGAAACGGATTTCGTGGTAATGATGCCCAAGCTATGCTGAAAGCTATGGTCGAAACTTCAACACGAAGTCATATTAATTCGGATTGGGAAATGTATGAACGTTTTGGGTATTATCCCTTTGATAAATTGGATAATGAATCGGTGTCGCGTACGTTAGAAAGTGGTTTTGATGATTGGTGTGTGGCCACTTTGGCAAACTATTTAGGCGAAACCGCAATTGCTGAAAAGTTTACCCAACGCGCCAAATACTATGAAAACTTGTATGATTCTCAATCTACATTTTTTAGAGGTAAAGATAGTCATGGTAATTGGCGCTTCCCTTTTAATACGTTGGAAGCAACCTCTCCATTAAACAATCCAGGCGATTATACTGAAGCCAACGCATGGCAATACTTTTGGACGCCTGCACAACATGATGTTTCAGGTGTAATACAACTCTTAGGAGGCAAGGATGACTTTACAAAAAAGTTGAATGATTTTTTCACCACAGAAGCATTACATCCCAATAAGTTTTTAGGCCAAGAAGCGATGATTGGTCAGTACGCGCATGGAAATGAACCAAGTCATCATGTTATTTATTTGTATGCATGGAGTAATGAACCTTTGAAAGGACAGTACTATTTGAAAAAAGTTATCGATGATTTTCATAACAATACACCAAACGGTATGATTGGAAACGATGATTGTGGTCAAATGAGTGCTTGGTATATTTTGACATCATTGGGATTCTATCCCGTAAATCCCGCAAATGGAGAATTTGTTTTGGGAAGTCCACAACTCAAAAGAGCTGTACTCCATTTGCCTAATCAGCAACAATTTATTATTGAAGCGCAATCATTCTCTAATCAAAATCGTTACACTAAAAGTTGTAAACTCAATGGTTCTCCTTGGAACAAACCTTCAATATCCTTCCAGACAATTAACCAAGGCGGTTTGTTGCAATTTAAAATGATATCTCAATGAAAACTAGTATTTCCTGTTTATTACTATTCTGCTCCTTTGGTGTAGTTGCGCAAAATCCATCACAACCCCTCCAAAACCTGACATTGGGGAGTATTCAACCTTCAGGCTGGTTACAAGTTCAAATGCAAAAAGACCTTGATGGTTTTGTGGGCCATTTGGACGAATTGATACCTGATTTAATACAAGATCCTATTTACGGTAAAGGACGATTGCAAAAACATTCAAAAGCTAAGGATTTGGGAAATCTTAAATCTGGAGATGCAGCAGGAGATGATCAATACAAATGGTGGAACAGTGAAACCCAATCCAATTGGTGGGATGGATACATTCGCAACGTGTTTCTACTTAAAGATCCTGAAGGTATGGAAAAGGTGCGGAACTACATTGAGCAAATTTTAGCTACGCAAGATACAGATGGGTATTTGGGGATTTATGATCCTGAGCTGCGGTATCAATTTCAATCAGAAAATGGAGAATTATGGGCAAAAGCGACGTTGTATCGCGGACTATTGGCATATTATGAATTCACCAATAATGCTAAAGTTTTAGAAGCCGTTCTGCGCGCAGTAAACAATGTCATGGAACATTACCCCATCAATCAATCCAGTCCCTTTAGTTCGGGTAATTCATTTAATGGAGGGGTCTCACACGGACTCACCTTTACAGATGTTCTTGAAAAATTATATCAGTATACTCAAGAATCTAAATACAAAGAATATGCCTTGTTCTTGTATCGTGATTTTTCGCAAACGTACCAATCGGAAAGTGATGCTCAACTGACTAATGTTTTAAATCCAAAATACAAGTTAAAATCTCATGGAGTGCACACTTACGAGCATTTACGAGCATTGACTATCGCACGTTATGCAGCATCCAGTCCTGAGTTAGAAAAAGCATTGATTCACTATTTAGAACGTATCGAAAAAGCTACGACCCCTAGTGGCGCCCCGATTGGTGATGAGTGGATAGCCGAACGCGAGGCAGACGCCACGCTTACAGGTTATGAATATTGTTCGATTCACGAGTTACTCGATAGCTATTGTTTATTGTACCAAAAAGAAGGGAATTCGCAATGGGGTGATCGTATCGAACATTTATTTTATAATGCAGCACAGGGAGCAAGACATCCTGAAATGTCGTGTATAGCTTATTTAAAAACCGATAATTCCTTTGAAATGATGGGAACGAAAAATGGAGAAATCGAACCCGATCGCAAACAAACACGATATAAATATTCCCCTGTTCATCAAGACGTAGCGGTATGTTGTAGTCCGAATGCAGGACGAATAACCCCCTATTTTGTACAAAACGCTTGGATGAAGGAAGCTGATGAGACATTGGTAGCCTCACTTTTGATGCCTTGCGTACTAACTACCACAGTACAAGGTCGTGCCCTAAGGATCGAAAATAATACTCAATATCCTTACGACACATCTATGGAATTTCTGATTACACAAGCTACACCCGGCACTCTAAATCTGAAAATTCGAAGACCGCAGTGGGCGACGGGATTTGAAACTTCCGAAAGCTACACAATCAGTGATAATTTTATTGTTATTCATAGGTATTTCGCCACAACAGACCGTATTAAAATACGATTTACAGCCGAAGTACAACAAAAACCTACAACGAATGGGGAAGTCTATTACCAATACGGGCCGCTTTTGTATGCATTGCCAATAGCAGCTAAAGCCATAGCAGATCGCACTTACAAAAAGGGCTTTACAGATTATAGGTATACACCAGTTGATTTTGAACCCTATTATATTGCTCCTAAAGCCAAAGCAATTTGGAATGCGTTAACCATTCAAATCCAGTTGGTTTTTCCCAATTCAAAACAATTGCAAACTTTTGTTTTAATTCCTTTTGGGAAAACAGTTTTGCGCCAACTAACCTTTAAAAAATAACGGTTACGAACTACACGACAACATCGAGCATCCCACTTTGGTGCGGGCCCAATCCGGACGTTTGGCAAACCATTTCTCGTGTTCGGGTTGTTCGTCGTAAGGATTTTTGAGGAGTTCGTGCAATTCATTAATCAAACTAAAGTCGTCTTGATTGGCGGCATCAATGGCTAATTGTGCCATATAATTTCGCAATACATATTTGGGATTTACGAGGTTCATGGCGGTAGCACGTTCGGTATCCGTACGGGTTTCTTGTGCCAAACGGTTGAGGTAGTTTTGCAGGCCATCCAACCAAGCGGTTTCCACAGCACCCGAACATTGACTCGGGCTATAAAAAGCCTCTTGAAGTTTTGCCAAAGCCGCTTCCGGGCTATCTGATTTTTGAATAGTGGCCAACAATCGGAAGAATATAGTGTAGTCGGTTTCAATACGTTCCAATAGCGTCATTATCTCTCGAATCAGTCCTTCATCAGCATCCTGCTCGCTTTCTAGTCCGAGCTTGTAACGGTTCATTTGTAAAAAAGCGGCATCAAATTGACGTCCGTACGCATTCAACACGGCTTCCAACGGTTCGGCAGCTCCAATCAAAGGGTACAAAGCATTCGCTAACTGAATCAAATTCCACAGTGCTACATCGGGTTGGTTGCCATACGCATAGCGGTGGTGCTGACTGTCGGTGGTATTGGGTGTCCAATTCAAATTAAAATCTTCCAACCAACCGTAGGGTCCGTAATCGATGGTGATGCCGTGTATGGACATATTATCGGTATTCATCACCCCGTGTACAAATCCGACGCGTTGCCATGCTACCATCAACTGCAAGGTTTGCGCACTAACAGTTTTAAAAAAGGCCGAATATTTTTCAGGACCTTCGCTTGTAATTTCTGGAAAATATTCCCCGATTACAAAGTCGGTCAATTGTTGTAACTGTTCCTGTTCCTGACGCGCGGCGTGGACTTCAAAGCTCCCAAATCGGATAAAGGTAGGTGCTACCCGACACACCACAGCTCCTTTTTCATAGTCGGCATTGCCATCATACAACATATCGCGCAAGACTTCGTCACCCGTTCCGATCAAAGCCAAGGAACGTGTAGTGGGTACACCCAAATGATGCATCGCCTCCGCACAAAGGTATTCCCGTAGGGACGAACGCAATACCGCCAAGCCATCCCCACGACGGGAGTAAGGGGTTTTTCCTGCGCCTTTGAGTTGGAGGGTCCAGATTTGGTTGTGGTGTTCCACTTCGCCCAACACAATCGCACGTCCATCGCCTAATTGCCCAGCCCAATTCCCAAACTGATGTCCGGCATAATTCATGGCAAAAGGACGCGTGTCTGGATAGATCTCTTTTCCTGAGAAATAATGTAAAAAGTCCGTCGAATGCAGATCTCCTGCCTCCAATCCAAGCTGCTGTGCTACTTCAGGTACCGCATGAATAAGGTACGGTTTACTGGGTATACGTGGCGTCACAAAAGAATAGTCCGCTAAGGGAACTTGCCGCACAAAATTCGCGGTTTCTGGGTCGGGTGTAAGTGCCTTTTGAAAGCGAGGAATGAAGTGGAGCTTTTTCATACCACAAAGATAGGTTTTTTTTGAGCTGCTGAGAAGCTGAGTTCCTGAGAAGCTGCGTAGTTGGGGGCTAGGTGAAATTAAATGATGACCAAACTTCTTTGAATAGTTCAGCAATTATTTTAATTATCTTTGTGCCACAAACAAACCCAACCCATGATTACCACGGCAGTAAAAACCGAACTGGAACAGTATTTTGAGTCTTTTCGCGAGGGCATTATTGGCATTGATCAAGAATTTGAAACGCCTTTCGGAACCCAACCTTTAATCTATACCGACTGGACGGCTAGCGGTCGCTTGTACCGCCCTATCGAAGAGAAGTTGATGAATGTGTTTGGACCGTATGTGGCCAATACCCATACGGAAACGACGGTCTCGGGAACCGCAATGACGTTGGCCTATCACGAAGCCAAGAACATCATCAAGCGCCATGTGAATGCCAATGCCAACGATGTGCTTATCAATACGGGTACTGGAATGACAGGGGTAGTGAATAAGTTCCAACGCATTTTAGGTTTGAAGATTCCTGAAAACTTAAAGGATTATCTCAATTTACCGACCGAATTAAAGCCGGTGGTGTTTGTGTCACACATGGAGCACCATTCCAATCAAACGTCATGGATTGAAACCATTGCAGACGTAGTGATTATTCCTGCGAATGAAGACGGTTTGTTTTGTTTGGAGCAATTCAAACAGGTAGTGGCTCAATACGCCGACCGTAGTTTTAAAATCGCTTCGATTACGTCGTGTTCCAATGTTACTGGAATTCGCACACCCTATCACGAAGTAGCGAAAATCATGCACCAAAATAACGGGGTTTGTTTTGTGGATTTTGCCTGTTCAGGCCCCTATGTCCACATCGATATGCATCCCGCCGATCCAGAAGCCTATTTGGATGCGATCTTCTTTTCGCCACATAAATTCTTAGGTGGTCCCGGAACTTCAGGGGTTTTGGTATTTAATCAAAATTTATACAAAAATAACGTTCCCGATTGTCCTGGAGGTGGAACGGTAAGTTGGACCAATCCATGGGGCGAGCATAAGTATATCGACAATATCGAAGACCGTGAAGATGGAGGAACCCCCGGTTTCTTGCAAGTGATTAAAACCGCTTTGGCGATTCAGTTGAAAGAAGAAATGGGCGTGGAGAATATCTTGAAACGCGAACATGAATTAGTCGATTACATCTTTGAACAACTCACACCCATTGAAAATATTACGGTACTTGCAGGGCAACACCAGGATCGTTTGGGCGTAATTTCATTCTATATTCACGATTTACATTACAACCTTGGTGTAAAAATATTGAACGACCGTTTCGGAATTCAAACCCGTGGTGGCTGTAGTTGTGCCGGTACCTACGGACATTTCTTATTGCATGTAGATCAAGAAACCTCACATCATTTGACTTGCTCGATTGATGAAGGCGACTTAACTCAAAAACCAGGATGGATTCGTATGTCCATTCACCCCACAACCACTACGGCTGAAATCGAATATGTCTGCTCGAGCATTATCGCCTTGGCGGCTCATCACCAAGAATGGGCCAAAGATTATCAGTACAACCCTAAGAAAAACGACTTTACCCACAAGAATGCAGTAGCCGTGGAAAAGGCAATGGTGAAGGAGTGGTTTTTTTGAAATCTGTAGTGCAGCAGATGTTAATTGTTGTATTAGTGATGTTCATTTTAATTAATTGATTTTTAAAATGATATTGTTTATTTTGTAAAATGTTTAAATTTGAATATTGAAATGTTTTATAAAAAGTATCATGTCTGAAGCTCAATTTATTCTTTATCAATTAAAGTTAGAAGAGCCAAGTTTCGATAGTACTTTAACCGATTTAATTATTGAGTTGGATTACTTAAGAAAAAAAACGCTTGTAGGTTCTACACATCCCAATGTTTTCTTTCAATTAAAACAGATATTTCACACTCTTGAAAGTATTGGGTCTGCAAGGATTGAAGGGAATCGGACTACTATTGCTGAGTATATTGAGACAAAATTGGATGACGAAATTCCAATTTCAGATGGGATTCAAGAAATTCAAAATATTGAAAAAGCAATGGTATTTATTGAAACAAATATCCATGATTATCCGATAAATCCACTTTTTATTAGTGAGTTACACAAGATGATTGTTGCTGATTTACCTCCTCCACCCAAAGGGGAAGGTGATTATACACCGGGGGTTTACAGGAAGAATAATTTAAAAATTCATGAATCCAGTCATTTACCGCCTGAACATTTCAGTGTTGAAGGCTATATGTCAGAATTGTTCATGTTTATCAATAAAGAAGATAGTCCAAAATATGATTTGTTAAAAGCAGCTATTGCCCATCATCGATTTGTATGGATTCATCCCTTTGGAAATGGAAATGGACGTACTGTGCGATTATTTACCTATGCTATGTTAGTGAAAACTGGTTTTAACGTAAATATCGGAAGAATAATTAATCCAACAGCGGTATTTTGTAGTAATAGAACCGATTACTATAATCATTTATCCAAAGCAGATTCTGGAACAAAAGAAGGTATTTTAGCATGGTGTGAATACGTGTTGAGAGGATTAAAGGATGAAATTGAAAAAATAGATAAATTAAGTGATTATGAGTATTTGAAAAAGGAAGTACTTATTCCTGCTATTAATCACTCTTTAGACAGAAAATACATCACGGATATTGAATCTAAAGTTTTAAAAAGAGTCATTGAAAACCAACTTATTCAAGCTTCAGATATTAAAGATTTATTTTCAGGCAAACACAACTCTGAAATTTCACGTCAAATTAAAAAGTTAATTGAAAAGAAAATGTTGGTACCCGAAAAGGAAGGAACTCGTAAATACATCATTCGATTTGATAATAATTTCTTATTAAGGGGGATAATAAAAATTTTAGATGAAAAAGGATTTCTCCCTATTCGTGATTAATTTATTAGACAAGATAAGGCTAAGTATGTCATTAGCTCAGCAGCTCAGCAGCTCAGAATCTCAGCAACTCAGTATCTCAGTAGCTCAGTATCTCAGAATCTCAGCAGCTCAGTAACTCAGTAGCTCAGCAGCTCAGAATCTCAGCAGCTATTCCAACAACTTCTTCAATTCTTCATATTCCCCCGATTGTCCAAAATCGGCATCGTTGTAGCGTTCGCCAATCATTTGGTGCCGTTGGCAGTCAAAACTGATTTTAGCGGAGCCTACAAATTTCCCTTTTTCACGAAAGACCAAAACATCCGTGTATCCCGATTGGCAGGAAGGTTGTATCGGTTTTGAAGGTTCGCGCTTAGAAAATAAATGCTTGATTTGGGGATAGATTTTCGGGTCAAGAAGGGTTTTCTGATACCCAAGGATTTCCATGTTTTTGATAAACAAGGTATCTTTAGTTGATACTGGAATATTTCCAGTAACAATTTGTAATAACCCTTGTTCCATTCGGGTTTTATCTTCTTTTCCAATAATACTATCTAATGCGGTTTTTGAATACGGCACTTTGTAATGTTCGACCACATCAAATTGAAAAAAAGGCAAATCGCCAGTAGCTTCGGCTTTTTGGTTTTGTTGACAGGCTGTAAGCGCTACAAGTGTGAATAGGGCAAGGGCAATTCGTTTCATGGAATTATATTTTAATAAGAGGTGAAGTTACGAATAATTACCCTTTCCCCGAAGGACGAACGGGAAGTGTTTTTCCAAGAAAATTAAACGTAACCGTAGTGGAGGCTTGAATACACCAAAAACCCTCTTTATTTTCAAAAAGATAAAAGTCGGACGACGGATGTTTATCTAAGCCACAACCGGGTCGGTAACCTTCATAAATAGCAAGTAGACGAATACCCTCTTTTTTGATTGTACGGTAGTTATTGATATACACATAGGTTTCATCAGTAGCAAAGGGTTGGTATTTTTCATAAACTAATTTAGGCAATCCGTCAACGATCTGTAAACCGCGGTTCCGATCGTAAACATAGGTGTGTGTTTTATCGGAACAATAAGGGTAGCCCATTTGGAAAGTAGCGGCATCGGCTGCTGTGATTTGGTCGCCCCAATAAATTGCGCCCCTAGCGGCAACCAACTTGTAGTCGTAGATTCTACACGGATACAATTTTCCTTGGATTGGGGCAAGTTGTTGGGTGCCGTTTTTGACAAGCGCAAGTTGTTCGGAACCTACATTTGTGTACACTTTATTTTCAACGATATCATAGATTTGATTACTATAGGCCATAAAGCGTGAGGCATAAGCTAAAGCCACCGTCTTATCATTGACTGAAATCGTATAATGAAAAGGAATTTTGCATTGCATTACTTTTTGCAGTTTTTCATCCCATTTCCGGTAATAAATCCCTTTTTTATCGTAATAATAATCGGAATGGGGAAGGGTGCCAAAGCTTGCCGCATCGAGAGAAAATTCACAAAGCAAGCCCCCTAAATAGAGTTTTGTTCCAACTTTAATCCAGTGGTAATTGCCGGTTTCCCATGCTTTATACGATTTACGTGAGTGTAACGGTATATTCGTTTTAGTGAAACCATAATATACGCCTTTGTGGTCGAATGCATACGATTTAGAAAGGGGTTCCAACGTGGCAGCCTGTATCGAAGGAATCGGTTGAAAGGTTTGAAGGTTAATGACGGTTGTTTTGGTTTTGCCTAAAAAATGATTTACGTACTGTACAATTTCACCTTTATAGCGTAGCGGTTCACCCATTTCATAAATGATTTTCCCATCGGTAATACGCGCTTCATTGAGGTAAATCACCGCTTCGGGATTTATGTTCGGAATGGGTTTGCCATAATAATACACCCGATATTTATCTTTGGTATACCGATCAGCACTGGAATAAAGCATACCAAATGTGGGTACATCGACACCGTTAATTTCTTGGGTGTCCAAAAACAATTGACTTTTGGTCTTCCAATAGAACTTTGTCGGTAGTTTGTATTCCGGGTCGCGAAGTTCCCCAATCACTTTGAATCCTGTAGTGTCAACGGGAACGAACTGACCGTCAAAGTAAACGCCTTGATCATCTAAACCAAACCGACGGGTATAGTCTTTTGTCGAAATGCGAAATGTTTTCGGATGGGCAGTTAAAACTAGCGATGTAGCAGCATCTTTTTGATACACCACACGATCAGGTTGGATAATAAACCGCGGACTCACCAAGCCACGTCCTGAAAAAGCCGTAATTGCGGTATCCTGAGTCGCTATTTGAATTATAGGACCCTTTTGCGCCTTTGCCCAACTACCTATAACGATAGCAAAAAGTAAAAATAATGTTCTCATAATAGGTAAGAGGAGAATAATGGGGTAAAGGTTGGAAATACTTTTTGAAGTCGAAAGTCTAAAGTCGAAAGTCTAAAGTCTAAAGTCTAAAGTCGAAAGTCGAAAGTCGAAAGTCTAAAGTCGAAAGTCTTCCCGAAGTTTCGAGACTAAATTCTAAATTCTAAATTCTAAAATCTAAATTTAACTACTTCCAGAACTTCCACCAGGGTTTAATTTCGGGTTCGAGATAGCCCATTGGTTTTTCTACTTTATCAGGAGCGATACCTTTATGGAAATTTAAAATGGTTAGAAATAATGAAAAGTATTCTTGCGTTTTTGGGAAGGTTTCATGAAGGTAAAACGCAGTTAAATTCAGTTGTTCACTGGAAAATGTAGTATACCCTTCCACGATAAAATCGATTATAGGGGAGCGTAATTTTTCATGATAGGCTCCGAGTCTAAGGTAAAGATCCAAGGCATGATTTCCTTGTGCAGATTTATCGGTACGGATAATTTTTTCTAAGAATTCCAATTGTCCTTTTTGGTAGTTGGAACCGATAATAGAGGTAATGGCATGGAGCATCGTATCCCGTAACGGTTTTTCATCGGTAGCCGCATTTTCTGCCATAAAAATTAAACTGATGGTATTGAAGTCGGCTTCTTGTTCGGAATACTTCCCATAAATTTCCAAGCCTTCAATAATACTTCCGTCTTTGGTTTGTTCATGCCGTAAGAAAGCTGCAGCTCCTGTTCGGAGTTGGTGATAGATTTCGTGGTAGTGGGTATCGTTTTCCATGTGCAAGGATTAAGGAAGTTGTGGAATTTCGCGGGGATCATTTTTATAAATCTGCTGAAAACTCGCTTGTTCGGTTTGAGTCAACAAGAAAACAGACAAATCATTGGTCCCTTCATAAAGCAGGTAAAACTGTTCGGGACAATTTTTTGCTTGTAAAAGGGCATTGATTTTTTTAAAAAATGCTTTGGGTCCGGACGTCCAATAGGTGCCGTTTTTCAATTCGGTAGCCGTATATAAAGGCACTTTTTCCCCTTGTATAAGCACTGCGAGACTTTTTTCAGCATCAGGAGCTGGTGCAACCGAAATTTGGATATTTCGTTTGGCCAACATGCGTTTGATTTGTGTATTAAAGAAAGAAAAATCAAATTCGGTTAATGCTTCGGCATCCACAAACGCATATTTATTGGTGTTTTCATCATACACATTGAGTTCGCTAGCTTGGACTGGTTTTTTAGTCTCGGCATAGTTTAAAAAGCCGCCTTCAATCAACTGTTTGTTGAATGTTTCAGGGGCCAATGGAGTTGAATTGGTTTCGGTAGCTGTAACCGAATGGGTAGCGGTTGAAGTGGCTTCCTGAGTTTTGGATTGGCAACTGTACAACAAACCGATTGTAGCAAGTAAAATTATTTTTTTCAACAGCGTATTCATTTAGTGGGCTGTAAAAATAACAATTCCCATTTCAATAGGCATTCAATTCATTCATAAAGGCTCTTAAATTGTCTTCTTTGGTGTTGTAAGTGATGGGTATTGTCAATTGATCAATTTGAATGGCCTTTAAATTTTGTTTTAAAAGGATACTTTGAAGTTCGGGTGTAATCTTTATTTCAAGGGCATATTGTTTAGTATCTTTAATAGTTCCTTCTTCATGGATAAAGTTCCAAGATTTTAATTTCACCACTGATTTATCTTCAAAAAGTAATTGAACTTGTGTGGCTTTAGCATTTTTTAAATAGGTAACTAAAACCATCTTCTTTTCAATGACTTTAGCTGCATTCATTTCAAAACGCAATTCGAGTTGGGTATTTGGATGTAGTAATTCCATGACCATATCAATACGGTCTCCGGGTTCGCGGATATCGGCCTGACTAAATACGAGTTGGGTAATCAAAAAAGAAAAGATAAATACAAATGTGCGCATAACCGTTGGTTTTTTGGGTATAACGCAGTTTTTGTACGAAAAGTATTCGGCACGTAGAAACTTACCATTGTAAGTTTCACCATTGTAAGTTTCACCATTGTAAGTTTCACCATTGTAATAATCGATAAATGAAAAACCACCCCATGTAGAAACTTACCATTGTAATTTTCACCATTGTTTGTTTCCAAATGATTAGGAATCCCATAACCGTCCATAAAAAAAAGCAGCCGAAGCTGCTTGGTTTATACGTGTACTGTCCATCCAAACGGATCGTCTTCGAGTTTGTATTGGATGTTGGTTAATTTTTCTTTTAAGAACAAAGCCATAGGTTGGTCTTGCGGAGTCAATTCGTAATAATGCTCTTGGTATTGGAATCCTTTGATCGGACTCACCACTGCGGCAGTACCAGCGCCAAACATTTCTTTCAAACTACCATCTTGCGCTGCCTGTACCAATTCGTCCACGGTAAGTGAGCGAACTTCTACAGCTATCCCTTCGTTTCGCGCAATATCCAACAAGGATTTACGTGTAACGCCGTCTAGAATTCGTTCGCTAGTAGGAGCTGTAATAAGGGTGTCATTAATGCGGAAGAACACATTCATGGTGCCGGCTTCTTCTAACTTGGTGTGGGTTGCGTCATCGGTCCAAATGATTTGTTGAAAACCTTGTTCGTTGGCCAATTTCGTAGGATAGAACTGTGCCGAATAGTTTCCAGCCGCTTTAGCAGCACCAATACCACCATTGGCTGCCCGACTGTAATGTTCGGCGATAATTACTTTCACCTCGCCCGAATAATAGGACTTAGCGGGAGAAAGAATGATCATAAAACGGTATTGTGTAGAAGGTTGGGCGATAACTCCCGAGCCGATTGCAATCATAAATGGACGGATATACAAAGAATTACCTTTGCCACCTTTTACCCATTGTTCCTCCAAAGCAACCAATTGTTTGAGTCCGTCAATAAAAATAGTTTCAGGAACTTCAGGCATTGCCAAACGTGTAGCTGATTTATTAAAACGATCTAAATTTTGATCCGGGCGAAACAACCAAACTTGATTTGCGTTGTCGCGGTACGCTTTCATCCCTTCAAATATGGCTTGTCCGTAATGAAATACTTTCGCTGATGGATCAATTAAAAAAGGTTCATAAGGTTTGATAACTGGCTTTTGCCATTGACCGTCTTTGAAATCACAAACCAACATGTGGTCTGTAAATACATTTCCAAAAGTAAGATTCTCAAAATCAACGGATTCAATTTTAGAAATCGGCGCTTTGATTAGGTCAATTTCTGGGGTGTTTTCTGTATTCATCGTAATCAGTAAGTCCCGTTTTTGATCACGGGGATAAAGTGATAGTGTGTTGTTTTGGTTTTCGGCTAAGCTAGTAAAAAAATGCATAGGTTGGGCTACTTTAACGGGAAATCATTGCGGATTTAGACTATAATTTTGATTCTGTTTAAATTAATCAAAAAAATAGAAGGAAATTGAGGCTGTTTTCGATAAGATTATAACTTTGTATCCAATTCAAAATTAAAACCATGAAAAAAATAGGAATTTTAGTGGTAGCCGCCTTATTAATTATGGGCGTTTCCATTTCGGCTCAAGAAAAACAAAAGAAAGCGAAAAAAGCACAGTCGGCTTATAATGCAGAGGATTATAAACTTTTTGGCGACAAATTTGAAATGAAAAATGTCTTGTCTGAAAAGCAAATGTTGAAAAAGTACAAAGGATTGAAAAAAGGCGACACCCTAACCGTTGTTTTTAAATCCAAAATTAACTCAGTTTGTAAAAAGAAAGGCTGTTGGATGCGATTGGACTTGGGCGGAGCTGAGGAATCGTTTGTACGTTTTCAAGACTACGGATTTTTTGTACCGTTAAATGCAGATAATGCAGAAGCCGTTGTGAAAGGAAAAGCATTTGTTGAAGTGGTTTCGGTTGAAGAATTGAAACACTACGCAAAAGACGGTGGCAAATCCAAAGAAGAGATTGCCAAAATCACTAAACCTGAAATTACCTATGCGTTTACCGCTACGGGCGTTTACTTGAAAAAATAAGGATGAAATTACGTATACTAGTTTTTATCACCTTCTGTGTTCTTTTTTCATGTCAAAAGAAAGAACAAACCGTTAAAAAGGAAGCCCCTAAAAAAGAATCCTGTGCAAAGCCTAAGACGGTAAAAGATGCGGATGGATTTGAAATGTATGAGATGACAGAGATGGCTGCGTTAATGGAGCAAATGTATGTGGATAATAAACGCCTGCGCGAGCGTATTGTAAAGGGTGAAGCCGTAGGGAGTTTCCCGGAACATTATTTGAAAATCCACACGGCTGAAATGACGGATCCTTCAGAAAATGATGCGTTTTTTAAAGCCCGTGCTAGAGCGTACATTGAAGCGCAAAAGTTATTGTATAGCGATACAAAGAATGCTAAAAAGCATTTCAATGCCGGAATCGATGCTTGTGTTCAATGCCATGAGCAAAAGTGTGGCGGACCTTTAGTGCGCATTAAAAAATTATACATTAAGTAGTGAAACGTACCATTGTACAAACCGGAGACGGTTCGACCTCCATTCACTTGCCCGAATGGGAAGAAAGTTATCATTCCAAGCATGGGGCTGTTCAAGAAGCCTATCATGTATTTATACACAGCGGACTTTCGTTATTTGACGGAAAGTCCGTTGCTATTTTAGAGATTGGTTTAGGCACCGGACTCAATGCGTTTATCACATGGTTAGAACATCACAAGCGCAGCCAAACGATTGATTATGTTGGGGTAGAAGCCTATCCGGTTCAACTAAATGAAGCGGCTTTAATGAATTATCCAGCAGCTTTAGATGCTATGGAACACCAAGCCGTATTTGATCAAATGCATGCTATGGAATGGGAGCAATGTCATGCGCTTTCACCCAAATTTAAATTGACCAAACGGAAACAATTTTTTCAGGATATTACGGATGTCGATCGGTTTGATTTAATCTATTTTGATGCTTTTGGTTTTCGTGTGCAACCTGAATTGTGGGATGTAGCGATTTTTCAAAAGATGTATACTGCCCTGAGAAATGGGGGCGTGTTGGTCACCTATGCATGTCGAACATCGATAAAAAAGGCGATGCTTGAAGTAGGATTTGAAGTGGAAAAATTACCTGGAGCACCAGGAAAACGC
This sequence comes from Bacteroidota bacterium, assembly GCA_039798185.1. Classification (GTDB taxonomy): domain Bacteria; phylum Bacteroidota; class Bacteroidia; order Flavobacteriales; family Flavobacteriaceae; genus Flavobacterium. Next base: position 40,591 of record JBDKGM010000067.1, read on the forward strand.
GAAATGTTAAGAGCATTTAAAAAATAAGTTAAATCTATAAATCGAAAGAAAATTTTGTTACTTTTGAGATACGATTAATTCTAACCGTTACGTTCTTACCCCCAAAACTACTTGAAGTCTAACCAAAAAAAAACTTGAAAGACTATGCCAAGAGCCATTTACGAATTTACCAAATCGGTATTGGAGCGCGTAAGTTTTGATGCCGTTCTTTTTTGTAAAGAATTGGAAAAAGCAGTTCGGGTACTTTTACCTTACGAAGTGGAAGAGCTCACCCAATGGGTCCTTCAATTTACGGAAGAAAAACCGGAACTCAGACATTGTGTACGGAGTATTAATACATAAAACTAAAGGGAGCTTAAACGGCTCCCTTTTTTAGTATAATAAATTCTTTATTTAGTAGGAAAAAAGCTCTTTATTGTAATTAAAAGTGCATTTTATCGATTATATACACTTTTAAGCGATAATTTTTTATAAAAACATTTGGTTAATTCAAATGAACCTTTTACATTTACATCACCCAATCTATCATAAACTTAACCTTAAATCTAAAATGCTATGCCCAGATTGATTTACGATTACACGAAATCAGAATTGGAGCGTGTAAGCCTCAGCCCTGATCGTTTCAGAAGAAAGTTGAAAAAGGCGGTGAGTAACCTCTTGCCTTATGAAATGGAATTATTGCAAAAGTGGTTGGTATTCTATACCGACAACCGACCCGAATTGAGGCAATGCATATCAGAATTACAAAGTGATCATAAGGGAGTCTGTTAAGACTCCTTTTTTATTTTACGGGTTTCGGACTTACAATTTGTACGTTTTGGAAAACGATAGCTCCTTTAACCACTCCAGAAATTGTGCTCCTCAAGGCATCAATAATGTGAATTTTTAATTCATTTTTCGGGTAAATCAAACTCACTTCACGAGCTGGTTTGGGTTCGGTGAAATGGCGTAATTTCGTTTTATCGGCTTCTTTTAAGTCCAAAGTATGCAAGTAAGGGAGTAAAGTTGTTCCCAAACCTTCATCGGCTAATTTGATTAAAGTTTCAAAGCTTCCACTCTCCAGTTGAAAACGTGTAGCTTCAGCATTATCCGAGCGCTTGCACAAATTCAAAACATTATCTCGGAAACAATGTCCGTCTTGTAGGAGCAGAATTTCATCTAAATTGAGATCTGTGATTTCAATCTCTTTTTTATTAAAATGATTATGTCCCTCTGGAATATAGGCTACAAAGGGTTCGAAATACAATACAATTTCCTTAATTTTTTCCTCGTTTAATGGAGTAGCAGCAATAGCAGCATCCAAATGTCCGTTGTTTAATTTGAAAATAATGTCTTCGGTGTTGAGTTCTTCAATCACCAATTTAACCTTTGGATATTTTTTTATAAAGTTAGAAAGGAACATAGGAAGCAATGTCGGCATAATCGTTGGGATGATCCCCAAACGAAATTCACCGCCCACAAATCCTTTTTGTTGATCCACTATATCTTGAATGCGATCGGCTTCATTGACAATATTCTTGGCTTGATTGACAATTTTCTGCCCGATTTCAGTCAGTTGAATCGGTTTTTTACTTCGATCAAAAATTAGGATCCCCAATTCATCTTCAATTTTTTGAATTTGCATACTGAGTGTAGGTTGGGTCACAAAACATTTTTCTGCCGCTAAGGTGAAATTCTTATGTTCGGCAACTGCGAGTACGTATTGAAGTTGGGTAATGGTCATTTGAATAGTAAATTTTGATGCAAATATAAAAACTATCAATTTATTTTATAGTAAATCCCGTTCTTTTTTAAGATAATTTTGGCCTGTATCCAATGCAAGAGTTTGTAACTTTATGTAGATGGAATTAATTTTAAAAAGAGATATTATGAAATTAAATAGTTTGGGTTTACCAAAAAAGGAAACGGAAATCATTGTAGCAGAATTGAATATTTTATTGGCTAATTTTCAAGTGTATTACCAAAATTTACGGGGCTTGCATTGGAATATTCGCGGCAAGCGTTTTTTTGATTTGCATTTAAAATTTGAAGAATTGTATAACGATAGTCAATTGAAAGTTGATCTAATTGCCGAACGAATTTTAACTTTAGGCGGTACTCCTTTGCATACTTTTGAAGCGTATATCAAGCACAATCGACTGCCAGTAGGGCATGAGGTTTCCCAAGATGAAGCAGCTATCAATTTAATTATGGAGTGTTTACCTCAATTGTTGAAAATAGAGCGTGTAATTTTAAAGCAAGCTTCTGATATCGATGATGAAGGGACGAATAGTATGATGAGTGATTTCATTGTTGAACAAGAAAAAACCATTTGGATGTTGAGTGCTTGGGCGGAGCAAGAAATATAATTCGCATTAAATACAAAATAGCCTTTCATATGTCAAAAGTTTGGCTATTTTTGTTTTCGTGAAACGCATAGCCTTACTCTTTTCATTTCTATTTATCGCTTTTTTATCGACACCAACATTGGTGAAGTTGATAGAAAAGAAGGCGGATGTTTCTCAATTTTATAATTTCTCAGAGGAAGAAGACGATGTATTATCATTTACCGTTTTTTCAAATGATGTTAAAGTTTCCTTTCTTCCAATCTTTCACGTACCCTCTTCGGAAAAACAGCTGATCCTTTTGGATGGGTTTATGATGCGTCATGACAATCTTGCTGAAGAGATTTTTTTGCCACCTCCGGAGCAAATCGGATATAACTTCTAGGACATTTGTCCCCTTCATAGTTTATTCACTTTATTTGTTTCTGGTATGTCCAAAACGTTTTCTGTTTTTGCACATCTAAAATCTGATTTCTCATCAGGTTTAGTTGTATTTCTTGTTGCCCTGCCCTTGTGTTTAGGAATTGCTTTGGCTAGTGGTGCTCCTTTATTCTCCGGTATTATTTCAGGAGTAATAGGAGGAATTATAGTTGGTTTATTAAGTAATTCACATTTGAGCGTATCAGGTCCGGCTGCCGGACTCACAGCTATTGTACTTTCGGCAATTACTGAATTAGGTACTTTTGAACTTTTTCTTTCTGCAGTAGTTTTAGCAGGTTGTATCCAATTGCTTTTAGGATTTATTAAGGCTGGAACGATTTCCAATTATTTCCCAAATAATGTCATCGAAGGGATGTTGGCGGGGATTGGGGTTATCATTTTTTTGAAACAATTACCGCATGCTGTAGGATATGATCCCGATTTTGAAGGGGATGAAGCCTTTATTCAAACTGATGGTCAGAATACATTCAGTGAGTTGTTTGCAGTACTCAATCATGTGCATTTTGGAGCAATAACCATAGCATTATTTTCATTAGTACTTCTTATAGTTTGGCCAAAAATCAAAGCGCTACAAAAATTTAAATTTATCCCACCCGCCTTAGTTGCTGTGCTTTTTGGGATTGTTTTAAATATTTTCTGGATGCAAGGTGGTTCTGGATTGGCGATTTCAGGAGATCATTTAGTACAATTACCTGTACCAGATTCTTTGGAAGCGTGGAAAAACACTTTTCAAAATCCAGATTTTAGTCAGTTAGGCAACTCTAAAATTTGGGTTGTAGCATTTACAATTGCAATTGTGGCATCAATTGAGACCTTATTATGCATTGAAGCGGCAGATCGAATGGATATTTACAAGCGGTATACGAATACAAATTTAGAGTTAAAAGCGCAAGGTATAGGGAATATCATTAGTGGTTTGATAGGTGGTTTACCCATGACTTCAGTGGTTGTTCGCACTTCTGCCAATGCAGCTTCTGGAGCGCGTTCTAAAATGTCAACGATTATTCATGGCGTACTTCTTTTACTTTGTGCTGTCCTCATTCCGAAGTATTTGAATATGATTCCCAAAGCAACGTTGGCTGCTGTATTGTTATTAGTGGGATATAAGTTAGCGAATCCCAAGATGTTCATGCATTTTTACAAAAAAGGAGTTTTTCAATATATCCCTTTTATCGCCACTTTCTTGGGCGTGGTTTTTATGGATTTACTGAAAGGTGTCGCTTTGGGATTACTCATCAATATTCTCTTTATTTTATGGGGAAATATGAAGCAAGCGTATGTTTATCGAATTGTAAATTATCAAGAAGGCGATGTTATTCATATTGACTTAGCACAAGAAGTCTCGTTTTTGAATAAAATGGCAATTAAAAATACGCTTCACGTATTACCTTCAGGAGCTAATGTTGTTATCGATGCTTCTCATACCGTTTATATTGCCCATGATGTTCAAGATTTAATTCGGGAATTTTGTGAGGTTAAAGCCAAAGAGAAAAACATTTCCATTCAATTGATTGGCTTTAAAGAGGCATACGAGTTGGATAATACACATGCAACTACAGTTACTATCGAACAGAAGTACAATGTGCAAAAAAGACGTATGGAACCTATTCATAAAAAAGAGAATACGAATTAGATAAAATAATTTAATAGAAAGAAAAGTAGCTGCCAAAACGATTCTGAATTGTAAGCACTATTTTTGTACTCACACACTTAACACACTCTTAAAAATTGACAACATGAGCGATGATTTTTACAAAAAAATTCTAGACAACAACAAGAAATGGGTCGAGGATCAACTGGCAATCGACCAAGATTATTTTAAAGATTTATCCAAAGGACAACAACCTCCTTTACTATGGATTGGATGTTCGGATAGTCGTGTTCCTGCCAATGAAATCATAGGTGCAAAGCCTGGTGAAGTTTTTGTGCACCGCAACATTGCCAACATGGTTATTCATAGTGATATGAATATGTTGAGCGTATTGGATTATGCCGTTAATGTATTGAAAGTGAAACACGTTATCGTATGTGGTCATTATGGCTGCGGTGGTGTTTTGGCTTCCATGGGCAATCAATCGATTGGATTAATTGACAACTGGATTCGTCATATCAAAGATGTATACCGTTTGCATGAGGACTATTTGAACAGTATCGAAGATCACGAAGAGCGTTTCAATAAATTTGTGGAAATCAACGTACAAGAACAAGTTTTTGATTTAGCGAAAACCTCTATCGTTCAAGGAGCTTGGCGTAATGGTCAGAATCTAACCTTACACGGATGGGTTTACGGTTTAAATTCAGGCTATGTAACGGATTTGGATGTAAATCTTACTTCCAACGCTGATTTGGATGAAGTATATCGATTAAAATTCTAATCATCTAGGTTTTCATTGAAAGCCGATGGCAATAATTGGGGAATAAATTTAATTAGGATTGGTAATAGTAAACTTCCCCCCGGAAGTAGAAAAATAGTGAGCGACGGGACGCTTTTGCAAATGTCTAGTAGCTGTTTTTTTACTTTCTTTTTTTCTTCTGCATCCAAATCCCTTTGGGTCGATTTTGCTAATAGTTGCATTAATTCTTTACTCTCCCGAATTTCCTGAGTCAGCCTTTTTTTATTTCTTTTGATCAAAAAAATGACACTTTGGGTCGTTTGGTCATAAAAATGCTTTACAGGGTGGGAGTAATTGAAATAATGAATGTCTTTTTTATGGGTTGTAATAAAAGAATCTGTAAATAGTATTGCTTTCTCGGTAACCGCATCTTCTATGTTTAAGTAGTTGCCTAAAGCGTATAAAAAATAGCGCTCTTCATTATCCATTTGGCCATCACTCCATAACGAAAGTGTAGCAATATCCAATAAATATAAAGCTTCCATCGGTTGGTCAAAGGTTTCCAATGCCAATTGATCCAAGCCTGTGATTTTAACTTTTGAAAATTGGGTATAGCGAACAGAGGCTTCAAACAATTTGATTAATAAATCATCGTGAGCTGATTTCTGTGTTTTTATTTGCAAGACCAAAGAAACCAATCCCATTAATGTTTCTTCGAATCGTTTTAAATATTTTTCAGGTAACTTTCCTTTTTGTAAATAATGTTCAAAGGCCAGTACATCAATAAACAATAGGGCATTGGTAATAATATGCGAGAAGTTTTTCCGTAAAATATCTTTGTTGGTTTGCACCCGACCGTCGATATAATTTTCTAGTTTCTGTCCTGGTGTGGCAGGAAGTAGCTTTTGCAGTAATTCACCAAACCCAGAGGGCGACATTTCTTTGTAAAAACCAAGGGCTTTTTGTGTGAAATCTGTTGCGTCATGTCTCTTAAAGGTGAAAACATACAGTTCATACAAAGCATTGAGTAGCGCTACTTTTGAAATTTCTTCGGTATCCCACTGTTGGAGTTCCGATTCAGAAATCGAGGGAATTGCAATACAATGACCGTAAATAAACCCTGTGGTACGCAGCTGTTCATACCAAGAAATTGGATTAGAAATCCGAAGTTCTGGTGTTTGTTGACATTCCGCAAAGAATTTGTCGATCCAACCGTGGGCGGATGGGTTTATCATGCTGTAATCGTTGAATGCTGTAAATGTACAGTTTTCTCAGACTATTTTAAAAGTTCCCTCGCGATTTAATATTCGCTTCACATAGACGAACAATTTCAGCTATCCGATTAGTACGAGTTTCGGGCCGTTTGGCTTGATTCAACCAATATAAATACCCTTTGCGGTAGGTTTTACTAAATTGTGTGAAATGATTATGTGCCTTTTCATTTTGGGAAAATGCAAGGGCTAAATCATCAGGAATTTCAAGATTTTCAACCGCATCAAGGGATTCCCAACTTCCGTTTTCTTTGGCTAAAGCAATGATTTTTTTGCCACTAGCATGCAGAAGATTTTGTGTCTCTAATTCCACGATGTAGGTTTTGTTTAACTTACTCCAAACACTTTTCGATTTACGAGGTGTGAAGAGTTGTCGGCGACGTTCGTCATCTATTTTTTTAACCGTAGAATCAATCCAACCATAACAAATGGCAACTTTCACCGCTTCTTCCCAGCGCATACTGGGTTGGGAACTTCCTACTTTATAAAATATCAAATAGGCCCGACTTTCCTTGTCGTGATGATGATGTAACCACTCCCGCCATTCTTCAGCTGAAGCAAAATAATAATGCTCGTTTTCTAGCATAGCGGAATTTACTTACTTGATGATTCCGGCACAAGCCACACGACCACCCGCATTTCCAGTAGGTTGTGTTACAAAATCATCCGCTTTATCGTGTACAATGAGTCCTTTGTTTACAATATCTTTATTTGGGTCTCCACAACCAATACACCATTGATCGGTTGAAAAGGTTACGGTAGCTTCTCCTTTTTCATTGGCTGTAAAATTACCAATATCACCTTTGTGGTGTTCGGCATCGCCCCATTTTCCGTGTTTTACGTGCGTCGGATTCCAATGTCCTCCTGCTGATGTAGCATCACCCGCTGAACAATCTGCTTTTTCATGAATGTGGATGGCATGAACCCCCGGTTTGAGTCCGCTGATTTTGGCCTCTAAAATTACCACACCCTTTTTTTCTATAAATGTTGCAGTACCACTAACTTGACTGTTGCTTTTGGGTTCAAGTGCTAGGGTTACACTATTTTCAGGAGTGTTGGAAGATTTGCATGCCATAAGCAAGGCAATTGCAGCAAACGAACTAAGGATTATTTTTTTCATGGGAATCAATTTTACCCAAAGATACAGTATTCTCAAATTCCCTTTTCTAAAAATTCGGTTAAAACAAAAACCGTCCTCAAAAGAAGACGGTTTTCAAACAATTAAACTAAACTAAAAAATTAGAAACAATAGCCGTTTTCTGCAATTAGTTTTGCAGCGATAGTTTCGCGTAAAGCCACTAAATTAGGCATATTGGTGTATTTGGTAAATCGGCGTAAGCCCATTAACATCATGCGTTGTTCATCGCCTTCAGCAAAAGAAATGATTCCTTCTTTTCCTTTAGTATATACTGTGTCAACAGCATTGTATAGATATAATTGTGCCATTGCAATTTGTTCTTTACAAGACTCAGCTCCGTTTTTCTTCGCCATTTTTTCTACGCGTAAAACGGTACTTTCAGACATATAGATTTCAATCAACATATCCGAAGCAGCCATCAATAATTGTTGGTGTTTCTCTAAATCGGGACCGTATTTTTGAACGGCAGCACCCGCCACCATCAAAAAGGCTTTTTTCAATTTGCCAATGATTTCTTTTTCTTCACTAAACAATTCCGAATAATCAGGCGTGTCAAAGGACGGAATTCCCATTAATTCTTCTTGAACTTTCATGGCAGGAGTAATCAAATCGACATGACCTTTCATGGCTTTTTTAATAAGCATTCCTACAGAAAGCATGCGGTTGATTTCGTTGGTTCCTTCATAGATACGAGCAATACGGGCATCACGCCACGCACTTTCCATAGGTGTATCTTCAGAGAATCCCATACCACCATAAACTTGGATTCCTTCGTCAGCACAGTTTTGAGCATCTTCAGAAACGGCAACTTTTAGAATAGAACATTCGATTGCAAATTCTTCAACGCCTTTTAATTCAGCTTCTTGATGAGAAGCTCCTTCGCTTTCACGAATCGCAATACGGTTTTGGATGTCATGTGCAGCACGGTAGGTCGCACTTTCACCAGCAAAAGCCGAAGTGGCCATGTTGGCTAATTTTTGACGAATCGCACCAAAAGAAGCAATCGGCACGTTAAATTGGAAACGTTCGTTGGCATACCCAACAGCATTATTGGCTAAACGACGTTGCGCATCTAGACAAGCAGCAGCCAATTTGATACGACCTACATTCAAGGCATTCATTGCAATTTTGAATCCTTCACCACGACCGGCCAACATATTTTCAACAGGCACCAAGGTTTCATTAAAGAAAACTTGACGGGTAGATGAGGAGCGAATACCTAATTTATGTTCTTCTTCACCTAATGAAATCCCGTTATTTGGATCATTTTCTACAATAAATCCAGTGATGTTTTTATCCTCTTCAATACGAGCAAATACGATGAAAAGTGAACAGAAACCGGCATTGGAAATCCACATTTTCTGTCCAGTAATTTTATAATGTTTCCCATCAGCCGTTAATTCCGCTTTGGTTTTTCCTGAATTGGCATCCGATCCTGCTCCGGGTTCGGTCAAACAATATGCTCCAAACCATTCGCCAGAAGCCAATTTAGGAACATATTTTTTCTTTTGCTCATCTGTTCCATACAAGGTAATGGGCATCGTACCGATTCCGGTATGTGCTCCAAATGCGGTAGAAAACGAACCTGTAGCTCCCGAGATATAGTCGCATACCAAACAGGTATCGACGAATCCCATACCCAAACCGCCGTATTCAGCGGGAACAGCTACGCTTAAAAAGCCCATTTCTCCGGCTTTGCGCATCACTTCTTCGGTGAAGGCATAGTCTTTTTGTTCGAAGCGGACTTTATTCGCCCAAATTTCTTTGTCTACGAATTCTTTAACAGAATCACGCATCATGATTTGTTCTTCAGAAAAATCTTCGGGAGTGAAGATATTCTCACACTGGGTTTCTTTTACGAGGAATTGACCACCTCTAGTGATATCTGCCATGATTTTATATTTTAAATTCTATGTTTTAAATTTTAAATTTTGGACTCCGATTGCTGACTTGTTTTGACAATCTTCGTCAGGATATTTATAATGTGTTCTATTTCTTCCAGTGGTTTGATTACATCTAGGTTTGAAATTTTAGATTCCTGAACTAAACGTAACCAATACTTAGTTTCTCTCGCTTCTTTTGCTGCAATACTAATTTTACTAATAAAATCTCTTTTAGATTGAGCCGCAATAGCCTCTTCTACATTTGCACCAATACTTGTCCCTGATCGAATAATTTGTTTAGAAAGAATAAATTCATTTTCTCTTTTTAATTCCAAATACAAATCAATCATAGTCAAAGCAAAAGCAAAGGACTTTTTGGCAATTATATTTTCTTTCATGGCTTGTTCTCATTATTTATGGCTTACATTCAAAATTTCTAATTTCTAATTTATAATAATTCATAGATTCCCGCGGCTCCCTGTCCCGTACCCACACACATCGACACGATACCGTATTTGCTGCCGCGTTGTTTCATTTCATCAAAAAGTTGAACAGAAAGTTTGGCACCAGTACAACCCAGTGGGTGACCCAAAGCAATTGCGCCACCGTTGACATTCACGATATCCGGATTGATATCCAATTCGCGTATGACGGCAAGGGATTGGGAAGCAAAAGCTTCATTCAGTTCAATCAAATCGATATCTTTCAATTGCAATCCGGCTTGTTGAAGCGCTTTCGGAATTGCTTTCACCGGACCAATACCCATGATTCGGGGTTCGACACCCGCAGCCGCATAACTTACCATGCGTGCAATGGGTTCTAGATTGAGTTCTTTCACCATTTGCTCGCTCATAATCATTACAAAAGCGGCTCCGTCACTCATTTGGGATGCATTTCCTGCGGTAACACTTCCGTCGGCTGCAAACACGGGGCGTAATTTGGCCAAGGCTTCCAAATTGGTATCGGCACGTGGCCCTTCGTCTTGGGTTACGGTATAATTTTTAGTTTCCTTTTTACCCGCTTCGTTGATGAAAGTGTGCTCCACGGTGATAGGTACAATTTGGTTGGCAAATCGACCCTCTTGTTGCGCTTTGATGGCTTTTTGGTGTGAAGCAAAGGCGAAAGCATCTTGGTCTTCACGCGATACATTGAATTGCTTTGCTACAGCTTCTGCGGTGAGTCCCATACCCCAATAATAATCCTCATGACCCGCTGCAGCTACTTGATAATCCGGTGTTGGTTTGTAACCTCCCATCGGAATGTAACTCATGCTTTCTGCACCTCCGGCAATGATACAGTCGGCCATGCCACTTTGGATTTTCGCAACCGCCATACTGATGGTTTCCACTCCTGAAGCACAATAGCGGTTCACGGTTACCCCAGGTACATCGGTTACTTTTAATCCCATTAAAGAGATTAAACGTCCCATATTAAGTCCTTGCTCGGCTTCGGGCATGGCATTGCCCACCATCACATCATCGATGCGCGATCGGTCAAAATCAGGGAGCTGTTGCATCATATATTCTATTGTTTCCGCGGCCAATTCATCCGGACGTTTGAATCGGAATAACCCTTTGGGTGCTTTACCCACTGCGGTGCGGTATCCTTTTACGATATAGGCTGTCTTCATTGTTATTTTGAATTTTGAATGGTAAATTATAAATGATTTGTTAAGGTCATTTAAAATTTAAAATTCAACATTTAGATTATTAATTACGTAGTGGTTTTCCTTTGGTTAACATAAACTGAATGCGTTCCAACGTTTTACGTTCGGTACATAAACTCAAGAAGGCTTCCCGTTCGATATCCAACAAGTACTGTTCAGAAACCAAAGTTGGTTCGGATAAATCCCCACCAGCCATTACATAGGCTAGTTTATTTGCAATTTTACGGTCGTGTTCCGAAATATATTGCCCCGCTACCATTTGGTCGGTTCCTACTAAGAACATACCCAAGGCTTGTTTTCCAAGTACTTTGATGTCTTTGCGTTCGATTGGTTGTGTATAACCTTGTTCCGCCATTTGCAAAGCAATTTGTTTGGCAGTTGCAATCTGACGATCACGGTTAACAACCACAATATCTTTTCCTTTTTGTAAAATACCAAGGTCAAAGGCTTCATACGCAGAAGTGGCCACTTTAGCCATACCAATGGTTAAAAAATATTCTTGCAACACATTCAATTCCACATCATTTTTACGGAATAGGTCGGCCGCACGCAATGTCATTTCTTTCGAACCTCCACCGCCAGGGATTACTCCCACACCAAATTCGACCAAACCAATGTAGGTTTCAGCAGCGGCAACTACACGATCGGCGTGTAATGTCATTTCACAACCGCCTCCCAATGTCATGCCGTGTGGCGCTACGACAACAGGTATGGAGGAATAACGACAGCGCATCATGGTGTTTTGGAATAGTTTGATGGCCATGTTTAATTCGTCGTATTCTTGTTCGACGGCCATCATGAAAATCATACCGATATTGGCGCCCACCGAGAAATTGGCTCCCTGGTTTCCAATCACCAAACCGTGGTATTCTTTTTCAGCCAAGTCGATTGCTTTGTTGATGCCTGTTAAAACTCCACCACCAATCGTATTCATTTTAGAATGGAATTCAAGATTTAAAATTCCATCACCCAAGTGGAAGAGCGAACAATCACTGTTGCCCCAAACTTTCTGGGTTTCACGAATATTATCTAAGATGATAAAGCTTTCTTGTCCTGGCTTTTTGATCTGTGATTTCGATGGAATGTCATAATAATAAGTAGCTCCATTTTTAACGGTGTAGAAGGAATTAATTCCTGCACTTAGCATTTCTGCAACCCAAGGGGCAGGAGTGTAGCCCTCATTTTTCATGATTTCCAATGCCTTTTCTACCCCAATAGCATCCCAAATTTCGAACGGACCATTTTCCCAGCCGAAACCGGCTTTCATGGCATCATCGATTTTGTATAATTCGTCGGATATTTCAGGAATGCGATTGGCTACATAGGCAAACATCGCAGCAAAATTCTTGCGGTAGAATTCGCCCGCTTTGTCTTTTCCTTTTACCAAAACCTTGAAACGATCAATAGGTTTGTCAATCGTTTTGGTTAGTTCAAGGGTTGCAAACGAAGCTTTTTTGTTGGGACGGTATTCTAATGTATTTAAATCTAGGGATAAAATGTCTTTTCCTTCTTTTTTGTAAAACCCTTGTTTGGTCTTGCTACCCAACCATTGGTTTTCCATCATTTTTTGGATGAACTCGGGCAATTTAAATAAATCATGCGCTTCATCATTGGGACAGTTGTCATACAAACCATTGGCCACATGCACTAGGGTATCTAATCCCACAACATCTACGGTTCGGAACGTAGCCGACTTTGGACGACCAATTACAGGTCCGGTTAATTTATCTACTTCTTCGATGGTCAATCCCAATTCTTTGACTTGGTGAAACAAACTCATGATGCCGAAGATTCCGATACGGTTACCGATGAAGGCAGGGGTATCTTTGGCGATTACAGAGGTTTTTCCTAGGAATTTAGAACCATAATCAAATAAGAAATCGATGACTTCTGGTTGGGTTTTCGGTCCCGGAATGATTTCGAATAATTTTAAGTAACGTGCCGGATTAAAAAAGTGGGTGCCACAGAAATGCGCTTGAAAGTCGTTACTACGACCTTCACTCATAAATTGGATGGGGATACCCGAAGTGTTTGAAGTCACTAAGGTGCCTGGTTTACGAAATTTATCGATTTGCTCAAAGACCAATTTTTTGATGTCCAAACGCTCCACCACCACTTCGATAACCCAATCACAGGTAGCGATTTTAGCCATATCATCGGTGGTATTGCCCGTGGTGATGCGGGAAGCAAACTTCTGATTGTAAATCGGTGAGGGGTTGGATTTTAAAGCGTTCGCTAAATGGTCATTAACGATCCGGTTGCGAACCACTTTTGATTCCAAAGTCAAACCTTTCTTTTCTTCGGCTGGCGTTAATGCATTGGGCGCAATGTCCAATAAAAGCACTTCCAATCCGATGTTGGCAAAATGGCATGCAATCCCTGAACCCATGATTCCGGATCCAACTACAGCCACTTTTTTAATGAGTCGTTTCATAGTAGTCTATTCTATGTAGTTTAAAAAATCTTCTTTTCAGCAATTAAATCATTAATGATATCGGTCACTTCCATGAAATGTTTGAGCTTTTCATCCGAGATATGTTTTCGAATGCTATCATTAAAGCGTAATACCGTGTTTTTGGACAATTCTCGTTTTTCTTTACCTTCTTCGGTTAAAAAAATCAAGACTCCACGTCCGTCCTCAGGATTTTTCTCCCGGTAAATCAATCCGCGATCCTCTAACGTTTTTAGGGTACGGGTTAAGCTAGTAGGCTCCATACCCATGCGATTACTTATATAGGAAGAAGGCGTTCCATCTTCTTTATCAATACTTAGTAATGCAAATCCCACTGCCATGGATGCATCATATTTAGAGGCTTCTTCGTTGTACATACGCGCTACAGCTTGCCATGTGGCACGAAGCGCATAATCAATAGTTTTGTCTTTCATAAAGAATTAGTTACGAAATCGATTTCAAAAATACATAAAAATACTATGCATGCATAATAAATTATAAAAAAATTATGCATGCATATGAAAAATTGCGAAAAATAGAATAGATTGAAAAAAACATACTCTTTTTTCTTACGAAATTTAAAAAATTAACGCTATAAGTAAGAATACTATTTCAATACGAAACAATTGTTAATTATTCTTCAGAAAATTTTTTAAGTTTGGGTCGTATCCCATTAAAATAGGGGTATGAACACACTCTAAAACACAACGAAAAAATGAACCACGAAGAGAATGTCTTCTACAAGATGATCTATGAAGTTTCGGATTATGCCATCATTATGATGGATGCCAATGGAACAATCATGAATTGGAATGTAGGTGCCCAACGAATTAAAGGCTATGCTTCAGAAGAAGTTATAGGTTCGAGTTTTAAGCGATTCTACACGGAAAAAGATAAAACAGAACAAAAACCCGATCAATTATTAGCTACTGCTATTCATGAAGGCAGTGCAAAAGATGAAGGTTGGCGTGTCAAAAAAGACGGCTCCTTGTTTTGGGCCAATGTTTTAATTACCGCTATCCATGGGTCAGATGGTAAAATAACAGGTTTCTCTAAAGTAACACGTGATCTTACCGAACGTAAAAATGCCGAACTCGCTGTTGTTGAACATGCCAAAGAGTTGGAGAAAAAAAACAAAGAGTTAGAGCAATTCGCTTACATAGCCTCCCATGACTTACAAGAACCGTTGCGAACCATTACCTGTTTGAATGAAATGTTGCGGGATACATTATATGAAAAAATAGATCCTCAAACCACCCAAATGATGGATTATATTTTGGAAGCTACGCAACGCATGCGTCAATTGATACATGGGTTATTAGATTATTCCCGAATTGGTAAAGAAAGTGATCTGGTGGAAGTCAATTGTGCGCAATTGATCAATCACATTAAAATGGATTTGAAAATCTTAATCGAAGACACCGGGACCTATATTGAATTTGAAAGTTTGCCTACAATTTGGGGCTATGAACTAGAATTGCGCCAAATGTTTACCAATTTAATTACAAACGGTATCAAATTTCGAAAACCTGGACAATCCCCCATTGTTCGTATCAATGCCAAAGAGAAAAACGGCAAATGGACTTTTTCAGTGAACGATAACGGTATCGGAATTCCGCAAGCTTTTCACGAGAAAATTTTCGTCATTTTCCAACGTTTACATTCCCGTGAAGTCTATGAGGGAACAGGAATTGGATTAGCCCACTGCCATAAAATTGCCCAACTACACAAAGGGGATATTTGGGTGGATTCCAAAGAAGGAGAAGGTAGTACATTCTACTTTAGTGTTGATCCCAAAAAACTAAAATCTGCATAAATGAATAAACCATTACTACAAAAAATACTATTGGTTGACGACGATAGTGCAACCAATTTCATCAACGAAATAACGATCAAAAAAACAGGCGTTGATGCTCAAATCGTTGTTTGTACGAGTGCATTTCAAGCACTTGATTATTTGGGGAGTACAGGTAATTATTCCCATCAAGAAAAATTCCCTCAACCTTGTATTATCTTTTTGGATATCAATATGCCAGGGATGAACGGATTTGAATTCTTAGATCATTACGATAAACTTCCCGAAGAACAAAAGGGGCAGTTAGTCGTAGTCATGCTCACCACAAGTGTCAATCCTGATGACCGAATGCGAAGTGAAAATGATGAAAATATAAAAGGGTTTATTTCCAAACCATTGACAGAAGAACATTTAATGAAAATAATTGACGAGAATTTTACTTGGTCAAAAAAATAAATCCATAAATAGGACTTGATTTGACAATCTAGGGTATTCGAAAGTTTCACACTATTTATGCGAAGCATCTCTTTTAGAGGTGCTTTTTTATTTAGTTCTTTTTAGAAAAAGTTAGAAAAGTTAGACGATTCTATTGGACTCCAACGATTATTTTAAAGCCATGTCCATGGATAATTTCCTTCTTCTTATTTATGTTTTTGGAAGTTGTAATTAAAAAAAAAAACTGTAACCTTGTAAGAAACAATTTCATAATGCTTTGGGCGTGCCCCTTTGGGTCGCGTCTTCCGCTGTATCTTTTGTTCCGTTACACTCCACAAAAGGATGCCGCTTCAACCGCTCACGCAGCCTCCCGTTCTAATCCACTAAATTCGTATCTTTCCACTTTAATTTTGGAATGTCGTTTATCTACTCATATTACTGCGCACAATCGTTTTCAGATGTCCCGCCCTCACAATGGACAGCATCTATGGTGCAACGTTTTGAGAAATTGATAAAACTTGAAACGGAATTTAGAGGCGTTCCATTACAACGGAATAGCAAAGAACAACTAGTAACTGCCCTAAAAGAAAAGAGTCAGTTACTCCAATTCTTAGATACTTATCCCGAGTTTGCCCAACTCTTTCAATCCAAAACCGATTTATTAAAAGAATACCCTGAATGCCATTATGAGGGTTTTTCAATGCTGCAATTGGCAACCGAAGTGGAGCAATGCCTATGTGAGGATTGGAATTATTTTATCGTCGAGAAGTTAGCACAAGAACAATTGTTTTATCTAACTTTTATGCTGCGCTTTGAAGCCATTATGCCAGAGCAAGTGATGACTACTTTGAAAAATAAAATGGAAAGTGTCCTAATGCAATACCATAAAGCAATTCATTCGGATAGCCAAACGATGGATTGGTTGTTGTATCCATCCATTGTCAAATTCGTAGTACTGTTAAAGGATGAAGCTTTAATACAGATTATTGTTGATATTGAAGCAAAGCGCGAACAAATCCTTAGAGAAGCTTTAGAAGTGATTCAACCTTCCAATAAAGAATCCAATTGGGTTACAATAATAACCCTTGTCGTTTTTCTATTTCTAGTTATCATTTTTTTAATCAATGTGCTGAATCGCTAGATCAATTCATAACTTAAAGGATTTCAAATGAGTTTTATTTACACCTATTACTTTGCACAAAATCACCTTCCTAAGCCCATCACCACTTGGACTGAGGCAGAGCTGATTCGTTTTGAAAAACTCTTGCGATTAGAAAATCATTACCTAGGAGTTCAATTGACAACAAACGATAAAGCGCAGTTTCTTGCAGCGGTTCAATCCAAAAGTGAATTGATTCGTTTTTTGGAAATGCATCCCGAGTTTGCCCAACTTTTCAGGCAGGCCTCCGATCTTTTGAAAGATTATGAAGAAGTAGATTACAGCTCCTTTTCGATGCCTCAACTCACAGCAGAAGTGGATCAATATTTGAGTTCAGATTGGTCGGTGTTTTGTATAGAAACATTGGAAAATGGGCAATTGTATTATTTTAAGTTCATGTTGCGGTTTGAACTATTGCTACCGGAACGCATTTTTCAATTATTGAAAAATAAAATCGAAAGTCGCTTACTGCAATTCAGCAGTGATCTTGACACCTCCGATTTTAAAAGTGATTGGCAATTATTTGCAGAGTACGAACGGTTGGTTGAACAGCTAAAGGATCAACGTCTCAAGCAACTTGTCATTGGAATTCAGGCAAAACGCCGTCGGTTACTCAATGAGTCGATTGATATCATCAACAAACCGGGAATCGTTCACTTCTTTGAAACGATGTTTGGAGGAATATATTATCTTTTTCACGATTCAAAAGATGCAGAGGAACAACGGCATCGTAAGCGTGTCATGGGCGATTTTAAATTCATGAGTAGTATTTTACTCGGAATTGTAGTGTTATTTATACTGGGAGCCATTTGGGGAAATCAACAAAAAGCAACACGGCAACAACAATCTGAAGCGGCAAAAGTAGGGTTCTATCCATCGTTTTATTTTTATAAAGAAAATCAAATTGAATTGGGCGCAAGAATCGCAGATACCTTACAAACGGGCTATGATTTTATCCAAAAAAAATATAAAAAACCCAATTCCGCACCCCAATATTTTATCAATTCAACACCCTTTGAAGTGGTGCTTTTTTCTGATTTTCAGGCGATTCAATCTTTTTTTACCGATCCCCAAAAACAACGTGAAGCGACGCAATACTTGTGGATTCAACCCAAAGACACGTTACAGTTTGAAACCTATGGATTGCCTTTTCACATGTACGTTGGAAAGCAATTGTGTACCGTTCAAAGCGCAAAAAACGCACAAGATCAATATCCTAGATTTTTGAATCCATTTCAAGGAACAGAAAAATATACAGCCTTACCCATTGAAATGAAAGGAAAGTACATGGAATTAAAAGGAACAAATTTTGAATTATTTTTACGTGCGGATCAACCGTTTTTTGTCGACGGTCAGTCCAAAGTAAACGATACCGTGTTTAATCTTTTTAAAAATTAAATCGTCATGCAACTCGCCCTCTACAAAATCTGGATTTTTCTTCGCAGTTTATTTCGTCCGCGAATCCATTCTTTTGGAGAACGAATCACCCATACCTATCGGGTTTCACTATTTGATTTGGATGAGTATTTGCACATGAATAATGCGCGGTATTTGACCTACATGGAACTGGGACGATTTGACTTAGTTATTCGGAGCGGTTTCTTTCGCTATGCTTTAAAAAATAAAATCATGGCTCCTGTATTGAATACGACCATTATTTACCGACGTTCTTTACAACCTTTTCAAAAATTTTCAGTGTCCAATCAACTGGTGTTTTGGGATGAATCCAGTATGTATGTAGAGTCAGTGATTCGAAGTAAAGGCCAATTGTATGCGTTAGCTGTAAAAGAATTACGCGTTGTACAAAAAGGAAATGCAGTTCCACTTCATGTAATCACCCAAGGAATGGGAATCGATCTGCCAGAACTGCATTATCCAGAAGTCCTTGTTCAGGACAAAAAGAAATTGGTCAAAGATTTATTGCACTATGCGGAAGAAAAATACAAGACGCCTTGAAAGTAAGGGTTGCTTTTCTTCCACTAAGGAAATTTAGAATTTAAAATTTAGAATTTAGAATGCATTTTAGTCCCATTTACTATTCACAGATACGGCAAAAACGCCGCCTCCGGTAAAGAAAAGCGTGATGGCACCAACAATGTAAAGCATTAATAATTCAAGTGCATAACCACCGTATTCATTCAATCGTAATACTTCTGTGGAATGCGCAATGACAATGGCAGCGATACAATTAATTGCAAAAACTAAAGCCGCTAATCGTGTGCGGTATCCCAAAACAATGGCTAAAGGAGCTAATAACTCCCCAAAATAGACGCCATAGGCCAATGGTCCCGCAGCTTCTTTAATAAAATCAATGCCATGTTCAACTTTTGCGATACCATGGAATAGCATTAGGCCGCCTACAAAAAGACGCAAAATCATTAAGCCGAGGTGGTGGTTTCTTTCTAACATTTTTTTTAGTTATTGGTTTATTGTACCCAATTTACAAAAATAATCTACAGAAAGTCAGAAATTTAACATTTGAAAGGATTAGCCGGCAAAAGCTAAAAGGGGCACTTCATAGGGAAATGCCAGTTGTTGGGGGGCAATTTCGTGCTGAAGCCAGCGCATTTCATCCTCTTTTTTTAATACAATTGGCATTCTTTGTTTCGTGTTATGAATGAAGCGCATTGTAGCGTTGGCTGCGGTAGTCAGCAAGGTAAAGGTGCCTGTTTTGAGACCTGTTTCAGGATGTGTCCAATAACTGTATAAACCCGCAAATGCAAAAAGTTCATCCGGGCCATAAATTATATAGCGTTCTTTTTCTTTCCCTTTTTCATCTTTCCAATGCCAATCGTAAAAGGCATTCGCGGGAATGAGGCACCGTTGAGTTAATACATCTTTAAAGGATGGTTTTTCGTCCACACTTTCCACACGAGCATTTAATGTATTTTTTCGAAATTGTTCGTCTTTAGCCCAATACGGAAGAAGTCCCCAACTAAAATCACATTGAATGATGTCGGGTGCAGTATCGATTATTAAGGCAACTTTGGGATGTTCAAAACCGTTAAAAATATCCGATTGGGGTAGGGAAGCTCCATCGGGAACTTTTGCTTTAAAACGTTTTTCGAGTTGGACCTTAGGGTCTTTCATTTGCATGTAAAAGCACATGAGTCAGTTTTTAACGAATAGGGTAAATATAAAAAAAAACACGAATGTTTCCATCCGTGTTTTAGACCCAAATTTTTTCAATTTAAGAAAGCTTCCCGTTGACAACCCCAACGAGGGCTCCTATTATTGCGGAAATACCAATCATAGCAATTGTATCTACAACCATTAGTTTCATGTCGATAGTTGCTTCGTACATGTGTTGAAAATAGGTCATGTGCAAGGCCGCAAAAAGCCCAACGCCCATACCGGCTTTAATTCCTGGTACGCATTTTCCAATGCCATCATTCAGTTGGAAAACCCAACCCATTAAAAAACCGTAACACATCGACCCAATGAAAATATGGGTTAAATTCTCTTCTCCTGGAGGTTGTGGGAAAAAGTCATGCAAGAGCATTCCATAAACAACCCATCCCAACAAAAAGTAGGCAATACCGCCCACGATACCACCAGCTAAAAGTTTTTTTGCATTCATACATATTTAGTTTATTGGTTATCAGTATTTAAAATTACTCAACAATGAATTTGATTTTAACATTTGTTAAAAGAAGTTATTAACCGACAGAAAGCGTAAAATGTTGATAATGAGATTTTTTATAGAAATAGTAAGAATCCCTACGTTTTACAAAGCAAAAAAAAACACCCCGAAGGGTGTCGTGTTATTCATCATCGCGATAGATTTTATCGTATAAATGCTTGTATTTTTCTTTAATAATTTTTCGTTTCAGCTTTAGTGTCGGAGTCAATTCGCCGCCATCAATACTCCAAACGGTTGGGGTGAGCTCAAATTTTTTAATCTTTTCCCAATTCCCAAATCGTTCGTTAATTTTATCTACTTCTTCTTGGATTCGGGCAATCACATGTGGATTGGATGCGATTTCTTCCATAGTTGTTCCAATAGCATCATGGTGTCTTTTGGCCCATTCTCTCACAAAATCAAAACTCGGTTGAATAAAAGCAGCAGGCATTTTTTCACCATCACCAATCACCATGATTTGCTCAATAAAGAAGGATTGTTTCATGGCATTCTCAATCATCTGTGGGGCAATGTATTTTCCTCCAGAAGTTTTGAACATTTCTTTTTTACGATCGGTAATTTTTAAAAATCCATTCGCATCGACTTCACCAATGTCTCCCGTATGGAAATAGCCGTCTTTAATCGCTTCGTTGGTCAACGATTCATCTTTATAATAGCCCATCATTACATTCGGACCTTTGCAAAGAATTTCGCCGTCTTCTGCAATTTTTAATTCGACATTATCAATCACGCGACCTACCGTTCCAACTTTAAATCCACCATTTTTTTGATCGTTAACAGAAATTACAGGAGACGTTTCCGTTAAACCATAACCTTCCATTACAGGCATTCCTGCAGCAGCAAAAACTCGAATTAACCGATGTTGTAAAGCGGCACTTCCTGAAACCATAACGGTGAGTTCGCCACCTAGTCCTTCTTGCCACTTGCTAAAAATTAATTTTCGGGCAATTTTCAGTTGGAATTCATACCACCATCCATTAGCACCATACGGCTCGTATTTTAATCCTAAATCCAACGCCCAAAAGAAAATTTTGCGTTTGAGTCCGGTGAGTTCCGCTCCTTTTTGATAAATTTTATCGTATACTTTCTCCAATAAACGGGGTACCACAGAAAACACATTCGGATGCACTTCTTTGATGTTGTCTGAGAGTTTATCAATACTTTCCGCAAAATAAATAGATACAGAATAGTATTGATAGATATACAGGATCATGCGCTCAAAAATATGGCAAACCGGTAAAAAGCTTAACGCTTTGGACTTGCCTTCTTCAAAAGGAATTCGTGGCGCACTATCCAAAACATTGGAAACAATATTTTGATGTGAAAGCATCACACCCTTAGGTTTTCCCGTAGTTCCAGAGGTATAAATAATCGTTGCTAAATCCGTTGTGAGTACAGCCTCTTTACGCGATTCTACTTCATTTTGATTTGACGTGTCAGCACCTAAATCAAGTAGAACTTTCCAATGGGAACAATCCGATAATACATCAAAGCAATACACTTCTATTAATCCGGCCACATTGGAACGAATCGATTTTAATTTGGTGTACACTTCCACATCAGAAACAATACAATAACTGGATTCGGAGTGGTTTAAAATATACTCGTAATCTTCCGCAGCAATAGTAGGATAAATGGGGACGGTTTGTGCTCCCGTTTGTAAAATCCCAATATCGCAAATATTCCACTCCGTTCGATTGGTGGAAGAGATAATAGCAACTTTGTCGTTTTTTTGAATGCCAAGACGTAAAAATGCTCTGGAAATAGCATTGGCTTGGTCAATATATTCTTGTGTAGAGGTTTTTACCCATTCATTTCCATATTTCGTTACTAAACAGTCCGGTTTGTTATTTTTGGACAATTGATAGTAAGGAAAATCAAACAGCCGGCTTATGGATTGCATAGTCAATATTTTTTGCCAAATTAACGAAAACTGAGTGCTTTCACAATATTAATTTAAAAATTAGAAGCATTACAGTTCGAATTTGTAGTTTTGTGCTCTATTCGAAAGAAATCTACAATGCGTCAATTTCCACGGTTAAACGAGTATAAAGTGTTGGCATACAGGTTGTTTTTGGCCTATTGCTTTTACATGATTACCCGTTTTTTGTTTTATTTTTATAATGCTAATTTAATAAAGATTGATTCGTGGACTGATTTATTTCCGCTAGCTTACCATGGATTGGCATTTGACACTACGGCCTTGTTGTATATCAACAGTCTTTTTATTTTACTTTCTATTTTGCCGTTGACCTTAAATCATAAAAAAGGGTTTCAGCTCGGACTCAAAATCGTATACTTCACCACCAATTTAGCGGCTTTCTCACTCAATTTTATTGACTTCATTTATTACCGATATTCATTTAACCGAAGTACGCGGGCCTCAATGGATATCGTAGAAAATGAAACGAATAAAGCGGCTTTGTTTGGAAGTTTTTTAATACACTATTGGCATGTTTTTGCCTTGTTTGTGGGTTTGTCTATTCTTTGGGTGTACTTATATGGAAAACAAAAAGTTAAATCAGACAATCCAAAGTTAACATTAAAGTATTTTTTCGCTTCTACTGCATCGATGTTGCTCATTGTGGTGCTTTGTATTGGTGGAATTCGAGGCGATTTTAGAAAGAGTACACGCCCCATAAATGTAGTGGATGCCAGTCGCTTTGTGACGGATGCATCACAATCCGATTTTGTATTAAACACACCATTTGCTGTAATCCGGACTTGGAATACCAATACCTTTCAAAAAGTTAATTTAGTAGATAAAACGACAGTGGATTCCTTATTGGTTCCCATAAAACAATACCGAAACCATCCCAAAACGAAGCCCAATGTGGTAATCTTTATTTTGGAAAGCTTTGGGAAAGAATATATCAGTTCGTTCAATACAGAAGAAAATATTAAAGATTATCGCGGGTATGCGCCTTTTGTAGATTCCTTGGCACAGCACAGTTTAATTTTTACAAAAGCCTATGCCAATGGGTACAAATCCATTCACGGGATGTCATCAGTGTTGTCCGGAATTCCGTCGTTTAAAGATGCGTTTACCTCTTCACCGTATCCCAAACAGAAAATAGAATCCTTGGTCTCCGTATTGAAAAGTGAAGGCTATGACACCTCGTTTTTCCACGGTGCTCCCAACGGTTCGATGGGGTTTTTAGGATTTAGTAATATTTTAGGTATTGACCATTACTATGGTAAAAATGAGTACAATAACGATGATGATTTTGATGGGTATTGGGGGATTTGGGACGAGCCCTTTTTTCACTATTTCAACAAAACCATATCGGCAAAAAAGCAACCGTTTATGGCGACCTTGTTTTCGGTTTCTTCGCACGAGCCATATATTGTTCCCGATCAATATAAAGGCAAATTTCCAAAAGGAACGAACCCAATGCACCAATGTGTTGGCTACACCGATTATGCCTTAAAAAAATTCTTTAAAGCAGCTTCCAAAGAACCGTGGTTCAACAATACCATTTTTGTTTTGGTGGCCGATCATGATAATTTGATTTATTACGATAAGTTTTATAACGATCAATACGCACATACCGTACCTATTTTGTTTTACTCTCCGAAGTTTAAATTCAAAGGAGTCAATCATGATTGGGCGCAACAAATTGATATTTATCCCACATTACTGGATATGATGGGGTATGAAAAGCCATTTCGTAGCTGGGGAAGAAGTTTGATCAGCGATACAAAAGTGCCTCCGTTTGTGATGCGCTATTCATCGGATTTGTACCAAATGATGAGCGGAAATTATATTTGTACCTTTGACGGACAGAAAGCGGTTGGCTTTTACAAGCGCAATGATTATGCGTTAAAACATAATTTAATTGCCCATCGCACCCCTGAAATGAATACCTTGGAAAAGCGCTGCAAAGCCTTTTTACAAGATTATATGGAACGAATTATTGATAAAAAATTGACTTCTAAACCTTAAGAAATGCGTTTACGAAATAAAATAGTTTTGGCTTTAGGTGTTCTTGCCTTACTTGTTGGTGGTAAGTATGTTTACGACCGACATATTAATCATAACTTCATGACAATTACCGAAGGGAAAGTCTATAAAAGCGGTGTGATTCCACCAGATGAGATTAAAGATTATGTAGACAAATATCATATCAAATCAATCGTCGATTTGCGTTTTCCAGGTACGGGTGACGATGTCAATAATCCAGAAGTTCCGGCCGAATTAAAAGCAGAAAGAGAAGCGGTGGAAAAAATTCCTGGTGTGAATTATTTCAATAACGGTTCGGATCAAGTACCCAATCAAAAGAACTTGGATTATTTCTATGAAATCATGGATAATCCGAAAAACTATCCTGTTTTAATACACTGTTATCACGGCATTGGTCGCGCGCAAATTTATTCAGCTATTTACCGAATTGAATACGAAGGTTGGTCCAACGAAGAAGCCCGTCAGCAAGCCGCATTTCCTGTGATGTTCAGCTCATTTGACGATGGAAAACCGAAAGGGGAATTTTTGAAAAACTACAAAACCCGTAAGCAAAAAGGAGGGGAGTAAAAAGGGAATGTGTCAATGTGGCAATGAGGCAATGGGACAATTATCCCAAAAATTCCAAATTAAAAATTTTCAAATCCCTCCCGAAATTTCGGTACCAAATTCTAAAATCTAAAATCTAAAATCTAAAATCTAAATTCTAATAGATCGCACTTAAATCGCAACACACTCCGCTGAAAACCAAAAACTTAGCACTCTTTTCATTTAAGGGGCTACGATTTAACATTAGAGCTAATGCAACGTATAGTATTGCTACTGCAACGTACAACCCGTTCAATAACCTTAAGCCCTACACTAATCACTAATCACTAGTCACTAATCACTAGTCACTAGTCACTAATCACTCTAACGTCCAACGACTAAAGACTAACGACTAACTACTAAATACTACGACTTCTTCTTCTCCTCCTTAGCACTAAATAGCTTCATACGTTCGCCGTTGATGAAGATTTTACCCGAATTCAAATGCACGGTCATTTCCACGCGAATCCAGGATTCTTCGGGTTCGCCGGCAATAGGTGTTGTGAATTTATAGTATAAAATATACTTGACATTATCATAACCTTTGGTGGCTTTTAATTCGCCACTTTCCGAACATTCTAATCCCCAAATCATCGGTCGTTTGGCGGCATCATGTTGCTGGTATTGACCTGTTCCTCCTGAATTGAGTTCGACTACAGGTTCCATTCCTTTAAATTGATACGTTCCAAAAATTGGATATTCACACGTTGTAGTAATAAAATGTTTTCCGTCTTCGGTTTCAATTTCCTTAATGGCTTGCGCAGCTACCCATTGCGTAATAAAGAAGAATAAGCCGAAAAAAAGTGGACGAATTTTCATGGAGATCGATTTTAAAGTCACAAGATAAAAAATAAAAAAGAAACCTAACTCGAATTAGCATCTTGTTAGGTTTTTTTAGGATCAACTATTTTTTTTCAATCCATTTGCGGGCATTAACGAAGGCTTCAATCCAAGGACTTACTTCATCTTTTACACCACGATCAGGATAATACGCCCAATTCCATGGGAAAATCGAACGTTCAATATGGGGCATCATGACCAAATGGCGACCGGTTTGATCGCATAACATAGCCGTGTTGTAATCCGATCCATTCGGGTTGGAGGGATAACCTTCATAGGCATATTTCGCCACAATTTGGTACTTGTTTTCTGATTCAGGCAAATGGAATTTTCCTTCGCCATGGGATACCCAAACACCTAATGTGCTGCCTTCCAGCGTTGATAGCATTATGGAGTTGTTTTTTTGTACGGTTACTGAAGTAAAAATACTTTCGTGTTTTTGACTGTCATTATGGTGCATTTTTCCGTGTACAGCATGTTCAGGATGAATCAATTCCAATTCCATAAACAACTGACAACCGTTACAAATTCCAACCGATAAGGTGTCTTGGCGTGCAAAGAAGTTTTTTAATGCCGTATTCGCTTTTTCATTGTATAAAAAGGCACCAGCCCATCCTTTGGCACTACCCAAAACATCCGAATTGGAGAATCCACCAACCGCACCAATAAACTGTACATCTTCTAAGTTTTCACGACCGCTAATCAAATCAGTCATGTGAATATCTTTTACATCAAAACCAGCTAAATACATAGCATGCGCCATTTCGCGTTCCGAATTACTTCCTTTTTCACGAATGATTGCAGCTTTTGGACGTGCAGTGGGAGTAGGTTCTATTTTTCCTGTAAAATGATTGGGGAAATGATAGGTTAGGGGTTGGTTGAAAATATGGGTAAAACGCTCGTGCGCTTTGTTATTTTGGGTTTGTTTTTGGTCTAAAATAAAAGAGGTTTCAAACCAAATCTTACGCAATTCCGGGATCGAAAAGTGTAACGAATCTATAGTTATCGTTTCACCCTCTACAATAGTTCCCAAAGGATAAATTGTAAGTCCTTCTTTTGCGAAAGCCGCTTCAAATAAGACATCATCTTGAGCTTGAAGCACCAATCCAATATTTTCGGCAAAAAGAATTTTGATGCTATCCATTTCTGCAAAAGCGTTCAAACTTAAATTCGCTCCTAGATTCACATCCGCAAAGCACATTTCCAAAAGTGTCGTAATCAAACCACCACTTCCTACATCATGCCCCGCAGCAATCTGACGATTTTTGATCAAATCTTGAACAACAGCAAAAGCTTTTTTGAAATAGGTTGCATCTTGAATCGTAGGGGTTTCTTTACCGATTTTATTTTGTATTTGGGCAAACGAACTGCCTCCTAATTTAAATGCATCTTGAGAAAGCGGAATGTAATATAAGGATCCCGCATTGCGTTGCGCAACGGGTTCGATAACTTTAGTGATATTCGAACAATTTCCGATCGCTGAAATAATTACCGTTCCAGGTGCAATTACATCGCCATTCGGATATTTTTGTTTCATCGATAGGGAATCTTTTCCCGTTGGAATATTAATGCCCAATTCGATCGCAAAATCAGAACACGCTTCCACAGCAGCATATAAACGGGCATCTTCTCCTTCATTTTTACAAGCCCACATCCAGTTAGCCGACAAAGAAACACTTTGCAAACCGTCTTTTAATGGGGCAAAAATGATATTCGATAGTGCCTCACCAATAGCATTGCGACTACCCGCTTTGGGATCAATTAAGGCGGCAATAGGAGCATGACCAATACTGGTAGCGACACCTTCTTTACCGTTAAAGTCCAACGCCATTACACCTACATTGTTTAATGGGAGTTGCAACGGACCTGCACACTGTTGTTTTGCGACACGACCACCCACACAACGGTCTACTTTATTGGTTAACCAATCTTTACAGGCCACGGCTTCTAAACGAAGAACGTGTTCCAAATAAGTGTGAATCAATGAGGGATTATAATCTAAATCAGTATAATCCTGTGCGATTGTGCGATCGGTTAATAGAGTTTTGGGCGAACTACCAAACATATCATTCAAGGCTAAATCCATAGGTTTCGCCCCTGATTTTGACCCTTCAATTGTAAATTTATGATCGTTGGTGATTTCGCCGACAGTATACATCGGAGAGCGTTCACGATCGGCAATACGCTCCAATGTTTCAATATCTTTAGAACCAATAACTAATCCCATACGTTCCTGGGATTCGTTACCGATAATTTCTTTAGCAGAAAGGGTTGGATCACCCACGGGAAGTTTGTCTAAATCAATAGCACCCCCTGTAGCTTCTACCAACTCCGATAGACAGTTTAAATGGCCACCTGCACCGTGATCGTGAATGGAAACAATCGGATTATGATCACTTTCCACCAATCCACGGATGGCGTTAGCAGCTCTTTTTTGCATTTCAGGATTGGAGCGCTGAATGGCATTTAATTCGATTCCCGAACCAAAAGCACCAGTATCGGCTGAAGAAACGGCGGCGCCTCCCATCCCGATACGGTAGTTTTCTCCACCCAAAATCACTATTTGATCCCCCAATTGCGGTTCGTGTTTTTGGGCTTGTTCGGCTTTTCCGTATCCAATACCACCCGCTTGCATGATTACTTTATCATAACCCAATTTGCGGTTGTTTTCTTCATGTTCAAAAGTGAGTACCGATCCTGTAATTAAAGGTTGACCAAACTTATTACCAAAATCAGAAGCACCATTGGACGCTTTAATTAAAATATCCATCGGCGTTTGATACAACCAAGGTCGTTCTTCCATACCCTTTTCCCAAGGACGATTTTCTAAAAGTCGCGAGTAAGCCGTCATGTATACTGCAGTTCCTGCCAATGGGAGCGAACCTTGACCACCCGCTAAACGGTCACGTATTTCCCCTCCCGAACCTGTTGCAGCACCATTAAAAGGCTCCACAGTCGTTGGGAAATTATGTGTTTCCGCTTTTAGAGAAAGTACGGATTCAAAGGGTTTTTTAGTATAAAAATCGGCTACATCTGCACGTTGTGGTGCAAACTGTTCGACAACGGGGCCTTTGATAAAGGCAACATTATCTTTATAGGCCGATACAATGTCATTCGGATGTTCGGCCGCTGTTTTTTTAATTAATTTAAAAAGAGAAGTTTCTTTTTCAACACCATCAATTACAAAAGTGCCATTGAAAATCTTGTGGCGGCAGTGTTCAGAATTCACTTGAGAGAATCCAAAAACTTCAGAGTCGGTTAATTTTCGTCCTAATTTTTCAGCCAATTGATTCAAATAACTCACTTCTTCCTCGCTTAATGCCAAACCTTCTTGTTGGTTATATGCAGCAATGTCTTCAATTTCGAGAATCGGTTCCGGTTGAAGATGAATCGTAAATATTTCTTGATGCAAACGATCAAATTGCTGTGAGAGCATGGGGTCAAAATCGACAGCGCCTTCTTTTGCAGTATGAAATTCTTCAATGCGGATAATTCCGTTGATCCCCATGTTTTGGGTAATCTCCACGGCATTCGTGCTCCATGGAGTTACCATGGTTGCTCGGGGTCCGATAAAGGTGCCTTGAATTTCGACTTGGTCAATTTTTTGGGTATTTCCAAACAACCAATTGAGTTTTTGTAGCGTTTCTTCAGAAAATGGAGTAGTAGACTGAACTGCATAAACAGTTCCGGTTTCGTTGCCGAAAAAATGAATCATTGTTGTGTTGTTGTAAGTTGTGGCACAAAGGTAAGGGAAACTCGAGAGGGAAGCAAACCCAATTTCAATAGTTTTTCACAGGTTTTTGACAAAAAAAACCTCCCGAAGGAGGTTGGTATTAATTAGCAATAAACTGATAGGCTCCAATACACGTATTGGCTATTCGCGATTTATTGAGTATGTCAGTGGTGACTAAGGTATTTGCAGCAGGCATTGATGTTGAAATATCTTCAGTGGGCCATAATTTGTTCTCCGTAACTTTTTTAAATTTTGGATTAAACGTTTGTGAATTCGTGGCGTTATAACAATTGGTGAAATTGGTTGTGTTGGTGGGAAGATACAACGGATTTGCGGTTGAATTATTCAATTTTACTAAGCAATTGGTAAATTGATAGGAAAACGTAGCGTCGGGTGAACTAGAACTTGGTGGTGTAAATTTATCCAGTTTTAATGCATTTTGATTACTACTATAAATGATACAATTGGTAAAATTAGCTTGTGTTAAATCACTGATGTAAGTGGTGTTGTCTACTTCGAGATAATTCCCCACAACAACAGCAAATTGTTTCGAACTGTTCCAATTGTTGTTAAATGTCGAATGTGTAAAATTGTATGAACCACCAAGGGTAGCCGCTAAAGAAGCTTGTCCGCAATAATTAATAACTACATTGGAACCTGTGATTTGTGCGTCACGACCTAAAATACCAACATTGGCACAATTGTAAATTTGCACATTGGAGAGATTTAATTTGGGTTGGTGCGTATCATCTTCACCTAGCGCTAAGCGTTTTTGAACTAACAATCCCACAGTTGCATTTTTGATTGTTAAATGATTTAGGGTGTTGGTGTTGAGTTCGGAAAGCATCATGACAGCACCCCATTGTCCCGGAACATCGCTATATAAAGGTTCGAGACGGTCTCCTTCAAAAATAACTTCATTCGTTAAATTTGCGGGATCATTGCCCGGTGGATTGCCGCCATTTACTTGTATCGAAGCGTTCTGACTCACAATTAAACCTGAATTTGCATGAAAATGAACACGAGCACCAGCATCAACAGTCAGGTTTTTACCGTTGGGAACCATCGCATAACCATAAACAACATAGGGTTTTTGATTGGTCCAATGCAATTCATCACCGTTGACAGGGTCGTTTTCACTTAAATTGCTACCTACAAATTCGATAGGATCATTATTTTCATCCAAACCTAAAGAAATGGTTTCATATACATTTTGGCTATCTCTTTGTGGATAGATAAAAATGGCATCTTGGATTAAGGTCACTAAATCAACATCTTGAACGACATTATTGGCATGGCGAAATTCAATTTTATCGGTATACAAATAATCGGTCGGATTCGCATCCGCCACATCAGAGGTAACTTCGATGAAGATAAACATACTGTCTTTGGCCAATAACTCTACATTACGAAAGATTTTACCATCCCCAGTTCCGCTATTGTCAGCATCTTCACCCGTCATTCCATCCACCATAATGCGGTAATTGGAATTGGTTCCTTTACCCAATTGTACGGTTGGAATAGCAATATCTTTGTCGGAATCATTGTATACTTTTAAACGGTACGTACTTGATCCAATATTTGTAAATACGGTATCTAAATACACCGTGTCTTTGGAAAAACGAAGTTGGACCGTACTGGGTTCAAATTCAAAATCATCGCGGCATGAAGTCAGTAATATTCCAGAAAGTACAGTAAAAATAAGTAATAGGTTGCGCATTATATTCGTCTATGAATTTCGGTAAAAATAACGATTTTGATTGATTTTATACACCAATCCATACGAGGATAACGTAATTTTTTAAAGTTTATTCTATGTTAATCCCATTGGAGTTTACAATGAAATGGGCTAATTTTAACCCAAATTTGAAAAAATGCAGTTTGACAAAGAAAAAATGCTTCGTTTGTGCAACGAATGGAGTAAAAATACCTTGATGGAAACCCTTGAAATTGAGTATGTTGATGCAGGTGAAGATTATTTAGTTGCAACAATGCCTGTTAATTCGAGAGTGCATCAGCCCATGGGATTATTGCATGGAGGTGCATCGGTGGCGTTAGCGGAAAGCGTGGGTAGCGCAGCGTCAATCATGTTTGTCAATCCCGAAAAGCAGGAAGTTCGCGGTATCGAAATTTCAGCCAATCACTTAAAAGCGAAACGCGAAGGAACAGTTACAGCTACAGCGAAAATCGTACACAAAGGCGCCAGCATTCATTTGTGGGAAATTCGTATCGTTGATGAGGCAGATAAGTTGGTTTCCTTGTGTAAATTAACCAATATGATTTTGCCCAAACGGTAATGGATTTTATAGTTTCCAAACTACGTGAAAGTTACGCACAGCACAAGCCCTTTGTGTGTTATTGTAAACCCAACTCCAATCAGTTGATTGGCTTGTTTTCTAGAGTTGACACCGCTGCGTTTACCGATGATTTACCCGGTTTTGTTATGGTGAGTTTCGATGGAACGCAACGTTTTAAAATCAATCAAGCGG
The DNA here is from genome assembly GCA_039798185.1 of Bacteroidota bacterium. Classification (GTDB taxonomy): domain Bacteria; phylum Bacteroidota; class Bacteroidia; order Flavobacteriales; family Flavobacteriaceae; genus Flavobacterium. The sequence goes on from JBDKGM010000067.1 coordinate 72,742, forward strand.
ATTCCGATTTGTATTTTGAAACGATTGATGATTCTGATTTTTATCTGGAAAATAGTCAACCGAACTATTTGGATGTGGATAAAGAACGTTTTGAACAAGCCGTTGCAAAAGCGGTGAACGCCATCGCGAACGGTGCGTTTCACAAAGTGGTATTGTCCAGAAAAGAAACCTTACAACAAGCACAATCCGATCCGTGGCAGTCGTTTCAAAAATTGATTCACAGTTATCCCACAGCTTTCCGATACCTTTGGTTTCATCCCCAAACTGGATTTTGGATGGGTGCCACACCAGAGCAGTTATTGAAAAAAGAAGGTGACCTACTCAAAACAGTGGCACTAGCTGGAACGCAAGTAGCAAAAGCGACTGTTGATGTAATTTGGGGACAAAAGGAAACCGAAGAGCAACAATGGGTGACCGATTATATTTTAGCTTCGTTGCAACCCTTTTCTACAGAAATTCAACATTCTAAACCCTATACCCATCAGGCAGGGTCTTTAGTTCATATAAAAACCGATATAGCAGCAAAAGTGGTTGATGATTGGCAATCTGTTGTGGAAGCTTTGCATCCAACTCCTGCAGTTTGTGGTTTTCCAAAAGAGGCCGCTTTTCAATTTATAAAGGAAAATGAAGGTTATGATCGCTCATTTTACGCGGGCTATTTGGGAGAATGGAATACCAATTTCAGCACACTTCAAAAAGGAGCGGCTGATTTGTATGTGAATTTGCGCTGCATGCAATGGGAAAACAATCAGGTTCATGTTTACGTGGGTTGTGGAATCAATGCGGGGAGCGAACCCGAGAAAGAATTTTTAGAAACGGTACATAAAGCTGCAATTGTTAAACGTGCCTTGTAAATAATCCGTAATTTTGAAAAAAAATAGACAATGAAATTAGATATTTTGGCATTTGGAGCCCATCCTGATGATGTCGAATTAGGTTGTAGTGGAACCCTTGCAAAAGAAGTGGCTTTAGGCAAAAAAGTGGGGATTATTGACCTTACCCGTGGTGAATTGGGAACCCGAGGTTCGGTTGAAATTCGCAACAGCGAGTCCGCTAAAGCTTCCGAAATCCTCGGAATTCTTGTGCGTGAAAACCTTGACATGCGTGATGGTTTTTTTGTCAATGATGAAACCCATCAATTGAAAATAATTCAGGCCATTCGTAAATACCAACCCGAAATTGTGATTTGTAATGCCATAGATGACCGTCATATCGATCATGGAAAAGGAAGTAAGTTAGTTTCTGATGCTTGTTTTCTTTCAGGTTTACGAAAAATAGAAACCGAATGGGAGGGAAGTCTTCAAGCTGCTTGGCGACCTAAAGCAGTATATCATTATATTCAATGGAAAAATATAGAACCTGACTTTGTAGTAGATATTACGGGTTTTATGGAGGTGAAAATGGAATCCATTTTAGCTTATGGGTCACAATTTTATAATCCAAATTCCAACGAACCTACAACGCCAATCGCTACAAAAAACTTTTTGGATAGTGTAAAATACCGTGCGCAAGACTTAGGACGAATAGTTGGTGTTGAATTTGCGGAAGGCTATACGGTTGAAAGGTATTTGGCCGTCAATAGCTTAGGAGATTTGATTTAATTTTCTTTAAAAAAGCTTTGTAAAAGAAAAAGTTTGCAATATATTTGCCACCGCAAAAGAGGATTCCTCTCTAGCAACTACAAACGGTGATTGTAGCTCAGTTGGTTAGAGCGTCGGATTGTGGTTCCGAAGGTCGGGGGTTCGAGACCCCTCATTCACCCAAAAACACCAAAGCCCTGAATTTTCGGGGCTTTTTTATTTTCTATCGGTTTCTTTTTTATTTTTGAAAAAAACTTCGCCATGAAAAATCTTCTTTTGCTTTTATTACTCTTGCCCTGTATTGCATTGGGTCAAGCAAAAAAGAAAAAAAAACCTACCACAAAAGCAACCACGGAGGCTCATCACGGCAGTATGCAAGGATTGCCCCCAGAAATTGAACGGACTTTAAAAATTAAGTTAGCGGTAATTCAGCATTTTGTCTCGCAACCGGGAGATAAAGGCGAAGAACTGTTTTGGCAAACCAAAGGAAAATTAACTTTTGGCATTGTGAATTATACAGAAGCACAAAATCCAATTTTTAAGGAGTTGTTTATTAGTCAATACAAAACCATGTATCAAGCATATATTTTAATGCTCTCGCAAGGCGATGTAAAAGCAACCAATACCTTTATGCAACTGTTAGTCAAACAAGAAATGGAATACCGTAATTTATTGACGCCAGAGCAATTAAAAAAATACCAAGACGCTTTCAAAACTATGGAAACGTCAAACCGACAAGCCTATGATTCCTATACGGGCTTGTTCTTTTCCGATACATTATTAGCAGAATACCAAAAAGGTTTTCGATAATAGTAAAGTGCTACAATTTTAGCCCTACTTATTTTTTTGTTTCAGGATCGGTTTTATCAACAAGTAATCGTTGCTCACGATTAGCGATTTCCCACACAATTGTAAATGCATATTGTGCCCGCTTGGTCAGCAAATCAAATTCGATTTTGTCAACTTCATCGGTTGCCTTATGGTAATCGGCATGCACGCCACTGAATAAAAATACAGAAGGAATATTGTTTTTAGCAAAATTGTAATGGTCAGAACGATAATAAAAACGATTAGGGTCTTTACGATCGTTGTATTTGTAATCTAAATCAAGATGGGTATATTTAGTGTTGACGGCTTCACAAATAGTATACAAATCACTCGATAAATAATCAGATCCAATGACATAGATGTAATTGCCATTGTCGGCATGTTTTACATCGCGACGGCCAATCATGTCTATATTAACATCCGCAACAGTATTGGCCAAGGGAAATAATGGGTTTTCTGAATAGTAACGCGAACCGTGTAAACCGTGCTCTTCACCGGTAACATGAAGGAACAGCAATGAACGTTTTGGTCCGTGGCCTTCTTTTTTAGCTTTCTGGAAGGCTTGTGCAATTTCCAATAAAGCAACAGTTCCTGAGCCATCATCGTCGGCACCATTATATACTTCACCATTTTTCACGCCCACATGATCATAATGTGCCGAGATCACCACAATTTCATTCGGTTTTTCTGAACCTTCAATAAACGCCCAAATATTCTCGGAATCGTTTAACCCTTCATTCCGTTTTGCATTTAAAAAAGTAGCCGGTATAGGTTGGTAATAACTCGTAGCTCCTTTGGGAAAAGGAATTCCATTTTTCTTGTATTGCTCTATTAAATACATTCCCGCTCTCTTTTGCCCCGGACTACCCGTTTCCCGACCTTCCATTTCGTCAGAAGCGACAACAGTGAGGTAGGTTTTAAGTTCATTTGACGTAATTGTTTCCATATAGGAAATGGGGGTAACAGGTCCGCTTGGAGCTGCTTTTGGGGCTGTAGATTGTGTTCCCGAACACGAAACAAAAAACGAAGCCGTAATCAGTGCTAGGATTTTTTTCATATTAATGAAGATTTACAAACGAATAAATGATTAATCCAATCAATAAAATTGAAATTAAAATGACATTGATAATTAGTATTCCGATGCTTTTTAAGAAGGATATTCCGCGACTTTCCCCATAAAAGCGGTGATGCGCTGGAAAGAAATAATAGAACATCCAGATCAACGTAACGGTTCTTGTGATCATTTGTAAAAGGGTAATAAATGTTCCATTTCCAAGAAGATCCAAGACCTCTTCTACAAGCATTACCAACAAATTTATAAGTAATAAAAAGGAAAAATAATGCAAGGTGAAAATCCCATGATCAAAATAATACCAGCGTTTTTTATTGTGGAAAAGCCAAAGTACTAAGGCAAAAAGTGGCATGTAAATAAAGAGTGATTTAGGGAAATTGTGAATCATGGATTCCATGAATTTTGCGCCCAATTGATCATGCGGAATTCGGTATTTGGCTTCAATACTTTTTTTGTTGATCCAATATTCAAAATCCCCAATTTTCTCAGGATTTTTTTCACGAATAGAATCCATTTCGCGAATGGTATTGTAGCCAAAATTTAGAAAAGCCTCCCGATTTATCTTGGCTTCTTCGCGTTGTTCTACCAATAGTCGCAAGGAATCAATAATGGGTTTAGGAGTTTCATTTTTTTGGGCCTGACTTTCCAACCATTGAATTTCTTTAGCCGGATTTTTTTTGTGTTTTTGAATGATTCGATTGGCCTTTTGATCTGTAATATTTACCGTAGATTCATCTTTTTCAAGTTCACCCGGATTTGTAAAAAGGGTTAGGCATAAAAAGGTTACAAAACTGATAAAAATGTATAAACGCACAGGTGCCAAATACGACAAACGCTTACCCGATAAATATTCGCGGGTTAATGATGCAGGTTTGAAAAGTAAATTGCGAATCGTTTTCCAAAAAGCATTTTCATAATGCGTTAAATCTTCAAAAAAATGGACAAAAAGGTGGTAGAAAGTTTTGCGAGTGTCCGTATTTTCCTGTCCACAATTTGGACAAAAACGCTCGGCAACCACATGATTGCAATTTAAACAGGTTTTATCCTTTCGAATAGGGCTTTTATGCGACATGAAGTTTTTGTTTTAGCAGATGTAAAACTAGGAAAAAAAATACATTTATATTTGTGAAACCAACTTAAATCAAAGCCTATGCAATCGGGAGCAAAAACACCGGAAGAATACATGAAAGAAATTCCAGCGGATCGAGTAGAAGCGATGCTCAAACTACGCGCTGTCATCAGTGAAAATTTACCCGAAGGATTTAAAGAAGGCATGAGTTATGGCATGCTGACTTATGTAGTACCTTTTGAAATTTATCCACCAGGTTATCATTGTGCCAAAGATCAAGCACTTCCTTTTCTTTCTGTAGCTTCTCAAAAAAATTCCATCAACCTCTATCACATGGGGATTTATGGAGACGAAAGTCTTTTGAATTGGTTTGTTGCCGAATATCCTAAATATTGTAAAACCAAGTTGGATATGGGTAAAAGTTGTATCCGTTTTAAGAAACCAGCTGAAATTCCCTTTGATCTTATAGCAGCATTGTGTCAAAAAATGACACCCCAGCAATGGATTGCGCTTTATGAGAAAAATTATCTAAAAAAGTAAATAATCTTTTTTAATATCTGTATAAATTTAGAAGAAGCGTTTTTTTAAACGCTTTTTTTTATGAATATCTAATTATTGTAACAATTGTTACCTTTTCTCCAAGTGTAGTCGGATACTTTTACCAAAAAAATACTCCCATGGCACATTATCAAATACTTATTATTGGAGGAGGAACTGCCGGAATTATGGTAGCGGCTCAATTAATGAAGAAACAAAAAGGATTGTCGGTTGCAATTATCGAGCCTTCGGAACAACATTATTATCAACCCGCTTTTACACTAGTTGGAGCAGGTACTTTTGATTACAATAAAACCGTTCGACCAACTTCCGAGTTGATCCCCAAAGGGGTGCATTGGATAAAGGATGCAGTTCGCAAACTAATTCCAGGTGAAAATCGGTTAGAAACTGTAAAAGAGCATTCTCTCACGTATGATTATTTGGTAGTAGCTGCTGGTTTAGTCAATAATTTAGATGGAATAGAAGGATTACGAGAAGGAATTGAATCTGGGGTAGTATGTAGCAATTATGTAGATCCACGTAAAACATGGGAATTATTACAGAAATTTGAAGGGGGTAATGCGATTTTTACGCAACCTACTACTCCCATAAAATGTGGAGGAGCACCTCAAAAAACAGCTTATATGTCAGCACATTATTTCAAAAAAAGAGGTATTGCTTCCAAAACAAACATCGTTTTTGCAACACCTGGGTCGGTTATTTTTGGAGTAAAAATTGTAGCCGAAACCTTGATGCAGGTAATTGGACGCTACAATATCCATTTGAAAACTTTCTATGCTCCTCATAAAATTGATAGTGTTAATAAAATTATTTATTTCAGAGAAGTTGGTGCGAAAGAAAATATGTGTGTAATCAATGAAAACAATATTTTGAATGAAAAACACACTGGTGACGAAACGATTCAAATTCCATTTGATTTCTTGCATTTGGCACCACCGCAAGAAGCACCTTCATTTTTAAAATATTCTGAATTAGCCAATGAGGCTGGTTGGATGAATGTGGATCACAATAGTATGCAGAGTAATGTCTACGCCAATGTGTTTGGATTGGGTGATATTGCTGGATTACCTACCGCCAAAACAGGAGCCGCCATTCGCAAGCAAGTTCCCGTGGTAGTGGATAATTTAGTGCGTCTTGTTAAAGGTCAAAAAGCAGATAATAAAGATTACAATGGTTACTCATCTTGTCCACTAGTAACAGGGTATGGTGAAATGGTTTTAGCAGAATTTAATTATAAAAATGAGTTTACTCCAGATCCTGAACTAAAGAAAATGTTGGTTTTTAAAAGCTTCAAACCCCATTGGCGCTTATGGATGCTGAAAAAATATATACTTCCTTATTTGTATTGGAATAAAATGTTGAAAGGCGAGAAAGTGTAAGTAAAAAGAAATTTTAATTATTTTTGAAGACAGAACATTCAGTTTTGTCTTTTTTTATGGAAATGAAAGAACAGTTACTACAAACCTATGGCGGTATTTTTGAAGAAAAATTAATTGATGAAATTGCTCAAATTTCATTACTTAAAAATTTTAATGAAGGTGATGTTCTTATTGATTTTGGCGATTATATTCGTAAAATGCCCTTACTCCTGAATGGAGCAATTAAAATTCTTAGGGAAGATTTTGATGAAGGGGAATTGTTATTATATTTTATTGAAAAAGGAGATACATGCGCCATGTCACTTGCTTGTTGTATGGGGGATAAACGAAGTGAGATTCGTGCTCAAGCCGAAACTTCTGGACAAGTGGTGATGATTCCTGTTGAACACATGGAAGAATGGTTAGGGAAATACAAGTCGTGGCGTAATTTTGTTTTCAACAGTTATAACAGCCGTTTGAAAGAAATGCTCTCCACGATCGACAGTTTGGCTTTTATGAATATGGACCAACGCATAATTAGTTATTTAATCGATAAATCCAAGATTGCAAAATCCAAAGAAATTCAAGCGACCCATCAAGAAATTGCGTACGATCTACATACGTCTCGTGTTGTGGTTTCAAGGTTGTTGAAAGCTTTAGAAAATAAAGGAGAAATTCGTCTGCATCGTGCATCCATTGAATTGCTCTAAGCGTAACATTTGTAACAAATTATAAAATTAATTAACGGTTTTTTTGCTTAAAATTTTGGAAGTGAAAAGCCGTTTTTTGGTACTTATTGTTTTCTTTTTTTCATTTTACTTCGGTCAAAGTCAGAACCGTTGGGAAAATTGGAACCGATTTACATTGCATCACGACCTTTCAAATCATTGGTCCTATGAAACTGAATTTCAATATCGTTTTCAAGAAGATGTATTGCCCAACCAAAACGGATTTACAGACTTAATGCAGTCCTTTCGGATATGGACTTTTTATACTTTAAAAAAACACCAAATCCTTATTATTCCGTTTTCTTTTTTTAAAGCAAAAGCGATGATTCAACCAAGCGATCTTTCTATTCGCCAACTTCTTAATGAATGGAGGTGGTCATTAGGTTACCAATGGAATACAAAAGGCCCCGGAATTTTATTACGTACATTATTTGATTATCGCTATATGGATCAAAATGACAATGGATTTCGTTATCGATTTATGATTGCTTACAATGTTCCAATTACTCCCAAATTAAAAATAAAAGCCTACGAAGAGTGGATGGCTAATTCGATGCAACAAACCAATTTTTTGCAAAGTGAACAAAATCGATTGGGAATGATGGTGAAATGGGAACCTATCCCTAATTTTCAAATAGAAACAGGTTACCTTTGGTTACATCGTTTTCATCAGACTACTACTATTCAAGAAAATATAATTACTTTCGGACTTCAATATCAGTTACCATGAATGGAACAGAAATCATAGGATACGGTTTAGCCGTTTTAGTTGGGATCTCCTTAGGATTAATAGGCAGTGGTGGCTCGATTCTTTCGGTGCCCATTTTTGTGTATGTCATGGGAATCGAACCCGTTTTGGCAGCCGCATACTCGTTATTTGTGGTCGGAATTTCCGCTTTGTTCAGCGGTATTCAAAAAGCCAAAGACGATTTAGTCGATTTTAAAAAAGTACTTGCCTTTGGGATACCCACTTTAATTGCCGTTTTTTTAACCCGGAAATTATTGGTTCCTTCAATTCCAGATACAATCCAAATCACGGAACAGTTTTCTTTTTCAAAACGTTTACTTATCATGGCGGTATTTGCTGTCGTAATGATTTTAGCGTCTTGGAAAATGATTCGACCCGTAAAAGAATCGCCAACTACGACTCCCGTTAGTCCGTTGAAGAATAGTTTGGTTGGACTTGCTATCGGATTGGTTGCTGGATTTGTTGGAGCAGGTGGCGGATTCTTAATCGTTCCAGCTTTATTATTCTTAGCCAATACTCCCATCAAAAAAGCAATAGGTACTTCCTTATTCATCGTTGCACTACAATCCTTAATCGGATTTTTAGGCGATGTTGGTCAGCAAACAATGGACTATACGATGATTTTTACTTTCACCGGTTGTTCACTCGTTGGGGTTCTAATTGGGAATCGCTTATCGAAGGTAATTTCGGGCGATAAAATGAAAACGATTTTTGGCTACTTCGTTTTAACAATGGGGTTTTATATTTTAATCAAAGAATTCTTTTTTTCTTCGTAAACACCTGATATTTATCATTTTTTCTAGCTAAAGCTGTATCTAACTTTGACCGAAATTGATCGAAAATGAAGTTAGAACAAATTTATACAGGTTGTTTGGCCCATGCGGCGTATTATTTAGAAAGTGAGGGTGAAGCAGCCATCTTTGATCCGTTACGTGAAGTTTTTCCATATATTGATCGTGCCGAAAAAGAGGGTGCGAAAATAAACTATGTTTTCGAGACTCATTTCCACGCCGATTTTGTATCCGGTCATTTGGATTTAGCGGCAAAAACCAATGCAAAAATAGTATACGGTCCTACAGCAAAACCCGAATTTGATGCCTTAGTAGCAGAAGACGGCCAAGTTTTTAAAGTGGGAGCAGTAAAAATAAAAGTGATCCATACCCCCGGGCACACACTCGAAAGTACCTGCTTCCTTATCATCGATGAGAACGATAAGGAGCATGGTATTATTTCTGGAGATACCCTGTTTATTGGTGATGTAGGTCGTCCAGATTTAGCACAACATGTTATTGCCGATTTGACTGAAGAAAAGTTAGCACGCATGCTCTACCATTCACTTCACGAGAAAATAATGCCCCTTGCGGATGATTTAATTGTGTATCCCAATCATGGAGCGGGAAGTGCTTGTGGTAAAAAAATGAGTAAAGAAACTACCGATACGCTTGGCAATCAAAAAGCAACTAATTATGCCTTAAATCCAGCTTTGTCAGAAGATGAATTTGTGGTGCAATTGCTTACAGGTTTGACCACTCCACCTAAATATTTCCCCGAAAATGTTTTGATGAATATCAAAGGATATTCCAGTTTAGATACCATTTTACATCAAGGTCAGAAAGCCTACGATGCCAAAACATTTGAATTGATTGCAAATGAAACCAAAGCAGTAATCATCGATTCACGTTCAGCAGTTGAATTTGCTAAAGGATTTATTCCCAATAGTATCAACATTGGATTGGATGGAAGTTTTGGAACATGGGTGGGCGAACTTATAACAGACATTCGTCAACCGATTTTGATTGTTGCCGAAAATGAAGATAATGTAAAGGAAACCATTATCCGACTTTCACGAGTGGGTTTTGATCATAGTATTGGATATTTACAAGGCGGATTTAAAAGTTGGGTACTAGCTGGAAAAGAGTTTGAACAAATCGATCGCATTTCAAGTGCTGATTTCGATTCGTATGTCTTGCAAAATAATCCAATTTTAATTGATGTGCGACGAAAAAGTGAATACGATTCGGAACATTTTGTAGAGTCGATTAATATTCCTTTGAATGCCATTTATTCACATCTGGCGGAGTTTCCTAAAGAATTACCCTTTATAATTTTCTGTGCCGGAGGGTACCGCAGTATGATTGCGGCATCTATTTTGAAAAGCCGGGGTTATGAAAATTTTGTAGATATCATCGAAGGGTTTGGTGGCTTAAAAAATAGCACCTTACCGAAGTCCGATTACAAGTGTCCTACCACTTTGTTGTAGGGAGTGTTTTTTTTGTTTTTAGTTTTAAGAAGCACCGTTTGTCCGACGGTGCTTCTTTATTTGTTAAATTTGTAACAAGGGTTACATGACGTTTCCATTCAAGTTATTAGATTTACCAAAAAAATACTCCGTATCATGAAGATCGAACAAATTTATACAGGATGTTTAGCGCAAGGTGCTTACTATATTGAAAGTAATGGAGAAGTCGCAATCATTGACCCGCTTCGTGAAGTTCAACCCTATCTAGATCGTGCTTTTAATGATGGTGCCACTATCAAATACATTTTTGAAACGCATTTTCATGCTGATTTTGTAAGCGGTCACGTTACGCTTGCAGAGAAATCGGGAGCTCCAATTATATATGGGCCAAATGCAAATCCAACATTTAACGCGCATGTCGCTAAGGATGGCGAAGTTTTTCAGTTAGGGAACATTACTCTTACTGTTTTACATACGCCTGGTCATACCATGGAAAGTACTTGCTATTTGTTAAAAGACGAAAACGGTAAAGATCATGCGCTTTTTAGTGGTGATACCTTGTTTTTAGGGGATGTAGGTCGACCTGATTTAGCGCAAAAAGCAGCCGATATGACCCAAGAGCAATTGGCTGGAATTCTTTTTGAAAGTCTTCGTACAAAAATTATGACACTAGCCGATGATGTTATAGTATATCCCGCACATGGTGCAGGTAGTGCTTGTGGAAAAAATCTAAGTAAAGAGACCGTTGGTTCGATAGGCGAACAAAAAGCAACTAACTATGCTTTGCGTGCTGACATGACCAAAGAAGAATTTATTAAGGAAGTAACCGATGGATTATTACCACCGCCTGCTTATTTCCCGATGAATGTTAAATTGAATAAAGAAGGTTACGAAAACGTAGAAAATATAATTGCAGAAGCGCAAGTGCTTGATGCCAATGCTTTTGAAGCCGCTGCCAATGAAACGGATGCTTTAATTTTGGATGTCCGTCACCAAGATGATTTCTCAAAAGGCCATATTCCAGGTTCTATTTTTATCGGTATAGACGGTCAATTCGCTCCATGGGTAGGGGCATTAATCTTGGATTATAAACAACCTATTTTATTGGTTACCCCAGAAGGGCGTGAGAAAGAAACGATTACCCGACTTGCACGCGTAGGCTATGATCAAACAATTGGTTATTTAAATGGCGGTTTCGATACTTGGAAAAATGCAGGTAAAGAATACGACACATTGAATTCCGTTACGGCTACACAACTTGAAGCGTTATTGCCTGAGGGCATTCAAGTTTTCGATGTTCGTAAACCGGGGGAATACGCTGCCGAACATATTGAAGAAGTTCCTTCAACACCGTTAGACTTTTTAAATGAACATTTGACGGAATTTCCAAAACAGGATTCGTTTTATATTCATTGTGCTGGCGGTTATCGTTCCGTAATTGCCGCTTCTATATTGAAAGCTAGAGGTTACCATAATGTAATTGACATCAAAGGAGGTTTTGCGGCGATTCGTCAAACCGGAATCAAAACGACTGCCTATGTTTGTCCGTCAACATTAAAATAATGAAAAATAAACTGTTTTCCAATTGGCATGTCATGCGTTGGGTACGCTTAGTTTTTGCCGGATTTTTATTCGCCAATGCTTACGAAACCCGTCAGTGGATATTTGTACCTATGGGAATTTTTTTTCTGCTCCAAGCTCTATTTAATTGGGGATGTGGACTACAAGGAAATTGTGCGGTAAATTATAAAAAAGAAACCTATGAACAGTAGTTTTGCTGAATTAATACATTCTGAAAAACCCGTTTTAATTGACTTTTATGCCACTTGGTGTGGACCTTGTCAAATGTTAGCACCCATCTTAAAAGAAGTTAAAGACGTGATGGGGGACTCGGTTTCCATTTTAAAAGTGGATGTGGATAAGAACCAAGAATTAGCAGCTATGCAACAAGTTCGCGGTGTGCCAACAATGTTATTATACCAAAAAGGACAATTGCTTTGGCGTCAATCTGGAGTGGTTTCGAAAGAACAAATCATACAAACGATAGAAGCGAAAAAGTTGTGATGAAAAAGTGGATAGTGGGTCCGGTACTAATGGCATTGCTTGGCGGTATTGCTGGATACGGTTATTACTATTATGTGGGATGTGCCTCAGGAACTTGCATGATTACCTCAAAACCATTTAATAGTTCACTTTATGGTGTAGTAATGGGTAGCTTACTCGGCACTCTTTTTTTTCCTAAACCTAAAAATTAAGGAAGTATTAAGAGTCAAAAAAACAAATGAATGAAATAGTTAAGTAAATTTGAATATCAATAATAACCATTAAATTATAACACATGAAAAAAATTGTTTCTGCATTAGCAATCGCTGTTTTGTTTTCAGTAAATGGAATGGCTCAAGAACAAGCTAAAAAAGATAAGAAGAAAGCAAAAACTGAAAAATCATGTTCTACAGAAGAGAAAAAATCGTGTGGAGCAGGTGAGAAAAAAGGCGGTTGTTGCGCTGGTAAAAAAGAAGAGAAAAAATCATAATTTTTGTTTTTCAATGTCAGAAAAGCGTTCCTTCGGGAGCGCTTTTTTTTTGGACCTAGACTGCGTAACAAGAGTTACATTATAGTATAATTTGAGGCAGTACTTTTGAAAAAAACAAACCTTATTATGCGATTCAAATTTTTAATAATTACGCTTCTTACAAGTTTAACATCGGTATTTTCACAATCTGAATTTGATTACCAAATTCAACTAACACCAATTACTGTCCCAGGGTTTGGAGGAATTCAATCCTATGCCCGAGCCCAATACCAAGGAAAATGGATTTTTATTGGTGGACGTTTAGACGGACTTCATGCACGACAACCTTTTAATGCTTTTCCATCGAGTTCAAACAATACATTGATACGGGTTGTCGATCCTGTAACGCAACAGCAATGGACTGCTCCGCTTTCGTCATTAGCAACAGCTTTGCAAGAGCAATTACAAGCAACCAACATGAATTTTTATCAAGATGGCGATTCTTTAATTGTAATTGGGGGATATGCCTTTTCAGCTACAGCCAATGATCATATTACTTTTAATAAAATTACAATAATTAATCTTCCTCTTTTAGTACAATATGTTCAAGCAGGTGCACTGCAACCGGATGCTTTTTATCAAATAACCGATAACCGTTTCACCGTAACAGGTGGTCAATTGGCTAAAATTGATGATACGTTTTATCTGGTTGGAGGACAGCGATTTGATGGACGCTATAACCCCATGAATAATCCCACATTCACCCAAACCTATACCGATAGTTATAAAAAATTCAAGTTAATTAATAGCAATAATCAATGGCAAATTACCGATTATGAAGAGATTGTAGATGCCGTGCATTTACACCGAAGAGACTATAATTTAGTCCCTCAAATGTATCCTGACGGAACGCAAGGGTATATGATTTCTTCAGGAGTTTTTCAAATCAATGTGAATCTTCCCTTTTTATATCCTGTTGATATTAAAGCTACTGGGTATGAACCCCAAACTAATTTTAATCAGTTATTGAGTAACTACCATGGTGCACACGCTGAAATGTATAGTGCAACCGATCAAAAAATGCATGCCTTGTTTTTTGGCGGTATGAGTCAATATTATTACACAGGTTCTACTTTAATTCAAGATACGAATGTACCCTTTGTAAAAACCATTAGTCGGGTGACACGTAATGCGGCTAACGAATTGGTAGAAACGCGTCAACCTGAAGAAATGCCAATATATGTGGGAGCAGGGTCAGAATTTATACCCAATCATGCTTTGCCGCATTTTGAAAATGAGGTGATTAAATTGGACGAAATAACAGCCAATGAATTTGTAATTGGACATATTGTGGGCGGAATTGCAAGTTCATCTCAAAATCCATTTACAAATAACCAAACCGCGCAAACCAGTCCGTCTTCTGTAATTTATGAAGTGAAGTTGATCCATCAACCGGTTCTCAATGCCCAGACCGTTATTCAACATAATCCCTTTACGTTTAAAATTTATCCGAATCCAACCCACAATCAAAAAGTCAAATTAAATTATGAGTTTCCCTATGAAGCTCCCTTGGAATATTTAGTAACCGATGCCTCAGGGAAAATGCTCATGGAAGGTGATATTTTAAAATCAAAAGTGGGTTCAAATACCATGGATTTTGAATTGGATCCTACAGAATCACAAGTGGTACAAATTACATTAATCTTTGATCGTAAGTTTTATCAAACCCAAAAAGTTGTTCTCAAGTAATCACTATACAGGTTTCAGTAAACGCCTCTCGGGGCGTTTTTTTATGCAATTAAGTTGCAGTAATTGATTTTCTATTTAAAATAGGTCAATGAATATGTGTAGTTTGTTTTAATTCATTGAAATACAGTTTTGTATATGAATGCAAGGATGTTTATGTAACAAAAGTTACACAGTAACAATTGTAACTGTACACCCCAAAATCCACCCTTATTTTTGCTTCATCATAACCGATATACGATGAAAAAAGCAGTCTTATTTACTACAATGATTCTTGGAAATATCCTCGGACTCCAAGCCCAAGATACGTTGTCCATTTCAAAAAATGGGTTACTGGAAAAAGTAACACAAAACCTTCAACTAAAAATAGCGCAACACAATTATCAAGGGGCAAAAGCTGAGTATAAACAAACCCGCGCACTTTTTTTGCCCTCAATTTCCGCTTCACAAACGGCCATGGTCACCACAAACCCGTTGATGGCTTTTGGATCAAAATTAAATCAGGAAATTCTAACACCAATGGATTTTGATCCCAATCGTTTAAATAATCCCAATCGAACCCAAAACTTCGCAACGCAAATTGAAGTGCAACAACCCCTAATTAATCTGGATGGATGGATGGGACGAAAAGCAGCCAAAGCAAAAATGGATGCCTATAGTTTGCAATCAAAGCGCACACAAGAATACTTGCAACTTGAAGTGGTGAAAGCATATATGCAATTGCAATTGGCTTACAAAGCGGTTGCCGTGATGCAAAAAGCAGAAGGCACTGCATCGGCTAATTTAAAACTCGTAGACAATTATTTTAAGAATGGAATGGTGCAAAAAACAGATGTGTTAAACGTGCAAGTCCGAGTAAACGAAATAAAAAATCAATTAGCATCGGCCCGTTCTAATGTTCAAAACGCATCTGACTATCTCGCTTTCTTACTCAACGAAGATATAAAAGGAATTTATAAACCCACCGAGACGCTGGAAGTTAGTCCAACTGAAATTACCTTGATAACAACACTGAACGAAAACCGTTCTGATTTTCAAGCGTATCAAAAAACAACCGAAGCTTATAAGAATGTGCTTAAAATGCAGCAAATGAGTTTGCTTCCACGCTTAAATGCTTTTGGAAATTATCAACTTTATGATCGTAAAGTAATGGGATTTCAAGCGAATGGCTATTTACTAGGTGCCCAATTATCTTGGAATCTTTTTGATGGTATGAAATCCTATGGTAAAATCGATAAAGCCAAAGCTGAATTTCAAAAGGCTGAAACTGAAGCCGATCAATATAAAAAACAGAGTCAGCTTGAATTTCAAAAAGCACAACGACAATTCCAAGATGCTAAGAGTAAAGTGACCAATGCGCAGTTGGCTTGGGAACAATCCAAAGAAGCTTATCGTATTCGTCAAAATCGTTTTGCACAAGGATTAGAAAAAACGACCGATGTTTTACAATCCGAAACCTTGATGTATCAAAAAGAACTGGAATACCAACAATCGATATTCGAATATCAATTTACGGAACAGTATCTCCAATTTTTGAATCCAAAACCCTAAAAATAGCAACCTACACTGAAAATGAATCGTGAACTAAATTCAAAATCCATGAAAAAAATACAAATCATAACCGTTTTTTCCACGGTGCTTCTTTTAGCAGCATGTGGTCAGGATACCAAAAAAATAACAACGGAAACCGCAATTCCTGTTACCGTTTCAGGTGAATTAACCACTTCAAATAAGGATTATGTCGCTGCAAGTGGAAAAATTGAAGCCGTAAGTAGTGCCAATGTAAGTACCCGAATGATGGGTTATGTGACCAAAGTCCATGTGAAAATGGGCCAACGCGTAGCCGCAGGTCAATTATTGGTGAGTATTAATAATACCGATTTACAAGCCAAAAAAGCACAAGTAGAAGCTTCCATTCTTCAAGCGAATGCAGCGTTTCAAAATGCAAAAAAAGATTTTGAACGATTCCAAAATTTGTTCCAACAGCAATCGGCTTCCCAAAAAGAACTGGATGACATGACTTCACGCTATGAGATGGCAAAGGCCGGACTCGAAGGCGCGAAACAAATGCGAAACGAAGTGATGGCACAATTCAACTATGCCAATATCACCGCTCCTTTTGCAGGTGAAATTACGGGAACTTTCGTAAAAGAAGGCGATATGGCCAATCCTGGAATGCCCTTAGTGAGTATCGAAGGTGGAAAAGCCTTGCAAATCACCGCCATGGTGGCTGAAAATGCGATCGATCAAATTCACAATGGAATGAAAGCTACTGTACAAGTAAAATCCCTTAATAAAACCGTTGCTGGAACTGTTACCGAAGTTTCCGCTTCCGCTAAAAATACAGGCGGGCAATATTTGGTTAAAATTAATTTAAATACCCAAGAGGCTTCCTTGAAATCGGGCATGTTTGCACACGTTCAATTTCCAGTAGCACCCAAAGCAACACCAACGCAAACACAATCGGTTGTCGTTCCCGAATCCGCTTTGGTACGACAAGGCCAATTAATCGGAATCTATACGGTAAGTGATCAAAAACGCGCCGTATTACGTTGGATTCGCATAGGTAAAACCTTCGGCAATCAAGTCGAAGTTTTATCAGGTTTAACCGCTAACGAACCCTACATTGTTTCAGCACAAGGACGATTGTATAACGGTGTACCCGTAACGGTACACTAATTTAGGGAAATATGAAAGAAGGTATTTCTGGGAAAATAGCCCACTTTTTTATCCATTCAAAACTGACGGTTTTGTTAATGGTTGCACTGATGATTATCGGTGTCTACAGTTCGTTTCTGATTCCCCGTGAAGAAGAACCTCAAATTAATGTGCCCATGGCAGATGTCATGGTAGGATATCCTGGTGCCAGTTCAGCCGAAGTGGAAAGTCGGGTCATCAAACCCTTAGAAAAAATCATTGGAAATATCAAAGGGGTCGAACATATTCACAGTATGGCGATGAACGGCCAAGGAATGATTATTGTCCAGTTTTATGTGGGGCAAGATATCGAACGTTCCTATGTGAAATTGTATGACGAGTTGATGAAACACGAACATGAATTTCCGCAAGGCGTTTACAAACCCATCGTAAAAACCCGTTCCATTGATGATGTGCCGATGCTCGGACTCACACTTTGGAGCGAAAAATACAACGACTTCGAATTGCGTCAAATCGCAGAAGAAGTGACTTCTGAAATTGAGAAAGTGAAAGACGTTGCCATCACCAAAGAAATCGGGGGACGTAATCGCGAAGTGAAAGTGATTTTAGATAAAGATAAAATGGCTGAAACAGGGGTAGACCCTTTGGGAATTATGCAAATGATTCAAGCCAACAACGGCAGTTCACAATCCGGTGCACTAGTACATGGGGACCAAGAATATTTGGTGACCACCGGCCAATTTTTGCAAACTGCTGAAGATATTGAAGAATTGGTGGTTGGGGTTTACCAAAATAGACCCGTGTACTTAAAACAAGTGGCTACCGTGGAAGACGGACCTTCAACGCCTCGAAGTTATGTTTCTTTTGGTTATGGCAAAGCCAATGAAAAAGTGAACGGAAATCCTTCAGATTATCCTGCCGTGACGATTTCAGTTGCCAAGGTTAAAGGTGCCGATGCGATGAAAATATCGGAGAAAATCATTACCAAAGTGGAAGCACTTAAGAAAACCATAATTCCAAACGATGTCCATGTGGAAGTGACCCGAAATTACGGAGAAACCGCTTCCCATAAAGTAGGAGAGTTGCTCATGCACTTAGGAATAGCCATCATTGCCGTTACCGTTTTAGTCATGTTGGCCATGGGATGGCGCGGTGGATTAGTCGTTTTTCTTTCCGTACCGTTAACCTTTGCGTTGACCTTATTTAGCTACTATTTGTTAGGATATACGTTAAATAGAATCACTTTATTTGCCTTGGTATTTGTGGTCGGAATTGTAGTCGATGACAGTATTATTATTGCTGAAAATATGCACCGCCATTTCAAAATGAAGCGCTTACCGTTTAAGCAAGCCGCGATCTTCGCAATTAATGAAGTGGGTAATCCTACAATTTTAGCCACATTTACCGTGATTGCCGCTATTCTCCCGATGGCATTTGTTTCGGGAATGATGGGGCCTTACATGAGTCCGATGCCAATCGGTGCCTCCATCGCAATGCTACTTTCTTTGTTCGTTGCCTTAACCATCACGCCGTACTTAGGGTATCATTTTCTTCAAGAAAAAGAGGAAAATGAACACAAAGCAGAAGAAGGACTGGAAACTTCTTGGATTTATAAAGTCTACAATAAATTGGAACGACCTTTCCTCGAAAGCTCGAAAAAACGCCGCTGGATGTTAGGCATCACCGTACTCTTATTGTTGGGCTCCGTTACAATGTTTTTTACCAAAAGTGTTGCCGTGAAAATGTTACCTTTTGATAATAAAAATGAATTCCAAGTAGTAATTGATATGCCCGAAGGAACCACTTTGGAGCGAACCGCCGTGGTAACGCAAGAAATTGCACAATACCTTTCTACCGTTCCCGAAGTGGTGAATTACCAAAACTATATTGGTACCTCGGCACCGATTACCTTCAACGGATTGGTACGTCATTACGATATGCGCGGAGGAAGCAATATGGCCGATATTCAGGTGAATTTGTTGCACAAAGAAGAACGTGATCCGCAAAGTCATGAAATTGCCAAACGTGTTCGTCCCGAAATAATAAAAATCGCCAAACGGTACGGAGCCAATGTGAAAGTCATCGAAGTCCCACCCGGACCTCCTGTATTATCGACATTAGTGGCCGAAATCTATGGTCCCGATTACAAAGAGCAAATCAAAGTGGCCAACCAAGTGAAAACCATTTTACACCAAACACCCGATATTGTGGATATCGATTGGATGGTAGAGGAACCTCAAACCGAGTATCATTTGGAAGTAGATAAAGAGAAAGCCATGCTCAATGGTATTGCACCGCAGCAAGTAGTGGGGAATCTGACCTATCTTTTAAAAGAATATCCAGTTTCTAATTTGTATGATGAAACCTCCAATGACAATGTAGGAATCGTATTGTCATTGGATGACAAAGATAAATCCTCGTTGGATGATATTGGCGCCCTTAAGATTAAAGGAAGTCATGGAAATGTGGTTCCTGTCAGTGATTTGATTCAAATCAAAAAAGATACCCTGCAAAAAACCATTTTCCGCAAAGACCAAAAAAGAGTGGTCTACGTTACAGCGGATATGGCAGGCGCACTCGAAAGTCCGGTTTACGCAATTCTTGGCATGAATGAAAAACTGCAAAAAATTAAATTACCTGCTGGGTATTCGGTATCCGATTTATATATGGGCCAACCCGAAGATGAGAGTAATTTTACCGTGAAATGGGACGGGGAGTGGCAAATCACCCTCGAAGTTTTCCGTGACCTTGGCGCCGCATTTTTGGTGGTTATCATTATCATCTACATGTTGATTGTGGGATGGTTCCAAAACTTCAAAACACCCATTGTCATGATGTTGGCGATTCCGCTTTCTTTAGTCGGAATCGTATTAGGGCACTGGTTGCTCGGCGCATTCTTTACTGCAACCTCTTTTATCGGAATGATTGCGTTGGCTGGGGTAATGGTTCGAAATTCCGTTCTGCTTATCGACTTTATCGAAATTCGACTCCATGAAGGTATTCCCTTAAAACAAGCGATTATCGATGCGGGTGCCGTGCGTACCACACCGATTTTGTTGACAACAGGAGCAGTTGTGATTGGGGCTTCGATTATTTTGTTCGATCCCATTTTTCAAGGATTGGCCATCTCACTTGTAGCAGGAGCCATAGTTTCAACCTTACTTACCCTAATTGTAGTGCCCTTGATTTATTATATCACCGAACGAAAAAAATGGGAAAATAACTAATTCAAAAGCGTCCGTTTAGCGCCAGTGACTTCATGCATACAAAGGAATTGAGTGGCTAGCGGACCTTTTATTAAAAGAAAGAATTATGAAATTAATACTGATTACAGCAATAACCGATTACCAAAAAGCAATTCAAGAAGTTTTGAAGAAAATAGGCGTAATGCACTATTCTTTTCATGAGGTCAAAGGCTATACCCGAATCGCGGATGAAGGACTAGCCACCAATTGGTTCGGATCTGAAAGTAATACAACCGACTCGGTTTTATTCCATATTTTTTTGGAAGATTCCCAATGTGATGCACTCACCGAAGCTATTCAATCGCTCAATACCACTTTGGATTCATTGTCCAAAGTGCATGCTATTTCTTTAAAAATTGATAATCACGTTTAACAAAAGTTATGAAAAATAGAATCATTCGCGCCATCGCCGGCAGCTTTATTTTAATCAGTGTGGCATTAGGCCTTTTTGTACACCAATATTGGTTTGGATTCACCGCCTTTGTGGGCGCCAACTTACTCCAATCGTCCATCACCAAATGGTGTCTTATGGAAGATATCCTCACCAAACTCGGAGTTAAAGACTAAATCATTTAATAGTGGAATAGTGGAAGAAGTTTATAAAGTGTAATGAATTACTGTCTCAATCATTGCCTAACTTCCCATTGTTTCATCGACACATTGACTAATCGACACATTGTCCCATTAATTAGGGCGCGCCCCCTCGAAAACAATTCGGTCCAATAAACGTTGGGTTAACTCGGGGTCGGGTCGTCCGTTTCAATCTTGGCTCCGC